>CAXXSP010000066.1:0-84177 GCA_963676605.2 Sphaerochaetaceae bacterium | reverse complement strand
CTCACGGTGAGACAGTGAGAGAAACAGCAAACATGGTCTCCTTCATGGCTGATATCATCGGAATCAGAGATGATATGTATATCGGCAAGGGCCACACCTACATGAAAGAAGTAGCAGAGGCCGTACAGGAAGGTTTTGAGGACGGCGTTCTCGAGCAGCGTCCGACCCTCGTCAACCTTCAGTGTGATATCGACCATCCCACCCAGTCGATGGCAGACATGCTGCACGTGATCAACCACTTCGGCGGAGTCGAGAACCTGAAGGGTAAGAAAGTAGCAATGACCTGGGCTTATTCCCCCTCCTATGGAAAACCCCTCTCTGTTCCTCAGGGAATCATCGGTCTGTTCACCCGTTTCGGCATGGACGTTGTCCTTGCTCATCCGGAGGGCTACAACGTGATGAAGGAAGTTGAAGAGGTCGCCTCAGCGAATGCTACAGCCTCCGGCGGATCCTTCACCAAGGTGAACAGCATGGAAGAGGCTTTCAAGGACGCCGATATCGTCTATCCGAAGAGCTGGGCTCCCTTTGCCGTCATGGAAGAGAGAACCGAGATGGTTGGTGAGGGCAGATTTGATGAACTCAAGGATCTTGAGAAGCGCTGTCTCCTGAACAACGCGGAATACAAGAACTGGGAATGCACCGAAGAGCTGATGAAAACCACGAAAGACGGGAAGGCTCTCTACATGCACTGTCTCCCTGCAGATATCACGGGCGTAAGCTGCAAAGAGGGTGAAGTCGAGGCTTCAGTCTTTGACCGCTACCGCGTTCCTCTCTATAAGGAAGCTTCCTTCAAACCGTATATCATTGCAGCCATGATCTTCCTTTCAAAGTTCAAGGATCCCTCGGCAAAGCTTGCTGAACTCCTTAAGGATGCAAAAGACAGAATCAAATAAGCCTGAACAAGGTATATATCAAAAGAGGAGGGCCATCTGAACGGATATTCAGGAGGCCCTCCGGTGTATAACTGACTCCCGGTTAGAAGAAACGGTGATAATAAGTCATCTGGGGTCTGAAGTAGAACTGATTCGGCTGATACAATGAATTGATCCGCCACATAGCTGAAACACAGAAGACTATCGTCAGGGTGATCGCGAGAACTGACAGAATGATACCTATGATCGCGAGTACCTTCGCTGTCTGAGTCATCGAGTTCTCAAACAGTTTCACTGACTGCCGTACCTGATATAATGCGATGATACCCAGGGTGAGTCCTACTACACCGCCAAGACCGAATCCGAGGAAAGGCGTTACAACTGAAAGTATTGCGAGGATCAACGCGGTGATAGCGTGGTTATCGTAGTAGGCAAGATGGAGGGTTTCATCCTGCTCATAACCTTCATCGATCTCGATGCCGACGGATTCCGCTTCGATAGTGACGTCTTCAGACTTTTCTGTCTTCTTCTTTCCTGCAGCAGGTTTCTTTTTCTTCTCTGCAGCTTCTTCCACAATCGTATCTGTATCTTTTGTATCCATAGACTCCTCCTGATATTTATTTCTTATCTACAGTGTAATAAGGGTATAGAGAGAAGGCAATCAAGGATCGGTAAAGATTAGGTGAATTAAAATCCGCTAGAGGGATACTGCTCAATATCCCCGCTCGAAGTCCACCACATTTTTCATCGGATTTCCTTCAAGAAAAGCTGTCAGGTTTTTGAAAAAGAGGTCGTACACGATCGGCGTTGTATTACGCGACAATCCCGAGGAGTGAGAGGTGATGAGGACGTTCTCCATTGACCAGAGGGGACTGTCTTCGGGAAGAGGTTCCACTTCAGTGACATCGAGATACGCTCCTCCGATATCTCCGTTCTGGAGAGCTGCCGCCAGCGCCACCTCATCGATAAGCGTCCCGCGGGCTACATTGATGATGACACTGCCCTTTGGCATACAGGAAAGAGCATGAGCATCGACCATATGGTGGGTCTCCGCGGTTCCCGCTGCAGCAATGACAAGATAATCAGAACAGATAAGTGCCTCATTCATCTCCTCTGTCGGGTAGAATCTGTCAACAAGAGGATGAGGGGTGTCAGGTACGTTTTTCCGCACGACTTCGACTCTCATATCGAGAGCCTTCGCTTTTCGTGCGATCTGCTCGCCGAGATCACCGAAACCGATGATGGTTATTTTCGAGGACCACAGATCCTTTTCTGGAAACGTCCGCTTCCAGATCTTCTCTTTCATTCTCTTATAGTGAAGGAGAAACTGATGATTATGCGCGATGATGAAGCCTATGACATGGTCCCCGATCTGCCTGCCGTAGGTGCCGGAGGCCTTCGTCAGGATGACGTCCTTGTTGGCAAAGAGTGAGAGATCAGCAAAAGCATTGACTCCGGCAGCAGGGCTCTGCAGCCATTTCAGCCGGGTCGCCTGTTTAAGATCTTCTGTCCTGGGATAGCCCATGATTATGTCAAAGGTCTCGATATCTGACGCATCATAACCGCCCCGTTTTCTTACAACGATCTCTACGGAAGGAAACGTATCTCTGAGTTTTGCGAGATCTTCCTCTGTCGGATAAAAGTTCAGCCCTTCAAGCAGCAGTGCTCTCATATCATTCTCCTCTGTCTCTTTAGAGCATATCGAAAAATGGAAAGAGTAGCAAATGAGATATTCTCCAGCATTACCTGAGAGGTCTGTCTTTTCTGATTTCAACCTTTCATTTTCCCCCGGCTCAGGGGTATAGTAAGGGTATGAGAGCTGTCAGCCTGACTGTATTCATCTGTGTTCTTCTCACTCTCCCCTCCTGTTCTGTGTACTCCGATTTCGGGGAAGAGATAGCATATACGATTCGGGAAGGTAATCACTACTCAACGCATGATTTTTTCACCTATGTAGATACCGATACCATGAGGTTCGCTTTCCGGTTCGATGAATCAGCCCGGTACGATATAGGAAGCGAACAGAGCGACATAAATAAACTCTTCGGGTTCGCCGAAGGTTCAGCTGATCATATTCACACCTACTCGGGCCGCTTCGGGTGGCGATGGTTCAACGACTCACTTGAGATTCTCGCTTACGCGTATACCGATGGCTCAGGGACCCGGGAGAGTGTTCTCCTGGGAACTGTAGAAGTAGGGGAGACCGCCGAGGGAAGTATTGAGAGCAAGGAAGACAGGTATATTTTCCGTTACAAGGGAAAGGAAGAGGAGATTCTTAAATCACCCGCGTATCATGCGAAGAGAAAGTACCTCTCCTATCCTTATTTCGGCGGAAATGTGCCTGCTCCTCACGATGTCACTGTGTGGGTGACTTTGTTTGAATGAACCTCTTCTATTTTTCAGGTATCTTCCTAGTGCTGTTTCTACCTCTCAGATACATCAGGTAGCCTCCGATGAAAATGAGGACGTATCCGATAATGCTCAGGTAGTCGGGGAGCTCCGAGAATACAAAGATGCCGAGGATGCTTGATACCACAATCTGCGAATACTGATAGATGGATACTTCTCCCGCGGGAGCGAATCTGTACGCTGCAGTGAGAAGTATCTGGCCGCCTGCGGCCATCGATCCTGCTGCGATCAACGTGAGCAGCTGCATAGGGGAGGGCATGACCGGATCAAAAAAGAGAAAGGGAAGGCAGATGATTGTGGAGACGAGCGAGAAAAAGAATACGATGGTATAGCTGTTCTCCTTTCCTCCCAGGTAACTGATGATTGTGTAGGTTATTCCTGCCATGAAAGCCGAAGTGAGCCCTGCCAGAGCAGGCATCATCGAGGTGAAGTTGAATCCCGGTTTGATGATCAGCATCGCACCGCCCATCGCGAAGACCAGTGATACGATGTGAAATGGACGAATCGGGTTTTTCAGGAAGAGGGCAGCAAAGATAAGAACGAAGAACGGGCTGAGCTTATTCAGCATGGCGGAGTCTGCCAGAATCAGATGATCAATACTGTAGAAGTACAGGATGATGGCTGCTCCACCTATGATTGAGCGCATGAGGAGGAATTTTCTATTCTCCTTCAGCCCCCACAGCGGGAGTTTTCTTGACTTGAGTATAGTGAACGCAATGATAAGGCTTACAAGATTTCTGAAGACGGCTTTCTCCATCGAAGGAAGGTCTCCTGATAATTTTACGAACATTGACATGAATGAAAAGAAGGTTGCTGAAAGCACCATGAGCAGAATCGCTCGTGCTTTATGGGTCTGGTGATCCTGCACGGAATACTCCTGAAGTGTGGATTCGTAAAGCATATCCAATTCCCTCCAGAGATACAATGGGAATAGTATAAGAAACTCAGCTTGTTCTCGCCTCCCGCGTAGAGCCTCTTCCGCTCTGTGATTTTCGTTAAGCTCCGGGAAATATGGGATCTCTGGAATTGTTGCAGCATTCTCGAGAAGGTTGCGTCTTCTCATAATAAAAGGCTGACCCTCTCGGATCAGCCCTTTTGTAGATGCTGCCACAGGCAGCTTCAAAGTCTGTTAGCGTGCCACTGAAGTAAGAACACCTGAGAGCTTCAGGAGATCGCCGTCAAGAGAGACCTTGAGATCGCCATCCCAGAAGTACATGGAATCAGCATCTGCTCCGTTCTTGTCTGCACCTGAAGCGAAGACCTTGTCGAAATCGACACCGGCAGTTGTTCCGTCAGCGCTGAAGTCAGCTTCGATCTCGTTCTTGGTTGATCCGATTTTGCGGCTGATAGAAGTGGTTTCGGGCAGAGCCAGAACGCCGTTCTTGTCAGTCACGAAGCGGTAGGCTGTACCACGGTGAACATACTGGATGGTGATTGTACCGTCAGCGTTCTTTGTTGCGTTCAGATTGTCACTTGCGACCTGATCTGCTCCGTTGACACCGAAGAGGAGGAGTCCTCTGAGGCCTGAGCTCATGGTGAGCTTGGCTTCTACGTCATAGAGAGCAATCATGAACAGGTGAGTAGAGCCTGCAACTGATGCACCGGAACCTGCGTCAAAGGTATCTTCAGCAGCCATATAGCGGACATTAGTCTTCCATGTGAAGTAGTTGTCGGCATCAGCGCCGGCGAGGTTCACCTGGAAATCGATAGCGAGGTCTTCAGATCCGTCAGAAACGGGAGCGGCAGGTGCTGCAGGTGCTGCTGCAGCAGGAGCTGCGGGAGCTGCTGCTTCTTCTTTCCCACCACAGGAAACAAAACCGAGGACAACGATTGAGATGATAATCATCGCGAGAAATAATTTTTTCATAGTTTTCACTCCTTGTACTTTGTATATATATTTTTTTATCGAATAGTACAAGTGGCGATTCTTCATTTTTGTAAAAAAATGCAACTTTTTTAGTAGTGTAAATATTAACTCGTTATACATATTTTTATAAATATATTCATGAAAAAGAAATAGAAGCCACACTTCGTTATTGAGAATCATTCTTGGTTAGGCTGATTTTTCCGGGTAAAAATAAAAAGATGTTACCACGTAACGTACATGCTTCAGATCCTTTTCCAGACTGCCGTTAGACTCCGGTGAACCATAAAATAAGAGCCAGCATCAGGAAGAGACCTGCACTCATCAGTTTCCCTTTCGCCACATGAGTAGAGAACCAGAGGGCAAGCGTCTTCTGTCTCACACCTGCCAGAGCCAGGGTGAATAGGATAGTGAGGGGAAGGATGAATGCAGTGTTGTATAGCAGAAGCCAGAGGAGGGCACTTATCTTGCCACCTGACTGCACCATGTAGGCGATAGTCGGGAAATATATCTGTCCTGTGCACGCAAGCTCAAGGAGTGAGACTATGATTCCTGTAGCAAAGAGAGTTGCCCAGAGAATGAATGATCCACGTCTCAGATCTGTTTCACGTATGACCGCGTGAATCTTCTTTTTCATTCCTCTGGATAACTGGAGGGTTATCTTTTCTGTCCTGCCGCTCTTTTTCACTCTGTATGCATCACGTGCGGACAGGACGGCGAGAACGAGCGCAGTTGCCGTGAACAGGTACCTGATGAGCTGTCGGAGGAGTGTGAGGTCCTGTGCTGCCTGAAAGAGTGTGAACAGTCCGAGTCCTATGGACAGATAGGCAGTGAATACTCCTGCTATGAAGGCTGATCCGGAGATGATGATTCTCTTTCTCGTCCCTCCGCGTAGTGCAATCCAGGAGATGAAGAAGAGCATGGTCGCAAAGGCACACGGATTGATTCCGTCGACGAGACCTGCGAGAAATACCGGGAGCAGAGAAAGATCGATTCCTGAGGAAGCCGGGATCTCTATTTCCTGTTTCGGCAGGTACCGGCCGTGCTCTGCTGCATAGGCAAGTTCATCGAGGAGCCCCTGTTCAACGGCACTGTCTCCCTGATAAGCGTTGTTTCCTATGATCATGACCGGAGTTATCGTGTACTCATATCCCATTTCAGAGAGCGCCTGTACACAGCGCTCATATCCTGATTCTGTGAGCACATTGATATATTCCACCTCAGCACTGAAGCCAGTTATCTCTTCGGCTTCGGGAAGGATCTTCTCCTCGAACAGATCACAGTGAGAACAGCCTATATCACCGAAGTATTCAACTGTAACAGAGGAAAGACTTTCCGCGGCAATGCCGGTAAGAGTGAATATAAGCAATATCGTGAAGATGATTCTTTTCATGAACTCTGTCCTGTCCGTCTCAAGAAATATGGAACAGATTGTACTCTATGATGCGCGAAAGCGCAACGAGAGGGAATGTTGGGATGTTTCGAAGAAGTGTATTGAGAAGGTATTGACGCCCTGCTTCGTATGGATTACTATATGCATAGTTACTATATGCAAATTGCATATAAAGGAGTCAGGATGACCAGGAAGATGAGTGGACACTGTCACGGGAGACCCCAGTCGATGGAACATTTTCTTGAGATCTCCCTTCTTGTCCTTCTCTACGATGAGAAGGGGTACGGATACGCTCTGATGGAACAGCTTGAAGATTTCGGTTTCTCTTCCGAGCAGCTGAATATAGGATCTCTGTACCGCGTCCTGAGAAGGATGGAAACAGACTCTCTCGTTCTCTCCTCATGGGAGCAGGGAGGTCAGGGGCCAAGAAGACGGATCTATGAGATTACAGAGGAAGGCAGGACGATGCTGAGTATCTGGAGTGATCATGTGAGAGCGAGAAAAGCAGCGATAGAACACCTTCTCGATACCTATGAGAAGAAAATTGAAACAGGTAAGGAGTATTCTCTATGACTACACTGATTATCATATATGTGCTGACGGGAGTACTCTTTGTCATCTCTCTTGTGAAAAGCAGGGAGAAGACAAAGAAAGTGCTTAAGGTTGCCGTGAAGGCTCTTGTGAAGACTGCGCCGAGTCTTCTAACCGTACTGGGAATTGTTGGGCTGACTCTCGGAATCCTGACACCCCAGAAGATTTCTTCTCTCGTGGGTGCGGAGGCAGGGTACCTTGCCACAATCTCGGCTGCCATCATCGGTGCGATCACCCTGATCCCCTCAATTGTAGCATTTCCACTTGCCGGCTCTCTCCTCAGGGCAGGTGCGACTGTGATGACGATCAGTGCCTTCGTAACAACGCTGGTCATGGTCGGAGCAGTGACGTTCCCCGTTGAGATGAAGATCCTTGGAAAGAAATTCGCACTTCTCAGGAACCTGCTCGGATTTCTTTCAGCCCTTCTCATTGCGGCTCTCATGGGGGTGATTTTATGAAACAGTTTTTAAAGAACTTCAAGTTCCCGATCCTTCTTCTTCTTATCTTCGGAATCCTCTTCCTTACTCTCCCTGATACAGCCTCACGGGCGACTCAGAGTACCGCATCATACCTGAAGGAGATGCTGCTCATCATGCCTCCCGTCTTCATTCTCATGGGACTCATGGAGGTGTGGGTTCCCAAGGATAAAATTCAGAAATGGATGGGAGTTGAGTCCGGCATACGGGGAGGATTCATAGCCTTTGTTCTGGGTACGCTCCCGACAGGTCCTCTGTACGTAGCCTTCCCTATGGCTTCAGCCCTGCTTCGAAAGGGTGCAAGCGTTCATAATATGGTGATTTTCCTCGGTTCGTGGGCTGCCCTCAAGATACCGCAGGTTATGGTGGAAACTGAATTCCTCGGACTCCCCTTTGCGCTGCTCCGTTTTGCACTTACGCTGATCTCACTCATTCTTGTGGGGTATATCATGCAGGGAATCCTGGGCAAGGAAGAAAAGAAGCACTGGCTCCCCGAACCCTCACCTGATATGATGCAGCAGATGAAGCAGATGAAGATGAAAAAGAAAGGCTGAGGAAGGGAAGAGGTGCTATCTATCCTGATTTCTGATTCTGCATGAAGGACACGAAGGGTTTATCACTCCTGTAAAAGTGTTTGATGATGATCTCATCTATCAGGAAGAAGCAGAAATTGTCACAGAACCCCTTCTCGGCTTCTTCAAAGGCAAGGATTGCCTTCTGCTTGATATCGTTATGGATCTCAGTGTGCTGTTTTTTCTGCGGATATCGGGTTTCATCCATGAGGGATTCCTCATGAGCGAAGTGAGACACGATATGTTCCTCAAGGGCCTTTCTCGCCTTGAGTACTTCTTTCGGGCTGTCAGGTCTGAGGAGGAGACGTGAACCCAAATTGATCAGTTCCTCATGCTCCCGGTCAATTTCCTCATCTCCTGTTTCAAATCGTGACTGCCAGCGTATCTTCGTTTCTTCAGGAGAGAGGATAGATCTCCACAGACATTGCTCTACCCGGTTTCTGCCTGCTGCTTTCGCCTGATAGAGGGCACGGTCGGCACGCCTGAACCAGAGATTTTTCGATGCGATCTGAAGCCACTGGGCAACACCGAAACTCATCGTCAGTTTTATACCATTGTAAAAGGTATGCTCCTCGATGGTCTTTCTCAGTTTCTCTGCAGCGTATGCAGCCCTGGCCTGGTCGGTCTCGGTCATCAGGATGATGAACTCCTCTCCTCCCCAGCGTGCGACGGTATCGGTCACTCTGGTATTCTTCCGGAGAATCTCGGCGACACTCACCAGCACCCTATCACCGATATCATGACCGTAATCATCATTGATGTCCTTGAAGTGGTCTATGTCCATCATGATGAGTGACAGCGGCGAGCCGTACCGCAGGCTCCTATCAACTTCCGTATGTAATCTGTTGTCGAAACTCCTCCGGTTGAACAGTCCTGTCAGATGGTCGGTATGTATCTGTATTTTCTGTATGTTCATCGCTGCAACAATGACAAAGGTCGTTGACATCGGCCAGGTGATCGATAATCCGTAGAACAGAATCTGCAGTAATCCTGAAGCGAAGGTGACGAAGGGGAATGTCAGAAGATTCAGTAAAGTTACCTTACTGCAACTGTTACGTCCTCTCAGGATCAGAAGTACACCCGCAAAGGTCATGACGAAGAGGATTGCAATATAAACAGAGAACCCGAAGCCCCTTGAATACCTGTTAGCATCATCTATTGAGAACAGCAGTCCCGTCAGTGGCGAGGTCGCTGAAGCGAGAGCCGCGAGAATATTCACAGGTATAACGATCTTTGCGATGAATGTAAGCCGTTTCCCGCTCTGGTGGAGATGATAATCAACATAGAGGAGATAGAGTGAAGGGGGCGCAAACTGCAGGGCATAGTAGAGGATGAATGAGAGCGTATGGATTGTCCTGCTTGTGGTCTCGGGATAATAGAAGGCATGCCACCGTACCGCTTCCAACAGCAGGAGAGCGAAGATCGAGAGGCTCATGTATGTGAAAAAAATCATATCAGGCGTAGAGTTTCTCCTCTCTTTGAAGAGGAGCCGCCCCAGGGAAGTCAGTACGATAAGCACGATGAGAGCTGAGAAGATGTTGATGAAGATATGATTGATATAATCCATTAGGGACATAGTACCCGTTATCATGTGCACTGTCGATGAAAAAATGAAATATGACATAACATTTCAAGTGCCATTTCCGTTTTCTATGCAGGTAAACAAGGGTATGCGTAGCATCTTATATTTGGCAACCTTTTGTTGAGTCAGGAGTTGTTTTTGGCTCAGCCTTATCTATTGTTTCACTTCGGTGAGTGATTCATCAGGATGAGTGAACCATGAGTCAGGATGCATACGCCGATCAAGATTGTGATCAGCTTCCCTATGAACACAGAAGGTTCCGCGGTAGCACCGAAGCCGAAGCTTTGCGTGATAAGGACTCACCGAACCTGGAGGGAGGCCGCGGTGAGTCCTGAGTCGTTCAAACAGCCAGGTTTATGACTGTTTCAGGTTCCCGCCGTAAACCGGGAAGAAACTTGCATCTCCATAGTTTTCAATTGTCTGTATGTTCTCGAGGGTATCAAGGTCTTCCTGTGAGATCGTGAAGTCGAGATCGGCATTGTTCGCCATGTGATCCGGGTTCGCTGTCTTGGGAAGAGGAAGAAGTCCGAGATCGAGACAGTACCTGATGCTCAACTGAGGGATCGTTACCTCATATTTCTCTGCCATAGCTTTTACAACTTCATTTTTGAAGAGCTCGCCGTGAGCGACAGGTGAGTAGGCTTCTACAAGGATTCCCTGTTGGTCACAGTAGGCTATCAGTTCTTTCGGAGTATTGCTGATATGGGCGAGAATCTGGTTCACCATCGGTTTTACACTACAGGAAGAGAGGATATTCTCAAGATCTTCTTTTTCAAAGTTAGAGACCCCGATAGCCTTGATCTTTCCTGCCTTGTAGGCATCTTCAAGTGCTCTCCAAGCCTCGCGGTTTCCTTCGAAGAAGGGATCAGCTTCCTGGTATTCCATCCAGGGACGGGGGGAGTGGATGATCATCATATCGAGGTAATCAAGTCCCATGGTCTCAAGCGACCCGTTGATTGAAGCGACAGCTTCTTCATAGCTTTTCACTTCAGCAGCAAGCTTGGTTGTGACAAAGATCTCCTCTCTGGGAATACCGCAGGTTCTCACACCTTCGCCCACACCGCGTTCATTCTGATATGCCTGTGCGGTATCGAAATGGCGGTAGCCGAGTGCTACGGCATCTTTGACCGCTTGAGCGACGGTATCGTCGCTTATGAACCAGGTGCCGAGTCCGAGTTTCGGAATCTTCACTCCATTCGATAATGTATACGTTTCTTGTAACATGTTATTCTCCTTGAATTTATTAATTCTTTTGTATTTCTTCTGAGAATCCGAGAGTACGCGGGTTCTTCGAATCTCGTTTGTTTACTGTGCAGGGCCGAGCACTTCATTCAGTGCTGCCAGTGCATTGAGTGTCCTCGGGAATCCTATGAAGGGAAGACACTGGGTGATTGCCGAAATCAGGGTTTCTCTACTGTTCCCCATCTGTGCATTTCCTGCAATATGACTTTTTACCTGGGACTCGCATCCTCCGAGGGTGATGAGGATAGAGAAGGTGAGCAGCTCTCTCATCTTCAGGTCCAGGGTTCCTCTGGTGTAGATATCACCGAAACAGAAGGCGGACAGATAATCCTGAATATGTGAAACCTCCGCAGGGGCAGCTGCTCTCATCTTGTCAATGAAGGGTCCGAAGATCGCTTTCTGCGCAGCGATCCCTTTTTCCAGCCTGTTCTCCTCACTCACAGTTTTCTGTGACATGAGGGGGAGAGAAATCGAAGAATCCTCAAATACCTCACTGACGATCTCAAGTGCTGTCTGTGCACGGGGGAATCCTATGTAGGGTGCACACTGAAAGAGCGCTTCGATAATTTCAACTGCTTCAGTGCCGCCTTTCAGTGCAGCTGCAGCGTAGGCCGGGAGATCCTCATACATGTGACCTGCTGTGAGGCACACGAGAGTAATCAGTGAACGCTCTTTGTCACTCAGGTTTCCATGGTCATAGATTTCGCCAAAGATGAATCTGTCGCGTATCTCCTGAAACTCAGGAAATGCGGGAACCGATTGTTCGTTTTCACCATCGAACAGTTTTTCCATATTCTTTCTGCTGCTCTCTTCCCTGTTCATGCATCGGCCTCTGCAAGGCTGTTGTATGCCTCTTCATCTACACGTTCGAGCCATTCGTTGCTGGTTTCAGTTCCCGGCACTTCGAGGGAGATATGGCTGAACCAGCTGTCCGCCTTTGCTCCATGCCAGTGCTTCACCCCGGAGGGGATATAGACAAAGGAACCTTCCTTCAGGCTCTGAGCCTCTTTCCCTTCTTCCTGATACCAACCTTCACCGGCAGTGCAGATCAGCATCTGACCACCACCTGTTGCTGCCTTGTGGATATGCCAGTCATTCCGGCAGCCCGGCTCGAAGGTCACGTTTGCCAGAAACACGGGAGTCTCTCCCGGCTTCACCATGAAATTGAGGTATGAGTTCCCCACAAAATATTTCGCAAAAAAATCGTTCGGAACTCCCGTTCCAAACATGTTCGCTTTTTCAAATGCTTCCTGGTCGATGTATTTCATATCGTTTTTCTCCCTGTCTTGAAGATGCCGGGCATGAGGAAACATTCCCGGCATCATGTGACTCAATAGTATGGGATAATCTCTGTACAGGATATATACAATCTTGCATAAAGCTTGCCTGATCCTGCAAAGATAAAAGAAGTTATGTAGACAAATGGGAGAAAACATGCATAATTCAACAATAATATGGTTATTTAGGAGGTGTAGGAAGTGAAGAGAGACAGTGAAAGAATGAAGTCCCTGCTGTATGACCTGCTCCCGAGAGAGGAGATCCGGATGACCGGAATAGAGAATCTGGTCATCTTCAGACGAGATACTCCCTATATGCAGCGTCCGCAGCTCTATAGACCTCAGATCATCATTCTCGCTCAGGGACGAAAGAATATCTACCTCGGGGAAGAAACCTATACCTACAATCCTTCCCGTTATTTTGTCCAGACTGTTCCTCTTCCTGTTATCTGTGAAGCGGTGATAGAACAGAATGAGCCGATGCTCGGTCTCGTTATTTCAATAGATCCGAAGGTGATAGGGGAGATACTCTATGAAATGGCTCCAAGAACTCCTGTACCTCACAAGGTTTCGCGTGGTGTGTATGACGCACCTGTCACCGATGTGATCAAGGACTCCACTGTGCGCCTTCTCGGTACACTGGGGAATGAGGATGATATGAATATCCTCGGACCGATGTATCTGAAGGAACTGCTGTATTATATTATCAAGAGTGACAAGGGAGAGATACTGAAGGCTCTTGTACAGAACAGCCGAGGGACTTCTCAGATCGCCCATGCGCTCAAGGAGATTCATGACCATTACACCGAACCTCTTGAGATACCCCGCCTCGCTCAGGATGCGGGAATGAGTTCGAGTGCATTCCACTCCACCTTTAAAGCGATGACTTGCACTTCACCGCTTCAGTATATCAAACACATACGGCTCCATAAAGCGAGAGAGATCATACAGGGAGAAGGGGCGAAGGCGAATACCGCCGCTGCGCGGGTGGGGTACGAGAGCGTATCCCAGTTCAGCAGAGAGTACAAACGTACCTTCGGGGTATCACCATCACAGGACAGGCAGGGCATAGCGGCCTATTAGCAGTGAGGATGTAATGGCTAGAAGATTCTTTGTTATTCTTGCAGTTCTTTTTCTCGGTATAGCCGGAATCCCGGCACAGGGAGCTGCAGAAGCGTATGGAAATGCCGATACGAAAGGAAATACTATGGTATCCATGCGGTTTGCCGAAGAAGAGATTCTCATCGAGTTATATGATAACCCGACGGCCGGAGACCTGCTCGGCATGCTCCCCCTTACCCTGACGTTCGAAGACTATGCTTCAACTGAGAAGATAACCTATCTTCCCCGGAAACTGTCACTCGAAGAAGCTCCTGAAGGATATGAACCTTCCTCAGGAGATTTCGCTTTGTATGCACCGTGGGGGAATGTAGCCCTTTTCTACAGAGATTTTTCATACTCACGGGGAATTGTCCCTCTCGGCAGGGTAGTCTCGGGTCTGGAGAAACTCCATACCCTGAGCTCACCATTTACTGCTGAACTGACGGTCAAAGATTAAAGGAGTCAACTATGTCAGAAAAAAACCTTATCATATACTACAGCTGGTCCGGAAATACAGGAAAGATCGCGAAGCTGATCGGGCAGAAGGCAGGAGGAGATCTGTGGGAGATAGAGCCGCAGGAAGAGTACCCTGTACAGTATGGAACGGTAGTCGCTCAGGCGAAGAAAGAGATTCAAGCCGGGGTCAGGCCTGAGCTCATCTCCATTCCATCATCAGTCGGTCACTATGAGAATATTTTTATAGGAAGCCCCAACTGGTGGAATACGATGGCTCCTCCTGTTCTCTCCTTTTGTTCAGCCTTTGACTTCTCAGGAAAGAGAATCTTCCCTTTCTGTACACACGGAGGTGGAGGGGAAGGTCGAGTTCTGCGTGATATCACAAAAAACTGCAGACAGGCTTCTTCTGTACAAGGAGTTTCCTTCTATAATGACGGAGGAAGGGATGCTGACAGGGAAATTACCACATGGCTTTCTCTGCATGAACTTCTTTGAATTCTGGATTGCAATACAGGGCCATCACACTTCATCCACTGCCCTTATACACCTGAGCAGGGATCAGCTTTCGCAGAAACTGAAGTAGACCTGCAGACAGGCAGTCAATGGATTGAGGAAATTCTGAAAGAACATCTCACTCATAGTGAGTCCACATCCGCAGGATCTTGACGGCCGATTCTTTTTCGAGTACCTGATACACGATTCTGTGCTGTACATTGATTCTTCTGGAGGAAACACCTTCCAGATCTCCGATGAGACGCTTGAAAGGGGGAGAACTCTTCCATGGGTCGGTTTGAAGTATGTTCAGGATCTGAAGCGCTTTTTCTTTGAGATTACTCTTTTTGAGCTTTTTCGCATCCTTGAGGGACTGCTTTGTGTACAGAAGACGGTACATCTACCAGTCCAGATTTTCGGTGAGTTCCGAAGTAGGTGTTTTCATTCCTTCGACAATCGACTCTCTCATCGAGGGGATTGAAAGCAGGTAGAGGGTCTCTTTGATACTTTCCCAGTCCTCTTCGCTGATGAGGACAGCGGAGCCGTTCTTTCCGGTGATATGAACGGGTTCATGAGCATCCTGCAGTGACTCTATGATTCTGTAGAGATCTTTCCTTGCGTTTGTAATATTGATTGAACTCATAACTGCTCCGTACGGTAAACCGTACGTTAATTGTAGTGTGATGTGCTGTTCCTGTCCAGTGGTATGTACTGCAGTCCCCTGAGTATGGTGAAGCATGTTCCGATCTGTGTGCATCAGTTTCATTCGTAACCTCTCACTCAGAGATGACTGTTCCCCGTTCAGTTCTGATTTGGACCTCAACGAAGGAAGGATTGTATATCTTCTCCCGGGAAGAGGGGGTACACGCGGAGGAGAAGAAAGTTTGAAAACAAACTACTTGACTCTTTTTGTATGGCTTTATATATTTAGTTAGAAAACAAACTAACTGAACAGATAGGAGTCCAGGAATGGATAATGATAGAATATTTCTTATGGAGAAAGCGCCTGTCAGGCAGGCCATTCTCAAACTCTCGCTTCCCACAATGCTCTCAATGGCGGTGGTGATGATCTATAACCTGACCGATACCTTCTTCATCGGGAGACTGAATGATCCCAATCTTGTCGCGGCGCTCTCGATCGCTTCCCCAGTATTCATGGGAATACAGGCAATCGGGAATATATTTGCGAACGGGGCATCAAGTTTCATTTCACGGAAACTGGGCTCAAGAGAGTATGAGAAGGCAAAGAGAACTTCCTCCACCGCAGTATATACCGCCCTGGCGGTCGGTGTTGTCCTGACTGGCCTGCTCCTGATCTTCAGACAGCCGCTGCTCGGGATCATCGGGACAAGCCAGGCAACCTTACAGGCAACTTCCGATTATTTTTCAATAGTCTCGACCTTCTCGATTGTATTCATCCTTCAGATCACACTCTCAGGTCTCATCAGAAGTGAAGGAGCTACAGGCAAGGCGATGGTAGGAATGATTCTGGGGATAGGCTTGAATATTCTCCTTGATCCCGTCTTCATCTTTGCCTTCGATATGGGTGTTGCAGGCGCAGCCTGGGCTACTGTGATAGGTACAGCAGTCGGTGCAGTCTACTTCGCATCACACCTGATCTCGAAGAACACCCTCCTCTCTGTAAAGTTCTGGCATTTCCAGCCTTCCCGTCTGATCTTCGGTGAAATCTTCAAGATAGGTCTCCCCTCCGCTCTTTCCAATCTTGTCATGTCCTTCTCCATGGTTCTCGTCAATATCATTGCAGCAGGGTATGGTGATCATATCGTCGCAGGGAACGGGGTTCAGATGAGGGTAGTGAGTATGGCCTTTATGCTCATTATGGGACTTGCCCAGGGGTATCAGCCTTTTGCAGGATACAATTACGGGGCACAGGAGTATGACAGACTCAAGGACGGATTCAAAACGACACTCCTGTTTTCCACCTCCCTTGCCGCCATCTTCACTGTGATCTTCCAGATCTTCGGTGGAGAGCTGATCAGACTCTTTATTCAGGACCCTGCCACGGTGGAAGCAGGTACGAAGATTATCAAGGCCTTCTCAGTGGGACTCCCGTTCATCGGGTTTCAGATGACCATGATGATAACCTTCCAGTCGGTAGGCAGGGCAATGAGCGCGATGATCGTGTCGCTTGGCAGACAGTTTCTTATCTATCTCCCGGCACTGCTCATTCTGAACAACCTGTTCGGTTTCAACGGGTTCATCTATGCTCAGCCCTTAGCTGATATTCTCACGACCGGTGTCGCCGCACTGATGAGTTTCTCCTTCTTCAAGGAACTGAGCCGTCTACATAATGATATGACCTCAAAAGAGAAATCACAGGTCGAAGAATTGAATCTGCTTGCAGACGGTGAATACTCATACTAAGATGGTTTCATATGAGCGGAACTAAGATTGCGGAAGAGAGGATCGAGAGTATTTTCGATCTGCACAGACACATCATCTCCATGTTCTTCAAGGGCTTCGAAGAAGTGTTCGAACTGCCCGAAGGTCTGAACTTCACCCATGTAAAAGCGATGCTGACCCTCCGCTTTCATGGGAATATGACGATGAGTGACCTGAGCCGCATGCTCGTCATTGCAAAGGGATCCTTCACTCCAGTTGCAGCGAAACTGATCGAGAAAGGGTATATCAGAAAGGAACAGTCAGAAGAAGATAAGAGAGTGTTCCATCTGGTCCTGAGTGAGAAGGGCGAAGAGTTCACTGCAGGATTCAGGAATGAACACTGGCAGTATTTGACTGAACTCTTTGACCACCTCTCTCCTGATCAGCAGTCTGATTATTTTGAACACATCAGCAGATTGAATGCATATCATACGATGATACAAGAACAGAAATGATGCCGCATGGCAGGTGAACATGGCAAAGAAGAAAGAAGATAGGGTTGATTATCAACTGAGACTGATGAGTGCATCGGAGAAAAGTGAATGCCTGACCTATTTCGCCCATCAGGATGAAGAGGCCTTCTTTACCTGGTGCCGGAAAAAGGGAATCATCAGGGATGCAGGCAAAGTCGCTGAAGAGATGATTGATGAGTTCTGGACTGAATATGTCGAATACTATGAGAGTGTGGATGAAGACGAGCTGTATGAGTCCTTCTATGAAGGGAAATCATACTGCGGTGATGAGAGCTATATTCTCGATCATGTCGAGAGCATGTCCAGAGATCTCGCTGATGCATTCTCATCTCCTGACCTGACACCTGATTGCCGGCTTCGTTATCTGAAGAAGGCTCTCACTGACCCTCCTTCCGGATGTCTTGATGAATACGGTACGGGTTTTGAGGGTATCCTGCTTGCCATACCGGGAAATAAGAGAGAGACGATACAGGCAAGTCTGCCGATCCTTGAAGAGCATGGTGAAAACACCATTATTAAATCACTGTTCCTCAAAGTGCTGAAAGACGAGAAAGGGTATAAGCTGTACCGGGCAGAACATCTGTCAACACCAGAGGAGTATGGAGAACTGATCCGTCACTTTCAGGACATGAAGGACAGGGTGAATGTAGAGAGATTCTGCTGGAAAGCCATTGAAAGCGAATGTACGAACCGGGACATCGTAAAATCTCTGTATAGAGTACTGTCTGACAGGGATGATATCGAAGGTATTGTCCGCATGGTGGATACCATGGGCTGGCAGTATTTTACCCATGATTACAATCGTACCTACGAATATCTGTGGGCAGATCTGGAAGAACTCCGTCCGACTTTCGCGTTCAACCTTCTCTCTTCCTGGTTTTTCGTACCCCGGGAGCGGCTTTTCAGTTTTTCCCGGAGATTCAGTGATAGTTCCCTTGAAATTCGTGAGCATTTTCACCATAGATACTTCGACCTTGTTCGACTGGCGAACACGTGCGGTATCAAAGGAATAGAGGAAAAAGCGTTGACCTATGCGAAGAAAACCTCCTCTCTCGACTGGGTGTGGATTCTCTCCTACCTCGGCAGACATAAAGAGGCTGCGGCCTTCATCAAAGAGAACTGGCAGGATATAGAGCGGAAGGATGATTGGGATCTCTTTATGTTGATGTTCGCCGATTTTTACCCCGACATTGCCAACACGTGTCTGAAAAGCATTATCTACCATAGCATTACACAGCTTAAAGTCTATGAGACGGTAGCAGATAGTCTGCTCCCGCGATACAGGGAAACCGTAATGGAGAAGCTGACATCAGTGCAGTCCTGGAAGGACTACAGTGAAGAATTCATTGCGTCCTATGGAAAAAGGCGGAAACTGATGCCTTTTGTCAGAGATTTGCTGGAATAGCTGAGAAAGGGGCTTTCTCCTTCTCTAGCCCCTGTAGATGCTATTCTCAAAGTGGATCTCTATGGAACAGCAGTACTTCTGGAGAAGTTCGGGAAAGTAATTGCCGAAGGTGGGTCAGTCATTGTGATCTTCTCCCAGTCGGGACACCGACGTGGGGAGGAATATTGGAAGATGCTGAGCCTCTGTCCAGCCGGAAAGGCCGGTACCCCCGACGAAGTATGAGACCTTGCCGAGTTGTGGCTCTGATGTGACCTGATCAGGAAAAAAACAACAGTACGCAAAGTAATTTTTTCCAAAACACCCTATAGTGCGCAGAGTAATGAAAGTGCTTCTTCACGTATGCAATATGAGAAAACATCTATGGGTTCAGATAATATCTTTATTTATTGAAGATATTTACCATCAAGCTATGGCAGGAGAGTTATGCAATTACCTGGTTTTTGACCTGTGTCTGATTTTCAATGCCAAGCAAGAGTCCCTCAACACTGATGTCTTCATCAATATCATTCCGATGTAAACCTTTTCCGCTCCTGCTCATTTCAAAATCCTCTCTCGATGCTTGTGATGCTGTGAGTAATCTGGGGAAATAGGAGATTGGGGTTGCAAGCTGGCGTCCGTCAGAGAGCATGACCCAGAGGTAATCTTCATCAAACCAGGCTCTAAGCGCTGAAAGGTTCTTTATGACTCTATTTCCCGTCATAAGCTGTCATAGCTTTGCCGACTTCTCTCATTTGTGATCGGCTCCTATCGTCCGTCTGAATCCTTCTTGATCCTTTAATGTTCGTTCACTCTCTGAATTTAATCCATCATGCTGTAGAAGATAATTCCTGCTCTCTTGATATGATCCTGTAATTCTTTATGAGTGAGATGCGTAGCGTCCACTATATCAAAAAGATAGGGGAGGGGGCTCAGCTCTTCAAGTTGTGCTTTGAGAGAGGACACTGTCCTCATTGTGATATCTCTGCCGAAGATTGCAATATCTATATCAGAACTATTCCTGAAGGTTCCTAATGCACGCGAACCGAAAATCTTCGCATCTGTGATTTCCTTATACGTTGCAAGGGTTCTTTTCATGTAAGCGATATCTTCCTCAGATAACCCGAACATTACAGCTCCTTCGATAAAAAATCGTATAAGGCTCGAAGCACAGGATAGAATTTAGTACGGATGAGTATTTCTGCTTTTGTGACGTATTCTTCACTGTATGTGTGAGCCATAAAATTCCTGCTTTCAAGAGCTTCAATCCAGGTATGTCCGTCTTCTATCATTCCTGAGGTGAAGCCTTCCTGAATTACTTTCCTGGGTGTCGGTGCTTCAATTCCCTCCGAGGAAAGATAATCTTTCAGGGTTTTCCAGCTGAGTTCAAACGTATACTCAAAACACTGAATCAATCCCTGTAACTCAAACTTGTTCAGAGAGTCCAATGCCAGAAACTCTTCAAGCTGTGAAAGAGCTTTCCTGTAATTCTGAAACCGCTGAATCCATCTCACATCCTGTGCCATACTTTCCTCTCAAGAGTAGTATACAGGAATAATCGAATTCCAGAAAGTGTGTTCCTGATGTGAGTGGTGAGAGTGAGGAGACCTCATAAAACAAGAAAACCTTCCAATCTGTTCGATTGAAAGGTTTCTGATGCGGCCGAGAGGACTTGAACCTCCACGGACTAATGTCCACTAGCCCCTCAAAAGGTATTTTATGTTTTCTCTGACGTTCTCTCATGTTCCTATTTTACACCATATTTCTTTAAATACAAGTACTTAGTTGTTCTTTCTTGTTCCTTTACGTTCTTATTAATTGTCAAAAAATTACTTTCAATTGGTGTCCATACTGGTGTCCATTCTGGTGTCCATAGGATATTAAAGCGTCAGAGCATCAAGCAGATTCTTCTGGAATGATCCGTCCTTAACTTCACATTCCCAGACGACGAGCACTTTCCAGTCGAGTGATTCGAGGTCGGCAATGTTCTGTTTGTCCCTTTCGATGTTTCGCCTGAATTTCTCCTCCCAGAACTCTGTATGAGTTTTCGGGAAGGAGGAATATTTGCAGTTTTCGTGTCGGTGCCAGAAACAACCGTGAACGAATATCACTGTTTTATACTTCGGCAGTACGATATCCGGTTTCCCCGGAAGATCTTTTCGGTGGATCCGGAACCTGTACCCGTTAGCGTGCAGAAACTTCCTGACAAGAACTTCAGGTTTGGTGTTCTTTCCCTTAATTCGAGACATGATCAAGCTACGTTCACTTGTTGAAATACTATCCATAGAATAAATTTATAAATAATGTTTTGCTATATAATTATCTTTTTCTGAACTAATATAAGCTTCCCAATATTCCAAAATCAAAGGATCCATATAATCTGTAATTTCCTTTCCAGACCTAATTAATTCTGCTTTATCAGGGAATTCAATCAAATCAAATTTATTGATATTCGATTTACCTGAAATATTCCTTCCAGTGTTGATATGATCAATCATAGTATTCAAGAGAGATACTCCCGCGTTGTATCTCGTTGGATCTAAAATAATGTCATTACTTTTGTAGAAAAGGGTTCTGATTTCTTCCCCTTCCATTAGGTAAGCAGGTATATCTTCATATTCCAAAGCACCTATTTCATATCCTAGGGTTGCTCTTGTTGCCCAACCAGCTCCTCCCTCAAACATGCAATACTGGCTTTTTAGAAAATTTTTACCAGTGAGAAATACAATTAAAGTGTTTGTCTTAACTATATTTTCCTTTATTTGTTTCTGAAGTATTGTAAGCCTTTTATAATCTTCTTCAGTTTTCCCATCCCGGCTCGTGTAAAAGATTTCGTTAGAGTTGACTCCTTTTTTTAGCAATAGATAGTAAAAGAAATCCGAAAAGAAGACATCGTCACTTGCGTGAGAAAGAAAAATCAAATACTCATCTTTTGCAACAACATCTCCTTTAACTTTATTAATAATAGTTGCTGCAAGGTTGCTTCTCAAGGATTCCTCCATATTGGGGATATTAGAGATATCTTTTTCCACTTCTTGAGCGAATGCTTGTTTTGCATTGTCCTTAATTTTATCTTTTCTTTTCTTCTGTTCTTCCTTGATACTATTGGCTAGTTCCACTCTTTGTTTAATTAGTTTATTAAGAAGAGGCCTTAGAAGGTTTTTTAAAATT
The DNA here is from genome assembly GCA_963676605.2 of Sphaerochaetaceae bacterium. Taxonomy (GTDB): domain Bacteria; phylum Spirochaetota; class Spirochaetia; order Sphaerochaetales; family Sphaerochaetaceae; genus SABI01. The sequence continues at coordinate 62,422 of CAXXSP010000066.1, read as the reverse complement.
TCCATACGCTCATCACTTTCATCCATGCTCTGTCTGTTAGACGTAGCGATATCAGGTAATTTGTCATTATCAAGTAAATCGAAATGTACTTCACCCTCAATATAATTTGCATATGTTTGGTTGTTTTGGATCATTGGAAGCAAATTCTCTATAGCAAGCTTGTTCCGCACATATAATCGCAACTGAATTGGGTTATGGTAGGTGTTTTTTAAATATCTGGAATCATTTTCTTGTGCAATTTTTTGAACTAAAGTACTATGAATACCAATCCACCCATATAACAAATAGGGCAAACTTTGTTGCTTTTTGTTCTCATCAATCCAACTATAGGAATCTCTTATTGATATCTGTTCTATTTTAAGTGAATGATTGAAGTTGCCTTGAGTTTTGTCTGGGAAGGGGATTTTCACTTCATGATCTTCGTATTTCTTCAACTCTGTCTGGAGATTTCTGGGGTTCCCTTCAAATGTTGTTAGAAATGCAAAATTCCCGAAGGCGATTTTTTTCTGAACTTCTTCGAACGCGATAGGCTGTTCTGGATACGATTTTATGGATAACAGTATCTTTCTAGAATCCTTTTCGCCGATAGAGAAAGCATTGGCAACCTTAGTATTTAAGGAATCGATTGCCTTATCTCCATATCCGCTTAAATCTACATTTTTAAGGATTAGCAGAGTGCCGCTATTAATTTTATTCCATTCTTCAGAGCACTGGATAGGCGGACATTCATCAACCTCATTTATATATGGTTTCTCGTCTTCATTTTCCGGGTTTTCAATATAAGTCATTTGCCAAGATGTCGTAATGCCATCTATTTTTGTGACGATATAGTAATCATTTGAAAGAAATAAAGCACCTAATTTCCCAATTCCTTTTCTTCCCATTATATCCGATGCTTCCATTCCCGCTGGAAAAGGCTCATTTCGTTTATTAAAACCAACTTTCGTATATATTTCCAACTGATCTTCACTCATGCCGCTTCCATCATCAAATATTTCTATTCTAGAGCGAGGTTTATTGCTTAGGTCAATGAAGACATGAACAGAGGAGGCTCCAGCGTCAAATCCATTTGCAATTAATTCAGATAATGCGCTCCATGCATTCGAGTAAAGACCTTTCCCTAACAATTTCATGGCGAGCCAACCAAAAGAAAATTCCTTTTTGTTTACATCCTCTAATGCTGGTGACATTATTATCCTCCTATTCGCTAAATATTTTCAAAGCCTGTTTAGCCAATTTAATAGCTAAAAGCGGTGGGACGGCATTGCCCACTTGAGAATTTTTTTCCTTTTTTGTCCCATGGAATTTAAACCAATCTGGAAATGATTGTATTCGTGCGCCTTCTCTAGTAGTTAAAGCACGTGCCTGCGTGGGATGAATACATCTCAATGATGAAGGTGTGCCTAGACTATTGGTGATGGTTGTGCATGGTCGATCTCTCCATAGTCTCCCATAAGTGTTGTGATATCCCGATGATAGATAGTATTTTTGATCAATCTCTCCGCGGTCAACCAAATCATTTATATATTGGCGACTTTCACCTTCTGGTAAAATTGAAAGAATTTTATAAATTTTCTCGCCATATTTCCCTGAAAAATGATCCATTAATGAATACCAGTCTTTTCGCATTAATTCTTGATAGTCGTTTTTATAATTGCTCTCATAGTATATCTTTTCTTCCCCATAACCCAGAATTGGAAGATCAGATATTGCTTCATCTAATGTCCGATATTCTTTTTTTCCCTCACCAAAATCGGGTGATGGAAAGTTCCAATCAAGTTTAGAGGTTTTACTTATGCCAATTATAAAAACTCTTTCTCTGTTTTGAGGTACTCCAAAGTCCTTTGCGTTCAAAACCTTTTGATGTATTTCATACCCAACAGAATTAGGGCCCATGATATTCATGAACATATTTCGAACATCTTCTATTACTGGTTTCCCATAAGTGTTTTTCATTGATAATAACCCAGTAACATTTTCAAAAATAAACATTTTGGGATGCAGGATCTCCAGCAAGCGGATATATTCTTTGTACATTCTCGCTCTTTGGTCGTATTGTCTTTTTCCAACATAACTGAATGATTGACAGGGAGGCCCCCCAATAACAATATCAACATCTGAATAGAGAATTTTATTATCTTCAAGTATTTTCTTATTTATAGAAGCTATATCACACTCAAGCATTGGAATATCTGGGAAATTTGATCTGAACGCTTCCGCCGCAGAATGATCGTATTCATTTGCGAAAAGGATATTGAAATGAGGGTTCCTTTCAAATTTATTGTTCCGGGTTCGGTAGTAGAAACCAAAAGTAAGTCCACCAGCTCCGGCGAATAGATCTACAACATTTAACATACGCCCTCATTACGAAAAAATACTACCATTATACTACATTACAATGTTTAAATGATAAAGTGTCTATTTATATTTTTTTATAAATGCGGTGCTGATATTGGCAATACTGTAATGTCAGTATTTTAATTTTTTTCTTTTGCCAAGCGGGGATCAATTGTTATCATTGAATAGATTTACTGTTCTAAAAGTGCTTTCTAAAGTTGTATTATTTGAAATTATTTCCAACATCTCCCAATCTGCCCACTTCCGAATTTTCCTAAATCTGAGATCTTCTCCTGTTCGTAAATCTAGAAAATAAGAACTTGTCGCGAGGATGCCTAAACGTCTTTTGCAGATTACTTTCATGTTTTCCCACCAGATTGGAGAAAAAACAAAATTATCACTATATAGAACAGCGAAGTGAATAATGTTGTTCACAACATCTTCTTGATCGAGCAGATCAATTATGAAATTTAAGATTTTTTTATGTTTCGAGTTCCACGAAAATAAAATATACCCAAAGGTCGAGTCCGCGAACATTGATAAGGAAATCCACTCAGGTTCTTTTTCGTTAACCAAAATTTGAATCTGGTTGTGATTAGCAGTGATTTCGGGAAATACGGTTGTTGTCCCCATTAGGTAAGGAGGATTTGAAAGTTTTATTAATAGGAAATCGATATCTGTAAAATCTTTGTTTAAAATCTTTTCAGTTAATGGGAAAAATTCTTTTTCTAAATTCTTCACTCCTGATTTAAAGCCAGAATTGATGGTATCGGAGAAACTATAAATATCTTTGTTCTCTAATCTTGTTTGGCCAGTTATTTCCTGTATAGCGGATTCATTCAGATTATGAGCACTTATGCCAGCAGCTTTGGAATAAATCTCCTTTGCAAAAGAACGGTAAGTTAGAAGTGTTATTTGTTCCATTGTCGGAACAATATTGAAATCTTCTACCGGGCTAAACAACTCTTTATCATGCTTACTGCAAAACCCATTGAAAGTTGTTGCATCATTATATCCAATTTTTGATGGGTAAAAATTGCTGTCACATTCGAACGAATTTAACTTTTCTATGGTTGTTTTGAATTGGAGAACATGACCATTATAGTGGACCCATCTGTCAAGACAGCAAATCAAAAAAAGTAATTTGATTCATGCTGCTTCTGTATATGCTTCATCAGGGGTTTTGATCCCGTGAGCAGTATGCGGTCTTTCTGAGTTATACTTCTTGATGAACGCAGAGATTCCGTCTAGTGCTTCAGGTACAGACTGGTAGTCCTTGAGGTAGACTTCTCCGTACTTCAGTGTCCGCCAGAACCTCTCAATAGCGATATTATCTAATGCTCTTCCTTTACCGTCCATACTGTGTTTTGCCCCGCTAGCGGCGACAAGTTCTCGGTATTCTCCGGATGTGTACTGCGCCCCTTGGTCTGAATTCAATATTTCAGGAGCTCCGTAGAGATTTACAGCACGCTGATACGTTGAGATACAAAAATCCATGTCCATCGTGGTTGAGAGTTCCCAGCTGAGAATTTTCTTGCTGTACCAGTCGATTATAGCGCTCAGGTACACGAATCCATGTTCCAGGCGAATATAGGTGATATCAGTACTCCAAACCATATTAGGGCGATTGATATCGAGGTTTCTCAGAAGATACGGATATACTACATGGCCAGTTCCTTTGCCGGGTTTAGAGAGATTCTTTCCTGGAAATAACGCTCTGATGCCCATCAGAAGCATAAGACGCTGGACTCGCTTGCGATTCACTCGGATTCCTTTTCTCCTGAGAGTGTTTCGTATCTGTCGACTGCCAAGGTCTGGAGATCCCATGTGAATCTCATCAATCAATTTCATCAGAGCAATATTTTCTGGAGACTCAGGACGAGGTTCGTAATAGTAAGAACTGCGACTTACTCCTAAGAGTTCACACTGCCGAGAAATACTGATGTGTTTGTGAGGAGCTATCATTTCTCTTTTTTCCCTGCTTCCAGTCGCTGCCAGTTTTTTTTTAGCCAATCGATCTCATACTGCTGCTGGCCTATCTTTTTGAAGAGCTCTTCCTGTGTTTCTTCAAGCTGCTCAGCACGCTTGTCAGGACCCTTGGAAAACACTTCAGAACCATTTTCCAGGAACTGCTTCTTCCATGTGGTGATCTGGTTCGGATGAACCTGATACTCTGCTGCTATTTCTGATATCTGACGCTGTCCTTTGATAGCTTCCAGTACGATTCGAAACTTTGTTGCATTGCTGAATGATCGTCTCTTCTTCGACATTTCCTTCTCCATGATTCTTATCTTACCACCAAATTATCTTGGTGTCTTAAATCATGGGTCCATTATACATCAACCGCGATTGATTCTAGACTTCTACTTTTTTGAATGGTATGAGCTTTTATTATTTTAGATGATGAGTTACAACCAGGAATCATGCATGTTTTTTTCTTATAGAACTTTATAAGCTGTTGTTCGTACTTCTTATAATGGGATTTTAAATCCATTTCTATTAAGCCTCCTTTATTCCTTCCACACCCTCGCCACCATCACCGGCGCCAGAAACGCCTTTTTTTCTTTTCGGTACTAGACCATTAAACGGAATAGATTATCTTACTTTCAGCTTCCACCTTCTTCGAGGCTGTTACATTACACGCATTCATCCTTGAATGCCATTTTCTATGCTTCAAGAAAGTATCCCAGTCAAGCTCGAGGATTTTCATGAGTTCGAAATCCGAATTTAGCAGAACTATTATGAGATATTCGAAGGACTGCTTGATTTCAATGTCGGGCACAGTACCGGGTTTTGGAATTCCGTAAATGACACCAGTCGTGTTTCCGGTAATACACTTGATACTGTACCTGTCACCATCCGTACTGATCGCGTCGATGTTTTTTGTGGACGGCGGAGCTGCCTGAAGTCTTGGGAGTCCTCGTGTTTTGGAATAGTAATCGATCGCAAGATATTCTCCGAGATCTCCGATAAGGTTGTTTGTGCGGATGATGCCTTTCTCTTTCAGCTGCTTTATAATCTCGCTGTAGAGTTTAATGAGTTCTGCTGGGTTCAATTTTTCAAGTTCTTTGTTATCGATCACGTATTCCTCCATAGATCCTCACCACCATCACCGGCTCCGGAAACTCCTCCTCCCTTCTCGGCAGAAGATCCTCACTCATCCAAAGCCCGATGTACTCCAAGTCATCCTCATCGTAGACCCTAAAGGAACTGCACACGTCGAACTCTGTCTGGAACCCATCAGGTAGGCACGAGGTGAAGGACAGCCGATCAGCACGCTTTTCGAGATCCGCAGCGTACTCCTTCCCTTCGAAGGTGAACCGGGTTGAATTATGTTCCTGGAATCTGGTCATTATATACCTTGTCCTTTTAGTCTATATTACGAGCTTTCTTTGTCTCGATATCTGAAATCAAAGTGTTGATTCGGTTTTTTTCTGTTGAATCTGATGCCTCATCTTTCATTCTATTGAGATAAGATATGATATCTCCTTTAATTTGGCTTAAAAAGGAGACAATTTGCTTATCAATAGTAAGTTCTCTGATAGAATATTTCGCAACTAGTAAAGAGATACAGTCCACACTTCCCAAAGAAAAAAAAGCTTGAAATATTGCATTATTTAATTCTCTCTCGTCATTAACAGGGTTATCTGCAAGGTTTTCAACTAACTTCGGGATCAAATTTATTAGCTTGTTCTTAACTATCATATTAATAATGCTTAATTTGACATCGATATTATAAGTTTTAAAATTCTCCATCACACGCATTATATCCTCGGGCAAATCTTCACTCGTAAACTTGTGGCCGCAATGTTTGCATATGGTTGCATCAAAATGAACCGATTCTTTGCAGTCAGGGCATTCCTTCTGAAGGTTGTCATCCCGATTCAAGAAAACTGATTGCTTTTCTAAGAGTTCAGATAATTTAAAATAGAGCGAAGCTAACATTAAGAGGATCAATCCTCCTGTAATACTCTGCACTTCAAAAATGGTTATAGTTTCTTTAGCTAATCCACTACTAATACCTAGCCATACTCCAATAACACCCGCGATTGCTGAGATGATAGAAACAATAAAACCCATAAACTACCCCTTTATATATAAAGTGCTGGGGTGACTAATCACACCACAAAACCACCATACTATCCCCGATATGGAACCTTAGTAGATTCATGTCCCAGAAATCTGCTCATCTTTCAATCTTCATCATTTTGTTTTATGTAGAACACGCAACTACATGGGGATTAGATTAAATTTGATTCAGATTCGAATTTTTCATTAAGAAAATTCCGATCAACATATAAGACATTGAAACTCCCCGCAAAACGTGAATTGACGGTATCAACAGATAATTTTATCTGTGTATCTCTTAATGTCCAAGTGTATGTGTCAGTTATTCTATCTTGGCTTACTTCTATACCAATTTGAGGATCCCCATATTTTTGTTTATAGAGATTTACTAAATCATCAGCTTGTTTAGTTGTCCCAATATTCCCAAATCCAAAAACCGAAATCTGATACAGAAGACCAGATTCATCGAGAGAATAAACAATTTCTACATCAGTAAAATGTAAAAAATAAGTGGTATATTGTAACACTTGATTATTAAAGTATGTATTATCGGGTTCTCCCTGTATAGCAATTATCTCTTCCTGTGTTGCACCCCATTTGAGGCCTCTGTAATCAAAAGGTTTCAGAGAAAATCTCGGTACTGTAATTACGATGATCGTTGCAGTAATAATTAAAATTGATAGAACAACTAACAAAGTAACTGCCAATGATTTCTTTTTCACACAGAACCTCCAATAGTAAATCACTTAATGGATCCAAGTTGACCTCACCCTCATATATATCACTTTACCATATATGCATAGAATTTTAAGCCTTACATCCTGAAATCTCGTAAAATTATAACTAGGTCTTAAGATTCGAGCTGGAAGATCTCAAAAATCTCACGTTGAACTTTCGTCTTTTCAGGATGAATCGGCTTGTAGGTGTTCTTGAACACAACCTCGGTATAGGATTCCAGCCGGTTAAAGACTTCAGGAACAGAATAACGGGTAATCCAAGTCTTCTTATTCTCTACATCATCATCAATCGGAGTATCGCGAAGTATTTTCCTCACATGTTCTGTAATAATGAGAGCAAGGAACCTGAGGAATACTATTGATTCATTCGATACAGAGCCCTGAGTTCTCAGTCGTTTTCCGTCGATCATATTCTTAAGATTATCAAACTGTTTCTCAACTCTATCACGTTTCCTGTACTGAAGGAGAGCAGTACGGGCATCAGCTTCGCAATTGGTCACTAAGGACCAGTATCCAACATATCGGTCACGATGAGATTTAATCACATCATTCTTCCAGATGACTTTCCTTCCCCGTACCGGAGTCTCTTTCACGGTGAAGAATAGCTCATAATCTTCCAGATGAGCCTCTACAAGCTCCTGAGTTTCGAGTTCCCTGGAGAGTTCAACCATATAGGCATTGAACTTTGCTATATGGTCGATACGCATGGCCGTATCGGTATATACATGGTAGTACAGCCGCTTACCATCTTGTTTCGTCCGGTGAGTGATCCCATACACGGTAGAGCGCTGATCTGAAACCAGAATGTTCTGAGGAAGTTCAAGATCATCTCTATCATGATCGATATACTTCTTCACCCTTGAGCTGTTCTTCGGCACCGGCATGGTGAAATGAATACCGTTCTCAATAAGCAGAGAAAGATTCTTCTGGCTATGGAAGTCCTTATCCATCATAAGAGAAACCTTCTTCATTCCCAGTTTTTCCAGCATCGCAACAAATGACGGGAGCGAAGAACCATCATGAAGGGATCCCTGCAGGATTTCATAATAGAACGGGATCTCGCTGTTCATCCCTGACAGGAGAGCAATATTGATCTGAGTTAATGAATCTCCATCTCTATTGTATCCGTACTCATCATAGGGATTATGGGTTCCATAGCTTGAAATGCTTGTAATGTCGAAACACAGATATTCTTTCTCTGAAGATCTTCTCAGCCAGCTTTTGAAGAATGTGAGAATCTGATCCCGGGTAATAGACTGCAGCAGTTCCGTGATTCTTGGACTTGTGAGAGGACTTTTGTGGTCCGGACATCGATGAGATTCCATCCATCCTTCAGCAAGGTATGCCCGCTGTGCAGGGGATGAAGCAAAAAACCAGGCAAGAGAGATCAGGTGAGAGGCTGTCTCAGCATCAAATCCTTTGAGCAGAGATCTTCTCAGCCCGAGTTTCTTTGTTACTGCTTCAAGCAGCAGGGAAGGTCCAATACTGAGAGTGGCAGAAACAGCTGGAGGTGTATCGCCATGAAGCTCCTTATCTTTTTTTGCCTGAAGTTCTTTCCAGTATACTAGGATTTTAATGAAAACCTCTTCATTGAAATTTTTGCCTTCCCCTATAAATGAATCTTCTAAACTCTCCCATAATTCCAATCGAGATTTCATGATTTCCTCAATCAGCGTATTATGTGCAAGAGAATGAATTAGCAAATTGAAGCCCATTGGTTTATCAAAGTACTCTAGCAGGGCCCTTTTATATTTTTCAAGCATCTCATTGTTAGGAATATTCTCTTCCTGATTAGCATAATTATTAGCAGGGTCATCAGCTAGTAAAATTTCCGGTAATCCAGCAAGATCAATCAGAAAGAAAAAGTCTCCATCTTCATCATGATCACCTATTGGAATATGCCTTATCATACTATTTCCCGGCCAATATTGTTTGTAGTCCATATGACCGATTGCTTCCACCCAGTGGTGTTCGAATATGAAGTACGTAAAGTAAACTAGTCGGAACCCTTATGCTCTCGTCATGCGACACCTCTTCGAAACAATGGATATATTCTCGCTTAAACATCATCATAGGCGATGGGGGAGGAATATCCAACACACTTTTTACAGATAGTGAAATATAGCAATAATTGTTCTGTTTAATTGATCTGTCTCATGGAATGCTCAAAATCGGGGAATAGAATATATTCCGTTCAAAATCATATCGCAATCTCCTGAAATGCCGGTTCTCTTACTTCTCGTACTTTCTTGAAGTGTGCTTCATTGGTGATTCCTTCTATGGACGAGTTGTCGTTCTCCGCGGGAGCACAGGTGGAGTTCTGATCATCGATATTTTGTACCCCACTGGGAGGGGGTTACTCTAATACCGGTTTTCGAATTCTTCCTGACAAAATAAAAGCCCCTCCGAAGAGGGGAGAAGGGATAGGAATAGTTAATTTAATTATTCTTTCCCAGAGTTTTATCCAGTTTTTCTTTTACAGCCTGTTCAACGAACTCTCCGATCTTGAGTCTTTTTCCATTTTTATCAACTGAAGAAGCAATGTGGATCAGCAGTCTATGATAAGTGTTAGGATCGGTCGTAGCCCAAAGTCTGACAGGTTTCATATCAATAGCCTATTGGAGTGTTGATCAGAATACAACATCCAGATAGGAACAAAATATTCTGATAAGAATTTGAAAGTTTTCCCTATGTAATATATGATGCTCTCAAAGAGGTTCTTGATGATCAATTTTATTGACCTTTTCGCTGGCATCGGAGGGATGAGGATCGCCTTCGAGAAGAACGGTGGAAAGTGTGTATATTCATGTGAGTGGGACAGATATTGCCAGAAAACCTACGAAGCAAATTTCGGAGAGGTCCCTGTAGGCGATATCAAGCAGGTAAATGAAAAGGATATTCCTGATCACGACATTCTCGTCGCAGGATTTCCATGTCAGCCGTTCTCTATTGCCGGCGTATCAAAGAAAAACAGTCTCGGCCGTCACACAGGTTTCCTCGATAAAACACAGGGGACTCTCTTTTTTGATGTAGTAAGAATAATTAACGAGAAACGTCCGAGAGCATTTCTCCTCGAAAATGTGAAAAATCTCAAGAGCCATGACAAAGGCCGCACCTGGAAGATCATCATGGAAGCACTTGATGATCTGGAGTATGAAGTGTTTCCTTCTGTGCTGGACGGGCAGGATTTTGTACCGCAGCATCGAGAACGTGTTTTCCTTGTCGGATTCGACAGGAAGAGATATGGAAAAGATGTAAGCTTCTCCTATGATCTTCTAAAACCGGATTCCAAGTTTGCAATAAAAGATATCCTAGAGAAAAAAGTAGATCCCAAGTATACACTATCAGATAAACTCTGGCGGTATCTGCAGGATTATGCTGCTAAGCATAAGGCGAAAGGAAACGGATTTGGGTTCGGCCTGGTTGATCTGAATGGAGTGGCACGTACTCTGAGTGCCAGATACTACAAGGACGGATCCGAGATCCTCATTCCTCAGAGAGGGAAGAATCCCCGTCGGCTCACACCTAAAGAATGCTGCCGTCTGCAGGGGTTTCCAGAGGATTTTAAAATCCCTGTATCGGATACACAGGCCTACAGACAGTTCGGGAATTCAGTAGTTGTTCCTCTCGTGACAGCTATTGCTGAAAAAGTTGTTGCTAAACTTTCCGCTTTAGAGGAGAATTGATCGAGGAGTAAAGGCCGTGGAGAACATCCTAGTACAGAAATCGATACAGTCGGCGAGCACAGGAATGCTTGCATACTGCAAGTTTCTTTCAGCAAATGACACCGGTGAAACTCAAGCACATCAGTCTGGAATTTATATTGCAAAACAGGCAATCCCTATACTTTTCGATTCTCCCGGAATCAGGGGAGAGAATAAGGACTGCTGGGTGGAGATCTCATGGCAGGATGATTTCACCACCAAGAGCCGATTCATTTATTATGGACAGGGAACAAGAAATGAATACCGGATCACCCAGTTCGGAAGAGGGTTCCCTTTCCTGAGACCGGAGCACACCGGAGATCTATTCGTTCTCGTGAAACAGGCAGAAGAAAATTACAGTGCCTATGTTCTGAGCACCGAGGATGAGATGGAAGAATTCCTCTCTGCGTTCGGGATGAGTGCTGCAGATACCGGCCGGCTGATCGAGAGAGACGATCTTACAGGCGAATCAAATGTGGACCTTTCGATCGACGCTTTTATTCAGACCCTTGAAGAGGACTTTCCTGCCTCCACTGTAATGTCGAAAGCGGCAAGAGATATTTTCCATCATATCTACGACCATGAAGAACGTATTATCACAAAACCGGATGATGTGATCATCGATTGGACAGAGATGGAATACCGTCTTTTCCGGAGACTGGAATTTAGAAAATACGGAGAAATAATACAGTCAGGGTTTACGGATCTGGAGTCATTCATCAACATGGCGAATACAGTACTGAACCGCCGGAAGAGCAGGGCGGGAAAATCTCTTGAGAATCATCTCTCAGCAATATTTACTGGAAACAGTCTATTCTTTGAAGAACAGGTGGTTACAGAAGGAAACAAGAAACCTGACTTTATTTTCCCCGGAAGCGGGGCTTACCACGACATGAGCTTCCGGAACGAAAAACTGATATTCCTCGGGGCGAAGACCACATGCAAAGATAGATGGCGTCAGGTTATCAATGAGGCAAACAGGATCCCGAAGAAACACCTTTTCACTCTGCAGCAGGGAATATCTGCAAAACAGCTGATAGAGATGAATGATGAAGGTATCACTCTTGTCGTACCTTCCCCTTATCTTTCCTCCTTCCCTGATACGCAGCGTTCCTCAATCTGGACCTTGGAAAAATTTGTCGCCTACTGCAGAGGAATGCAGAAGGGATAACCTCTTACTTCATGCAAGGAGCGATTCCTGCAGGTCAGTCACCATCCTGATATCATCAGCCTTGAGATGCAGATAATGGTTCGTCATCTTTTCATCCTCATGCCCGATAACAGCGCGCGTGACAGCTCCCTGAATACCGGATGCAATGAGACGGGTATTGAAGAAGTGTCGCCACGAGTGGAACGTGAGACCTCTCTCCCGTCTCTGTTCCTCCGAGATCTCAAGTGCTGCGCAGATCCGAGATTGAAGAGTCTTGGTGATAATATTGTCTCCCTACGGGAGACTTCCCGTTATCAATTGAAAAGACATACCCATTCTCAGGAGCGATGAGATATTATCTGATCATAGATTCTCTTCGTGATCGGTACTTCTCTTTCGTGTCCGCTCTTCGTGCTCTTGAGTCCATCGACCATACTGTACCCGTGCCGGATACAGATTTTATCCGGAAGAATGTCTTCTCTCTGCAGTCCGAAAATTTCACCTCGTCTCATTCCGGTCATAGAAGCGAGCAGAGAAGCGTTGTATGCAAGCTCATTGCCGAACCTGTTCGGATCATCGAAAATCTTTTTCATTTCTTCAACAGTGAAAGAGTCATACGATTTATTGGTTACTACGAACTGTTTCACTTTCTTTGCCGGGTTCTCTTTGATGAGGTTCCGGTTGACTGCCTCCTCGAGGATCTGCCGGAGGACAGTCAGCTGCTTATTGCATGTCGCTTTCGAAAGAGGTTTGTCGTTCGTCTCAGACAGTACCGAGTCGGGGAGGGCGAGAAGCCACCTGTTTATCTGAGCCGGGGTGATCCGGTCGATCCGCATCTTTCCGAATGCAGGAATAAGGTGTTTGTCTATGTTATTCCTGTTCGTCCTGCAGAACGCCTGAGAGTACTTCCCCCCGCGTGCAATGCGGTCAGTGACTATAGGACACCTTCCCCAGACAAAGAACGGCTCAGCGAACTCAGAGAAGATCATAGATATTCTACGGGTTCTTACAGGAACGAGAGTACCTTCCTTCCATCGTTTCATCGCCTCTTCCGTTGCACGTGCTTTAGACGTTTCCCCGGTGGACACAGAAAATCTTTTTCCGTCTTCATCGTAGGCGTGGTAATAAAAATAATTTTTTCCGTTGGATCTTTTTCTCTTGTAGATAGAGAAGGGTTGTTTATACCTCATTTTCTATTCTCCAATTGGTGTCCATTCTGGTGTCCACCAACAATTTGTACTCACACAACAATCCCGTAAGACTGTTGAATGAGGTACTTAAATTGTTAGAAAATAAGGTTTTAAAGTGTTGCGGCCGAGAGGACTTGAACCTCCACGGACTAATGTCCACTAGCCCCTCAAGCTAGCGTGTCTACCAATTCCACCACGACCGCGTGACCTGTGAAAAAGTACAGGAAAAAACAAAAGTTCGTCAATACTCTTTCACGAGAAATCTCAGACTTTCAGGTCATTGAACTGATCAAGGAGATCTTTGAATTTCTTCAGGGCTGAGGCGACGGGATCGGGAGTGCTCATATCGACTCCGGCTTTCCTGAGCGAGTCGATAGGATAGGTTGATCCTCCGCTCTTGAGGAATGACAGATATTCTTCCGTCTCTTTCTTTCCTCCATTGAGTACTCTCTCGCTGAGAGCCATGGCGGCACTGATTCCTGTTGCGTACTTGTAGACGTAGAATGCCCGGTAGAAGTGGGGGATTCTCAGTCCTTCAAGATCGCTCAATTCGTGCAGGGCGACCTCTTCACCGAAATAGAGTTCAAGCAGCTTTCTGTATTCGCTTCTCAGAAGCTCTATGGTAATGGGTTCTCCCTTCTCCGCCAGGAGATGCATGACGTGCTCAAACTCTGCAAACATCGTCTGACGGTAGAGAGTGGCAACGGTGTCATCGAGCTGCTTGCCGATGATGTATTTCTTCAGTTTCTCATCATCCGTCGTGTTCACGAGATAGTATGCAAGGAGCTGCTCATTGAATGTGCTCGCTACCTCAGCTTCGAAGATAGTGTAATCGTAGGAACTGAAGGGATTGTTGGCAGCGGAATAGTGGGAGTGCATGCTGTGACCTCCCTCATGGGCGAGGGTGAATACATCTCTGAGGACATCTTCATGGTAGTTCATGAGGATATAGGGCGGAGAGTTGAATGAGCCGCTGGAGAAGGCTCCGGAACGTTTTCCTTTGTTTTCGTACCGGTCTACCCAGCGTTCATCGAGGAGTCCGTTTCTGAGTGTCGACACATATTCCTCGCCGAGAGGAGCCAGCGCCAGTGTAATGACCTCAACAGCTTCTTCATAGGTATGCTTCACCTCGATATCTTTCACAACGGGGGTGTAGACATCCCAGTGTGAGAGTTTCTCGACTCCAAGTTCCTTCTTTCTCATGGCATAATACTCGTGGAGTGCCGGAAGGGCTTCATGGACACTTTCGATCAGTGAATCATAGACTGAAGGATCAAACGTTGTCGGGGAAGAGGGCACGCTCTCTGGAATTCGAATACCTGCGTACCTTGGATCGGAAGATATTCCTGTTTTAATACTCGTCTCATAGAGGGACGCGAGGGTTATAGCGGTGAGCTTCAAAAGTCTTGTAGAACTGCAGGTAGGTCTTCTCTCTGATCTGGCTATCGGGATTCTGCAGGAGGAGGCCGTAGGTGCTCTGGGTGAGGGGGACGTCCCCTTCATCTGTCTGAATCGATCCGAAATCGAGATCCACGTGTGGTAAGGGCTGAAAAGGTCCGACTGGGCCTTTCCTCCGACCTCGCTCTGCATCGCCATCACTTCCTCGAGCTCTGCAGAGAGGATGTGTTCCTTGAACCGTCGCATTTTCTGGACTGAGATGCGGTAGGGATCGAATTCCTCACCTTCAAGCCACTGGTCAAGGACGGCATCGTCGATTGTCAGAATCTCAGGTTCAATGAAACTCATGGCGGCGGAAAGGTTCGTAAGAAGTGAACATGGCCTTTCCCTTCAGTTTCTCATTCTCATTGTCTGACCCGTCACCTGCATGGCGGAGGATAGGCGTACTGGCCTACAGATTCACTCAGGATACCCCACTTCATCAAGGAACTTCAGAAGAGAAAGAAAGGTTTCTCTGCTTCCGGCTATCTTCCCCTTAAACTCCTCAGCCTGAGAGGTCAGTGATTCAAGTGTTTTCAGATCCTCTTCCCATTGTGCTGTGGAAGGGTACAGCTGGCTCAGGTCCCAGGTGTCCTGTTCCCGTACTTCGTTTTCTGGCGGGTATGGTATGTGTATCGCTCATGCGAGTTCTCCTCTTTCAAGATAAATTCAGCATCTCGCTCAGGGCTGCTGCAGCCTTGCCCCGGTGGCTGATCTCATTTTTCTCTGCATCACTGACTTCAGCGAGGTTCACTCCACGCTCCGGAAGGAAGAAAGACGGGGGTCATACCCGAAGCCGCCGCTTCCGGAGGTCGTAACGGCGATCTCTCCTTCGAGAGATTCCTGGAACACGTAGATTCTCTTCCGGTGAGAGAACGAGTGCCATGGCACACTGAAAGGCTGCCGAAGCGGTCAGAGCCCTGTACTCCGTTCAGGTTACTCAACAGCAGGGCATTACGCTCTTCGCTGCTGAGCTCTCTGCCTGCAGCTTCTTCACCGTAGCGGGCTGTCTTCACTCCGGGTTCTCCGTTCAAGGCTCTGACGAAGAGTCCCGGTATCGTCGGAGACGGTCGGCTTTCCTGTGAGGGAGTAGAGAATGCAGGGCCTTTCCGATAGCGTTCTCTATCAGGGAGGTTCCGGTTTCCTCGAACTCATATTCGATCCCGATATCCTCGGGGAGTGTGAGTGTATGGGGAGCCAGAAGAGCCGAAAGCTCTCTCATCTTATGTCTGTTCTGTGATGCGAATAATAGATTCATACCACTCAATGTACCTGAAATTACTCTCAGGCGTCCACTCGCTTCTCCAGATATCTGTAGAAGGCCTGCAGCCCTGAATCGACCGTACCTTTCGGTGTTTTCCGTGATGATTCCCGCTACCGCGTGTGTGATATTTGAGGGCCGTGAAGCTACCTGTGTTCTCATTGCATCCAGTAGGCATTCTGCACTTTCAGTTTTCTCATCGTCTCACTGACAGACTGCGGATGGGCATCTACGGAAGAAAGGTAATCATACTCCCGCTCAAGGAACTGTTTCTCGGCAAAGTGGGAGTCCCTGATTCCTCTTTTTCCTGTTACTTATTTCGATCCGGCGCTGAGAGAGCTCGATGCAGTCCTCTGACCATCCCGGCAAGGACGAGCTCATCCAATTCCGAGGTAATCTGCAAGAACTCGATATGGGGTGCGCTGAGCAGTTCACTGCACAGAAGAATGAGCTGAAGGACCCGTTTTGTGAAACGGTCCTGATCTTGATATCTTTTTTTTGAGTCCTGTGCAAGCGGGGCTTCCCCTGTCCCAGAGGTGCTTCACCCTGTTGTCGGTGAAACTTGTCCGTTTCCACGTGTGGGCGTAATACTCGATATCCTCCACGGTGAGGGTTTCGCAGGCGTATTTTCTTCTCTCCCTTCTCTTGACTTTCTGAAAGCTGACAGCCTGGGAGATAACTGATCTTCTTCATATAGATTTCAAAGGGAATGCCCTGATCGGTGAAGGTCGCGAGAAGTTTCCCTATTCTCGGATAGACGGACAGAAGCAGTTCGCTTGCTTCCTCCTGTGCAAGGAGCCTGATCTGTACCGGGTAGGTATAGATGATACGTTCGCAGAACTCATAGAGTTCTCTTTTCAGTGCCGATGACCGGGGATGAGTCTGAAGGGTAGAGAGTACCTTCTGAGTCATGGTGGATGATGGATACATGGAAACCTCCTATCGGTGAGATAGGAGTGAAAGGGCAGAATTCATGCCACCATACAATTCCAGTACAAAATAAGATCTTACTGAGTAATGAGTTGGTTCGTTTGTGTTAGTGGTGCGGTGAGCTGAGTGTCGATTCCTGAGAGGATGGTCGAAAGCAACGGCTCGAAGGGCATGGCAACAGTCGCACCGGCAGCCTTTCTGTGACCTCCGCCGCCGAGGGACGCGGCTATGGTTCCGACATCGATAGGTGAGGCATGGGAGGCACGGAACCCGAGTTCCCACAGATCATCTTCTCCCTGCTTGAAATAGAGTACTGCCTGCACATTCTCTACCGCAAGAAGCTGGGCATAGAGCACATCTGTCGGTCGGTCTTCCCTTGCTGAATTCGCTTGAAATTCGCTCGCTCTTCTTTTACGATGAGGATTGCGCCGTCCCCTGACCTACGTACGCGGTATCGATGAGGCGTGCAAGATATTTCCTGCTCGCAAGGGAATGGGTCCCCTCCATCATATTGCTCACTTCGTTCGGGCTCACGCCTGCTTCGACGAGTTCCCCCACGAAGAGAGAAGGTCTCGCCCCGGTAGGGTCCGATGAATTTCATATACCCGGTATCGGTGGCGAAGCCGTAGAAGATATGTTCCGCGATCTCCTTCGAGAGCGGTATCTCGAGGGCCTTGTAGAGCTGCATGATGCACAAGGTGGTGGAGAAGGATTTCGTCACGATGTACGAGGCGTCCTCCGAAGGGTTCTCCCGATGCATGGTGGTCGATGACGAGGGTCTTGAGTCCTTCGATTTCGTCTGCGATATGTCCGATCCTGTCGACGGTGGAGCAGTCGACGATCACGACAAGCGGATTCTTCGCCTTGAGACTTTTCATCGATATGATCCGCGAACAGTGGTTCATACTTCTTGATCTCTTTGCGCTGAAAGGGTCCGGCATTGACGAGATGCACATCCGACAGACATGGAGGAAAGCAGTTTCCCCATGGCAATCTGCGAGTGAATACAGTCCTCCGTCTGGGGGAGACATGGCGACAACGACAGCACTCGACGCATTGTGTATCGAGGTCGAGTACTGCAGGCTCTACTTCAGGGTAGGTAAACATAGTAATTCTCTCAGGCAGTTTCGTCGTCAGCTTCAAGGAGAGGGAGCGGGAGTCTCATGTGTTCAACAGCGTCACGGTCGATGACCACTTCCGTTATCTCCTTGCGGGAGGGGATGTCGTAACATCACTTCGATCATCATGTTCTCCCACAATACTTCTGAGTCCGGCGTGCTCCGGTCTTCTGTTCGATAGGACTTTTCTGCGATAGCTTCGATCGCTTCGGGGAGGAAGGTCAGGTCTACATCATCAAGTTTGAGGGAGGCCGTTGTACTGCTTTACGATCGAGTTCTTCGGCTCGGTGATGATCTGCATCAAATCTTCCTTCTTCAGGTCGTTGAGTGCGACATGAATGGGGAGACGGCCGATGAATTCAGGGATGAGGCCGAACTTGATCAGGTCATCCGGATGCATCTGGGTGTAGAGTTTCGAGTTCGTCTCATCTGCCCCTTCGATCAGGTGGGCACCGAAGCCCATCTGATGGGCGCTGACCCGTTTCTCAATCACCTTGTCGAGGCCGACAAAGGCTCCGCCGACGATGAAGAGGATATTTCTCGTGTTGATCTTCAGCATCTCCTGGTTGGGATGTTTTTCTCCCCCCCTGGGGAGGGAACCGAGGCTTCGGTGGCCTTCAATGATCTTGAGCAGTGCCTGCTGGACACCCTTCTCCGGAGACATCACGGGTGATCGAGACGTTCCTCGCTCTTCGTTGGCGATCTTATCGATCTCATCGATGAAGATGATTCCCTGTTCCGCCTTCTTGATATCGTTGTTTGCAGCCTGGATCAGTTTAAGCAGGATGTTCTCAACATCTTCTCCGACATATCCTGCCTCGGTGAGGGTGGTCGCATCCGCGATAGCGAAGGGCACCTGCAGTTTCTGGGCAAGGGTACGGGCCAGAAGGGTTTTTCCCGTTCCGGTGGGGCCGATCATCAGGATATTGGACTTGTCCATTTCAAGACCGTCTTTCTTGAACTGATAGTTCGTATTTCACTCTCTTGTAGTGGTTGTAAGACTGCCACAGAAAGCACCTTCTTGGCGGCTTCCTGTCCGATGACGTAGTCATCAAGATAGTCATGGATCTCTTTCGGTGTCGGAATCTCACTGAGACCTTCGAACTCTCCATCGTCTGAAAGAAGAGTGGGGTCATTGAGCATCATGTCATTGCAGTTATTCGACACAGTAGTTGCAGATAGCTACTCCGGGCCCGTAGAAGAGGGTCTTAACTTCCTGGACACCGCGTCCACAGAAGGAACATACCTTCGCATTTCGTGCCATTGTCAGCTCCTTGCCATGATACGGTCGGCAAGACCGTACTCGACTGATTCTGCCGCAGTAAAAGAAATAGTCTCTCTCAAGGTCCTGCGCGATCGTTTCCCTTATCCTTTCCTGTATGGTGAGCAAAGTACTCGATGCTGAGCTGCTTGATTCTCAGCAGCTCCTTTTGCGTGGATCTTGATATCGCTCACACACGGCCGCCGACACCGCCCGAACGGCTGGTGGATCATGACACGGAGAGGAGGGGAGAACATACCGTTTTCCCCGGGGCTCCCGCTGCAAGGAGGAGAGCTCCCATGCTGGCTGCCTGTCCGAGACAGATCGTCTGTACGTCACACTTGATGTACTGCATGGTGTCGTAGATCGCAAGCCCGGCAGGTGACAGAACCGCCAGGGGAGTTGATATAGAGAGAGATATCCTTGGTCGGGTCTTCAGATTCGAGGAAGATCAGCTGGGCAACAACGAGGTTTGCTGTCACATTGTTCACTTCCTCTCCGAGGATAATGATTCTGTCCCTTCAGGAGACGTGAATAGATATCCAATGAACGCTCTCCGATACCTGAGTGTTCGATCACCATCGGTACCCAGCGACTGAGTTACTGTTTCATGCATATCCTTCATACGTTCTCCTGTGGTCTATAGTATTCTGAATGACTTAGTGGTTGTGCTGAGTCATGATCTCGTCGTAGTTTACTTCTTCTTTCTCATTGAAGGTATTCTTCTCGAGGAGGAAGTCACTTGCCTTACGGGTCTTGAGGTCATCCTTGATGATCTCGGTATAGTAGTTCTTCGTGCTCTCGTCCGTGATGTCCTTGAGCTGAGTTTCAACTTCCTTGTTGAGCTCTTCCTCGCTCACCTCGAAGTTCTCTTTCTCCTTGATCTTCTCGATGAGGAGCTGGATTCTGAGGTTCTTCTCTGCAGAGGGGATCCATCCTTCGGTGAACGCGCTCTTGTCCTGGCCGCTCATGGCAAGGTACTGCATGAGCTGCTCTTCAGGCATGCCAGACTGGCTGACGAAACGTCTCCAGGAGTTTTTCGATCTCTGCATCGATCATCGACTGGGGAATGCTGAACTCAGTCTTCTCGAGGAGTGCATCGAGGAGTTGTACTGAGTTTCTCTTCCTTGAGATGATTCTCAACGGATTTCTCGAGCTTCTCTTTGGTTCCCTTCTTCAGGTCCGCGACAGTCTTGTACTCTTCAGCCACATCCTGTGCGAACTCATCATCAAGTTCAGGAACGTCACGTACCTTCACGAGTTTGACTGCAACCTTCAACTTGATGCTCTTTCCTGCATACTCTGCAACATCATGGTCTTCACCGAAGGTCTTCTCGATAACCTTCTCCTCATCCTTCGCCATGCCGACCACGTCAGTGTCGATCTTGTAGAAGTTAGAACCGGTTCCGACAGTGAAGATAAAGTCCTTGCGGCTGGTGCCTGCGACTTCCTCATCATCCTCATCGAGCTCGACATAATCGACGGTGATGATATCTCCATCCTCGATCTTCTTGTCCTTCTCGATAACCATCGCATTCTGGTCTCTGATCTTCTCGATCTCATTGTCAACTGTCTCATCGGAGATGACGATCTTCTTCACGTCGACACTCTGCTCGGTGTAAGCAGGGAGCTCGATGGCGGGGAAGACATCATATACAACAGAGAAAGTGAGATCTGCATCAATACTCTTGGAAATATTCTCTTCATCCTGGAGAGAAGGAGTGGAGTAGGCGATAGGCTTCTTTGCCTCTTCGACCTCTTCAATGGCCTTCTGGACAGCTTCGTCGATAACGGTGTAGACGCTTTCTTCCTGCATCCCTTCACCGATCTTGTTCTCGAGAACGTTTTTCGGTACCTTGCCCTTTCTGAAGCCGGGCAGTTGTACTGTCTTCAGGTACTTTGCAACGACTTTATCATATGCTTCTTTAAGAGCCTTCTGTTCAACGGTGATAGATAATTCTACCTGGGACTTCTCGAGGTCCTTTACTTCCTGTTTCACAATCATTTTAATATATCCTTCTCCTCGTCAGATGTATCTATAGTAAACATGCCCATCTAAAAGGGCAAGTGGTTCTCTGATTCGGCATTCATGAAAAAAAGCGACCCGGGTACTCGGGTCGCTGAGCAAGCGAGAGACGGGATTTGAACCCGCGACATCCACCTTGGCAAGGTGGAGCTCTACCACTGAGCTACTCTCGCGAACACCGAATGAATACTAGCGAAAACAGATGCGATGGTCAAGTGTATCTGAGGACAGGAAATCATAACTCTCGGAGAGTGATCGAAGGAGGCAAAGGGGAAACGAAAGAACAGCGACTTTCCGTACCTTTTTACACGATTCTCACCACCGGTGAAATGATGATGCTATTCGTTTCGATTGTGAGATGAAGTGACAGGAATTCTCTCTGTTCATCGCCTTTTCCCTCCTTTATACTACAGGGAACCCCACCAGATGTAAGAGAATGGAGAATAGTATGAAGAAACTTGGATTCGGGTGCATGCGATTGCCCCTGACAGATCCACAAGATCAGAGCAGTATTGATTATAAGGCTTTCGAGGAGATGATAGATGAATTTCTCTCTCAGGGCTTCACCTATTTCGATACCGCCTATATGTACCACGCTCATCAGAGCGAGATCGCTGTCAGGGAGTGTCTGGTAAAACGGCATCAGAGGGACTCCTTCCTTGTCGCATCGAAGCTGCCTACTATGGTTTTGAAGAACGAGGGAGACCAGGAAAGAATTTTCGACGAACAGCTTGAAAAGGTGGGCGTCGATTACTTTGACTACTACCTCCTTCATAACCTCTCCATAGATCACTATGCTGCCATCCAGAAGTTCGACAGCTTCTCCTTCCTGAAACAGAAACAGAAGGAGGGGAAGATACGGAGACTCGGGTTCTCCTTTCATGACAACGCAGAGCTCCTCGATACGATACTCACTGCCCATCCGGAGGTTGAGTTCGTACAGCTGCAGATCAATTATCTTGACTGGGACAACGCAGGTATCCAGTCGGGTGCCTGCTATGAAGTGGCAAGAAAGCATAACATTCCCATCATCGTCATGGAACCGGTGAAGGGCGGCATGCTCGCCGATGTTCCGCCTCAGATCTCTGCGATGTTCTCTTCCCTTGCTCCCGGCGCCTCGGCAGCCTCCTGGGCTGTCAGATATGCAGCAGGGCTGGAAGGGGTGTTTATGGTGCTCAGCGGCATGTCCGACCTTGCACAGCTGAAGGACAATACCGGGTACATGAACGATTTTCACCCTCTTGATGAGAAGGAACAGGAAATCGTAGCAGAGGCGGTATCGGTTATGAAGGAGAATATCGAAGTCGCCTGTACCGCCTGCCGATACTGTGTGGACGGATGCCCCGAGAATATCGCGATCCCCGAGTATTTCGGCCTTCTCAATGCACAGAAACTCTCGAACGGGAAAGGCTTCACACTTCAGAACATCTATTACAACAACCTGGTCTCCTCGGGAAGAGGAAAGGCTTCGGCCTGCATCGAGTGCGGAGAGTGTGAGACAAGCTGTCCCCAGCACCTGCCGATCATCTCTCACCTGAAGGATGTGGTGACGATCCTGGAACTGCCTCAGAGAAACTAAGGGTCTGATGAGGCAGAAGCAGTACTTCTCCTCATCGCAGCCTGCGACCTCTCCGGTCCCTATCATATAGAACCTCAGAGTATTTATTTTTCACCTTTTAGAAGAAATGCTTCTATGAATGAATTGTGCCGTGATTTTTAAGTTATACCTGAAATATGTATAAAATATCCAAAGTTTTTCAGGTATACTCGAATAATTATTTGAAAATAAAAGAAATGTAAAGTATAATTTGATCAGGAGAAGTCATGATAAGACGAGAGCTTTATCTATCACAGCTGATGATGTTCCGGGATAAGCCTCTGATCAAAGTGATCACCGGTGTTCGTCGTTGCGGGAAATCCTCTATCCTGTCGTTATTTTCCCGGGAGCTGCTGGATAGCGGGGTAGCGGAAGAACAGATCATACAGATCAACTTTGAATCATATGATTATCTGAACGTGACAGATTTCAGAGAGCTCCATACGCTCATTAAAGACAGAAGAGAGAAGTCAGAACTGAAACACTATATTCTCCTTGATGAGATCCAGCAGGTTGAAGCCTGGGAGAAGGAAGTCAATTCTCTTTTCCTTGATCCTTCAGTCGATATATATATCACCGGATCAAACGCCTATCTCCTTTCTGCGGAATTGTCGACACTGCTTTCCGGAAGATATGTTGAGATTGAGATGCAACCGCTCTCATTTCAGGAATACCTCACTTTTGTACAAGATGATACATTACGATCCATTGATGAAAAGTTCTCAAGATATCTTGAATACGGCTCTCTTCCTCCCATAACCGATCTACTGGATACCCCTCAAACCATTCCGCCGTTTCTTGACGGTGTCTATAACACCGTTATTGTAAAAGATGTGATGAGAAGACATAAAGTAAGAGATACAGTCCTTCTTGAAAGCCTTCTGAGATACATCGCAGCACACATCGGATGTACGGTCTCTACGAAGAAAATCTGTGACTATCTGACCAGTACCGGCAGGACGAGTTCGCATGAAACAATCGACAATTACCTGGCGATGCTGGAACAGGCTTTCATTATCTACAAGGCGAACAGATATGATATGAAGGGAAAGATGTTCCTCAAGACGTATGAGAAATATTATATGGTGGATACCGGTCTGAGGAACAGACTGACAGGGCTGAAGAATACCGACTACGGCCGTATCCTTGAGAATATAGTATTCCTTGAACTCCTGAGAAGGGGCTATGAAGTCTCCATTGGGAAGATCAACAACCTCGAAGTGGATTTCATTGCAGAAAAAACGGATGAGCGGATCTATTATCAGGTAAGCGCGACGATCATGGATGAGGACACACGTGCCAGGGAACTGCGTCCCCTAGCTGCTATAGACGATAATTATCCGAAGGTTGTTCTTACGATGGATAGGACGGTGTACAACGATTTCTCAGGAATCAGGGTGATGAACATTCTTGATTTTCTGCTTGAACGCTCATGATCATTACAGCCGATCATCTCTCACCTGAAGGATGTGGTGACGATCCTGGAACTGCCTCAGAGAAACTAAGGGTCAGATGAGGCAGAAGCAGTGCTTCTCCTCATCGTAGTTGAACACCTCACCGGTTCCTATCATATAGTACCACCCCAGAATATTCAGTTTCCCCTCTTTCACCTTCTCCCTGATATAGGGGTAGGTGAGGAGGTGGCTCCTCTGTTCCACGACATTGAGCTGCTCAGTGACCCACTCCCTTTTCACCACATCACTCATAAGTTCAGGATCTCTTTCCACCATCTCCTTCACCGGACGTGCCAGCTCAAGCCATTTTTTCGTATGGGGAGCATGATCAAGTGCATGTTCTTCTGCATAGAGGGCATTGCAGCCTCCACAGTTGGAGTGGCCGCAGACGATGATGTTCTCCACACCCAGCACCTGCACCGCATATTCAATGGCTGAGGTGGTAGAGAGAAATTCCTGTGAATCGTGATGGTACGGCACTATATTCGCAATGTTCCGTATGATGAAGAGTTCACCGGGAAGTGTTTTTGTGATCAGGGAGGGAACGATACGGGAATCGGAGCAGGAGATAAAGAGCGAGTGTGGTTTCTGCTGCTTCTCAAGCGCCCCGAACAGCTCTTTGAAATGGATGAAATCATTGCTTGTGAAATCGCGTACGCCTTCAAACAGATATTCCATGCGTTCCTCCTGCCTTATCTTATGCCGTGCAGTCTTCTTTGTATAGAAGTTCTCAGGTTATGTATGTATGGTTTAATACCGTATTACAATTATTGACACAGGAAGTACATCCTGGCCTCTGTCAGTTCTCCGGATCGGCATTCAGAGAGGTTTTATGAAGCTCAAAAGTATCAGTCAGTTTCCGCCTGATCGGCAATCGCCTTCATCGTCTCCGGCAGGTCGGTGAATATGGCGTCCACTCCAGCATTCTTCGCTTTCAGGAACTCTTCTTCACTATTCACCGTGTAGGTGTTCACGTGGATTCCCCTGTGGTGGAAAGACTCCACCAGGTCTGGAGTGACGATTGAGATGTCGGGATGGAAGTATTCAAACCCGAAGGCTGAACAGAGATGATCGAAGCCGCTGAATCCGTATTTTTCAACGAGGAAACCTAATGGAAGGTGAGGGGCATACTCTCTCGTCCGCAGGAGGGAGAGAGGATTGAAGGAGGAGATGGTCACCTGCTCATCGAGGCGGTACTGTCTGACCAGGGATGCCACTTTTTCCTCCAGTCCGGGGTAATAGATCACCGAGGATTTGATCTCGATATTGGTGATGAGCTCTTTCCCCTTTGCCCAGGCAAGATAGTCACTCAGCAGAGGGATCCTATGATTTCCGTCCGAGATGACCGGCAGTTCATCATAATGGAAATCCTTCACAAAGCCGGTACCGACCGTTGCCCGGTCTATCTTCTCATCATGGATGATGACGACCGACCCGTCGCTTGTCAACTGAACATCGAGTTCGATTCCATCGGCTTCGGCTTCGAAGGCCTTCTCGAAAGCCAGCATGGTATTCTCCGGATACCGGGCACTGAACCCCCTGTGGGAAAAAATAAGCATCACCATACCTCCTATAAGAAAGTGTAGTGATGCTTTGATGTTCGGTCAAATAAGAAATGTATGAATACTTACTTATTCACCACATTCACCGGCTTTCCGTCGATGAACGCTTTCAGGTTGTCGACAGCGATACCCATGAGACGTGTCCTGCTTTCTACCGGTGCCCAGCTGATGTGGGGGGTGATCAGGCAGTTCTTTGCCTTGAGAAGAGGATTGTCTCCCTTGATGGGCTCAGTGGAGGCTACATCCAGTCCTGCCGCATAGACTTTGCCGCTGTTCAGTGCATCTGCAAGGTCCTGCTCGACAATAAGAGGTCCGCGTGAGTTGTTGATGATGATCACGCCGTCCTTCATTTTCGCGATGTTATCCTTATTGATGATCCCTTCGGTCTCCGGGAAGAGCGGACAGTGAAGTGCGATCACATCAGCTTCTGCAAATACCTTTTCAAGGTCGGCATACTGACAGGTGTCACTGACGAGAGCTTCGTTCTGATAGGTATCGTAGGCAAGCACCTTCATGCCGAAGGCCTGAGCGATTCTTCCGGTAGACTGTCCGATTCTTCCGTAGCCGATCACACCGATCGTCTTACCTGCAAGTTCGATGAGGGGATAGTCCCAGAAACACCAGTCCGCATTGCTTTCCCATCTGCCTTCATGAACTGCTTCGCTGTGATGTCCCACGTGGTGGCAGATCTCAAGAAGAAGGGCGATGGCGAACTGACCGACCGCGTCGGTACCGTAGGTGGGGATGTTCGTTACAGCAATTCCGGCTTCCTTGGCTGCTGCAACGTCAACGACGTTGTAGCCGGTGGCGAGCACGCCTACGAACTTGAGGGAAGGACAGGCTGCAATAATAGCTGCATTCACCGGGGTTTTGTTGGTGAATACATAAGCCGCATCCCCGATTCTTTCGATGATTGCATCATTGTCGATCTCTGTTCTGTCGTAGACCGTGAGCTCTCCGAGAGCTTCCAGTGCTTCCCAGGAGAGATCTCCGGGATTGAGCGTGTATCCATCAAGTACTACTATCTTACTCATATTCATATATCTCCTTCATGCGAGCCTTGTTCGATTCTGAGGATATTGATAAATTATTATCGGCAAGGGTACTGTATCAGGTAAATCAGCATGACTCAAGAGGCGGGGATGAAAAATTTTTCAAAAAAACTAAAAAAAACTTGAAAAGTAGTGTATGATACCCGATGCAAGGAGACGAAACTTATGAAACATACCCTCATCAGCATTACCCGGATCAATCATCACTACCACCTGCTCAGCAATGCGGAGAAGCGGATCGCGGATTATATCATCGAGAATCATCAGGTGATGGGGGATGTCACCTCACAGGGCCTTGCGGAGGTGACTGGAACGAGCGCTGCGACCGTCGTCAGGTTCTGCCGTTCCATCGGATACAAGAGTTTCGTGGAATTCCGCATGCATCTCAAGCACGAACTGATCAGTCCGACTGCGAACTGGTACGAAGTGGACAGCAATGAATCGATTGCCATGATCAAACAGAAATCCTTCAATTTCAATAAGAACAGCATGGACGAGACCCTGGCTGTTCTTGATGATGAAGCGCTTGAGAGGGCTGTGCATTATATCAACGAAGCCTCCGCGGTCATTATCATCGGGGAAGGAGGGTCCGGTTCGACTGCCCGTGCCGCCTATGATGCCTTTCTTCAGCTGGGGATTCCTGCCCGCCTGATAGAAGACCCGTTCTTTCAGATTCTGGCCGTTTCTCATCTCAATCCGGATGACAACGCGGTGGTCTGCGGCTTCAGTCACAGCGGTATGAGCCGGAATGTCTATGAGACCATCAAGCTGGCACATGACAGGAAACTCACGACTATCGGCTTCGTAGGAATCACGGGAGCACCCCTCACACGCTACCTTGATATAACCCTCCATACCGGAGTATCGAATCATCCCTACTTCTCTGACACCCTTTCGGCACGTATCTGTGAACTGAATGTCGTCTCCGCCATTCACGCCGCACTCTCCATCATAAAGAAGGAAGAACTTGGTGATTTCCGCGAGGAGATTGCAAAGCTTCTCAGTATCAAACGTGTGAAAAAATAAGAAACAAGATTCATAAAAACTCTTCTTTTATGAAATGTCGTTACATCGTTAATATCTCGATTTTCACGTAAAAACGCTCTTAAACCCCAAATTTTCGGGGGTTTTTCTATTTATTTATAAAGACTCATGAAACAGATTTCAAATTTAAAAAAAAATAATGAAAAATTTTTCTTGACAGATGAAATATCTACCCTTAGAGTAGTACCTAGATTCGATAACACGGATACGTCCTTGATGAATCTATCGGCAATAGTTAAACAAGAGGTATAACACAGTGGAACGTGATGAATTAGTGCAGTTCCTGAAAGGAAAGGCGAAAGAATTACGAAAGACAGCCCTGACGATGATCTATACAGCTCAGTCAGGACACCCGGGCGGGTCATTCTCAGCAGCTGAGATCATGGCATCTCTCTATTTTTCAGAGATGAATGTGGATCCCACTGATCCCAAGAAAGCAGACAGAGACAGATTCGTTCTTTCAAAGGGTCATGTCTGTCCCATTCTCTACTCTTCTCTCATCCTGAAAGGGTACATGGACAAGAGTGAGATCTATAACCTGAGAAAGTTCGGTTCGATCCTTCAGGGTCACCCTGATATGAAGAAGACTCCCGGAGTCGACATCTCCACCGGTTCTCTCGGACAGGGGATCTCCACTGCAGTCGGTATGGCGATCGGTCTCAAGAGAGACAACTCTCCCGCCAGAGTGTTTACACTCGTCGGTGACGGTGAAAGCCAGGAAGGGCAGGTCTGGGAAGCAGTTGAAGCAGCAGCGAAGTATGAGCTGGGCAACCTTGTTATCTTCCTCGACAAGAACAGAATTCAGAATGACGGTTTCTGTGAAGAGATCATGCCCGTACAGGATATCGAAGGCAAGTTCAAGGCTTTCGGCTGTGATACCTATAACATCAACGGACACGATGTCGCCGAGATCCTCGATGCACTTGATGATATCAGAAAGAAGAAGGCTGACAGACCTCAGGTGATCGTTGCCAATACCACCAAGGGTAAAGGTGTCTCCTACATGGAAGACGTTCCCATCTGGCACGGACAGGCTCCGAACGAAGAACTGTTCAACCAGGCAATGAAGGAAATTGAAGAAGGGGATATCAAATGAAAGCGTTAAGAGAATCTTTTGGTGATGAAATTCTTGAACTTGTGAAGGAGTTCCCTGAGCTCTACGTGATTGATGCTGACATCGGTAAGTCCTGTAAGACTGTTCCCTTTAAAGAGCAGTATCCCATGAACCACGTCAACGTCGGTATTGCAGAGCAGAACGCTGCAGGCGTTGCCGCCGGTCTCGCCACACTCGGCAAGATCCCCATCGTTTCAACCTATGCGGTATTCGGATCCCTGAGAATGATCGAGCAGATCAGACAGGAAGCCTGCTACCCCAACCTGAACGTGAAAGTCATGTGTTCACACGGTGGATTCACTCCTGCCAACGACGGTGCCTCCCACCAGTCGATCGAGGACCTCGGCGTGATGAGAACACTTCCGAACATGACTGTCATTGCTCCCGCAGACTACTACTCTGCACGGAACCTGATCAGGGAAGCAGTGAAGATGCACGGACCTGTCTATATGAGATTCACCCGTGACCCCATCCCGTACGTCTATGACGAGAACGTTTCCCTCACCATCGGTAAGGCGAACACCCTCGTAGAAGGCGATGATATCGCAATCCTGGCAACAGGAGATATCATGAGCTTCGCTCTTGAAGCTGCAAAGCAGCTGAATGCTGAAGGCATCAAGGCCCGTCTTGTGGACTTCCACACAGTGAAGCCTCTTGATGAGGATGCAGTCAAGGACGCTATCGATACCTGCGGCAAGCTGATCACGGTTGAGGACCACAGTATCATCAACGGCCTCGGCAGCGCAGTTGCTGAAGTGGTTGCAGAATACGGTAAAGGAAAGCTCTTCAGAATGGGAGTGAGAGACCGCTTCGGTGAGTCAGGTCCTTACGAAGAACTGCTCAAGGCAAACGGAGTGAGCGTTGCTCATATCGTCGACCAGGCTAAGAACATGATGGAGGAAAAATAATGAATTTCGATAATAGAGTTGTTATTGTAACAGGCGCCGGTTCCGAAAGGGGAATAGGACGTGAGACAGCAAACTACTTCGCTTCCCTCGGAGCAACAGTTGTGATCGCTGATATGAACCTCGAAGGAGCTCAGGCTGCAGCCAAGGCTATCGAGGCTGACGGTGGAAAGGCGCTCGCAGTCTCCCTGAACGTCACTGATCCCGATTCAGTCAAGGCAATGGTTGACACCGTTGTCGAGAAGCTCGGAAAGATCGACGTCCTGGTGAACAATGCAGGTATCACACAGCCGATCACCACTGCTGATATGACAATCAATGATTTCAACAAGATCATTGCTGTAAACCTGAACGGTACATTCCTCTGTTCCCAGGCAGTTATCCCTGTCATGGCCAAGAACAACTACGGAAGAATCGTCAACCTTTCTTCTGTTTCAGGTAAGAGAGGAGGAGGCGTTTACGGCGGTTCTCACTACTCGGCCGCAAAGGCCGGTATCCTCGGCTTCTCCAAGGCACTTGCCCGTGAAGTCGTTGAGCAGGGCATCACAGTCAACTCAGTCTGTCCCGGTCTTATCGCCACCGATATCCGTAAGGGTCTCAGCGACGAGAAAGAACGTGCGATCTGGGAGACGATTCCGATGAAGCGCCCCGGAACCACCAAAGAGATCGCTTTCACCGTCGCATTCCTTGCTTCTGAAGAGGCCGGTTACATAACCGGAGAAGACATCGATATCAACGGTGGATCACACATGGATTAATACAGTGCTTCGGCACTGTCTTTAATAAAACACAAAGGAGGGTTCTATTATGAAAAGAACTTTAACACTGGTACTTATCGTATCACTGCTCATGGTCTCTATGACCAGCGTATTCGCTCAGGGAGATCAGGAAGCTGCTGGCCCTGTCACCTACAGACTCGGTTACGGTAGCCCGACTACAAACCCGAGACACCTTGCTGCTGAACAGTTCGCCGCGTATGTGGAAGAAGAGTCAGACGGCATGGTCAAGATCGAACTCTTCCCTGCAGAAATGCTCGGAACCGACCCTGAAATGGCAGAAATGACATCAATGGGTTCACTCGACATGACAATCAACGCTGTCGGTGTTGTCGCAAAGTACGAACCGAAGGTTGCTGTATTCGAACTTCCCTTCCTTTTCTCTTCATACGAGAAGGTCGACCAGGTACTCGACAGTGATATCGGTATGGAAGTGCTCGCATCACTCCCCGCACAGGGTCTCCATCCTCTCGCCTACTGGGAGAACGGATTCCGTCAGATCACGAACTCAGTCCGCCCGATCGAGAAGCCGGCAGACCTCCAGGGCATCAAGCTCAGAACTCCTGAGAACGACATGACCCTTGCTATCTTCAAGGCTCTCGGTGCGAAGCCCGCTCCGTTCGCTTTCTCTGAACTCTATCTCGCTCTTTCACAGGGTGCCTTCGACGGTCAGGAAAACCCGATCGCAAACATCTATGCTGCGAAATTCGACGAAGTTCAGGACTACATCTCTCTCACCGGTCACAAGTACGAAGCTCTCGTATTCATGGTCAGCGAAGATGTATGGAACAAGATGTCTCCTGAGAACCAGGAACTCATCGCCTCTGCAGCAAAAAAATTCGGCGCAGTCCACAGAAAGATGGTCCGCGATGCTGAAGATTCAATGCTCGCAGAACTTGAGGCCAACGGCATGCAGGTCTCACGGCCCGACACCAAGCCGTTTGTTGAAGCTACCGCTTCTGTCTACAAGCAGTTCGAGCCCAAATTCGGCAAGGACCTCATGGACAAGGTCATTGCAGCTGCACAGTAAGCAAAACTGTAGTATAGTGTACGGTGAAGGACTCGCTTCGGGTCCTTCATCGTATCTAAAGGGGGAAATCTATGAAATTTCTGGAACGGCTCAGCCGTATTCTCGATGATGTGACGAGTACAATCTCAGGTATTCTGATGAGTGTCCTCTCCATCCTCACTCTCGTTGGAGTCTTCTTCCGATATGTACTTGGAAGTCCTCTTGAATGGAGTTACGAACTTTCGATCGTGGCATTTGCCTGGATGATCTTTCTCGGTACGGCAATGGCATTCAAAAACCACGAACATATCGCGATCAATATGATAGTCGATAAGATGCCGCCCAAGGTTCAGTACTACTGGAAGCAGGTAATCAATATCATCATTCTCGTATTCCTGGTTCTTGTTGTAATCAACGGATGGGCAGTCGCTATGAAGACTATGGGTCAGAAGTACAATACGATCCCACTGACGAAAGGTGTTTTTTACCTCTCATTCCCCATCGCAGCCTTCCCTGCTTTCATACATGTACTGTACCGTGTACTCCGTATGAGAAACGAATATAAAGGAGGAACGAAATGAGTGTAGGTATCGTTCTTTTAGTTCTGTTTGCCCTCTTCATGGTGGGCGGGGTACCTATCGCGATCTCGCTTTCCTTCTCCGCAATCATGACAGTCGTCCTGACTCATCAGTTCTCAATCGTTGCTATCATCCATAGAATGATCGGGTCAGCCAATTCTTATACTCTTCTTGCAATACCCTTCTTCATTCTCGCAGCGAAGCTGATGAATACAGGGAGTATTACAAAAAGAATCTTCAGAGCAGCATCGGCATGGGTCAGTGCGATCCCCGGTGGTCTTGGTCATGCAAACGTTGTCGCATCGATTATCTTCAGCGGCATGAGCGGATCAGCTGTCGCAGACGCAGGCGGTCTTGGACAGATCGAGATTCAGGCTATGGAAGAAGAGGGTTTCGACTCCGACTTCAGCGCAGCTGTTACCGTTGCATCAGCGACGGTCGGACCGATCATTCCTCCGAGTGTGCCGATGGTTGTCTATGGTATGATGGCTGAAGTATCAGTCGGTAAGCTCTTCATGGGCGGTTTTCTTCCCGGTCTCCTCCTCGGACTTACCACGATGGTTCTCATTTTCTTCATCAGCGAGAAACGCGGGTACCCGAAGCACAAGTTCAGTATGAAGGAAGTCATGGTTTCCACGAAGGAAGCTCTCCTCTCACTCCTTACTCCGGTGATCATCATCGGTGGTATCTGGGGCGGTATCTTCAGTCCTACCGAAGCTGCTGTCGTTGCAGTGGGTTATTCCTTCATCCTGAGTGTTCTGGTCTACAGAGAACTCGGACTGAAGGCAGTGTGGAAGGAACTGAAGTCGGCAGCTATCGACTCCGCAACAATCCTGTTCATCATTACAGGAGCAGCGAGTTTCAGCTGGCTTGTTGCAATGCTTGGTGTTACCAACTCTATCGCATCGTTCCTTACAAGCATAACAGACAACTCCTACCTGATTCTTCTGATCATCAACCTCGCATTCCTCGGTCTCGGTATGTTTATGGAGGCACTCAGTGTCCTTACGATCACTGTACCCTTCCTCGTCCCTCTGATGAGTGCCTACAATATTGATCCGGTCCACCTCGGTGTCGTCATCGTACTGAACCTGATGATCGGTCTGGCGACTCCACCGGTCGGTACATCCCTGTTCATATGTTCGAGGATGGCGAATATCTCAATCGAGAAGATGTACAAGGCGATCCTGCCGTTCCTTATACCGCTTCTCCTCGTTCTATTCGCGATCACCTATATTCCCCAGCTGGTTCTCTGGCTGCCGAATATGATGGGATAGATCCCCCCTTTGCCCCCTTCTGTCTGATTCAAGCAATCCGGAAGGGGGTGTTTGTTACTGAAAGAAGACCCCTCACAGAGCGTGAGGGGTTTGTTGCAAGAGAGGGGAGGCTTATTACCTCGAGAGGTAGCTGTGGACTACATGTTCTCTTATCAGATCGAGACCTTCTGCCATTCTTCCGTTCTTTATAGCATCGATAATCTGCAGGTGCTGTGCAATGATCTGGGGAAGGTCATCACTGTCGAGATTCTGTGCGATTCTCAGCAGCTGCACTTTCGCATCAAGTCTCTCATAGAGATCGTACAGCGCGTTGTTTCCCGTACACATGACCAGCTCCAGGTGAAATTCACTGTCCTTGACGAACACTTCGGCACGGTTTCCGATGCTCATATAATACTGACAGTCAGCAGCGAGACGGGAGAGTCTCTCTATATTCTTTTCAATATTCACGGAAGTCAGTGACTGTATCGTGAGCTCCTCAAGAGCGAGCCTCACTTTTGCAATGTCGGCTATCTCTTTATCGTCTACCTGATATACCATGGCATAGGATCGTGGTTTGATAATCACGAGTCCGTACTCGCTGAGTCGCCTGATCGCTTCCCTGATGGGGGTACGCGATACGCCGAACTCTTTTGCAAGGTTCTCTTCGCTTATAAGCATACCTCCCTTCAGCTCTCCGCTCAGGATCTGTCTTTTTATGGTTGCGTATACTTTATCACTCAGGCTTTCTTTTATAATCTTCTGCGCCATGCATGTATCCTTTTCATTCTATATTTCTCATTGTATACAAAAAACAGAGAAAATGGAAGTCTCAGAAAAATATTTATGAATCACATGTAACTATTAATAATAGAATAAGATATAAAGGATGTATTATTGTGTACCATATATAAGGTGCTGCAGGTTCCTTTCTTTACCTATGATATATAAGGGGGGGGATGGGTTGAAAATGAATAATCAGGAAATTGAGATGAAGAGTATTGACAAATTGTATACAATGGTTGACTATACAGGAGTCACTTCGTATTTGGCGGTGTTTTGCACTGTATCTGAATCTGAAAGATGGAATTAACAGGAAAATACGAGTGAAAAATTGTAGATTACCTATGTTTTCAGGAAACTGGAAACGCTTAAAGTATACAATGATATAAACGTAAGGAGTGTAAGGTGAATTCAAAACTTCAATCTCTCATAGAGAACAAGCCCTTCTCACCGCTTGATGCCACTCAGCTCTCAGCTCTCGCTGCAAACCTGCGAATTGAGATGTTTGATGTGCTTCACAGCAGACAGACCGGCCACTGGGGAGGCGCTTCATCAGCTGCAGAGCTGACTACAGCCCTCTATTTCAACAGAATGAATGTCAATCCGGAAAACCCTTCGGATGAGGACAGAGACAGGTTTATACTCGGTAAGGGTCACGCATCGATGAACCTCTATACCATTCTTGCTCACAGAGGTTTCTTCCCTGTATCGGATCTTCCCGGTTTCAGAACCCTCGGGTCACACCTTCAGGGACATCCGTCAATGAACAAGACTCCCGGTGTCGATATGTCGACCGGTGCTCTCGGTCACGGACTCTCCATCGGTGTCGGAATGGCTCTTGCCTCACAGGTGAACGATACAGACTACTTCACCTACATTCTCAGCGGAGAAGGCTGTCTTGATGAAGGACAGACCTGGGAAGCTATGATGAGTGCGGCGAAGTTCAAACCGAACAAGCTCGTCTACATGATCGACTACAACGGTGTACAGCTCGACGGTACTAGTGATGATATCATGCCTCTCGGCTCTCTCGCTGACAAGTTCCGCTCCTTCGGATGGAACGTCGGTTCAGAAGCCTATGACGGCCATGATATGAAGAGCATCCTCGATTCCTTCTCCTGGATCGACAGTGATGATGTGTGGCCGAAGGCCGTGATCTACAAGACGGTCAAGGGTAAGGGCGTTTCCTTCATGGAAGGAAAGAACACCTGGCATGGAGCTCCCATCGATGATGACAGTTATGCAAAGGGCAGAGTTGAACTCCTTGCCGATATCGAAAAGAAGGAGGCCCTCCTGTGAGCGTTGCTATGAGAGAAGCGTTCGGTAAAAAAGTTGCCGAACTCGGAAAAACTAACGATAAGATCGTCGTTCTCGATGCTGATGTGTCTTCCTCCACGAAGTCAGGACTCTTCGGGAAGGAATTCCCCAGCCGTTTCTTCAACGTCGGTGTTGCCGAGGCGAACATGGTGGGTATCGCAGCAGGCCTTGCCACTGCAGGACTCCACCCTGTCGTCAATGCCTTCAGTATCTTCCTGACCCTCAAGGCGACTGATCAGATCAGAAACGTGTTCTGCTACAACAAGCTTCCCCTTGTTATCGCAGGGGCCTACGGCGGACTGAGTGATTCCTTCGACGGTGCAAGCCATCAGAGTATCACCGATATCGCAATCATGAGAGCTCTTCCCGAAATGGAAGTTATCGTTCCCTGTGATGCACAGATGGCAGAGAGTGCACTTGAATATGCTCTCTCAGTAAAAAAGCCTGTCTATATCAGACTGAACAGAAATGCCGTTCCCGATGTCGGTGTACCGTTCAACGCCGCCGATAAAAAGGGTGTCGTGGTCAGAGAGGGGAGCGACGTGACCCTTGCAGCCAACGGTATCACCCTCGCGGCGACCCTCGAAGCTGCTGATGCTCTTGCAGCGAAGGGCATCAAGGCCGAAGTGCTCGCCATGCCGTTCGTCAAACCTTTCGACGTTGAGACTCTTTCTGCCTCTGTGAAGAAGACCGGAAAGCTCGTAAGCGTTGAAGAACACAATATTGTCGGCGGATTCGGTTCAGCCTGTCTCGAAGCTCTCAGTGGCGAGCCTCTTGCCTATGCGTACCGCGCAGTCGGTATTGAGGACAGATTCACCGAAACCGGACCCTATGATGCACTCCTTGAGAAGTACGGTATCAGCGGGAAGAATATTGCTGCCAAGGCAGAAGAATTAGTATAATTAATTTCGGAGGAAATATATGAATAGCAGAGACAAAGCATATGAGCTCCTGAGGAGCTGGAAGAAAGACGGCTACATCTTCGGTATCGACGTGATCGATCAGGTCGGTGAAGCAGTCGCACAGTTCGGCAAGAGAACTCTTCTTGTATCGAACACCACCTACCTGAAGCCGGTAGCCGACCAGGTTGCAGCTTCACTCAAGGCCGCTGGCGTTGAGCTTGCAGGGAACCTGATCGCTCCCGATGCGAAGCCGAATGCACCGAGAGAAGACGTCTATCGCCTTACCACCTATATCCTGTCCCATAACCCCGACAGTATCGTGGTTATCGGGGGTGGAAGTTCCATCGATGCAGTCAAGGCTGCCAATGCCCTGGCTACTCTCGGCGCAGTGAACAGCTGTGAGATCGACACCTACTTCGGTACCTCTCAGGTCACTGAGGCTCTCGAGAAGACCGGTGCGAAACTCAAGCCCGTCATCGCAGTCGAGACCAGCGCATCAAGCGGTGCCCACCTCACCAAGTACTCGAATATCACCGATCCCGTTGTCGGGCAGAAGAAGCTTATCGTTGACCTTGCAGTCGTCCCTTCCGTTGCAGTCTTTGACTACAAGACGACAGTCAGCATGCCTCTCAGTGTCACGATCGACGGTGCCCTCGATGCCATCGCACACACCTTCGAAGTGTTCTGCGGTGCAAACGATGATAACTTCGAACTCATCAGCGAGATCACCTCCACCGCAATCGACCTTGTTGCTTCCCACGCATCGACACTGATGGATGATCCTTCAAACGTCGAAGCACGTGAAGCAATCGGACTCGCCACCGACCTCGGCGGCTACGCCATCATGATCGGCGGTACCAGCGGCGCTCACCTCACCAGTTTCTCCCTCGTTGATGTCGTATCTCATGGAACAGCCTGCGGTATCATGAACCCGTACTATGCGGTCTTCTACAGCAAGGCTATCCAGAAGCAGCTCAAGGTTCTTTCCGAGATCTTCAAGAAGCACGGATACATTTCCGCTGACGTGAGTACTCTTGAAGGCAGAGAGCTTGCAACAACCGTTGCTCAGGGTATGATCGACTTCTCCGCTTCCATCAAGGCTCCCACCAAGCTCTCAGACCTGAAGGGTTTCACTGATGCACACATTGAAAGAGCTCTTTCAGCCGCACAGGATCCTCAGCTCAAGATGAAGCTGCAGAACATGCCTGTCCCGATGACGGCAGAGGATGTCATGGTCTACATGAAGCCGATCCTTGAGGCTGCCAAGAGCGGCGACATGTCCATTATCAAAGAGAAATAAGGAACATTTACTTTATGAGAATTGATCACCCGTTCACTGAAACCTATCAGCCTATCACCCTCCCTGATCACACGCATGTGATCAGAATGTCCGAACCTGCTCCTCTTGTCCCCATTGAAGAGAAGATCAGGGAATCTCTCGAGCATCCGATCGAGTCGGATTCCCTGAAGACCATTGCTCTGAGAAAAAGAGAAGAGCGAAAGGCGAAAGACGGAGGAGATGCGAACGCGGTGATCATTGTCTCTGACAAGACCCGTCCTGTTCCCTACAAGGGAGAGGAGGGCATTCTTATCCCGATCATCGAGGTGCTCAATGATGCGGGTTATTCTTCTGATGATATTCTGATCCTCATCGCCACGGGAACTCACCTTCCCATGGCGGAGGGCGAGATCTGGAAGATGCTCGACACCCGTATCCGCGATATGGGTATCAATGTAGTCAATCATGACTGTACCGACGATGCGGGTCTGACCTTCCTCGGAAAGACGAAGAAAGGTACTGACATGTACCTGAATTCGCTCTATGTGAATGCAGACCTCAAGATCGCAACCGGTCTTGTTGAAAGCCATTTCATGGCCGGAGCAAGCGGAGGCCGTAAGGCTATCTGTCCGGGGATCATCGGAGAGGAGAGCACCTTTGTCTTCCATGGAGTCCCCTTTATGGCCGACCCCAATTCCCGAGACCTCAATCTCAAGGACAATCTGGTCCACGAAGAAGCGCTTGAGGTTGCAGGGACTGTCGGAATCGATTTCCTCGTCAACGTCACATTGAACGGGAAATTCCACATCACGGGAATCTTCAGCGGGAACTACATCAGTGCCCACCTGAAGGCGGTGGACAGTATCATCGAACACGTGAGAGTTCCCGCTCCCATGTCTGACGTTGTCGTCACACACGGCGGATTCGTCGGTATCAACCACTATCAGGTGGCGAAATGTGCGGTGGCTTCCCTCGGAGTTCTGAAGGAGAACGGCTACCTCATCATTATCGCTGACACGAACGATCCCACTCACCC
The DNA here is from genome assembly GCA_963676605.2 of Sphaerochaetaceae bacterium. Taxonomy (GTDB): domain Bacteria; phylum Spirochaetota; class Spirochaetia; order Sphaerochaetales; family Sphaerochaetaceae; genus SABI01. The sequence goes on along the minus strand of CAXXSP010000066.1, from coordinate 23,539 downwards.
GATCGGTGGAGTCAACTACCAGACGACCATAGCGCTGCTGACACGTATCGGCGCGAAGAACTTCACACGACTGATTGCATCGGAAGACTGGACGTTCATACCCGAGCAGTGGCAGGTCCAGATGTGGTGCAAGGTATTCGAACGGATACCGATGGATCACCTCTACTTCTACTCACCCAGTATGGACCGTCTGTGGTCCCCGCTCTTGCCAGGACAGGACGGGAACGTGTACATTGATGAGAAGACACCTCAGGGTGAATCCTTCGCTGCTTTTGTCGAGAACGCACTCAAGGCGATCAGAAAGAGAGCAGGAAAGGATACTGATGATATGAGCATTACCTGGATCGAGGACGGACCCTACGTCGTCCCAGCAGGGCAGGAGGAGTGACCCTCTGACTCGAGGCGTCTCTGAGAGAGGAAGGCTGTTACATGACGAAGATCCTGATCATCGTTCCCTACCGAGAACTCTTTGGTCTCATCGAGGATGAGATTAAAACCTATGATACCGCAGGATTCGACATACGGCTCACTCACATCTACGGTACCGACCATGATACCCTCCGTAAGATCGATGCCGATATCGTTGTTGCACGAGGTATCACCTTCCTGGCCCTCGCCGGACTCAGATCAGACATCCACCTCGTCCCCTTTCTCCCCGGTCCGAATGACCTCATAGAAGCTTTTTACGCCGCAGGAAAAATCCCCGATGGAGATATCGGTCTTCTTGCCGACTCGAACGATATGTGTGACTCTCAGCATGTTTCCCGCCTGATCGGGCGGCATGTGAATCTTTATGTCGCGAACGACCAGGATGAGATTCACAACGGAGTGGAGTACCTGAAGCAGGAGGGATGTACGATCTTTCTCGGAGGCCTGACCTGCTGCAGGTACTGCGAGACCAAGGGGTATCCCTATATTCATATCAAAAGCGGACGCCATTCCATCAATAGAGCCATCGGTGAAGCGATTGCCGCCGCACGTTCGCTTGAAAGAGCCAAGGTGAGGATGAATATCCTCACGACACTTATCAACAATGACAAGGACGCCATGATCGCCCTTAACAGCAGGGGCCGTATCGTTGTCGCGAACTCCATGGCTGAACAGCTCCTCGGAAAGGGGATGGTGAACCGTCCCGTGGGTGATTTCTATGAGGGTGAGATCTGGTCGAAAACCCTCTCGAGCGGAGTCGGGGAAGAGATCATAAAGAAGATCAACGGCCTGCAGATCCTTGTATCCTCCATGCCTATCATGACCGGAAGTGAAGGCCTCGGTGTCCTGATGACCTTCCAGAATATCGAGACGATCCGTTCAGTGGAACGGAAGATCCGTAAGGAATTAAGCAAGAAAGGGCTCGTTGCCCGCTACACCTTCAGTGATATCATCACGGCGAACAGAGATCTCGAACTGATCATAGAGAAGGGAAGACGCTTCAGCAAGGTTGACGGCGCTCTTCTCCTCATCGGTGAGACCGGAACGGGAAAGGAGCTCTTCGCCCAGTCGATTCATAATGCATCGAAGAGACGGGGAGAACCGTTCGTTGCCGTAAACTGTGCCGCCCTTCCTGAGAATCTCCTTGAATCCGAACTTTTCGGGTATTCGGAAGGAGCCTTCTCCGGAGCCGCCAAAGGCGGAAAGCAGGGGCTGTTCGAACTCGCCCACAAGGGCACGATCTTCCTTGACGAGATCGGTGAGATGCCGCTCAAGCTGCAGGCGAAGATGCTCAGAGTCCTTCAGGAGAAGGAAGTCAGACGTATCGGAGGCGATACCGTCGTTCCTGTCGATGTACGGGTCATCAGTGCAACCAACGTGGATATCCCGAAGAAAGTGAAGAGCGGCGAATTCCGCCTTGACCTCTTCTACAGGATATCACTGTTGAATCTCCGCCTTATCGCCTTGAGGGACCGACCGGATGATATCCCTCTCATCTTCACCCATTTCGTCAATTCCACCTGCAGAGAACAGCATATCAAGGCCCCGGAAATCCGGGAATCGGCACTCTCTCTTCTGAAACGCTATCCCTGGTCAGGTAATGTGAGAGAACTCAGGAATACTGCCGAGCGTCTGGTCATTCTCCTCACCACCGATACGGTAGGGGAGAAAGAGATCCTCGAGCTTGATATCGGCGCCACCTCCCTTTCTGATGAGTTATTCACATCCGAGGAAGCCGGACAGCCCGAAAAAAGAAAACCGGACCTGTCAGGTGAGGAACTCTATAAAGCCTTCGTGGAGAGCGGAATGTCACGTGAGGAGTTTGCTCAAAGTGTCGGCATGAGCCGGACAACCCTCTGGAGAAAACTTTCACAGTTTTCGTGATGTAACCATAACCGTCTCCATGAATCGTCACTCTCCGTGTGTCCTTCGTTATCATAGACCTGTTCTCATGAAGCGAATATCCTCTCACAGCAGTGGTAGCGCCTGAGTCTGTTCAGTACGGTATGAAGAGTGGGCATGTTATTCGATATATAAAAAGCGTTTCATGAATTATGAAACATAATATGAAACGTTGCATGAAACATTGAACGGTTAATTGATATTATTACAGATTCCAGTCTGTTCCTACCTACATGAGGAGCAGACTTTTATTTTATTAGAATATAGTGAAATAGTAGAATATTCAGAATAGGTATAAAAGCTTGGCACGCTCATTGCTTTAGGCTCATAGAACACACATAAATGTTAGGCGGTAAGGTATGAAAAATAAACCAGTGTTGGGTATGCTTCTCGGGGATCCGGCAGGAGTCGGTCCGGAGATCATGGCTAAGCTCATTTCGAGTGACTTCTTCTCATCGTATTGCAGACCGGTATTCATCGGTGATATGAGAGTGATGAACAGAGCCCTTGATATAACAGGAGTGTCTGCTGACTTTCAGGTAGTCGAAGATGTTGAAGAGATAGACTGGAACTCCTCAGCTGTCGCTTTCCTGGATCGTAAGAACTGTGACCCGGCAGAAATACCGTTCGGTAACATCACAGTCCTCGGAGGCTCTGTCTGTCTCGATATGCTCGAGCTCGGGGTGAATCTCTATAAGGAAGGAAAGATCGAAGGGTTCTGTTTCACTCCGCTCAACAAGGCTGCAATGAAAGACGCAGGCTGTAAGGTTGAGAGTGAACACCACTTCATGGCAGCCCTTTTCGAACATACTGGTCCTTTCGGTGAAATCAATGTCCTCGGTGATCTCTGGACGACACGTACCACCAGTCACATCCCCATCAAGGAAGTCTCTGACCACCTTTCTGTCGAGTCAATCATGAGAGCTATGACTCTCGCTGATTTCTCTCTGCGGAAGAGCGGTATCGAGAATCCGAGACTTGCACTGTGTGCACTCAACCCTCATGCCGGCGAAGAAGGCCGCTGCGGACGGGAAGAAATCGATGTGATCGCACCTGCCATCGAAGCAGGAAAGAAAGCCGGTATCAACGCCAGCGGTCCCTATCCTTCAGATATCACATTCATCAGAGCTTTCGACGGTCAGTTTGACGGAGTCGTGACAATGTATCATGATCAGGGACAGATCGCACTGAAGCTCAAGGGATTCGACCAGGGTATTACTATCGCCGGCGGTCTTCCCGCACCGATCGCAACCTGTGCCCACGGTACTGCCTATGATATAGCAGGAAAGGGTATAGTGAAGACAAGCGCATTTGAGAATGCAGTGAAGATGGTGAGTAAGATGGCTCTCCACTCTGCAGAATAGAGGTAACCATGGAAACGAAGAAATCTTTCGGCGTGAGATCTCTGATACCGATTATCACAGCGGCAATCGGAATCGCCTTTCTCACCCTCGGATTGACAAAGTATGGATTCTGGCATGAGGTCAAAGGACCTCTGCCCGGATTTTTCCCCACTCTGGTGGGTATCGTCCTTGTCGTGATCAGCGCTCTTGCACTGATCCAGTCCTTCAAGGACCCTGCTCAGCCTGTACCATTCGAGAACTGGCTGCCGGCAGTCGGCGCTCTCGGAATCATCCTGGGAACACTCGTGTTCGGCATGCTCTTCTCTATTGTGGCTTTCCTTATCATCTGGATCAGGTTCTACGAGAAATATGAGTGGAAAACGACGATCATTACAACACTTATCATGGTGGCGATCGTAGTTGGTGTTTTTATGTTCTGGCTTCAGGTTCCCTTCCCGAAGGGTCTGATCCTCGACGCATTCGCATACTAGGGAGGGACCATGGAAAATTTTATGATGCTGCTTGACGGCTTCCAGGTTGTCTTTACTCTCCAGAATGTACTGGTGACGCTGCTCGGTGCTGTGCTCGGCCTTATCGTCGGTGCCATGCCCGGAGTCGGTTCACTTGCCGGTGTTGCTCTTCTACTTCCGCTGACCTACCGGTTCAATCCGACCACGGCTATCATCATGCTGGGAGCTCTGTACTACTCGAACATGTACGGCGGATCCTTCAGTGCGATTCTTCTGAACATCCCGGGAGATACCCCTGCGGTTATGACCGCTCTCGACGGGTATCCCATGGCAATGAAGAAAAAACGGCCCGGACAGGCATTGTTCACCAGTAATATCTCTTCATTCACCGGCGGTCTCATCGGTATGCTGATCCTGACCTTCATGGGTCCGGCTCTTGCAGACCTCGGGCTGAAGTTCGGGCCTGCTGAAATGACGGCACTCCTCCTGGTCGCCATGACCAGTATCGGATGGCTTGTCGGTAAGAATCCGACCAAGGGTGTCGTGCTGACGCTCGTCGGTATTCTCATCGCAACGATGGGAATGGATACCCTCACCGGTTCCCCGCGTTACGACTTCGGAAACATGTATCTCCTCGGAGGTATCCCGTTCACTCCGTTCGTCATCGGTTCTGTCGGTTTTGCACAGGTGCTGAAGCTCGTGAGTGAGAAGAACAAGAAGGTTGAGGCTCATCTCGATCAGAAACTGACGATCAAGGGTTCACTCCTTACTCGTCATGAACTGAGAAGACTCCTTCCCCCTGCTCTCCGCAGTGGATTCCTGGGAACCTTCGTCGGTGTTCTGCCCGGTGCCGGCGCCACGACCGGAAGCTTTCTCGGCTATGCTCTTCAGAAATCATTCAAGAGCGAGGAAGAACTTGGAACCGGAGCTGTAGAAGGTGTCGCAGCCTGTGAAGCGGCGAACAACGCTGCCGCTGCGGGATCGTTCGCACCTCTCCTCGCTCTCGGTATTCCCGGCAGCGGAACAGGTGCAGTGCTTCTCGGTGGACTGATGATGTGGGGTCTTAACCCTGGGCCGCTGCTGTTCAGCTCACAGCCGGAATTCTGCTGGGGACTGATCTCTTCACTGTTCCTTGCAAACCTGCTGACCCTTGCAATCGCACTTCTGATCATCCCGTTCCTGATCAAGATACTGACGGTTCCTATCAAGCTGATGATCCCCGCCATTACGGTGATCTGTATCGTCGGTGCCTACAGTACAAGCAATTCCATGTACGGTGTTCTGGTGATGTTCATCTCCGGTGTGCTCGGATTCGTCCTTGACAGAAACGGCTATTCAACAGCCCCGATGCTTCTCTCCTTCGTCCTTGCACCGCTGCTTGAATCGAATATGAGAAAGGCCTTCATCATCTCCCACGGATCAGTCGGAATCTTCTTCGAGAAACCGATCTCCCTGGTACTGGTGCTGGTGCTCTTCGCGATCATTCTGACTCCGATTGTCCGGGGTGTGATCGGAAAAATCAAAGGCTCTAGAGGGTGAGTGAGTGACCCTACAACAATACACAGATTTTCGAAAAGGAGAAATCGTATGAAAAAGACAATGCTTTTAATCGCACTCGTCATGATGATGGTTCTGCCTCTCTTCGCTCAGGGAGAAGCTGAACAGGCCGCTTCAGGGGAATTCGTTCCTACCAAGACCATTGAATGGTACTGTACTTCTTCCCCGGGTGGCGGTTCTGACCTCTTCACACGCACAATCATCGACATCATCAAGGCTGAAGGCCTCGCAAACGGACAGGATATCGTCATCCAGTACAAGACTGACGGTGCCGGTGAAGTCGGAAGAAACCTCGTTGCCAACACCAAAGCAGGAAAGGCTGATTACACCCTTCTTACTTTCAACAGCGGCGACCTTATGCCGATGGTGAAGAACACTCCCAACAGAATCGAGAACTTCACTCCGCTGTCACACATGGCTGTTGACAAGCACCTGATCTTCGTCAGCCCCGATTCAAAGTACAAGAGTGCAGAAGAGATCATCGCAGCCCTTCAGGCTGGTGAAAACATGGTTCTCGGCGGATCAAAGGGTGACGACATCGCATGTCACGCTGCTCTTTCTGAAGAAATCGGCGTGAGCCAGGATACTTTCAGCTACATCGCACACGACTCAACAGGCGCAGCGATCACGACATTCCTCGGTGGTCACGTTGACCTCCTGATCTCCAAGCCTGCTGCTGCAAGTGAATATGTCGCTGCCGGTAAGATCGTTCCTGTTCTTGCTCTTTCAACCAGCCGTTTCCCCGGAAACCTCTCAGGCGCACCCACTCTCTCAGAACTCGGTTACAATGACGTCGAGGTTCCCAACTGGAGAAGCGTTGTAGGCGGAGCCAACATGAGTGACGAAGCAAAAGAATTCTGGTCAGACGTTTTCGGTAAAGTATCACAGACTGATGCATGGAATACCGGCTACATCGACAAGAAGAAGCTCGTTCCCGATTACATGGACTGGACAGAATACAAGGCATATGCCGACAAGTTCCAGGCTGATTACCTCGCAACTCTCTAAATCAGGAGTATGCAATCAATCGATTCCGGTGGAAGCCGGAATCGATTGTCTATAAGGAGATACAGAATATGAAAAGGGTGGCAATCATCTATACGGTACGACCGGTGCTGGAGACTTTCTCTGATCAGCTTGCAGCTCTGCTCCCGTTCGAAGTGAAGTTTCACCACCTCTATGATGATTTCCTTGCCAGTGACCCTCAGGAGAAGGGAGAGTTCACCGCCGAGAATATGGCACGTCTGAAAAACGACCTGACGAATTGTGAACTGACCGGTGCAGAAGTGATCATCACCACCTGTTCAACCCTCACACCCGCAGTTCAGACTCTGAGAAAGTTTTTTTCAACCCCCATTATTGCCATCGATGATGCAATGTGCATGGAGGCTGTGAAAAAAGGTCCCGGAATCACGGTTCTTGCTACCGCCCGTTCAACCATCACTCCCACAGTTGAACACATCCTGAAGGATGCCGAAGAGCTCGGAATCTCTGTCGAGATCACGAGCAGTGATGACGAAGTCGCCTATGAGGCGATGAAGAGGGGAGACCTCGAAACTCATAATAAGAGAGTGCTGGAAAGAATCAGGGAAGTGAAGCATGCTGATGTCATTGTCCTTGCCCAGGCTTCGATGGCACATCTCGCTGAAGAGGGAGAGAAGATAGCGGGAATTCCGGTTCTTGGAAGTACTCCCTTGTGTCTTACAGCGGTCTCAGCTATGCTGAGTTCATCCGATTCTTCCAATAAGGACTGTTCATGAAACATATCATTGCCATCCATACTGTGCAGAGTGTCTATGAGACCTTTCCCTCTGCACTGAAAGCTGCTCTTCCCCACGATGTTATCATCGACAATATCGTAGACGAAATCCTTGCGAATGATGCGGCAAGGCGTGGTGGTGAGTTCACCAAGATGAGCAGAAAACGGTTCTACTCGCTCATGATGAGCGCAGAAATGGCGGAGCCTGACCTTATCGTGGTTACCTGTTCCACCCTCTCACCCTATATCGATGAGATTAGGGAATTCATCTCAGTGCCAGTTATGGCGATAGATGATGCCATGTGTCTTCAGGCGGCAGAAGAGGGGAAAAGAATCTGCGTCCTCGCTACTGCGGCCTCGGCACTCCCTCCGGCTCTCGACAAGACCCGCTTGAGAGCAGAGACACTGGGAAAGACTCCCGTCATTGACGGGTTCTGTAATCCTGATGCAATCGCAGCCCTCAAAAAAGGAGATCGTGATACTCACGACAGACTTCTCCTGGAACTGTCGGAAAATGCGAAGGGGTATGACGTGATCGTCCTCGCTCAGGCTTCGATGGCTCCGATGAGAGCAGCGGTGGAGAACCATACCGGAATACAGACTCTCAGCTCACCTGAAACCTGCATCAACGCGGTGGCGAAGGCTCTGGAGGTCTAGATGAAAGCTTCAATTCATGATTACTGCAGACTCGGCATAGTCCATTCGATGGCCTATCCCTCTTCTCAGAAGAGTGAAGAGCTGTACCTTTCAACTCTCAAAGAACTGCTCTATGATGAGACCTTCGAAGTAATTGAGATCGGTAAGATCCCGTTTCCCTCTCTCGAAGGAATTGTTCCTTCCCTGATTCACTCGGCCCATGCGGAGCTCACCTACAGCGGACACTCTCTGCTCTTCGCCCGGAACGCGAATATAAACGCGACGGACGAGGCCGAACGGAAGAGGGCTGTCGAAATTCTCAAGAACGGTATAGATGAAGCGTATGAGTTCGGTGCTCTTGATTTTCAGTTCCTATCACGTCAGTATGACGCGGACAGGGTGGGCGAGCACCTGGATGCGCTGGTGAAAAGCACCATTGAGCTGTGCGAGTATGCGGCGTCTAAAGGGGACATGATTGTCTGCCATGAGATCTTCGATTATGATATCGACAAGAAATCTCTCGTCGGGCCTGTCGATCGCGCTGAAGAGTATGCACGTAGGGTCTGTTCTGAGCTCGATAACTTCGGTCTGATGGTCGACTGTTCCCATATCCCGATGCTGAGGGAGAGTCTTGATGAATCCCTCGACCCGATCAGGGACTATATCGTGCATGCCCACATGGGTAATACCCTGATTGCCGACCCTTCACACCCCTTCTATGGTGATACCCATCCTTCCTTCGGATATCCGGGGAGTGAGAATGATACAGAATACCTGACTTCATACCTGAAGAAACTGCTCGATTTCGGCTATCTCGATACCGAAAGAAGACCGGTTCTCAGTTTTGAAGTGAAACCGCAGGGCGATGAGGATCCACGGATCGTCGTCGCGAATGCGAAACGTACGCTCCGGGATGCCTGGAGACGTGTCTGATACGAACGAAATGACGAGGAGTTTGAAATGAAATTATCAGTAGCAGTTGCAGGAAGAGAGGCGATGCCTAGTGCATTCGTCGTGTTCAGAGGGCTCGAAGAGTCGATCAAAAAGGCGAGTGACCTCGGGTATGACGGAGTGGAGCTTGCTCTCAAGAGACCTGATGAGATCTCGAAAGAGGATCTGAAAGCCCTTCTTAAAAAGAACAATATGGAAGTCTCCGCTATAAGCAGCGGTCAGGTGTGGGGAGCACGACAGCTCGCTTTCACTGAGTCCGATAAAGAGAAAAGAGCAGAGCTCAGAAAGACCTTCAGCGGCTTCATCGACCTCGCCAGCGACTTCGGTCAGCTCGTGAACCTCGGAAGAACCCGTGGCTCCCTCGGGACCGAAGACCCCTCCGGTGCCAAGGCCCGTTTCATGGATATGGCTCATGAGATGGCCGACTACGCCCAGAAGAGAGGAGTCACACTGATCCTCGAACCGGTAAACCGGTACGAGATCGACTTCATCAACAGTGTTGACGAAGCTTCCGCTCTCCTTGACGAGATCAATCACCCGGCCTTCGCCTGTATGCCTGACGTGTTCCATATGAACATCGAAGATGATCATATCGGGCAGTCACTGATAAGAAACAAAAAATACGTGAAATATATTCACTTCGCAGCGTCTCACCGGCATGCTCCGGGAGACGGTCACATGAACTGGGATGAAATTTTCCAGGCTCTGACGATTATAGGGTATACTGGATGGACATCGGTGGAGATCCTTCCTCTGCCGGATCCCGATACTGCAGCGAAGAGGAGTGTTGACTTCCTTCGGAGCACTTACGGTTCATACTATAACTAGGAGAAGATGTTGATCACATCACAATTTCTCATCGCGATAGCTGTTGCAGCAGCAGGAGGTTTCCTGCTGATGCGTCTCAGATTTCCCGCCGGGCTTCTTGTCGGCGGGATTATTGCCGCCTCCGCCTATGGCGTGCTGACAGGTGGCATTCAGGCGCCGTCCTACTTCTCCGTTCTGCTTCAGATACTCAGTGGTACACTTATCGGCTCTTCCTTCTCGAAGAAGGATATTCTCGCGATCCGCTCCCTCCTTCTTCCCTCCGGGCTCTTTATTCTGGGTATGCTGCTGACAAACCTCCTGATGGGAATGGTTATATCGCTGGTATCTCCACTCGATCTCATTACAGCTCTCGCAGGGACCATTCCCGGAGGAATGGCTACCAGCTTTATCATGGCAGATCAGCTCGGTGCCGATGTTCCGACGGTAGCCATCATGCATATGAGCAGACTTCTGTTCTCCCTGATTCTCTTCCCCTCGCTGATCAATTTCCTGCTCAGGAACGAAACATCCTATAAGGAAGAGAATATGCAGGAACATGATGGACACGCTCATCGTATGCCACAATGGCTTCAGGTCATCTATACGTGCCTGGTCGGAGCTGCAGCAGGTACTGCAGGGGCCTTCGTCCCCTTCGTCCCTGTTCCTGCGATGCTTTTCTCCATGATTGCGGTTTCGGTCATGAATGTGAGTGTCCACAGAACCTATTTCCCCACCTCGCTCAGACGCGTTGCGCAGGTCCTCGCCGGTGTGCTCGTCGGAACGAGAGTTACGATGGATACGATACTCGGTCTGTCCGATCTCATCCTTCCGGTTGCGCTGATGATCGCCGGATACCTGGTGTTCCATACCCTTATCGGCTACGCAGTGGTGAGAATCACCGGACTGAACAAGGGTATCGCCCTGTTCTGCACGATCCCCGCAGGGGCGAGTGATATCGCACTGATAGCGAGTGATATGGAGTATTCCTCACCCGTCATTCCTCTTATCCAGATGACGCGTCTCATAGCATCGATCACGATATTCCCTACAGTGATCAAACTATTTGCACTCATTATTCAGTAAACCGTTCGATTCATAAAACTTGCCTGATTGACAGAGTTCCTGCCCGTCCGTATGATCCCATCAAGGAGAAAGAGTGAAATCCATCTATGCAGATCTCTCATTGCTGATAACCACGATTGTCTGGGGAACAGGTTTCCCGGGGATGGTTTACGCGCTTGAGAGCGGAATGAACATCTCCTTCATCCTGCTGATCAGATTCACCGTGGCTTCCCTCATTCTCTTTGCAGTGTTTTCCCGACAGGTTTTCAGGATGAAGAAGAGAGAATTCATGAGAGGAGCAGTCGCTGGAATTTTTCTCTTTCTCGCCTTCTTCATTCAGACGGTAGGTCTTCAGTTCACAACTCCCAGTAATAATGCATTCATCACGGCAACCTACGTAATCATGGTCCCCTTCATGTCCTGGCTGCTGTTCAGAAGGCGTCCGAGACGGAAGTTCTTCATTCTACCCTTTGTTACCTTCCTCGGTGTTGCCATCCTCACCTATAAACCCGGACTTGGATTCCACTTCACCATAGGGGATACCTTCACTCTCGTGTGTGCGGCCTTCTTTGCCCTGCATGTTGCGTACCTCGATAAGGTATCGAAAGACACAGACACAGGAGTGCTTACCTTCGCTCAGCTCTCAACTGCGGCAGTGCTCTCACTCCTGTATTTTCTGAGCGTGGACTACGGTCAGGCGGGAGTCTCGATCAACTGGTCTCAGGGACTGATCTGGACCGTATATCTCGGCGTCTTCGCAACCTTCCTCGCCTATTTTCTCCAGACCTTCGCACAAAAGCATACAACGAGTACAAAGACAGCGATCATTCTCTCCTGTGAAAGCCTGTTCGGCTCTCTGTTCTCTGTTCTCCTGGGACTAGAACCCTTCACGATCTTCCTTGTTATGGGAGGAACCGTTATTCTTTCCTCGGTCGTGATCAGTGAGGTGAGACTGCCGCAGAAGAGAAGGTTCGGAGCAGGAAAAGAAGAGTACATCGCCTAGGTATTTCTGGGTTGCCTCCCTCGTGGGTGAAATATCCGAAAAAAATTGATTCCCGAGTTCATCTGAACTATTCTTATACCTGAATGATTCAGGTGATCCACCTTGTGCCTACAGCACCGAAGAGAAAAGAAGGAGTCAACCATATGCGAAGAGTCGGAATATATTATGCGTTCTGGACCCATGAATGGGATGTTGATTTTGTCCCCTACATACAGAAAGTGAAAAAGCTCGGATTCGACCAGCTTGAGCTGAACGGAGGAACAATCGTCTCCATGTCGGGTGAGCAGCAGAGAACCCTGAAAGCTCTGGCCGATGATGAAGGTCTCGTCCTCTCCTACGGTATCGGACTACAGAAACAGTATGATGTCTCTTCGCTCGATGAGAACGTAAGACTGAACGGTCTCGATTTCATGAAGAAGATGATAGACTCCGTCTCGAACATGGGAGGTGGGATGATCGGGGGAACCGTTCACAGTTACTGGCCCGGTTCTATGCCTGAGGGACTTACCTCAAAGCAGCCGATCTGGGAGAAAAGTCTGGAAAGCATGAGCGTGCTTGCACCCTATGCAGGTGAACGCGGGGTACAGCTGAATGTCGAGGTTCTCAACAGGTTCGAACAGTTCCTGATCAACGACAGCCATGAAGCTGTCGCCTATATGGAACAGGTGAATCACCCTGCCTGCCGCATTCTCCTGGATACCTTTCATATGAATATTGAAGAGGATTCCTTCGGTGATGCGATCCGCAGGGTGGGAAAGTACCTTGCGGCCTTCCACCTGGGTGAAGCGAACAGAAAGATGCCGGGAACGGGCAGAATGCCGTGGCGCGAGATCAAAGAGGCTCTTGATGAGGTCGGCTTCGACGGTCCTATGGTCATGGAACCCTTTGTGATGCAGGGGGGACAGGTCGGACGTGATATCGGGGTATGGCGTGAAATCGTGAAGGACCCTGATCTTGATGCCATGGCTGCTGCCTCTGCTGCCTGGGTAAAGAGCAATCTGTTCTGATTCTGCGATATCACTGATATCAACGAGCACCCGTCGGTCTGACGGGTATGCTTTGATCTATCGATTAATTCCTCAGCGCGGTGATGGGAACAACATACACACCATCTTTTCTCCGATATGCTGCATTTGACATTCCGCTGATGATGCAGAGAAAATCCGGCGAAGGGCCTGTCTTCTCTTCTTTGATGAGAGAATCTATTCTGAGCAGGTTTTCTGCCGCATCGTCAATAAGATGTGCTCCAAGTTTGATCTCAAAAGCCCCCCAGCTTCCATCAGGCATTTCAATGACTGCATCAATCTCATTGTTCGCATAATCCTGATAATGATACAGCTTCCCATCGTACAATTCTGCATACACCGCAAGATCACGTTCACATAACGATTCAAAAAGAAAACCGAGAGTCTCCATATCTTTCAGTAGAGACTCTTTGGTAGCACCAAGGATCGCACAGGCGATGGATGGATCGCAGAAATGGCGCTTTTCAGCCTGTTTGATTCTCATCTTCGATCGTATCTTTGTAGAAAAAGGTTTCTGATTCTCCAAGAGAAACAGTTTATCGAAGACATTGAGATAATCAGCCACTGTTTCAGCATTGACTGAAGAAGCATCATGTTCTGTGATATCAGACGCCAGCTTTTTCTGAGTTGCTGTTGTGCTTTCGTTCCGCGCAAGCGATCTCAACAGGAGCGTCATTTTATGTGGGTCTCTTTTTTTGTCATCAACTCTCTGAAGATCATTCGATATGACAGCATTGATGTATTCTGCAGGAATCAGACGTGCAGCTTGAAAGTTCATATTCACACTTTGTGGCCAGCCACCACATATAATCCGTTCAATAAGGGTCTCAAGAGATACTTCACCGGTTAAGCATGATATATTCTTCCGGGTAAATAAGTCATTCAGTGAGATATCTCCTGTAGAATGACCTGATTCAAAGAGAGACATCGTGTGCATTCTCAATCGTGCTATCCTCCCTGCACCGCTGTGTAATGTAGCCACCTTAGGAGGAGTCGATGAACCTGTCAGGATGAACTGTCCATTCATATTCCTGTCGTCCACCTTCATTCTTACTGCGTCCCAAAGAGGCGGGACTTCCTGCCATTCATCAATGAGTCGTGGGGTTTCTCCTTCAAGGACGAGATCCGGGGAGGTCTGAGCCAGCAGTCTGTTATTGAAATTTCCGGCCGGGTCACCGACCCTAAAAGAGCTCTCAGAATGTTCTTCTGCAGTCCTTGTTTTACCACTCCATTTTGGACCGTTGATATGAATAGCTCCAAAAGCTTCAAGATAGGTATTAACCTTCTTATCTATGAGTCTTGGCATATATGAACTTTCTGACATGGTATGTATTCTCCCTGATATAGTGAATTATAACTCAACCCGATAGATTCTGCAATCTCAACCCGATAGATTCTGCAGTCTCAACCCGATAGATTCTGCAATCTCAACACGATTCGGTAAGAAGAGGTACATTACAATTCGATAAGAAGCTGAACATTACCTGATTGTGCTGATATCAAATCCATGCTTATACTTGAAGAAGAGGATCAGGGATAGCGAAGAAGCAGAGTGATCCTCTGGAAAGGAGGAGAGCAATGCTGCAACGGCTTTCTCAGTTGAAGGATCTCTGTAACTCGAAACGGCGTCTCACTGTGGCAGTTGCGTGTCCGACCCATAGAACCGTGATGGATGCTGTTGTTCACGCACGGGTCGAGATCTCTCTTGATGCACTCCTGTTCGGGAAGAAAGAAGAGATCACACAGTTTTTTCAGGCCTCCGGCTATGATGTTAACCACTATACAATCATAGACTGTCCTGACGAGGTGAGTTCCTGCTCCTCTGCAGTACAGGCGGTTCATTCTGGAACCGCTGATTTCCTGATGAAGGGAGATGTCTCCACAGCGACCATCATGAAGGCGGTACTGAACAAGGAATGGGGATTGCTTCAGGGAGAGCTCCTTTCACATGTCGCACTGATAGAGAGTCCGCATTACCATAAACTCCTCGCTGTCACGGACGGAGCGATCAATATTGCCCCGACCCTGTCGCAGAAAGCGTCTATTCTTGAGAACAGTGTGCAGTGCCTGCATGCTCTGGGCGTAGAGAATCCGAAGGTAGCTCTTCTTGCTGCCCTGGAAAAGGTGAATGAGAAGATGGTTGCAACAGTGGATGCAGCCGAGCTGAAAAAGATGGCGGGTGAGGGAGCTTTCTCCGCCTGTACGGTAGACGGCCCTTTCGCCCTTGATAATGCCGTATCGAAGGATGCTGCAAAGACGAAGAATCTGTCGGGAGAGGTCGCAGGTGATGCAGATATCCTGCTCGCTCCGAATCTCGAGTGCGGAAATATTCTCTATAAGTCTCTCAATTTCCTTGGAGGAGCTGTCGCCGCTGCCGTCGTGATGGGAGCCAGGAAACCTGTGGTTCTCAGCAGCCGTGCCGATAGCTCAGAGAGCCGGTACTACTCCATCATCCTTGCCGCGGCCATCGCGGGAGAATATTGATGGAACATCCTCTGATTCTTGCCATTGATCCGGGTTCGACCTCTACGAAGATAGGCTTGTTCCGTGACCTCGAAATGATATTCGAGATCACGATCCCTCACAGTACGAAACAGCTGAGAAGGTTTCCTCATATAGCTGACCAGTTTGAGTTCCGCAAAGAGAAGGTGCTCTATACATTGAAGGAACAGGCGGTGAATCCTATCCTGATCAGGGCAGTAGTGGGGCGGGGGGGACTGGTTCGGCCGCTTCCGTCGGGAATCTATGAGATGAATGAGTATCTTGCCGCAGACCTGAGAAAGGGCGTGCTGGGTGAGCATGCGAGTAATCTCGGAGGTCTTATCGCTCAGGACATCGCCTACAGCATTCCCTCTTCCCGAGCTTTCATCGCCGACCCGGTTGTCGTGGATGAACTGGAACCCGTTGCGCGGATCTCGGGCCATCCTCTCTTTCAGCGTCAGTCGATCTTTCATGCACTGAACCAGAAGGCGATAGCACGGATGTATGCCCAGAAGACAGGAAGGCGTTATGAGGACCTCAATCTGATCGTTGCACATCTCGGCGGAGGTATTACCGTGGGAGCCCACTGCAGGGGGCATGTCATAGATGTGAACCAGGGACTTGACGGAGAAGGTCCCCTCTCTCCCGAGAGAAGCGGGACGCTTCCTACGGGACAGCTGGTAGACCTCTGTTTCTCCGGTGAGTACACGAAAAAGGAAGTCAAGGAGATGCTCGCTGGAAAGGGAGGCTATGTCGCCTACCTGGGAACAAACAATGCTCAGGAGGTGGAAGAGGCCGCTCACGAAAAGGGAGGCAAGATCCGTCTCGTTCGGGATGCCCTCGTGTATCAGGTGGCGAAGGAGATAGGAGCGCTCTCTACGGTTCTTGAAGGGAAGGTCGATGCTGTCCTTATCACCGGCGGTCTTGCCTACAGTGAAAGCCTTACCCGCGATATCAGGCGGCGTGTGGAACATCTGGGTCCGGTGAAGATATACCCGGGAGAGAAGGAGCTCCAGGCTCTCGCCTGGCATGGCTGGGCCGCACTCAGCGGTATCGAGGAGGTACGGGAGTACCCCCCGAAGTAGGAAGAGCCTTCCTATTTTCCGATATCGCTGCGGTAGAACAGAATCCCGCTCTTCACCTTCTTAACATCCTCATAACAGGTCTTTCTCACCTCATCCATGCTCTTCCCTGAAGAGACCACGAAAGCGACTCGTCCGCCGTTATTGGTGTAATGATCTTCTTCTGTCCTCAGCGCCATGGAGTAGCAGTTGATATCTTCAGGAATATCGATCCGGTGACCTTTCTCATACGAGGAAGGATAGCCTCTCGAGGCGAGGCAGACGCCGAGTGTGATTTCATCCTTCCAAGTGAGGGTGAACGGTTTCTTCTCGAAGGTCGCCGTGAGGGCTTCGATGAGATCACTCGTCATGGACTCAAGAAGAACTTCTGCTTCAGGATCTCCGAAACGGGTGTTATATTCGATGACCTTCACACCGTCATCTGTCTTCATCAGTCCGAAGTAGATGATGCCGGTGAAATCTATGCCATCACTGCGTAGACCGTTGACTGTCGGAATGACGATCTCCTTCTCGACGGTTCTCATATCTTCGTCACTGACATACTCGACGGGAGTGTAGGCTCCCATTCCTCCGGTATTGAGTCCTTCATCACCGTCATAAGCTCTTTTGTAATCCCGTGCAGGAGCCATGAGGTTGTAATACTCCTGATTGACGAAGGCGAGGAGGGAAAACTCTTTTCCCGAAAGGAATTCCTCGAAGACCACTTTCCCGTTACCCGAGAAGCTCTCACTCAGAAATTCATCGGCTTCTTTTCTGTCGTCTGTGACAAGGACGCCCTTGCCCAGGGCGAGTCCGTCCTGCTTGATAACGATGGTACCGGAGATGCTCTTCATATGTTCCGCAGCAGTCTCATAGGTCTCACAGGTGGTGAAGCCTGCAGTAGGGATAGCGTGCCGTGCCATGAACTCCTTCGCAAAGTTCTTGCTCGTCTCAAGCTGTGCTGCTGCCGCCGAGGGGCCGAACACAGGCAGCGAGGAGGTGCTGAAATAGTCTGCGACACCCTTCTCGAGGTATGCTTCGTTTCCCACGATGAGGAGTTCAACCTTCTGCTCTTTCAGGTAGGCCTCGAGTGAAGGGAAGGTCCCATCCCACTCGGGATGGATGACGAGTCCTCTACTCTTCAGCATACCGGTATTACCCGGTATCACATAGACTGTCTCCACCTGAGGAGATTTCTGAGCTTTCACTGCCAGGGCGTGTTCACGCCCTCCTGTTCCTAGTACTGCTACATTCATTCTGCTTTTTCCTGTGTGATGAGTTTCTGTATCACGCGGGGATACAGTTCATACTCCGCTGCATGAACCATGCTCTCAAGCTCATCAAGATCGTTTCCGTCATAGGTGAGTGAAACCTGCTCGATGATTTCACCTTCGTCCATTCCCTCATTCACGTAGTGGACGGTGACTCCGTATATGCCTCTGCCGTCTTCGAATGCCTGTTCGATGGCGTGGGTTCCCTTGTAGTGGGGAAGGAAGGAGGGATGGATATTGATGATTCTCTTTTCATACCGTGCAACGAACTCTGAAGAGAGGAGTCTCATATACCCGGCAAGGACGATAAGGTCGATATCCTTTTCCTCCAGAGAGGTGATGATTGCCTGTTCCATCTGAGTTTTCGACTCGAAGGTTTTTCTCAGGAAGGTTCTGGCTTCAATTCCATGATCCTCAGCGATCTTCAGTGCAGGGCAGTTCTTGTCAGTGATAAGAAGAACGATCTCGCACCCGCCGATTTTTCTGTCCACGATATTTTCGAAGTTTGTACCTCTCCCCGAGGCGAAGATGGCGACACGCATCATCGGATGGTGATTCCTTCAGTCTCTGTCACACTGCCGATGATGCAGGTGTCCGGGGAGGTCTTCCGTAGAATCTCAAGGGTCTTCTCTGCATCAGAGGGATCGACGACAACGACAAAGCCGATACCCATGTTGAAGATGTGGTACATCTCATCCCTGCTGATATCACCCTGATCCATGAGGTAGGAGAATACTGCCGGCACCTTCACCTCTTTCAGGTCAAGGGAGAGACCGAGAGAGCTTGAAGAAATCATTCTCGGGAGGTTCTCATAATACCCGCCTCCGGTGACATGGCTCATCGCGTGGATATCGACCTGTTCCTTCAGGTTCAGAATCTCTTCCACGTAGATCCGTGTGGGGGTCAGGACCGCCTCAAGGAGCGTGCCCTCACCGAAGGGCTGTGAAAGGTCTGCCTGAGCGTCTCTGAGGACTTTTCTCACAAGCGAGTAGCCGTTGGAGTGGATGCCCGAGGAGGGGATGCCGATCAGGATGTCTCCACTCTTCAGAGCTGATCCGTCGATCTTTCTGCTCTTCTCCACGACACCGACGGCGAAGCCTGCCAGGTCGAAGTGCCCGTGTTCATACATGTCGGGCATCTCTGCGGTTTCTCCGCCGATGAGGGAGAGAGAACCCTTGCGGCAGCCGCTTGCGATGCCTGCAACGATCCGTTCGATCTCCGCCGGATCATTCTTTCCCACTGCGATATAGTCAAGGAAGAAGAGGGGAGATGCTCCGCAGGTGAGAATGTCATTTACGCACATGGCGACAAGGTCTTCTCCTACGGTGTCGATCTTCCCGCTCTGAATGGCGAGAAGGAGCTTGGTTCCCACTCCGTCAGTGCCGGAGACGAGAATCGGCTCTTCATAGCCGTACTTGTACAGGTCGAAAAGACCGCCGAATCCTCCGATATCCCCATTGAAACCGAGGGAAGCGGTGCTCCCGATATGCTTTCTTATTCTCTCGATACTCTCGTATCCGCTTTCCAGGCTGACGCCTGCTTCACTGTATTTCTGTGACATAGTAACCTCTATCGTGCCTTTTCCGCTTCTTCGAGCCTGTTGAACGTGTCGGTGATGTAATCCCCGTTGAAACATCCGGTGCAGAGCTCGATGTCGGGAGAACACTCTCTGATCGTATCGAGGGACATGAATTCAAGAGACTGTACTCCGTAGTAGTTCTTCAGGTCCTCGCGTGTCGTATGAGCCATCACAAGCTCCGAGAAGTTTGAGATATCGACTCCGTAGAAACAGGGGTGGGTGATCTCGGGTGAAGCGATACGGATATGAATTTCGGTAGCGCCGGCCTCCCTGAGGAGCTGGGTGATATGCTTCAGCGTCGTTCCCCGTACGATGGAGTCATCGATGAGGACGAGACGCTTGCCCTTTACGACCCTCTTGATCGCTGCAAGCTTCAGGAGCACGGCGCGGTCTCTCAGGTGCTTTGAAGGTTCAATGAACGTTCTGCCTATATATTTGTTCTTGATCAGCCCTTTCTCGTAGGGGATTCCCGACTGTTCGGCATAGCCGATGGCTGCGCTAAGGGATGAGTCGGGGATACCGATGACGATATCGGCTTCCGCCGGATGTTCTATCGCGAGCTTCTTACCGCTGGTCTTGCGGAACTCGTGCGTGTTCAGACCTCTGATATCACTGTCAGGACGTGCGAAGTAGATGTACTCCATGGTGCACAGGTGCTCATCCGTCTCCTTCGTGTAGAAGTGGGAGGAAATCCCGTAGGGTTTCACCTCGACGATCTCTCCGGGAAGCACGTCTCGCACAAATTCAGCACCGACGGCATCGAGGGCACAGGTTTCGGATGCGATGACGTAGGCATCATCGATTTTTCCTATTGAGAGAGGACGGAGTCCGTTCTTATCCCGAACTGCATAGAGCCTGTCATTGATCAGGAAGATGAAGGCGAAGGCTCCGACAAGGCGGGGAAGAGCGTTCTTCAGTGCCTTGACGGGGTTATTGTACATCTCACGATGGATCATGTGAGCAATAAGCTCCGAGTCCGATACAGAGTGGAAGATACTTCCGGCATCCTCGAGTTCTCTCTTCAGCTCCTTGTAGTTGACCAGGTTCCCGTTATGGCAGAGCCCGAAGGTCTTGTCCTGGTAGTTGAAGATGAAGGGCTGAATATTATGGGTATGGGTTCCTCCGGTCACCGAGTATCGTACATGCCCGATCGCTGTGGATCCTTTCAGGCGCTGCAGAATGTCATCGGTGAACACCTGGTGAACAAGTCCGGTGCCCTTGTAGATATCATAATCTCCTCTCTCTCCCGCCATGATACCGCAGGCTTCCTGCCCCCGGTGCTGAAGGGAGTGAAGGCCGTAGAACGCCATGTTCGCAGCATCATCGTGGTTGTATACCCCGAAGACGCCGCACTCTTCTCTCATGCCTGTCTGCTTCATATCAGTCCGTTTCCTTCAGGGCGTTATAGATCGTCTCGTAGCCGCTGATAAGGTCTCCCGAGTCTTCGCGGAAACGATCCTTATCGAAACTCGTCTCATCCTTGTCCCAGAGTCTCATGTTGTCGGGACTGAGTTCGTCAACGAGGTAGATCTTTCCGTCCGAACCCTTTCCGTATTCGAGCTTGAAATCGACGAGGGTCATACCGATCTTTTCAAAACGCGCTTTGAGGAGTTCATTCACCTTGAGTGCGGCTGACCTGATATACTTGAGCTCATCACGGCTTGCGATACCGATAGCCACTGCATGGTCATCGTTGAGGAGAGGATCGCCGAGTTCGTCTTTCTTATAGGAGTATTCAACGGTCGGCTCAAGGAATTTCTGGCCTCTGGTCAGCCCGAGGCGTCTGACCATGCTTCCTGCCGCGATGTTTCTGACAATCACTTCAAGCGGGATGATATCGACTCTGCGGCATCTCACATCTCTCTCATTGAGCACTTCAAGCTGGTGAGTCGCCACACCGTTTTTCTCAAGATAGGAGAACAGGAGCGTCGAGATGCTGGTGTTCAGCACTCCCTTTCCTGCGATTGAGGCTTTCTTCGCCCCGTTACCTGCTGTCGCATCATCCTTGAAGTGGATGATGACTTCATCGCTTGAGTCGCCTTCATAGACGATCTTGGCTTTTCCTTCGTAGAGCTGTTTCATTTCTTCCCTCCATTGGTGAAGTAGCGTACTCCGCTCATGAATATATCCTGTCTCCTATTCCCGTCCACGTTCGTGAACAGGGAATCTCTGCTTCTTTCGTTATGTGCCATCTTACCGAGAATGTTTCCGTTCAGGGAGACTATTCCTTCGATGTTTCTCACTGATCCGTTCGGGTTGTCCGTATAGGTGGTGGCGATCAGGTCGTTCTCGATGAGGTAGGCAAGCCGCGCTTCGTCGGCAACGAACTTTCCTTCGGAGTGAGAGACCGGCAGGGTGTACTCTTCATCTCTGCTGAGTTCCTGCAGCCACGGGGAGCGGGATGAGTGAATTCCTGTCTTCGTAAGCCGTGCGACGTGGTGGTACACGTCATTGAAGAAGAGAGTCGGGTCATCAACAGCAGTTTCCTGTATCTTTCCGTAGGGGAGGAGTCCGGACTTGATAAGTCCCTGGAACCCGTTACAGATACCGAGCATCAGGTGATCCTTTGCTAGGAACTTCTCAACCGCCTCCCTGATCGTGGGGTGTTTCAGGAAGGTCGCGATGAATTTACCCGACCCGTCCGGTTCGTCAGAGAAACTGAATCCTCCGGGAACAACGATAATGTGTGCCTTTTCTATCTCTTCGGCGCAGCGCACGACACTTTCAGCAAAGATTTCATGAGAGGTGTCGTTGACGACGAATACCTTGGTGTCGGCACCTGCTTCCCGGAAGTTCATCTCCATGTCCAGCTCGGAATTTGTTCCGCTGAATGCGAGGATGAGAGTTCTGGGGTGCTCGATGCGTGTATGGTAATACCGTTTGTCGTATTTCTCTGCCTCCGGCAGTCCGCCTTTTTCCGTGTGCGTGGTGTAGGGAAGATCCCGGCGAGGCCGGAGAGATGATCGTTCTTGAATGTTCCTGAGAACGCAGAGACGGTCTTTCCGATACTCGTGAGCCCCGGCAGTTCCGTCTTTGCGGTGAAGAGGAATCCTCCGGCGTTCTTACCTGTCTCTCCATAGGTGCACTCGTAGCCGATCTCGTTTCCGATACTCATCAGCTCGAGAGACTGGATGAGTCCTTCATCAAGGGTCGAGATCGCCGTGATCTCGTCCCGTACGGTCTCAAGAAGGGTGAGGTTCGCCTTGAAGGAATCAAGGGAGGGGAGGCCGTTCTCTGTCGATTCCTGTTTCAGGATGTAGATGAATTCTCCCGGTGCTTTGAACGCTCTTGAGCGCAGGCGGGAGGTCTCCACTTCAGAGAAGGCGAAGCTGACAAGGGTCGGAATGACCTCGATGTCCTCATAGGTCCCCGACATGGAGTCCTTGCCTCCGATAGGGGCGAGGGTCAGGGCATCACAGACTTCGAAGGCTCCGAGAAGAGCCTGGAGGGGAAGTCCCCACTTGGCGGGATCGGTTCCCGGTTTCGGGAAATACTCCTGGAAGCTGAGGTGGATATCATCAAGGTGAGCACCGGTTGCCATCTGCTTCGCGACCGATGAGATGACTGAGTTCATTCCCATCAGGTAGGGAGATGCTTCACTGAAGGAGGGATCGAAGCCGTAGGATACTACCGACGCCTTGCTTGTTGTGGAGTGGAGAGGGAACCGCTGCACCGAGGAGAGCTCGGGAGTCGTCTGTGTCGTCCCTCCGAAGGGTGCGAAGAGTGTGGAATTCCCGACCGAAGAGTCAAAGATCTCTCCCAAACCCTTCTGTGAGTAGCTGTTGAGCTTTCTGTAGTGTTCCCTGTCGTAGGAAGGAGAGTGATAATCTTCAACTGAGATATGCTGTGAGGGAAGAGGACCGTTGGTATCGAGGAAAGCTCGTGAGATATCGACGACGCGTTTTCCGTCGTGGATCATGACCAGGCGCGCTTCCTCCATCACCTCGGCAACCAGTGTTGCTTCCACATTCTCCTCAGCTGCATGAACCAGGAGCTCCCTGAGATTCTTCTTGTCGATGACGACGGCCATTCTCTCCTGCGACTCGCTGATAGCGATCTCAGTGGCGTTCATTCCTTCGGTTTTCAGAGGAACGGCATCAAGGTTGATAATGAGGCCGTCGGCAAGTTCTCCGATCGCGACGCTCACTCCTCCTGCACCGAAGTCGTTCGAGCGCTTGATCATCTTCTTCACTTCAGGGTTCC
>CAXXSP010000065.1:0-110223 GCA_963676605.2 Sphaerochaetaceae bacterium | reverse complement strand
GTCTCAGCTACCAGAACTGGGGTGACTCCTTCGGCTACCAGGTGGCTGGCGGCATCATGGCTTTCCCCGACTATTCTACAGGAGCCTCCCCTCTGGCCTACAATACCGGCCTTGAATTCCAGTATCCCGTGTATACTGACTCGTTCGGATCGTGGCTTACAGGCCGTCTCTACATGGTCGTCGGCGCACGGCATCGAGGATACATTGAAGCGGTATACAATTCGGCCCTGGAAGCCTACGAAAAATCTCCCTTCACCCTTGAGTTCGCTGTCGGCGGAGGTATCGGTGTGGAAGGTGTTTTCTTTGATCATTTCGCCGTCGTCACGGAAATGATCGACGCAGCAGTCTGGTCATCAGGAGAATCGTCTCTTACAGACAGCATAGAAGTCGTTCTTCAACCTCAGATAAGTCTACGCTACCGGTTCTGAGTTCCCCCCCTTCTAAAGGCTACAAAAGATCCAGCGTATCATGGTAGTATGGTCTCATGGCAAAGAGCAGAAGAGATACAGCAGATTTTTACACACTGAAGGCCCGAAAGGAAGGATACCCTGCACGAAGCGTCTACAAGCTTGAGGAGATCCAGAAGCAGCACAGGATCATACGAAAGGGAGATACCGTCCTTGATGTCGGTGCGGCTCCGGGTTCATGGACCCTCTACGTTCAGCGCACGATCCTGAAGGAGACGGGAAAGATTGTTGCAGTAGACCTCAATCCCCTAAATATAAACCCGGTACCGTTCAATGTGACTGCCCTCACCGGAGATGCCTTCTCTCCCGAGATCAGGGAACTGCTTGTTGCTGAAGGTCCGTATGATACGATCATCAGCGATGCTGCCCCGATGACCACTGGCAACCGCTCGGTAGACACAAGCAGGAGCGAGTATCTTGCAGAACAGGTCTACACACTCGCTCTCGAGCATCTCAAAGAGCACGGGAACCTTGTGATCAAGATATTCCAGGGAGGAGGTGAACAGACACTCCTCCAGCAGATGAGAAAAACCTTTGTAAAGGCGAAAGGTTTCAAGCCGAAAGCAAGCCGGTCAGATTCTTTTGAGCTTTTTCTTATCGGACTCGACCGGCTGAAGGACTGACGGTATCAGTCCTTGTGGATATCGAGCTGAGGGAAGGGAATTTCAATTCCTTCTCTCCTGAAGGTCTCAAGCACTTCCTGCTGGAAGCGGAAGTAGACTGCCCAGTAATCGGACGGTGCTGTCCACGGTCTCACCACGATATCAACTGAAGATTCTCCAAGTTTCATAACTTCGACGACAGGCTTGGGCTCTTCAAGAACCTCTGCATAGGAAGAGATCATACCACGGATAAGCTCCTTCGCCTTATTCACATCAGAATCATAGGCAATGGAGACCCCCATCTCGACACGGCGGGTTTCGGTGTATGAGTAATTGACGATTGCATGTCCCCAGATCAGCTTGTTTGCCATTACTACGCGTTTGTTGTCAGGGGTGGCGAGTGTGACACTCATGAAATCCATATCTCTCACCGAGCCGGCCAGCCCGCCGACCTCGATATAATCCCCTATCCTGAAGGGGGCATTGATTGCTATCATCGCTCCCGCGAGGAAGTTCCCGATCGTCTCCTGGAAGGCAAAGCCGAGAATGAAGCCTGTCACTCCGAGTCCTGCTATGATCGGAGCAAGATCGACTCCAAGCCGAGAGAGTATGACCATGACAACCACTATCTGAGCAAGACCGATCAGGACCTTGAGAAGAAGCCGCTGGAATAGCTCGGAGAGCTTCCTGCTCTTCCCCAGGGCTTTTTTGAGCACCTTTTTCAGTATCGAGATAGCTATCTCAGCTACGATTAAAATAAGAAGGATGACAAGCACGTCGAGCAATATGTTGAATAACTCCTCATTCACCCACACTTTCACGGAATCAATAAGCGATCTGCCTTTTTCCACGATAGATCCTCCTTGCATGTCTATGTTCGTATCATAATCGGACTCACGGAAGGTTCACAAGAGGTTTCACGAAAAACAGGCGGGAAACCCCGCCTGTCTAGCTGTATGTTCTGTATCTGTTACTTGGATAAGAGCTCGTGAAGTGTGTTGACGAAGTCCGCAGGATTCTTCAGCATGACCCCTTCATGGATGAGCGCTGAATCGAGCAGGATACCGCTCATGCTCTTCACATACTCGTCATCATTCGAGTCAACGATCTTCTTGACCATCGGGTGATCGAGATTGATCTCGAGGATAGGTTTGCTCTCAGGAACTTCGCCCTGCCCCATCTGCTTCAGGATCTGCTGCATCTGGACCGACATGTCATTGTCGTCAACGACCACGGCTACGGGAGAGTCGACCAGACGGGTGGAAACCACAACATCCTTTACTCTCTCTCCGAGGGCATCCTTCATCTTCTTGATGACATCCTTTCCTTCTTCCTCTTTCTTCTTCTTCTCTTCGGTCTCTTCGATATCATCGACAGCTCCCGATTTATTGATAGCCTTCAGAGGAAGCTCTTCGAAGGTTCCGATCGAAGGAACAACGATATCATCGATATCATCACCCATGATCAGGACTTCATACCCCTTCTTCTTGTAGCCCTGCAGGAGAGGCGAACGGCGGATCGTGTCTTCGCTGCCGCCTGCAAGATAGTAGATCGCCTTCTGATCCTCTTTCATCCGCTCTTTGTACTGTGCGAGCGAGGTATATCCCTCAACCTCAGTACTCTTGAAACGGACAAGGGAAAGGAGAGCGTCTCTGTTCGCAAAGTCGCTGTACAGTCCTTCCTTGAGGGGTCTGTTGAACTCAGTGATCACCGTGGTATAGAGCTCGGGATTCTGTTCTGACAGCTTCTTCAGTTCACCGAGGATCTTCTTCACAGAGGCGTTCCTGATATTACTCATCACGCGGTTCTGCTGGAGGATCTCTCTGCTCACATTGAGAGGGAGGTCTTCACTATCGATAATACCTCTGACGAACCTCAGGTAGGTCGGAAGAAGTTCCTTCTCGTCGTCGGTGATATATACACGCTTCACATAGAGCTTCACACCGCTCTTGTAATCGGCATTGTACATGTCGAAGGGAGCTTTCGAAGGAATGTAGAAGAGCGTCGTATAGTTGTTTACACCCTCAGCCTGTGTATGAATGTAGAAGGCGGGATCCTCAGTATCATAGGAGAAGCTCTTGTAGAACTCATTATAGTCCTCTGCAGTGAGCTCGCTCTTGCTGCGTCTCCACAGAGCAGCAGCGGAGTTCACCTGCTCTCTCTTGTGTTCGCTTCCCT
This sequence comes from Sphaerochaetaceae bacterium, assembly GCA_963676605.2. Taxonomy (GTDB): domain Bacteria; phylum Spirochaetota; class Spirochaetia; order Sphaerochaetales; family Sphaerochaetaceae; genus SABI01. Next base: position 106,976 of record CAXXSP010000065.1, on the reverse strand, counting down.
TCTTCTTGCCCTTGTCATCATACTCATCCTGATCATAGGAGAGGAAGATCGGGTAGGCGATATGATCTGAGTACTGCTTGATCAGACGGTCAAGAGCCCAGCGGTTCGCATATTCATCACCCTCTTCATTGAGGTGGATGATGATGGTGGTTCCCTGTTCGTCCTTTTCAGTCTCTTCGAGATTGAAGACACCTTTTCCGGTGGAAGACCATTTCCAGGCTTCCTCGCTTCCGGCCTTCCGGCTGATAACTTCAACCTTGCTGGCCACCATGAAGGAACTGTAGAAACCGACACCGAACTGACCGATAAGGTTTGAATCCTTCTTCTGATCGTCTGTGAGATTCTTCAGGAAGTTACGGGTACCTGAACGTGCAATCGTACCGAGATCACTTGCAAGGTCATCGTGACCCATTCCAATACCGTTATCTGTGATAGTCAGTGTCTTCTTCTTTCCTTCACCATCAAAACTGAGTTCGATATGGGGATCAAACTGCAGACTCTTGTATTCAGGGTTTGTCAGTGTTTCGTACTTCAGTTTGTCGAGCGCATCGGATGCGTTACTGATCAGTTCCCTCAGGAATATCTCCTTGTGAGAATAGAGAGAATGAATAATAAGATGCAGCAGTTCAGACACTTCCGTCTTGAATTTCTTTTGCTCCATGAGTTCCTCCAGAGTATTCTGTTGTGTTATCCGAACCATAACATAGTGAAAAAAGCGGGCATCGGCAAGAATTTTATTAACATTCAGTGGAAACTCATGTATTATTGAGCCGTGAAATTTACAAGGGTTACAGATGTCAGACAGGTGAATCGTCTACGCATCCTCAATACCATCGCAGAAAGCGAAGGTATAAGCAGGGCTCAGATAGCGAAGACGATCGGTTTCAACAAGGTAAGTACAGGCGAGATAGTTGATCAGCTGATAGCTGACCGATATATCAGCGAGGGCGAGAAGCAGCGTTCAGGCGCAGGCAGGCCATCAACTCCGCTCTTTCTGGACAGGAACAGCTATGCGATCATAGCTGTCGATATCGGTGTAAAGACGATTTCCTTCGCACTGGTGAATCTGAAGGGAGAAATCATGCGCTTTGAGCGCATTCCGGCTCCTGCACAACCCTCCTCGGAGGAGCTCATGGCCCTCCTCATCCGCCATATCACCTCCCATATCCAGAGGATCACAGATGATAGGGAAATTGCCGGCATAGCACTGTCGGCAGGAGCCCGGATCGACCGTGCAACAGGGACGATCATTCACCATACCCACTGGGATCTCCACAATGTACCTCTAGTCTATACCATACAGAAATACACGAAACTCCCGGTAGTGCTTGAGAACAACGTCATAGCGATGATCCAGGGCGAGACCTGGTTCAACCCTGAACTGAACGGGAAACGGGTCTTCTACGTGAACTGGGGAGAGCATATGAACGGTGCGCTCTGGGACAGGGGAAGGAAAGTCACTCCGGAAATGCTGTTCGGTCATATAAGAGTCAGCGACAGAGGAACATGTTCCTGCGGAGGCACCGGCTGCCTTGAGGCTCTTGCATCAGGAGCGGCTCTCGCCCGCTTCAGCAGCTCAGGGAATTCGGTGAAGGCTCTCGCTATAGAAGCGGAAAAGGATGAGGAGAAGAAGAACATACTCCTGGATGCAGCCCTCCACCTGAGTGATGCGCTGATCACCACCTCCGCCATTCTCCGTCCTGAGATCATTGTCCTGGGAGGAGGAATCTCCATGCTCCCTGAATCGTACCTCAATGCGATCACAGACCATTTCAATACACACTGCCCTCCTATCATACAAAGTGAGGTGCGTATACAGAGGACAGGACTCAAGGAACGGGGAGGGATTATCGGCACTGCAGTGCTCGCCCTTGATGAATTCATTTTCCACAGATCGTATATCAGAGGAATACAGTAGTTTCAGTCTCGCTCTTGACGTTCGTCAATGCATGTTTTCCTCTCCTCTCTTATACTTCAGAGAATAAGGAGAAATAGATCATGATTTCATATACATCAGAGAGAAGAAAAGCAGCCCTCCTGATAGGGATATCCCTACTGGTCATGGCCATAGCCGCCGGTGCGGCCTATGGAGGAATTCACGGCTCCCTTGTTGACCTGACTCACCCCGAGGTCACTGGACAATCGCTTGCCGCGGCAAGCGGACTCTTCACCCTCGAGATCGTCCTCTGGTTCATCATCGTTGCAACGGACCTCCTGGTTTCCTGGGGCGTCTGGGCATATTTTTTCAACAAGTCAATGAAACTCGCTCTTCTAAGTGCAGCTTCACGTCTCATTTACACACTCTTCCTCATAGTAGCCGTCATCAATCTGATACCTGCCGCCTCCAGAGCCTCCTCGCAGGATATTGAGGGAATGATGAGACACCTTGAACTGTTCGAAAAGATATGGTCGATCGGACTCATCATCTTCGGCGTTCATCTTCTCTTTCTTTCAGCAGTGCTCTGCCGCTACGAGAACAAAATACTCGGCCTCCTCGTCACACTTGCGGGAATATCTTACGTGCTGGTCCATACCCTGCTCAATACTACACCCGCCTTGCATGATTTCACCTCAACTCTGGAGTCGATACTCTCTCTCCCCATGGCTGCCGGAGAACTTGCATTCGGGCTCTGGCTTCTGATCAGAGGGGGGAAGGCGAAGAAAGCCTCTTCTTGATCCGGCTCAGAGACTCGGGAGTGATGCCGAGAAAGCTGGCTATCTGGTGCTGAGGGACCCGTTCGAACAAGTCTGGACGGGTTTCAAGGAGATGCTCATATCTCTGCAGGGGAGAAGAAGAGACAAAGGTGGCGAAGGAAGTCTGTACGGAAGAGAGGTTCTCCTCAAGCATCCGCCTCAGGAGAGACTGGAGGGCAGGATACCGATCCAATACATCGGATTCCCCGGAGAGATCTCCGACAAGGAGAACAGAGTCTTCAGTACACTCCCAGAAGAAGTGAGAGGGTGCATTCAGCTGCTGCACATCGAGCAGTGCAGCAGTGTCTCCTTCCGTATAGAAGGCAACTGTCTTCTCATTGCCTTCATCGTCAATGAAGTACTGCCTCACACATCCTTTGAACACATGATAACAGTGGGTACAGACCGAGCCCTGAGAAAGGAGGATACTCCCCTTTTCAAACTCACCTACCGGCAGTTCGCTCGCGAGCGAACGTCTCTCTTCCTCGCTGAGATCCGGAACCTGATTCAGCAGTTCCTCAATATAGCTGTTCATCTTCGTATCAGCCCTCTCTTGTAATTCTTATCGTACCACAGAACAGCTTTATCAAGAAACGACACTTCACACCATTTTCACATTGCACCGGCTCAGTGCATTCCGGTATGATATGTTTCATGATAGCTTCATTCCTTACAGGCATGGGAACCGGTGCCAGTCTCATCATCGCCATAGGCGCACAGAATGCCTACGTTCTTACGAAAGGAATTCACAGGCATCACCATTTCCTCACAGCCCTCACCTGCTCCATCATCGATGCCCTCCTTATCACGGCAGGAGTTCTGGGAATGGGAACTCTTGTTGAGAACTTCCCTCTTATTATCCCCTTCGTTACAGGGGGCGGAGCTCTCTTTCTGTTTACCTACGGAGCTCTCAGCCTGAAGAAAGCACTCCGCCCGTCGGAGGGAATCAGGGAAAACAAAGAAAACAGAGGAAGTGCAAAACAGGTTGTGCTGACGACTCTTGCAATATCGCTCCTGAATCCCCATGTCTATCTCGATACCGTCATCCTCCTGGGAAGTATCAGCACATCGTTCGAACAGCCGCATAACTATCTCTTCGCCCTCGGAGCAGCCCTCATGTCCTTCATCTGGTTCTTCCTGCTCGCTTTCGGCGGGAGCGCTCTCCTTCCTCTCTTTAAAAGATCAGTCACCTGGAGAATTCTCGACGGAATCATCGCCGTTATCATGTGGAATATCGCCGTCAAACTGCTCCTCTACTCTGACCTCCTGTCTCATCTTTTCGCGAGATAGATGAGAACTTAATATTTTAAGCCTTTATAACAAGAAGTGAAAGGGTAAAAAAAACCGCTCTCCCATGAATCGGGAAAAGCGGCACCTCCTCAAGATCATAAGGTATCCCTTATGTCCATGCTCTCTGATATAACTTCCGCACTACATCAAGAGCAACCAGTCTTCAACAAGTATGGCATGGTTTTTACGAAAAAGAAAGGATTTTTTTTACGCTACATAGCTTCTTACTATAAAAACATTTAAAAATCTAAATCAAGACTATATTGTCATGCTTATTGACAATTACGGGGAAGATGTAAAAAAACCAAGACTGCCTGACGTGGGTAGAGTGTCAAAGGATCTGTTTCATAACACTGCAACCTTCTCAAATCTGTACCAGCATGATGGTGATCTCTGAGGAATATTCATCCGAAGCAGAAGCGAGGGCTACTTCCCTCCTTCCCTTATTCGTCAAACGTGCTCCTAATCTCGTCTCAATGACCGTATTCTCCCCGGACACCAGTATCCTATGCGCATTTCCACTGGTGAATACCGCCTGCTCGGCGGTCTCATCATCGATCTCAATCAATTCAAAATCGATCGTACTGGAAATATCAGGAGCTGCAAGGGAATCATAATCGTACACGACCTCATAACGCGATACCGATTCCGGCGGATTGAACAGCGAGAATTTCCAGCGTCCGATACTCACTCCCCGCCCTTGAGGCTGAATATCTTCATTCTCCACGAGATTGAACGTCAGATTATCCTCCGGTTCGAGCTGAAAAGTGAGCTGGGTAAGGATCTGACCGAACACATCTACATGAAGCGGACCAAAGGTCTGTGCCTGTGATACAACGATTCCAATAAGAATATGGAAGAGAAGGAGAGAGATTTTTTTCATATACTATCCATTGGGGGAAAATAAAGGGCCCTAGTTACAGGGCCCTCGTATTCATATATCTGTTTCTATTATGGCGCTGTCAGAACCAGATCAATCGTTGAATTGTAGTTCGAACTGGCAGGAGCACTTGCAACCTCAGTTGCACCTGCTGCAGTAAGTCGTACAAGAATGGTACGAGTCTGGTTGAAGTTACCGGTAGTTGCATTGAACGTGCTTGTCGAACCGCTGTCTATTGGAGTTGATGTAGTACCATTACTCTCAAGAAGCTTATATTCAATATCCGTGGTACCCTCTGTAAGGGCTCCATAGGTATAGGTCAGTGTATACGTAATTGCTGTACCCTGGTTAACTGAATCAAATTCCCAGTTACCGACTTCAACGCCATCACCTGAAGGCTGAATATCATCATTATCGACAAGATCAATTCTATTTGCCGACAACAGAGTCTGATTCACGCTGAAGGTGACATCACCATCGATAATCTTACCATACACATTCAAGGAACCTGTTCCTACGTTTGTAACTGCGAACAGACTTCCCGTGGCCACTAAAAGAACTACTATAGAGTCTCCTGAATAGTCGTTATCTATATACATTATAAGTAATAAATGCTATAATCTGAGGGTGTAGATGCATGAGAAACGGCATGTTTCGTCATGAAATCCTTGCACCTGGAGAGAGCGTTGTACCGAAAGAAAGAACAAACCGGCCAGATGGAGTTCATCAACTTCCATATGAAGTTCGGTGGTGAACTGAATCCCCGAAATCGCTGGGTTCAACTCGCACAGCTCATCCCTTGGGATGAATATGAAGAAGAGTATGCTTCTAAATTCCCCTCAAGAAGGGGGAATGAAGCAAAGCCATTCCGTATGGCTCTCGGTGCTCTTCTGATCAAAGAAATGAAGAATCTTCCTGATGAAGAACTGGTGGAAGACATCAAGGAGAATCCCTACTACCAGTATCTGCTGGGACTCGAAAGTTTTCAGGACACGGCCCCGTTTGAAGCATCATCACTTGTGCATTTCAGGAAACGAATCACACCTGAGATGCTCAAAGAGATCAATGAGAAGATTGTGAAACGACAGCTCGAAAAGGAAGCTGAAGATTGTGATGATGACAGTTCTGATTCCGGTTCCTCCGGTGGAAACAATCATAAGGGACAGCTTCTGGTAGATGCGACCTGTACACCGGCTGACATCAGATTCCCTACAGATCTGAGTCTGCTCAATGAAGCGAGAGAGAAGACTGAAGAGATTATCGATTATCTTCATCTTCCCTATGTCGGGATAGAGGAGAAGCCGAGAACCTACAGGGAGAAAGCGAGAAAGGCTTTTCTGTCTGTCTCCCGTAATCGTCGTCCCCGTGTGAATCTTATCAGGAAGGGGATACGCAAGCAGCTTCAGTATCTGAGACGTAATCTTGCATATATTGAAGCTATGGGAGAGAGGGACGGAAGTTTCTCCCTCACAGGGAGAATGTATCGAAATCTACTGGTTGTGAATGAAGTGTATCGGCAGCAAGATCTGATGTATCGTGAGAACATCAGATCTGTTCCCTCACGGATAGTAAGCATTTCACAGCCTCATGTGAGACCGATCGTGAGAGGGAAGATCAATACTCCAGTGGAATTCGGAGCAAAGGTATCAGTGTCCAGGATTGAAGGATATGCATTTCTTGAGACTCTTGGATGGGAACCGTATAACGAAAGCACGAAACTAAAAGAGCATGTTGAGGATTACCGCAGACGATTCGGGTATTACCCGCAGTCGATACTGGCAGATAAGATCTACAGGACGAGAGAAAATCTCAGGTACTGCAAAGACCTTGGTATTCGTCTTGCCGGTCCTCCGTTGGGTAGACCTCCGAAGGATCAGGAGGTGTATCGGGCAATGTTAAAAGAGTCCCGACGTGATGAGATTGACCGGATTCCCATTGAGGGCGTATTCGGAGTAGCGAAGCGAAAGTACACCCTGGATCGAGTAAGAACGAAGCTGGCTGAGACGAGTGAGACAACCATCGCTCTGGTGATCCTGGGATTGAACCTGAAGAAGATCCTGAGAGATCTTTTTGCTTTTCTCAGATGGCTGTTTGGGACATACCGGTTTCGCCTGATTTTGGGGTAAAACTGGGCGAAACTAAAGAGCCTTGCTGAAAAGCAATATATTCAGGAGACTCTACTATAAGTATGAGAGCCTTTTTCATGCTTGTACCCTCCTATCGGATTAACTATGGTTATAATGTACACCCGGTTAGCACTTATGTCAATACCAAACAATTTTTTTTCTACATTTTTTTATATAACAATTCTATTACTTTTTAATTTATTATATTATATAAATTTATAAATATCAATTCAAATCTTCTCATGTGACAGGTCTCCCAATTCAACATATTTCTAGCAAATATCGCTATATGGATACACACAGTAATAATCACAAAACATTACAGCTTGTGACAAATGAGTTGAGGTTTTAGGACTTTATGATTAAAATTCAGAATATCAGTTCGATTCGAGCTGAAACGTGATAACCGTATTGTAGGCAAAACTCGGTGGATAGGTTTCGCTGTCCGTCCGCTTCAGATATATCGACCCGTTGTTATCCTGGCTGTTGTAGAGCCCATTCACTCTCACAAGATCTGTGAAAAGATCTCCGGAGGCAACAAAGTCCATCCCATTGGAAAGAATATAGGGTATCGAGTAGGAGGTTCCTTCGATCTCGACAGTAAATGCATTGTACGAGACACGGAGCTCAAGCTCAGCAGCGGTATTACTGCTGATACTCCAGTCCCCGACATTCACCCCTACACCTTCAGTGCTGTACAGGATTGCGCCTGAATCAAGAGGTATGGAGGTACTGGACCCTGGAGAGGCACCTATCTCCTGAGTGAGGCCGAGAAGCGATTTCGCACCGACACTTCCCTGGAGCTCCAGAGTCGCCGGCGCCGTTCCGCTCATACTGTACAGGAGCGATGAAAACAAAAGAGATGAGATACATATAATAAGGACAGCGGTTCTTTTCACGTCTTAAGTGTACGAATCTTCCCATCTTATGTCAACAGATAATAACATAAATAATAAAACGAGATCAGTTTTAATAAAAAAATACACATTTCTTCTTTTCATAAAATAACTTATATTCTTAACTCATTGCATAAAGTTCTCACATAAGTTATTACATGCAACTGAATATTTTATGTAGATTTGAGCTGAAAGTGTGCTATCATAGCCCCACAGCAAGCTGTACATCAGTGATAATATATGATAAATCACTAGCAATTCATTTATACATATATTAAAATTGATTACAAATCGAAAACCGATGTGACTGTGAAGTGTATACCCGATGTTTGTTCAATGAGAAGTCCATCTACTTTCTGACAGGCTGTCTGCAGCCTGAGAGGTGAGCAATGTACAACAACAACGAAAACAGCAGAAAGATCCGGCTGTTCAGCTGGATCATCCAATCCTACCTGAAGACCGTTCTTATTCCCATGGGCGCAATGGCCCTGATCTTCATTCTGGTATTCGTCTTTACCAACCGATGGAATATAGGAGAGACAGAACAGTATCTGGCACTCGATGCCCAGAGCAATCTGACAACCCTCGTGTCGCTGGAGTCAACTGCAGTGGAAAAACAGCTGCAGGAAATAGAGAACTCGACACGCTATTACCAGCTTGAGACGGAACGGGCTCTTTCAAGGGCTGTCGAACTGAGGGAGGTGGATGCCGCGCGTCTCGGGTACAGTCCTGCCGGAGCCTTTGTCACCACGAGCGACAAGACCTCAGGAGGCGCAGCCGTTTTCCTGAGCAGCCTGACAAAAGTGGAATCTGACGAGATGGACAGAATAGCCTCGCTATTCACCAGCGAAGAGATGATGATGGACCTGCTTGCAAGCAATCCCCTCCTTGTATCGATCTACTTCAACAGCTATGACTCTCTCAATTTCATCTACCCCTATTTCGATACCGGCTCCCAGTATCCTCCTGATATGGATATCCCTCAGTACAACTTCTATTACGAGGCCGACGCAGAACACAATCCGTCAGGACTGCCTGTGTGGACCGATGTATACCTCGATCCGGCAGGTCACGGCTGGATGGCCTCTGCGATAGCTCCTGTATATGACAGCGATTTCCTTGATGGTGTTGTCGGTATCGACATCACCGTAGAGACGATTGCGAACGAGATTCTCCAGATGGAGATCCCCTGGAACGGCTATGGTATCCTTCTGAGCAAAGACGGCACGATCATGGCAATGCCCGAGGAAGGCGAGCTTGACTTCGGCCTCGATGAGATGACCACTCACACCTATTCGGAGGCTATCTTCAAGGACACCTTCAAACCCGAGCAGTTCAATATCAACAACAGGGAAGACACGAAAGCCCTCGCGGAAGCCATGGCTGCCTCCGAGACAGGCTATACCGAGCTCACGCTCGGAGGAAGAAGCCAGGTAGCCGCATGGTCCCGTATCGAAGGGGCTGACTGGAACCTGGTTGTCTTCGTTCCACATGACGAGATCTTCCGCATGTCACAGACTCTTGCGGACAGGATGGAGAAAATCATTCTCTTCATCGTTCTCGGTCTCGGCGTTGCCTTCCTGGGACTCTTCACCATTCTCTATATCTCGGCACGACGTTTCAGTTACAGGATATCGGAACCCCTGAAAGGGATGAATGTCATGCTGAAGAAGATAGGAGAGGGCATGTACGACCAGCAGGCAATGGATCTCAGGGTTGAGGAACTCAATGAGACCGGCCTGCAGATTGTAGAGATGGGAAGGGAGCTTGAAAAAGCACTCAGCAGCAATTCTCTTCTGAAATCGGCAAATAATGTGAAGAGCGAGTTCATTGCGAACATGTCCCACGAGATAAGAACCCCGGTGAATGCGATTCTCGGGTTCTCCATGATCCTCGATAAGCAGATCACCGATATTCAGCAGAAACAGCATCTTCAGACGATCAAGAAGGCGTGTGACACGCTCCTGAATATCATCAATGATATCCTCGACCTTTCGAAACTCGATTCAGGAGGCGTACAGCTGCACCTCGAGTCGGTAGACCTCGAGGGTGAGATGAAGAATATCGAGGAGATGTACAGGTACGAACAGACCAGGAAGGGTATTTCCATGGACGTCCACTTTGATCCTCAGCTCCCAAGGCTGCTTGTCCTTGACGGCATACGTATCCGCCAGATTCTTCTCAACCTCGTCGGGAATGCATTTAAGTTCACTGACAGCGGATCAGTCAGCATCTCTGCATGGAAACTCGGAGCAGGCTCCGTTGAAGGATCCATCAACCTGAAGATCGCGGTTAAGGATTCGGGCATAGGTATAGAAGAGAAGCAGCAGAAAAAGGTGTTCGAACCCTTTATCCAGACCGAGAACCAGAACGTACGTAAGTACGGCGGTACCGGACTCGGACTTGCGATCGTGAAGCGGTTTGTCGAGCTGATGCATGGAACCATCACCCTTGAAAGTACTGTGGATCTCGGCTCAACCTTCACGATTGAACTGCCTGACGTGATGATCGTTGACCTGAATGCGGATGTATTCGAGTTCAGTGATGGAGAAGAACAGACTCAGATCGCTTCTGAGCTCGATAAGAAATCAGGAATAGAGATGCGTGATCTGCCGGAGATCATGGGAAAACTTGCACAGAAGGATCTTCAGGAGAATCAGCCTATGCTGGGTGAAGTCGATGAATTCATTGAACATCTGTGCCGACCTGCCCTTCATTCAAATAGAATGAAGGACTTCCATGAAGCGGCTCTGAGACTGATCAGTATAGGAGAAACCCACACGGCCGGTTCAATCATCACCATGGGAAAGACGCTCCAGCAGGCCGCCGAGTCGTATGACCTTCCTGTCATCCGTCAGATTCTCGAAGAGCTCATAGAAATGAATGACCGGATAGCCGAAGGAGGCTCCAATGATTGAATTCCTGCCGCAGCATGTAAAAGTACTCATTGTCGATGACACTCCTGACAACGTGAAGGTTGCAGGCAGTATCCTCGCGGAAGAAGGCTATGACCTCTATATCGCCGACAGCGGGATCGTTGCCGAGCAACTTGCCCGGGAAACGGTATTCGACCTTATCCTCCTTGACATCATGATGCCAAAACAGGATGGCTTCACCACCTGCACCCACCTGAGAAAGATCCCGGAGTATGAGTCGGTACCGATCATATTCCTCTCTGCCCGCATCGATATCGACAGTATCATCAAGGGTTTCGACCTGGGAGCTGTTGATTATATCCGCAAGCCCTTCAATCCTCAGGAACTGAAATCCCGTGTGAAGACACATGCTGACCTGAGACTCTACCGCCAGGAACTGGAGAGACGGAACTCCCAGCTTGAGAATGCTCTCCTCAAGATTGAGGAAATAGCACGCACCGATGATCTCACCGGTCTCCTGAACAGAAGAGAGATGGTGAGACTCTTCGAGTATGAAATAAACAGGACGAATGTCAGTAAGCACGAATTCTCCCTCATCATGCTCGATATCGACCTCTTCAAAGAGATCAATGACACCCATGGTCACCTCACCGGCGACCATGTACTTCAGAGACTGGCACGCCAGCTTCAGGCTTCCTCGCGGAAACAGGATTATATCTCACGCTGGGGCGGTGATGAGTTCCTCATCCTTCTCCCGGAGATCACAGATCAGAATGCAGCCAAGATCGCGGAGGAGATACGAAGTGACATCGAGCAGATCGACTTCAGCGACCTGTTCGAGAGAGGAAAGGTCACCGTCACCTGCGGAGTAAGCTGCCATAGAGATAAGATGCCGATCCAGTCTCTGGTAGACAACGTCGATAAGGCGATGCTGCTCGGAAAATCTCGGAGCAGGAACTGTGTCATGCTCTATACGTCAGAGGGAGAAAATACAGGGGCAATTCAGCCGAGATGACTCTGTGAATTCAGGAGCGTCGTCATGATATCCACCGGGATAGGTTTGCTGTAGTAATACCCCTGGATCAAATCGCATGAGCGGGCTTTAAGGAATTCAAGCTGCTCAAGAGTCTCAACGCCCTCACCAATGATCTCAAGGTTCATGCTTCTCCCCAGAACTATCATAGCTGCGATGATAGCCTCATCCACATCGGAGTTCCCGATCCCCACGACAAACTCCCGGGCAATCTTCATACGGTCGAGGGGAAGCATCTTCAGGTAATTCAGGGATGAGTACACTGTTCCGAAGTCATCGATGGCAACCTTCACTCCCAGAGCTCTCACCCGTGCGATCTCTTCTATGGCACTTGAGGTCCGTGTGATCAGAACGCTCTCAGTCAATTCTATCTCAAGAGCAGAGGGAGGAACCCCCTCCTCTTCAAGCACCTGATGTATCGTCTCTGACAGCTTACCGCTGAGAAGCTGCTTGATCGAGACATTCACGGCCAGAACAAGATCAGTATACCCCAGGTCACGCCATTTCTTCAGCTGTGAACAGGCACTCCTGAGGACCCACTCTCCGACCTTGAGAATGAGAGTATTCCTCTCCGCGATCTCTATGAACATACCGGGAGGAACAAGACCCCGTGTCGGATGATTCCAGCGGATCAGCGACTCCATACCTTCAATGACTCCCGAATGAGGATTGATCTGCGGTTGGTAATAGAGTTCGAATTCTCCTCTTTCCACTGCCTGATACAGATCATTTGAGAGCTGCATCTCATTATTAATCGAGCTCTTAAGTTCCGGTTTAAAGAACTCATACTGATCATGGCCGGTCTCTATAGCCTCAGCCATCGCAATTTCCGCATTCTTGATCAGGGAATCGGCAGACCTGGAATCTTCAGGGAAGGTACTGATTCCCATCGTGGAGGAGATAAAGATCTCTCTTCCTCCGAGTGTGAAGGGATCCTTGAAGATCGATCGGATAAGGTCAACATCAGTGAACAGGGACTCGGAATCATTCTTATAGCGGCTGAGAATGAGAAAGTTATCCCCTTCACTGCGGGCAATGTTCGCGTAGCTCCCGAGAATCTGTCTCATCCTCTCTGCGAGGCTCTTCAGAATCGCATCGCCCTGCAGGTGACCGAAGGTATCATTCACCATCTTGAAGGCATCAAGATTAATGGAATATACGGCCAGCCTGTCGACGGTATCGTCTGCTTCAAATATCGCCTTCTCAAGCCACTCGGTAAAGAGCCTTCGGTTCGCAAGACCTGTCAGCTGGTCACGATACGAGATGGATCGAAGCTTCTCCTCCATCTGTATCCTTTTTACAATCTCATTCTCCAGATTCTGGTTGATCGCAGTCAGCTTGGAGGTCCTCTCGAGCACCCGTCTTTCAAGCAGTGTGTGAGACTTCCTCAGCTGTGCATGAATATTCTTAAACTCCGTTATATCACGGAAAAGCACCAGCGTTCCCAGAGGGTCCCCCCATTCATCACGGAGCGTCTCGCTGGTCAGCATGACCGGAAGATACCTACCCGACTTCGTAACCAGCTCAAACTCCTCAGTCCCTTCTGTGCCCTCTTTCTGCATCGTATCAACTTCTTTTAGAAGGTCTGAGAGCTGGACTCCTACAAGCTCTCCTGCTTCATACCCGAGAAGAGTGTTTGCCTCCCTGTTCACTTCGACAACAACGGAGTTAAGATTAACAAGAAGGAGGCCCTCCTTCATGTTCTGGAGAATATCTTTTACCGTCCCGAAGGGATTCAGCTGAAGAAGCCGGTATCGGGAAGTCGCGGATCTGACTCCTATGATGGGAATAAGGGAAACAAGAACACCGAGAGGCGGGAAAGGATTTTCAGAAGTAAGGGGAAGAAGGAAGTCGGTTATCGTACCCACCAGAAGTGCTGCTATGGTAGAGAAGATGATAATCCTTGCCATCTTCTTCATCCTGTGCAGGGTTGATCTCTTCTGCCAGAGATAGAGGGCGAATATGCTTGCGATGATATAGGTAAGGTAGAGGATCAGAAAATAGTTATCCCAGATAAAATTCCTTGGAAGGTTGAGATATGCCCAGCCGTAGGAAATTCTCACCATCTCCTCAATGGTTGAAGGGGTATGAAAATAGTAAAGATAGATTGAGAACAGACCGGGAATATAGAGGAGCAACATCTTAAACACTGCTCGAATTGGTTTTCGTTTAGTCTTTGAATGCTCACCACTCCCCGTAAGAACGATAATAAAGTGAAGATAGATACTGTAGGTGATACTCCAGAAGAAGACTGCATACCGGCGGTATCGGAGAGCCTGCTCCGCTGTTTCAGACAACATCACACCTGAAACAAGAAACGACCAGACAGCAAGCGTGCCGCAGGTAAGTAAAAAGAGGCGATTTGCTTTCTGTTTCCGCTCCGACCTGAACGTCTCAAGCCCCATAATCAGGAAAGCGAGACTGGCAAGAGCATAGACAATACTGGCGAACAACTTTTACCACCCCGGGAACGAAGATTTATGCATCATACATCAAGTGTCATACCCTTCCCCATACAGTTCAGAAAGAGCATCCTCTGCACCAGAGTTCCTCACGCGACCATCGTACCATATATATATGATACCTACAATTTAAAAACAAATAATTCGTACAAACCCTGTCATCATCAATGACATTTTCTGCAGCAAGCTCGCATAAGTCACATCTACAGGCATCAGACCAGTCACTTACACAGCTCTGGAATGATAGAAGTACAGAGGTAAAACCTCTCGATCAATCGAGTAGGCGGGGGCCGTTAGGCCCCAACCTCTCACACCACCGTACGTGCCGTTCGGCATACGGCGGTTCAACCAAACAGACTATTGTACCGCCAATCGAGTACAATACCGTCCTGTTCCATGCGTTTAGCATGGAGTTTTTCATAATATTCCACTGCATCCACAAGTCCATACTGTTTATGGATTAACTCATTTTTCATGAGTATCTTCACAGCATTTGACATCTTCCAGTACGAGTTGCTTCCAAGCTTCCATTTTGCCAGTTTCCATTCTTCAATCCCCAGTTGCCTGAGCCGGTGTTTCCTGTTTCTGCCGTTCTTCCACTGTTTCCATAGATACTGACGGATTCGCCTCCGAATCCATCCCATGAGATCTTCAAGGTAGCCCTTGATGAAGCTTCTAGCGAAATAACCAATCCATCCTCTCAAAACACTGTTGAGTTCCCTAATGACAACTTCTATGGCTACACCACGATTACGTTTCGTGATGAGTCGTATCCGATCCTTAAGTTTCTTCAGTTTCTTTTCTTGAGGTCGGGTTATTCCAAGTCGACCTTTTTCCCCATCGGTTAGGAATGTGAAGCCAAGGAAGGTTGAGCCTACGGCTCTCCTCGCTTCCGTCTTCTCCATGTTCACTGTCAGTTGCAGTTTTCTTTCAAGGTAGCTTTTCGCATTGTCTCTCACTCGGTAAGATGATCTCTTACTCTTGGTGAATATGTTGCAGTCATCAGCGTATCTCACGAATTTCAATCCCCTCTTCTCCAGTTCCCTGTCGTAGGGAGTTAAATAGATGTTCGAGAGAAGCGGTGACAGTGGGCCTCCCTGTGGAGTCCCGAGGGCTGTCGCCATCATACTTCCGTTTGTCATCACTCCGCTTTTAAGAAATACGTAGATGAGTCTCCTCACGTCCTTATCATCCATGTACTTGTCTATCAGTCCCATGAGTATGTCATGATTCACTGTATCGAAGAACTTGGACAGATCGAGATCGACTACGTGTTTGTAGCCCTCGGACATGTAGGTCTGGGCGAGTCGAACCGCATCTTCAGCACTCCGGTTCGGTCTGAAGCCGAAGCTGTGGTCACTGAATGTCGGTTCGAATACGGGGGTCAGTACCTGCACAAGAGCCTGCTGGATTACTCTATCCACTGCTGTGGGTATTCCAAGCAGACGTACACCTCCATTATCTTTCGGTATCTCTCTTCGAAGTACCGGTTGAGGTTTGTACGTCCGTGTGACAATCTGTTCGCAAATTTCATTCCCATGTGCGTTAAAGTACGCTGGGAGTTCATCAACTCCCATACCGTCAATGCCTGCAGAACCTCTGTTCTGCATCACCTTTTTCACCGCCTCATGGATGTTCGCGGAGGAAATCAGCTGTTCACACAGTACTGTGTTCGGTGTTGACCTGTCTTCCTTTCTCATAATTTCCTTTCCGTCTGTATCATCCCCTGTCCAGGCATATTGCCGTTCGGATTCACAGACAGACCTTTCCTTTTCGAAAGGTATTTGGTTGTTCAGCCCTTCGTGACTGTTTCCTCAGTCACTACTACGGCTTCTGCTGACTTCTCCACATTCGTTGTTACTACGTCGTCATAAGCGATATTGCAGCCTCGTACGCTGTGGAGACCTCACGGGATAAGCCATCATTCTTTCCTCGTTTACCCACCCGATTTACGCCCAAAGGTTATATTGTCTTTTGGATTTTACTGTATTTTGTCAGCTTGTCCCCTTTGGTCGCCTACTATCAGGTTTCTGTTCGTCAGGCCACGATTTCGCTATTGCTTCCTCTCTCCCACACCTCACGATGTGAAACTTGCAAGTCGCTATCGGGTTCGTTGACAACTACGCCCCTTGGGACTTTCACCCAAGAATGATGACATGCCCGTCATACAAAAAACACCCGCTTCAGTAGCGGGTGTTTTCGGTATAACGTATATAATACTTGGAGAAAGGATTTAGCTATATCTAACCTTTAGAGAACTAAAATATTAGCAACAACAGTTCCTGTGTAATCTCCTGTTCCACCCTCACCGGTGGATTCAGGAAGGTCAGCGTTCGAATCGCCGTTAAACAATGCCGTAAGACTAAGAGTCGCCCATCTCAGTCCGTTATTGGTAGTTGTAATAATATCACCGCTCGCCGTATTGCCTGTCACTACCGCCTCCGATATAGTGGGAGCCCCAGGGGCGGTGCCTACCGTACCGGCAGTCACATCCTGACTCCCAGAAGTTTTTGTGTACGCCAACTGATAAGGAACATAGTAGTGTAATCCACCAACTTCGAGATGGAGAGGACTCACAACAAAAGTAACTTTCACCTGATTGTTACCTGTTGTATACAGATGGTAATAGCCAATAGACTGGGGATCTGTTCCCTCTTCTAGGTCAAGATGTGTACCGAAGGTATATGACCCTGTAGCGTCTCCCGAAAGCGCAGTCACGATAGCTGAGGAACTGTCGTGGTTGGTGTTGGTAAACCCATGGTAAAGTTTACCGCCCTGAGAGGCCTCAAGTGTCAGTGTAGTCTGACCGGTGTTCCCTGCTATTGTACCCGTGGTTTCGGCAAACAGCGAGAAAGCCACCATCGCGATAATCAATACGGTTAAAATCTTTTTCATATCCACATCTCCTTTTATAAGGGGGTTCCTTTGGTTATGTCTCAAGGGTACCAGCGACTTTCACTTATGTCAATACATTATGTATAAAATTCTATTGTTTTTTTGAAGCCAATGTTATATAGCTTCTTTTTTCTTACATTATAGATAATTACAAATTTTCATTTCTCCAATAAGTTCTGTCACGTATCGATATTACAACATAAAATCTCCTATTTTTTTGAAAAAATCCCTAGCAAATCTCGCTAGATACAGATTCGTCGGGATCCACACTTCTGACATATTGATGCACCATGGGCAACAGAAAAGGAACGAAGAAGGCTTCCGATTGACTTCCAAAGGGGGATCATATACCATTCGGCGTTAAAGAGAGGAAATCATGAACCTGTACGATACGATCAGAAGATTCAGCATGCTGTCGTATATCCTGTTCTACGGGATCACCATCCTTCTGGATTCACCGTTTTTCACTCTCGCAGCCCAGATCATGCTTCTCGTGTCAGTACTCCTCACCTTCCCGACCCTGAGCAGAACCAATCTTATAGTAGCCATCATGCTCGCCCTATCGGGTTTTTCTCTCCTTCTTTTTACCGAAGTTCCGCCAGAGGAATGGCTCGGAGCGTTCTTTCAGAACGGGGCGATAACCGCAATCTTCATAACCATTCCCATGCTGAGCATTCCCTTCTCCTTCGGAGACTACCGGGAGGATCTGAAACACTTCATCCAGAAATATGTCTCCTCACCCATGGTGTTCTGCCTCATAACATGGATTCTCGCACACCTGTTCGGTGTCATCATCCTGATAGGGGTTGTCCCCCTCATGTTCAACCTGCTCTACGAGAATTCAAAACTGTACGGAGCAGACAAAGAATTCGCCTCCTGCGTCTCTCACGCACAGCTCTCCGGCGGCTTCTGGTCCCCGGCCTGGTCTGCTGTTGTAGTGATCACCTACACGCTTTCCATTCCCTGGATCAGCTTCGTCCCGGCAGGACTGCTGCTGACCACTATATTCTTTGTCTTCAGCATGCTCTTCATCTTTATCTCCCTGAAGCGTTCCGGTGCTCACCGGATCGCATGTGAAAGCGAAGTTCAGGTGAATTGGAAAGGGGTGATCATGATTCTGACACTCACCATCCTACCCATCCTCCTGATCATCCTGAGCACTACGGTGATGAACATCGCGATCTCCACCGCAATCCCCATTGTAGCCCTCCTCTACCCTCTGTTCACAGCACTGATACTGAGGGAGGGAAAGGAATACCGAACAGGCATGGCGGAGTATTACACGACGAGAGTTCTCAACGTGAAGAACGAACTGGCTCTTCTCACTACTGCAGGCTTTCTCGGAAGGTCTCTTCAGCTGGCAGGTGCTGACTCAGTGATCACGCACCTGCTGCCGGGAGTGTCAGCTGATCATGCAATCCTCACTATCCTGAGTATTCTGCTGATCTTCTTCGTCACTGCCCACCTCGGCATGCATCCGATCGTAGCAGGCTCAGCTCTGGCTGTTTCGATCAATCCGGCGTCAATCGGCTTCACCCCTCTCATGTTCGGGATCGTCCTCCTATCAGGCTGGGTACTGGGGACCCTGATATCCCCCTTCTCGGCATCAAACATCGTCATCAGCGGCATGATAGGAAAACCATCCTGGTACCTGAGCGCACGAAGGCACGGCCTCTTCACTCTGTTCATGGCTCTCCTTCTCACCTGGGTCATGTCTCTGCTTTCTCACCTTATATAACGCTCATCTGCTTTTATTTCATGAAATTGTCTTCATCAGAACTTGATACTTTTTCGAGTCTCTGTATATAGTAGCCTTTATGGAAGACCCATTATCGTACATACACAGCAGATGGAGGCATAGATGATCCTCCATCTCTCAGTCATTCTCCTTCTGATCATTCTATCTGCATTTTTCAGTTCCTCGGAAACAGCATTCACCTCGCTCAGCTTTCTGCAGATACGTTCGCTCGAAACAGACCACAGGAAAACAAGTCATCTCGCCGCACGTCTGGCAAAGTCCCCGGACATACTCCTTACAACGATCCTCATCGGGAACAATATCGTCAATCTCAGCGCCTCGGCGCTGACCACGACCTTTGTTCTCGATATGTGGGGGAACTACGCAATCAGCTACGGGACAGGCGTGCTCACCCTCCTTATCCTTATCTTCGGCGAAATCGTTCCGAAGCAGCTCGCCATCACCCACAACATGGCTTTCGCCCGCTTCTCAGCTGTATTCATCAAAGGGATGTCCGTCGTTCTTCACCCCCTGATCACTGTGATCAGATGGGTCAGCAATGCAATCACCCGCCTCTTCGACAGAGAGACGGAGGGATCCATGTCCCTGGACTCACTCATGCATGTGGTTGACGTTGCAGAGCACGAGGGTATTGTAGATGAATACGAGACATCCCTTGTGCAGAGAGTGCTTCATTTCAGTGAAGCCCCGGTAAAGTCGGTCATGACCCACAGGACAGACCTGTTCACCCTCGCACAGACACTTACACTCTCGGAAACCTTCTCCCAGATCGTTAATTCTAAATTCTCACGTATCCCCCTCTACGGAGAAACTCCTGAAGATATCGTGGGAGTCGTCCTGATCCGCGACCTTCTACTTGCCGAAGTGGAAGGAAAAGCAGACAGACCGCTCAGTGAATTCATGATAGAACCTGTCTTCGTCCCCGAAAACAGAAAGGTCGATGACATGCTCTTCCAGTTCCAGCAGAATAAACAGCAGATCGCTGTTGTCCTAGACGAGTACGGTGGCCTCTCGGGTGTCGTCACCCTCGAAGATATCGTCGAGCAGCTGTTCGGCGAGATCTACGATGAGCATGAGATCGGGCATATCCACAGAATACAGAGAGAGAATGAACACACCTTCCTGATCACGGCAGACACCTCTCTGCAGGAGATCAGCGACGAACTGGACCTTCACCTTGACAATCACCAGGAGCTGAACAAGACCCTGGCAGCCTATCTGATAGAGACGATGGGAACTATCCCCCAGGAGGGGGAGATCCTTGGGGTTGATTACGGTAAATACATCATTGTCGAGATGAACAAGAACAGGATCGAGAGAGTCCGTCTGGTTCTGCATGATGGCGAACAGGAGATGTAGGGTACATCTTTATTGACACCCTTGTCGCTCAAGGGTATGATTCGCGCATGAGTAGCTATCCTTTTGAACAGATTGAACTGAAATGGCAGAAATACTGGGAAGAGAATGAATCTTTCCGCGTCACAGAAGACTCTTCATTTCCTGAAGATAAAAGACTGTATGTCCTCGACATGTTCCCCTACCCGTCGGGTGCGGGTCTTCACGTAGGACACCCCGAAGGGTATACGGCAACCGACATCTATTGCCGCTTCCAGCGGATGAACGGCTTCAACGTCCTTCACCCGATGGGCTTTGACTCTTTCGGCCTTCCGGCCGAGAACTACGCCATCAAGACCGGCACTCACCCGAAGGTGACCACCGAGGCTAATATCGACAATTTCCGTAAGCAGATCAAGCGTCTGGGATTCAGCTATGACTGGTCGCGGGAAATCTCCACTCACACCAGTGAATACTACCGGTGGACCCAGTGGATCTTCCTGAAACTGTACGAAAAGGGATTGGCCTACGAATCAGAGACCCCGATCAACTGGTGTCCTTCCTGCCATACCGGACTTGCCAATGAAGAGGTGAAGGACGGTAAATGCGAGCGCTGCAGCACGATCGTGACAAGAAAGAATATCAGGCAGTGGATCCTCAAGATTACCGAGTATGCAGAGCGGCTTCTCGAGGACCTCGATGAGCTTGACTGGTCCGACTCGATCAAGGCGATGCAGAGAAACTGGATCGGCAAGTCTCACGGTGCTTCGGTAGTCTTCCCCGTAGAGAACTCCGAGGATGCTCTCGAAGTCTTCACCACACGGTGTGACACCCTCTTCGGAGCAACCTACATGGTCATTGCTCCCGAACATCCTCTCGTGCACACCCTCACCACCAGTGAGCAGAGTGAGGCCGTCCACGCCTACGTGAGTCAGGCCGCGCAGAAATCAGACCTTGAAAGAACTGACCTTGCGAAGGATAAGAGCGGTGTATTCAGCGGCTCCTACGCCATCAATCCTCTCAATGGAAAGAAGATTCCCATCTGGATAGCTGACTATGTACTCGCCTCCTACGGAACCGGAGCTATCATGGCGGTTCCCGCACACGACCAGCGTGACTGGGAGTTCGCCGTAAAGTTCGACCTCCCCATTGTTGAAGTGCTTGAGAGTGCGCAGGGTGTGAAGGAGTCAGCCTTCACCGGTGACGGAGCACACATCAACAGCGGCTTCCTCGACGGACTCGGCAAGGAAGAAGCGATCGACAGAATGAACGAGTATCTCGAAGAGAAGAAGATCGGTAAGCCGACCATCAACTACAAGCTGCGAGACTGGGTCTTCAGCCGTCAGAGATACTGGGGAGAGCCGATCCCTCTTGTCCACTGCGACAGCTGCGGGATTGTCCCTCTGAAGGAGGAGGACCTGCCTCTCACCCTTCCTGAAGTTGAATCCTATGCCCCCTCGGGCACGGGAGAGTCCCCCCTTTCGACCATCGATTCCTGGGTTGAGACCACCTGTCCCGTCTGCGGAGGCAAGGCACACCGCGAAACCAACACGATGCCCCAGTGGGCAGGTTCCTGCTGGTATTTCCTCCGCTATCTCGATCCGAAGAACACTGAGGCTCTCGTATCACAGGAGGCCATGGATTACTGGATGCCGGTAGACCTCTATGTAGGAGGAGCAGAACACGCTGTTCTTCACCTCCTCTATGCCCGTTTCTGGCACAAGGTCCTCTATGATCTCGGCATCGTTTCAACCAAGGAGCCCTTCCAGCGCCTCGTGAACCAGGGAATGATCACCTCCTTCGCATTCCAGAGAAAGGACAAGACCCTTGTTTCAGTGGAAGACGCCGAAGAGACGGCACCGGATACCTTTGTAGAAAAGGGAACCGGTGAGCCGCTCGAGCGTGTTATCGCAAAGATGTCCAAATCCCTCAAGAACGTCATCAACCCCGATGAGATCATCAGTGAGTTCGGTGCAGACTCTATGAGAATGTACGAGATGTTCATGGGACCTCTCCAGGTATCGAAGCCCTGGTCGACCTCAGGTCTTTCAGGAGTCTACCGCTTCCTCGACAGGGTGTGGCGCCTTGCACAGAAAGGTATCAGCGAAGAGAAGGCTGATGATGATATAGTGAAACTCCTTCACAAGACCATCAAGAAAGTGGGAGAGGATACCAACTCTCTCGACTTCAACACGGCTATCAGTCAGATGATGATCTTCATCAATGAACTCTACAAGAAAGATACGCTCCCTCGAGAGGTCTGGGAACCCTTCATCCTCATCCTCGCTCCCTATACCCCTCACCTCTCTGAAGAGCTGTGGGCAATGGCAGGTCATGCTCCTTCCGTCTCGAAAGAACAATGGCCCCAATACATTCCCGAGCTCACCGTGGATGATACCGTGGAAATCGTCGTTCAGGTGAACGGAAAAGTGAGAGCCCGTTTCGATGCAGCGAAAGGCAGGGAAAAGGATCTGCTCCTCGCAGAGGCTCTTGATATAGACAGAATCAAAGAGCTCACCGAGGGCAAGCAGATAGTGAAGACTATCGTCATCCCTGACAAGATCGTGAATATCGTAGTAAAGGGCTGACAGCCCGCCTACATCAGGAAGGCCGCCGCGAGGCGGTCTTTTATACATCCCGAAGCGAATTCTTTGAGAGACAACTATATATTTAGAAAGTTCAGTGTTCGGAGTGCTTGAATAAATTTCTCTTCCTCTCTACACTGCGGCATATGAAGAAAGTACCGCTGGTACTGCTGCTCTCCCTCCTGTTCATCCTTTCAGGGGCCTTTGAGATCGCTGCCGGCACTCCACAGTTTCCATCTCTCACACCTGCAGAAAAGCTGTTCCTCTCACATGATTACAGCGAATTTGAAGTGGAAGCAGGAGATCTTCATGTTCCCGAGCGAGAAGGCAGAGAAGAGAGAGCTCCCAGAGAGAACGAGGAGATAGATGAGGCGGCAGCCAGTCTTGTTATTCCCCATCCCATCTATACGGTACAGTTCATCTCCCTTGATCTCATCCTGCCGAAAACCTCGTCTCACAAAACCTTTCCCTCGAACAAAGCCCCTCCCTGCATATACAGCTGATTGACACCCATCTCCGTATGGGGATGACACTACACCTGTAAGCAAGGACATAACGAATGAATAACACAGACTATACAATGATAGGGGAAAACCCTTCACTTTCACAGAGTTCGATGATGAAGGATCTTTTTATACTCCTTGAGGAAAAGAAAGCTTCCGACCGTCTCTACATCCATAATGAGGAAGGTTTTCTCATCGGACATATACAGCTGGAGGACGTACTCGAGTTCATAGCTCCCTACACCCTCTTCATGGATGACGACCTCCGGGAGAGATGGATGAAACACCTGGAAACAGTTCCTCTCTCAGCCTTCATCAGAGATGATGCACCCGCTTCTCCCTCACAGGGAAACCTGTCTGACCTTATGATCTCTCTGCTCTCCTCCTGTGATACCATGCCTGTCATAACAGATGACAACCAGGCACCTGAAGAGGTATCATATGCACAGCTAATCAATATTCTCTCACATCAACAAACGGAGAAATACTATGCAGTTTCGTAAATACGTTACAGAAGAGAGTATTTTCCTGAACAGGAGTTTTTCCTCCGTTCAGGAAGTACTCACCTTCCTGGCCGGGGAATTTTCCAAAAGCTCCGGACTCTCACAGGAAAAGGTTCTCTCTCTTCTCGAAGAAAGGGAAAAACTCAGCTCCACGTGGCTCGGCAACAACACAATGATGCCGCATAACCATGCTCCTGAAGTAAAAGGACTCTCGATCATCTTCATCAGGTGCGCGACTCCCCTCATCCTTGAGGGAGGAAATGAAGTGAAATATATCTTCTCCATCCTCACCTCAGGAGCAAATCAGGATGTATATCTGAGAATTCTACAGGGAATCGGACGTCTCATCAGAACCCGGGCGGATGAACTCGACACCTGCACTACTCCGCTCGAGATTCTCAATCTGATCAGTGAGACAACAGAAGATATGGGAGCACCGCTGAATGCAGGAGACCTTGCACGCTACTGGCCGAGAGCGAAGGAGACCGATTCCATTTCTGTCGCTCTCGATCAGATGAAGCGGCACGATATCTATTTCCTTCCCGTCTACAGTGAGCAGACAGGAAAGATCTGCGGTGTACTCGACCTTGTCGATCTGCTGAAAGCCGGCTTCCCTGATTACGTCTTCCACCTCCACAATCTCTCAATGCTGAAAGACTTTCAGCCGGTCAAATACTTCTGGAAGAATGAAGGTGAAGTGAAAATCAAGGACTACCTGAGGGATCACAGACCCTATGTGATCAGAGATACTGTCTCGTATCCCGAAATCTTCTTTATGATGATACGGGGAAACAGACGTCACCTCCTGGTTGTGAATGAAGATGACGAGATGGTCGGCATCATCAATCCGAATGAAATTATCAATAAGATGCTGAGGCCGTAATGAGTATACATATGATTATAGCAGTACTGGTGTTCATCATCGTCTATTCCCTCCTCATCATGGAGAAGATGAATAAAGCAATAGCCGTGCTCTTAGGGGCATCGCTCTATCTCGTCTTTCATTTCATCCCTTTTCACGACGCTGTCGAACATATAGATATGAATGTCATCTTCCTCCTTATCGGCATGATGATGATTGTAAAAATAACAGAACAGAGCGGAATCTTCGAATACATTGCCGTGAAGGGAGCAAAGATGGTGAAAGCAGATCCCATCGCGTTCCTCGCCGTCCTATTCGGTATCACGGCAATCTTTTCTGCATTTCTCGACAACGTGACGACCATCCTTCTGATCTCCCCTGTCACACTCCTTCTTACAACACAGATGGAGATCATGGCTCTCCCCTTCGTCATAACAGAGATCATTGCCTCCAATGTAGGCGGTACGGCAACTCTGATCGGTGACCCTCCGAATATCATGATAGGCTCTGCCGCAGGGCTCAGCTTCATGGACTTCATTGTGAACCTTGCACCTATCATCCTCTTTATCTCTGTCGTGATCATGGGACTACTCATCCTGATCTTCAAGAAGAATCTTGTCGTCTCAGATATGAACAGAAGACGTATACTTGCGATGGATGAAAAGCTGATGATCACCAATCCCGTCCTGATGAAAAAGTCCCTGACGGTTCTGGGTGCCGTCATTCTCGGATTCCTTCTTCATGGACTCATGGAAACGGAACCGAGTGTCATAGCCCTTGCAGGAGCCAGCCTCCTTGTCCTCTGGTCCAAGGAGGACCTTGATGAGATCCTCAAGGAGGTTGAATGGGATACGATCCTCTTCTTCGTCGGACTGTTCATCATGGTCGGGGTTCTCGATTACGTGGGAGTCATCGACCGCCTTGCTGATACACTGAAGGAGCTGACACAGGGAGATCTGAAGAAAACAAGCACGGCTCTTCTGTTCACGAGCGGAATTTTCTCAGGAATCCTCGATAATATTCCTCTGGTGGCAACTTTCATTCCTGTAGTGAAGATCATGGGCGCTGCAGCAACACCTGAGGCTATCGAACCCATCTGGTGGTCTCTTGCTCTCGGTTCCTGCCTTGGCGGAAACGGCACACTGGTAGGGGCAAGTGCGAATGTCATCATGTTCGGATTCGCCAAGAAGAATAATGTGAACCTCTCGTTCAAGAGTTACCTTGCCTACGGTGTCCCCATTACCCTTATCACACTCGTCATCTCGTACGGGTACATCATGCTGAGGTATTACTAGCTCAGGAGTTGTAACGGGCAAGACCTCCCAGAGAGGTCTCCCGGTACAGAGGAGGCAGGGCCTGCCCTGTCTCGAGCATCACTTCAGTCACTGTATCGAACGAAACCTTGTGACGCCCGTCCGAAAGGAGGGCGAAACTCGCATGGTCGAGGCTCCTCATCGTCGCAAGGGCATTGCGCTCGATGCAGGGGATCTGCACGAGCCCCATCATAGGATCACAGGTAAGACCGAGATGATGTTCGAGCCCCATCTCGGCAGCATATTCGATCTGATAGATACTCCCTCCGAGAAGCTGAGCCACAGCGGCGGAAGCCATGGCGCATGCCACCCCGATCTCCCCCTGACAGCCGACTTCAGCTCCGCTGATCGATCCATTATGCTTTGCAAGATTTCCGACAAGGGCTGCAGTCAGGAGTGCACGGTAGATCTTGATCTCTGACAGCTTGTACTGATTCTTTATATAGAGGAGCACCCCGGGAAGGACACCGCAGGAACCGCAGGTTGGAGCAGTGACGATTTTTCCTCCGCCCGCATTCTCTTCCGAGACGGCAAGGGCATAGCTCAGGGCTCTCGCCGGAGTTCCGATCACCCCTCCCATATCATTCGCCTGTGCAAAGTACTGGCTTGCCTTCCGGGGAAGCTTGAGCCCTCCGGGGAGAACGCCCTCTTCTTCGAGACCGCGGTTGATCGCGTCGAGCATGACGCCCCACACCTCTTTCATGTAATCGAGGATCTCTTCTCCCTCATACTTCACCACGAACTCCCAGAGCCGCATACCCTCCTTGCTGCAGTAGGAAAGAATATGGCTCATCTTCGTCAGATACTGAGGATAGACAGAATCCTTCTTCTCCTCTTTCTCTGAGTCGCTGACGATTTTTCCTCCTCCGATACTGTAGTAGGTCTCACGTCCTATTTCCTCATCATGTTCATCAAGCGCCCTAAAGGTAAGCGCATTGGGATGGAACGGCAGTTCCTCTTCAGGATGCCACTGAATCGTCACAGGGAGATGCAGAGAGGTGAACACTTCACGGATTGCGGTATCAGTCAGATGGCCTTTTCCTGTCGCAGCAAGAGAGCCGTACAGGTGAGCCTGGAAGGCGGTAGCCTCAGGGTAGAGGGCATGAAACCTTGTTGAGGCGAAACGCGGGCCCATCGTATGGGAGGAGGAGGGACCGTGTCCTATTCTGTAGAGTTCTCTGATCGATTCCATATTGCGAGTATAACGGTTTTTACCGCTCGAGAGAAGGAGCTAGTACATCGCATGATAATCGCTCTGCGAGATGGTGAATATGATATCGGGGGTGTTGATCATGAATGCGGGAGCACTTTCTTCGCTGTCGCTGATGATGACCTTGAGAGATAGAAGTTTCTCATGGTTGAGAAAGGTATGGACTCCGCTGGGAAGCGGAGGGAGAAGAGCTTCCTGATAATTCCCTTTGAAAAACGAGATCCCCTCATACCCGTCCAGATGATAGCGTCCCGAAGGAATGAACTCGAGTGTGTGCCGGTAGAGCTTGCAGGAATGAAAGGAATCGGGAGAGTAGGTGTCCGTCACGAGGGACTGTATGAGTGACGGGTAGTGGATATTTTTAACAGCAGCTGTATCACGTACGATATTCCGGTACAGGAGATTCGAGACTACCAGCGACCAGTCCCTGTTGATCTTCTGAAGATACCTACAGAGTTCTCCCTCCTGCGGTCTTAGGAGGATCTCACCTCCCCTCTCATCTCCCTGCAATGCTCCTCCGAGAGGCGCGAGCTTTCCGAGCGGATACGCGGTGAACACCACGGTAGCCCGGGGAGGGAGAAGAAGTGTGAGCTCCCTCTCTCCGACGGAGAGGGGAATACTGGTCAGACTGTCTCCCTTCGTGAGGGTAAGCGTATGCCAGAGAGGACGTCCGCTCACTCTCTCCCAGGTATGTTCCTCCCCCAGAATAAGGGTGACAGTGCGGTCGCAGGAGCAGGTGGTACAGAGCAGAATGGCTATACAGATAAAAAGAAGACGGACCATACTGAATATACCTGTGTTCAGGCTCTTTCGCTTCGCAGCGCATACAAAAAAATCCGTCCTCACTCAAAGAAGACGGATCATGTCTTTGCATACAGTATCGGGATCAGGTATCCCCTTTGTAGGTACCGAGTATCCTGAAACTGTCGGTATGCTCAATAATCTCCTCAACCGCCTGATGCAGCTTATTCACGTCAATGAGTTCTGACTCCACGAAGAAGGAGTACTCCCAGGGCTTGCCTGGAATGGGTCGTGATTCAAGCTTCTTCATGTTCAGATCGTAATTGCTGAGTGTTTTCAGAACCTCAAAGAGAGAACCGGGACGGTCATGGACCGAGAAGACCATCGAGACTCTGTCCGGTGTCATAGCACTGCGGAATTCCTCTGCATCATCCTCTCTCGTCAGTACGTAGAACCGGGTGAAATTCCGGCTGTTCGTTTCTATGCCTGCCTGAAGGATTTTCACTCCGCTTCGCTTTGCGGCGTTTTCACTCGCGATAGCTACACAGGACGGATCGCCAAGCTCCGCAATGTGCGTCACGCTTCCTGCCGTATCGAAGAAGGGTACGGCCTCTGCGAACGGGATCTGCTTGGTGATGAACTCACTGCACTGTGCAATCCCCTGCGGGTGGGAGAAGACCCTTCTCACGCCCTCGATCGTCGCTGATTCAAGGCCGATGAGATTGTGTCTGATCCTGATCTGCTTCTCTCCGACGACGGTAAGGTCGGGGTAGACGTTCAGCAGATCAAGCACTTCATTGATGGTCCCTCCGAGGGTGTTCTCTACGGGGAGCACCCCGTAGCGGGCTTTCCGGGTTGCAATCGCCTCGAAGGCGTCCTTGAACTGACGGCAGGCGAGAGTTTTCACCTCTGCGTCAAAGACATGCTGTACCGCCTGTTCGCTGTACGCTCCCTTTTCTCCCTGGAAGGCAATAATGAGTTCACTCGGAGCCTCAGGGAGCTGAACTCCCTTCTCCTGCACCACCTTCGTCCTCGGGATCCTGACGAGCGACTTTCCAACTACCGGACAGAGAGCCTCGACATCCTTCATCAGCTTATCGAACTGCTGGGGAAAGAGAGACTGGGGACCGTCCGAAAGTGCTTTATCCGGGTCATTGTGAACCTCAACGACAAACCCGCTCGCTCCCGCTGCTACAAGACTGAGAGACATGGGAGAAACCATATCCCTGATTCCTGTAGCATGAGAGGGGTCGCCGATCACAGGAAGGTGAGTGAGCTTCTGAACAACAGGGATCGCACTGACATCGAGTGTATTCCTGGTTGCGGTCTCGTAGGTTCTGATACCCCGTTCGCACAGGATAACCTGGTCCGTTCCGCTTGCCATGAGGTATTCACTGGCCATGAGCCACTCTTCGATGGTTGCAGAGAGTCCTCTCTTCAGAAGTACCGGCATACCGGTCTTCCCGACCGCCTTGAGCAGCTCGAAGTTCTGCATATTACGGGCACCGATCTGGAACATATCGATGTAACGCGCCATCATCTCGACATCACCCGGATTCACAATCTCGGTGGCAATGGGCATATCATACGTTTCACCGGCTTCCTTGAGGTACTTCAGCCCCTCTTCTCCCAGCCCCTGGAAGGAATAGGGGGAGGTTCTCGGTTTGAAAGCACCGCCCCTCAGAATGACAGCCCCGCTGTCACGGACTTTGGAAGCGATCTCCATGATCTGCTCGCGGCTCTCAACGGCACAGGGACCTGCAATGACAGCGATCCTGTTCCCGCCGATCTTCACATTTCCGACCTGAACAACGGTATCACTTTTCTTGAGCTCTCTGCTTGCCAGTTTGTAGGGTTTGCTGATAGGAATAACTTCCAGTACACCATCGAGGATCGAGACCTCACGCGGGTCGATCCGGCGCGCCCCGACGGCACCAAGAACGGTCTCTTCCTGACCGACAATTTCTCTCACCTTGAACTTATGATCTTTAAGAAATGCTTTGATCGCATGCTTTTGAGTTTCAGTTATCTGTTTCTTTAATACGATTATCATGGTGTTTGAAAGCTAAATCTTTTACCACACCGTGTCAAGCTGAATAGTGCGGCAAGACCTGCTGTATGAATAAAATTCACAGGGAAAGGTGAAACCTCCATTGCAGGGAACCAGTGTCAGTGGTATATCTGTATCAGTATGAAAAAACCTGACGCCTACTGGGACGACCTCTTCCTCAGGATACGGGAGAGTCTCTCGAACACTTCTACGCCTCTCCCTTCCGTTTCTCAGGTCGCAAGTGAGAAGAATGACCCGTTCAGGGTCCTGATCTCCACCCTGATAAGTCTCAGAACGCGAGACGAAGTGACCCTTGCGGCAAGCAGGCGTCTATTCGGTGAAGCCGACACTCCACGAAAGATGCTCACACTCAGTGAAGAGCGTATCGGAGAACTGATCTATCCTGCGGGATTCTATAAGACGAAGGCGAAGAATATCAGGAAGATTTCAGAGATTCTGATAGAGAGCTACAGTGGGAACGTCCCGTCAGACAGGGACGAACTCCTCGCTCTTCCGGGAGTGGGTATAAAGACAGCGAATCTTACGCTGAATCTCGGTTTTGATATCGAGGCGATCTGTGTTGACACTCACGTTCACCGGATCAGTAATCGGATGGGGTGGATTGAGACAAAGACTCCAGAGGAGTCGGAAAAGGCTCTTCAGAGTGTGATGCCGCGGCATCACTGGATTCCCCTGAACGAAGCCCTTGTCCTGTTCGGACAGCAGACCTGCACACCCATTTCACCGAAGTGTTCTCAGTGTCCGATATCTGAAAACTGCCCGAAGGTCGGTGTTACGAAGAGAAGGTAGCAGAGGCGACCTTTCTGACTGCTGTCGCCTTCCCCTGGGTGTAGAAGTGAACACCCGGGACTCCCTGGCGGAGCAGGTCCTCAACCTGGGCGATACAGAATTCGACACCGATCGATCTGATATCTGCAGCATCAGATGCACCTTCCACCTTCGAGACGAGCTCATTCGGGATATCGACGGCGAAGGTCTGGGGAAGGAGGTCAATGTCCCTCTTTCTCTGCATCGGCTTGATACCCGGAATAATCGGCACCTCAATTCCGTTACCCCTGCAGTTGTCGACGAAACGGTAGTAGGCATCATTATTGAAGAAGAGCTGAGTGACAATGTAATCGGCTCCTGCATCAACCTTCCTCTTCAGCATCTCGATATCTTTCTCCATGTTCGGAGCTTCTATGTGCTTCTCCGGGTAGCCTGCCACACCGACACTGAAGGAGCAGCCTTTCCCGTTATCATAGAGATGGTCGAGGTACTCACCCCTCTTAAGAGCATCGATCTGGGAGACAAGGGCATCCGAGTGGTCGTATCCGCCGGGAGTTTTCGTGAATCGCTTCTCACCGCTTACCGGGTCTCCCCTCAGTGCGAGAATATTCTCTATTCCGAGGAAGTTCAGCTCAACCAGCTGATCCTCTATCTGATCCTTCGTATTTCCTCCGCAGATCAGGTGGGGAACAACCGGAATGCCATAGGTATGCTGCAGAGCGGCAGAGAGCCCGACGGTTCCCGGACGGCGGCGCATCATCCTTCTCTCAATCGATCCATCGGGATGGTCTATATAGACCACCTCCTGCTGGTGCGTTGTGATATTGATATAGGCAGGGTGAAACGGCATAAGGGTGTCCACGGTCGCGTAGACATCCTCTATCGTATGTCCCTTCAGGGGAGGTATGATTTCAAATGTAAACAGAGGCTTGTCAGCCTGGGTAAGTACGTCTATGACTTTCATGCATTATCCTTTGGCGCTTCACTATACAGGTCGACCGGCATCATGTCCAGAACATCCTCTCTCGTCCTCCCTGTCAGGGAGACATAGTGGTCGAGCTGCTGTTCGCTTATACCGTGAAGGGTGAAGTAGCCGGCATCCTTTCCCCCGAAGTAGAATCCCGAAACACTGCTGACCGGATCCATCACCATGGAATCGGTCAGGTTGATTCCGCAGGAGGCTGTCGCATCGAGGAGATCAAAGACCTGACGCTTCATCGTATGGTCGGGGGTGACCGGATACCCGATACCCGGGCGGACCGTCTTCACGCCCCACAGGGGGTGGATGATATTCTGTTCGGTGTATTCGCTGAACGCCTCAGCGAGCCTGTTCGAGAAGGTTGCAATCAGGAGGGCTGAATAGTCGTCTCCCTCCTCCTTGAATTTCTGTTCCAGCGGCTCAAGAGCGAGTCCTGCCGAGAGAACGAACATGCCGAGGGTATCCATCTCGCTGTCGTGGATAAAATCTGCCATAGACAGACACATACCGTACCTGTTGGGCATCTGAGACCTCAGGAAGGTAAACGAGGTTTCATCTGTTCCCTGTACGATGATGCGTCCCTTCTCATCCTTTTTCACAGGCAGCAGTCCGTAGACTCCTCGAATCGAGGCATTGAAGGCTGCCTTTACTTCGGGATTCTCGAGAAGAGTAAATACATCCTTCTTCAGTTTCGCCGCCTCATCTGAATCGGGCGGCACAAGCCAGGCTTTGAAGAAGTTGGGATAGGTGACATAGGGAAGCAGGTCATCGACACTCACCCAGTCCACAACCCTGATATAGGGTGTGGCACTGAAGAGAGTCGTCTCCTCCTTACGGTATCCGAGCGACTGTACGGAAGAGAAGCTCTGGAGCGTGATCTTGTTCTTTTCAGCTTCTTCCCGTATCTCACGATACCGTGTATCGGTCTCTTCGGTGAACGAAAGAGCATGGGATGAGCGGAGTGTGAGAGCCGTGGAAACCGCCTGTGTCGCATCACGGCCGTGAAAGACTTTTCCAGGATACGAAGGAGCAATGCGGATAGCAGTATGCTTCTCACTTGTCGTGGCTCCGCCTATCATGATGGGAACTGTCATTCCCTCCTGTTCAAATAATGAACACACAAACTCCATCTCGCGAAGAGAGGGGGTGATCAGGCCGCTGAGCCCTACGATATCAGCCTTGTGCTCACGGGCGGCGGCAAGAATATCATGGGGAGGAACCATCACTCCGAGATCGATCACCTTGAAGTTGTTGCACTCGAGAACAAGAATGACGATATTCTTTCCGATGTCATGGACATCGCCTTTCACTGTCGCGAATACGACTGTCCCGGCGCTTGCACTCTCAGAAGCCTTCGCCTCTTCAAGTCTCGGCTGAAGGATAGCCACCGCCATCTTCATCACTCTCGCGGATCGCACCACCTGGGGAAGGAACATCTTCCCCTCCTGGAAGAGTGCGCCGACATGTTTCATACCATCCATCAGGGGCCCTTCGATAATCTCGACAGCCTCCAGATGGGCAAGGGAACTCAGGTCCTCCTCAAGGTAGCTGTCCACACCCTTTCTCAGTGCCCACACGAGACGCTCGGGACCTGGGGCGGGAACCTCTTCATCGGCCTGCTTCTCTTTCCTCAGGAGAGAGCGATCCTGAACAGAGATCGCGTGCTCGATCAGCGCATCAGTGTTGATCCCGAGGATTGCAGAACGGACGATGGTATAGGTTTCCTCATCAAGGAGGGAGCCGTCACTCTGTGTCTCGGGGTTGATGATTGCCATCGAGAGCCCTTTCTCACGTGCCATGTCGAGGAAGACGGCATGCATAGCCTCCCGGATAAAATTATTACCCCGGAAACTGAAACTGAGATTACTCACCCCGCCGCTGATCTTCACACCCTTGAGGTGCTCTGTGATCCACTCTACTGCATCAAGGAAGTCTTTTCCGTAGGAATCGTGCTCGGCGATACCGGTAGCGATCGTGAGAACGTTCGGATCGAAGACGATCGAGGTCGCCTCTATCCCGTTCTGCGTAAGAAGCGTATAGGAACGTTGTGCGATCTCGATCTTCTTTTCGTAGGTTGCCGCCTGCCCCACCTCATCAAAGAGCATGACGACCATGGCCGCTCCCATAGATGCGATATACTTCGCCTTCGCGAGGAAGAGCTCTTCCCCGTCCTTCAGGCTGATGGAGTTGATGATAGCCCTTCCCTGAATCTCCTTGAGGGCTGCAACGACAGCATCCCAGTCCGAGGAGTCTATCATGAACGGGATCCTGGCAATTTCCGGGTCACTCAGGGCATGGCGAAGAAGCATCCTCATCTCGGAGGGAGCATCGATGAGTGCATCGTCAAGACAGATATCAATGACCGTCGCCCCCATACTGATCTGCCCTCTGATAACCGAGAGAGCTTCGCCATACTTCTTCTCCCTGATCAGGCGGGCGAATTTTCTTGAGCCGGCGACATTGCTTCTCTCCCCTACCACGATAAAACTCTCAGGGTCTGCGATGGGCTCGAGACCGCTGAGTGTGAAGGTCCTTTCCTGAGGAGTGCGCGACGGAGCCGGGAAGGCCGCAAGGGAATCCTTCAAAGCCTTGATATGAAGGGGTGTGGTGCCGCAGCACCCTCCGATGATATGGAGAAGCCCCCTCTCGAGAGGCTCGCTCATCAATGATACGAACTCTGAGGCGCTCTGTTCGTAGTTGCCGTCAAGGTCAGGGAAGCCGGCATTCGGGTGAGCGGAAAGGGGGAAGGGAGAGATGGCAGCGACCCGATCGATCAGGGGCAGCATCTCCTTGATACCCGTGGAACAGTTCAAGCCGAGAGAAAAGAGGGGGTAATAGCTCATTGAAGCCACAAAAGCCTCTACCGTCTGTCCCGAGAGTGTCCTGTTCGAGTTGTCACTGAAGGTGACGGAGACCATGACGGGCAGGTTCTTTCCTTTCTTCTCCATCTCCCCGTAGATAGCACTCAGGGCGGCTTTCACCACGAGCGTATCGAAAGCAGTTTCGATCAGAAAGAGGTCAACATTCCCGTCGAGCAGTCCCCTCACCTGCTCACTGAAGACCTCGACAAACTCATCGAAGGAGGCATCACGACGTGTAAGATCATCAGCTGAGGCTGAGAAGCTCGCAGCCTTCCCTGTCGGTCCGATGGAACCGGCGACGAAAGCATACCGTGTCTCTTCAGCTGCCTCAATCTCCTCGACGGCAGCTCGGGCAAGCTCGGCCGCCGCAAGGTTGAGGTCATATACAAGAGGGTCGAGCCCATACTCGCCAAGGGAAAACCGGTTCGCCCCGAAGGTGTTGGTTGATATGATATCGGCTCCCGCCTTCAGGTAATCGAGGTGAATATCATAAATGGCATCAGGTCGTGTGAAGAGCAGGATCTCGGAGCATCCGTGGGCGGGAGATCGCCCTTCATAGCTGTAATCCTCCTCCCCCAGATGGAGGGCCTGGATAGCAGTTCCCATCGCTCCGTCAAGAACAAGGACCTGCTCTCCCATACGCTGTCTCAGATATTCATCTCGTGTCATACAATCCTCCTCACTGTCGGAAGTGGTGGACAGTGTACCTAAAAGGAGTCGTCCACTCAAGACACTCATCCCGTAGAGGCTTGATTTACATCAGGTTAATACCTCGTAGTAGTGGTAGGCAGGCACCTCATAGGGGTGTGCCGCCCTGAGCGCTTTGATCACAGCCTCCATGACGTCTTCTCTCACTGCCATCTCCACTCTCACCTCATCCACCCTCTCACACACTCCCTTCTCTCCCAGAAAGGGATGAGCATCTTCAAGGGGCATGAACTGTCCCGTTCCCTGCACCTCGAAGGAACAGCGCGAATAGCTGCCAAGCGTTCCTGCGCCGGCAGCGAAGAGCGCCTCTTTTACCTCTTCGGTATGAGTGGAAGGGATATAGACTACCAGGATATACACAATCTCACCTCTTGTATTCATCATAAAGAGGAGAAAAAGAAAGTCAACCTTCCGAACAGGTACCCTGCGGGGAACCGCAGGGGAGGATAAGTCCCCCGTTTCTTCTGCTCTTCAGGAGAAAGGCGGCGGCAGCCTCAGAGGGAAGTGGATGGCTGATCAGGTAGCCCTGCACCATATCACATCCCACGTCCTTCAGGAACGAGAACTGCATCTCCTCCTCGACTCCCTCGGCAACACAACAGTGCCCGAGCTTATGAGCCATGGAGACGATATCGCCAGTGATGGCAGAGCTGGGATGCAGATCTCTCAGACGGTCGATGAAAGACTTGTCAATCTTGATGCACGTGACATTCAGATCCCGTTCCCGTGCGAGGGAGGAATAGCCGGTCCCGAAGTCATCGAGGGAAACGTAGATTCCCCGATTTTTCAATTCTCCGAGGACTCTGTTCACCTCAACGAAATTATTCGCGACGATCGATTCGGTGATCTCAATCCCGAGCTGTTCAGGAGCGACCCCGGTCTCTTTCATGATATCGAAAATCGCCTCAGTAAAACCCGGGGAGAATATCTGAATCGGAGAGACGTTCACGGAAATTCTGACAGGAGGAAGTCCCTGTTCTTTCAACTTTCGAAGGAAGATACAGGCCTTGCGGAAAATCATCTCTCCCAAGGGGATGATCAGCTTCGTCTTCTCTGCAACAGGAATGAATTCAAGGGGAGGAACGTGCCCGAAATGACCACTGGAAAGTCTCGCTAACGCCTCAAAGCCGACAACAGCACAGGTTTGAAGGTGATAAATCGCCTGAAACTCAAGAAAGAGCCGGTCAGGGTTCTTGCCTGAGATGATCTCATACAGCTCCTGTGCAATCAGCTCCTCACGGTCGATCTGTTTCGTCAGCGTATCATCAAAGAAACAGAATTCGAACTGCTCGGAGAAACTGTCCAGTGATTTCTCGGAGGCAATCAGGAGATTTCTCAGCAGCTGTTCGACAGATAAGGTGTTCCCCCTGTCAATCTCTATCACCCCGACACCCCAGCCTATACGTTCTATGGAGAAAATCCTCTCCAGCTTCTCATAGATCTTTTCCAGTAGAGGACGGAGCTCCTCTCTCGACCCGTAGGAAGGGACGGAGAAGGCGAAATGGCTCTCATATGCCCGGAACAGCTTTATTCCGCCGGTACTGAGCTTTTTCAGCGACTGTGCAGCCTTCTGCACCGCCGCCTGGGAATACTGAAATCCATATCTTCTACTGAGCGTGTAGACTGAACTGATATCGACCGAGATAAGAGCATATCCTCGGTCCGGAATATGCTGCAGCTCCTCCCTGAGATACTGTTCGAAATAGCTATGATTATAGAGCCCGGTCCGTATGTCATGGTCGTTATGGTATTGGAGGGAGTCCTCGAAATTCTTCCTGTCGGTGATATCGAGGATAATCCCCTCAAGCGCTTCCACATCTCCCTTTGAGGAGAACACGCCCTGCCCGATCTCCACGACCCATCGCCTCTCTCCGCTTTTCTTTATGATCTCATACTCCTCTCTGAAGAGCGACCGGGTTTCAAGGGCGGTTTCCCATGCATTCCACAGCAGATCACGGTACTCGGGGGCAATAATATCGTTGAAGGCGAGGTCCCGGTTGAATAGGAACTCTTCAGGTTCATACCCGGTAAGTTCACGACTGGCGGGAGAGGCGTAGTGCATGGTCCAGTCCCGGTCCCACAGACAGCGGTAGGCCATGCCGGGCAGATTCGAGAGCAGTACACTCTTACTCCTCTCGCTCTCGCTGAGAGCTTCTTCCGCTTTTTTTCTCTTTGAAATATCCTGAATAAGACAGACCTGGTGTGTCTCCTCCGGTTCGGTGAACTCTATCGAAGCGATCATCACATTCGCCCAGACAGACGTACCGTCGGGACGGACATACCGCTTCTCCATCGTATAGGAATCGACCTCACCGGCAAGCAGCTGACGGTAATTGCGAAGTTCCTCCTCCAGGTCATCGGGGTGAGTGATACGTGTCCAGCCGAGCTTTCTGATCTCATCCTTGGTCCATCCGGTGATTTTCTCGAACATCGTATTGACAATGAAGGAATCCTCAGCCTCTTTTCCGATAACCGCCGTACCATGAGATATCGCGATTCCGATGGGAGAACGCCATAGCAGCGCATTGAGGAGCATTTCCTTGTCTCGGGTTTTCCCGAGAAACCCCTCGGAGATATCACGGGTCTGAGAGAAAAGCACGATATCCTCCACCTCGTCGATACCAAGAGGTGTATGGATCGTATCATCCGCGCCCGCATGAAGAGCGAGATAGTCAGTGTCCGGCTCATCCTCCTGTGTAATACATACCGTGTACAGGTTTTTGTGTTCCGGATGGGATTTGAGCTCACGCAGAATCAGGAGATCTTCCTTCACGGACTGTCTCATATCTATGATGACTATGGAGAAGGATTGATAGAACTCGAGGGCTGTTCTGGCTTCCTGCCAGGATGCGGCAAAAATAAGCTCATGAGAACGAAGAGCTTGTTTGAGGATTGAGAGCTCGGGTTCGGTTCCCCCGATTACAAGAATATGTTCAGACAGCATACACACTCCAAGTCACAGCTTCGAATACCGTTCCGGTTTCCTTTTGTCTCACTCGCTTGACCGACACATTGTTCAGTGTATACCAATTCATAATATATGTCATCACTTCATACCTGTCCGAATATATAATCACTTCATAGTGGGAATCAATTCAATCAATAATTAACACAAATATTAACCTTCAAACCATGTACTCCATTCTATTTTATATATAAAGTCGCTCTGATAATAAATCAATTGAAGAAAGATTCATGTCATAAGATATACAGAAAGGCAGACTTTATATACAGCACCTTTTCAGATTCAGGAATCACATCAGGACTATTCTTCAGAAGGTTACTTCTCTTTACCCTTCAACTACTTGAAACACACTCTCCTCTCCACTACTCTGTCACCCATGAAGGTTTCTCTGATTGTTTTTCTTGGAAATAAAGGGCATCTCTACAAAGATACGCGACACAATGCGGGATGGCTTTTCTATGAGGATTTCATGGGAACCGGAGAGAGTCTGAGCGAGAAGTTTCACGGCCTTCACGGAATCGAGACAGTTCACTCGACGAGGGTCAGGGTACTGCTACCTCACACCTATATGAACGAAAGCGGCAGAAGCGTCTTTGCTATGATGAACTACTTCTCCATACCTTTAGAAGAGATCCTCGTCGTCCATGACGACATCGAACTCCCCTTCGGCAGGGTAACACTCCAGAGAGGAGGGGGGATGGGAGGCCATAACGGCCTGAAAAGTATCAAGAAGGCCTGTTCCGGATCAGAGTTCCTCCGCTTGAGGATAGGGATCGGCAGACCTACCCGAGGCGATGTGTCCTCACATGTCCTCGGCAGATTCAACGCCGAGGAAGAACCCCTCCTGCATGATATCTTCAGTGCGGGAGACCGCTTCCTTTCACAAGTTCTTGCTGACACGGATGATAAGGTCAGACTTCCTCTTTCAGCCATGCTGTTGTGAAATAGCAACACAGAAAGAGTGAGAGGTATGATACAATAAGAACGATACGGAGTATCGCATTACAGAAAGAGAGAGGGTAACGTATGGAGCTGAGAGATCTACGTATTGCAGAACAGACACGAAGGCTTATCGATTTCAATCAGGCACTGTTCATCACAGAGTTCGATATTGAAAAACTATACCGTGATGCGAAAAACTTCACCTATCTGTACAATCAGAAACACGGCGATGCCCCTCCCGAGACTCTCCTCTCGGCAGCAAAGATCCACGCCTTCGGCGTCCTCCACCTCCTGTACCAGGTGGTGGCCTCCCGCTACAGTGAATCACGCGGCGGGACGTTCTTCTCTTCCCTGAAAAGCCAGCTCGCTTCATCAGCTTCAATGAAAGAGGTTCTTGATTTCTACGACAGGGAGTTTCCCTCCCGCCTGGAGGATGAAAAGAAGAATATCACAGACCTTACATCAGAAGATGCACGGGGCATGTTCATTCATCAGGTCTTCCTCGACAACCCTGCGCTGACACATTCAGCAGCACCTCTGATCGCTCCCGGCGGGCTCACCTTCCCTTCGCAGCTGAAAGAATGCTCGATGAATATCATGACATTCTCAAGGGACTCTGGCACGCTCAGCGGCAGCGATGAGGATCTGTACACCTTCCTCACCTCCCCGGCAAAGGAACATCCCGACTCTCTCCTGGAACAGATCTCCTTCATTATGGTGTACTGGAATGAGATGATCCCTGAGCAGCTGAAGAAGGGACTGCTTCATGTCATTGATGTCATCAAGGAAGAGGAGAAAATTCGGTTCGGGGATGGAGGAGGTGGTCCTGCTCCTGTTCTCAGTTATGAATTCCTCGAGCATGAATACGAGGCCTTCAGCACCGATGGAGACTGGATGCCGAACGTTATCATGATGGCGAAGAGTACACTCGTATGGCTCGACCAGCTCTCACGCTCCTATGGAAGGACGATAGATACGCTCGACAAAATTCCCGACAGAGAACTCGATCTCCTCAGCGAGAGGGGCTTCAACGCCCTGTGGCTGATCGGTATCTGGGAGCGAAGCGAAGCAAGCAAGAAGATCAAGCATTACTGTGGGAACCCTGAAGCGGAAGCCAGCGCCTACTCCCTCAAGAGCTATAACATCGACCAGAAGATCGGAGGCTGGCAGGCCTATCATAATCTCAACGAAAGATGTCATGCACGCCATATCAGACTGGCAAGCGATATGGTCCCGAACCATACAGGACTCGATAGTGAATGGGCTCTTCACCACCCTGAGTACTTCGTGCGCTCTCCCTACTCCCCCTTCCCTTCCTATTCTTTCAACGGCGCGGATCTCTCGAATGATGATCGCATAGAAGTCAAAATCGATGATCATTACTATGATCGCACTGATGCTGCTGTCGCCTACCGGAGAGTGAACCGGGAAACAGGCGAGACTACCTATATCTTCCATGGAAACGATGGAACTTCAATGCCCTGGAATGATACTGCACAGCTTGATTTCCTTAACCCGAACACGAGAGAGGCTGTCATTCAGCAGATCCTGCATGTCGCAAGAAACTTCCATGTCATCAGATTCGATGCAGCGATGACCCTCGCGAAACGCCATATCCAAAGGCTCTGGTACCCACGGCCAGGTTCAGGCGGAGATATTCCCGGCAGGGCCGGCTATGCGATGAGTGACGCAGAGTTCAATGCCGCCATCCCGATTGAATTCTGGAGAGAAGTCGTTGACCGCGTAGCCGCGGAAGTCCCTGACACGCTTCTCCTTGCAGAGGCTTTCTGGATGATGGAAGGCTACTTCGTGCGGACCCTCGGTATGCACAGAGTCTATAACAGCGCCTTCATGAACATGCTGAAGAATCAGGCGAACAAGGAGTACAGGGACACGATCAAGAATACGCTTGCCTTCGACCCCGAAGTGCTCAAACGGTTCGTGAACTTCATGAACAACCCGGACGAAGATACCGCCATCGCCCAGTTCGGCGATGGGGACAAGTACTTCGGTGTCGCCACCCTCCTTTCGACCATGCCGGGTCTCCCGATGTACGGCCACGGCCAGCTCGAAGGCTTCCACGAGAAGTATGGAATGGAGTACTCGAAAGCGTATTGGAACGAATTCCCGAACGAGCATCTGATCCGGGAGCATGAGAGGAGAATCTTCCCTCTCCTGCGTCTGAGATACCTGTTCAGCGGAGCTGATCACTTCGAGATATTCGATGTCACCGATAACGGACATACGGCCGAATCCGTCTTTGCCTATGTGAACGGTGTTGATGCGATCAAGACGCTTGTACTGTTCAACAACCAGTATGAGCATGCGGGGGGGACGATCTACCAGAGCTCCCCGAAACTGGTAAGAAAGAATGAGGAGGAGAGAGAGTTGCGTACAGTCAGCTTCGCTGAGAGCCTTTCACTCACCTTCGCAGAGGACACCTTCGTCCTGTATGAGATGTTCCCTGAGAACCTAACCTACATCGCACGATCGAAAGATCTGTTCGACCATGGCTTCTGGGTCTCTCTGAACGGGTATGAGACAAAGGTTCTCCTCCATATCAGGGAAGTGAAAGATTCTGACGGCGCCTACGCAACGCTGTTCAACCATCTCGACGGGAAGGGTACACGCTCCATCGAGCGCGATATAGCGTGGATCCGCATGCAGAGCCTCCATAAGGCGCTTGAAAACTTCTCATCCCAGGAGATGCTCGAGTATATCGAGCTCACAGCATCTCAAAAGGAAATGAGCAGCAGGGATATCAGGAAATACGTCCTCCTCATCGGAGAATCCTATGCCCGTTTTGCAACTACATACGAGCAGATGAGTGAAGGAGCAAAGAACAACATTCCCTCCCTGGTACGAGAGATGCAGCCGAAGGATATGCTGCTTACCATACAGAACCTCACCTCCTGTTTCAGCGGCAAAACCGATCACCCCTTCTTCTCCATAGGAGGTACGATCATGTCTGAACTCCCCATGCTGGTCAATGCAAGCCTGATCATGTCTCTTTTCATCCCGCACGATGCCGATTTCGAGACGGCGGTCAGGATAGCTGACTCGCTCGTTCTTGAACGACTTTTCTCTCACCTTTCAGAGTCACTCGGTATCGATGTCGATTTCAGGCTGAGAAATCTCATACTTCTCGCAGCAGCCCTCGCAACGATTCCAACCTCTTTGAGACAGGCCCTTGAATCAGAACATCCTGACGCAAAGGCGATGCTCCTCTCTCTCATGGAAGATGCGGGATTCAGATCTCTGATCCACTATAATGAACACAAAGGTGTCATCTACTACCGGAAAGAATCATTTCAGGAGATGGTATACCTCATCACCCTT
Organism: Sphaerochaetaceae bacterium; assembly: GCA_963676605.2. Classification (GTDB taxonomy): domain Bacteria; phylum Spirochaetota; class Spirochaetia; order Sphaerochaetales; family Sphaerochaetaceae; genus SABI01. The sequence continues at coordinate 64,380 of CAXXSP010000065.1, read as the reverse complement.
TCGGTCGCGATGGAGAAAGGGGAGATTCACTGTATGAGAATGAGTGAAGCGGCTCAATCCTGGCTCCGTTCGGACGCCGGAAGCGAGTACCGTATCGATCAGCTCATTGAAGGCGTCAAATGAAGATTCATTGACTTATTAGAAGGTATGAGATAGGGTTTACGTATGAAAACATGGATACTGTATGTAGGGGCGGTTCTGCTCGGTCTGGCTTCCTCTCTTCTTCTTGATTCCTTTGCTGTGTACGGACCGGCACTCGAACTGCTGGTGCCTCTGGTACGGGAGGTGTCACTGTTCATCCTCTTTCCGGTCGTACTTGTTCTCTACACCGCCGGAAGCGCATCCCTTCTCCGTCATAGGAACACACCGACCCTCTACTTCTCGACCCTCTTCTGGGCTCTCTCGACAACACTCGTTCTCACATTCATCTCAACGATGGTCACGAGGTTCCTTCCTTCTTCCCTGCTGACTCTGCCGAGCGCGGTTTCGGCAGAAGGAATCGATATCGTGAGTCCCACCTTTGAGTCAGTTAAAGCACTTGCAGTAAGTGACAACGCATTCACTCAGCTCTCTTTGAGATCAACACACCTGCTGCCGATGATCATCCTCGCGCTTATCGCAGGCTACTCGATCAAACCGAGCTACGAGGCGATACGACCTGCGTATGTGATCACCAACTCTTTCGCCGAGGCGATGCTTCGCCTCAGCAAGATCTGTGCACTCCTGTTCGCCATCCCTGTGATGATACTCAGCGCAGACTTCTTCTCCTCGCATCAGCTGACAAGCCTCCTTTCCGCAGCACTCCCGCTCCTCGGTGTCTATCTGATCCTCACCCTCCTGATGCTGCTGCTTGTTCTTCCCCTTCTGTATTCTCTGTACACAGGGTTCCATCAGGGTAGCCCGTACAGAATCCTTTTCCGCGGCTTTGCCGGGCTGATCTCAAGCTTCTTCTTCCAGAGTACGCTGGAGAGCACTCCGACACTTATAGCACTATCAGAACAGAATAACAGGACAAAGAAGAGGATAGCAGGGACAGCAATCCCTCTGTATTCGATTTTGGGTAAGGGGGGAAGCGCCCTTCTGGCATCAGCCACCCTCGTCATCATCCTGAGAAACCAGGTAGACATGAGCATGACACTTATGCTGTCGATCGTACTCTTTACCGCCTTTGTATCCCTTATCTCATCCTTCGCCATGAAAAGTGAAGTCGCATTCATTATGATAAGTGCGTACGTGGGTATCGGGTCTGCTGGACTCAGCATACCCGCAGCCGTGATCATCATACTTCCGTTCATTCAGGGACTTGCCGCTCTTCTCAATGCTGCAATCGCACTGCTCGGTGCAAGCTACACCTCACGTATCATAAGCACTGATGATCCTGCTGAGTATCCTCAGACACTCTAACACGTGATGAAGCGAATACGGCGAATCGGCCTTATTATCTACGGAATACTCTGTATCGCCATCGCTCTGATACATTTCGACCTGATCGTCAGAATCTATCTCCGTATGCCGATAGAAAATGAAACAACGAGAATTCTCTCCCTGATTCATCCTCTGTACACGCCGGCCTCCCTCCTGTTTGCTGTTGCCAGCGGACTCGGAGTCTGGGGAGCCCTGAGGCTGAGGCCCACGAGCAGGAATGAGGTGGAGAGAACACTCTCACCGATCACCTTTACGCTCTTCACTTTCTTCACCCTTCCTGTATTCTCGGCATTTCTCATCCTGAAGAACCAATACCCCATGCTCGAGAAATTCTATCTTGTCTTCCTGTTCATGGCATTGAGTTTCTATGTTGTGACGGGGATATTCCAGATGGGGATGAACACCTCAAGAATCAGACGGTTCTATGTACTCATTCCGCTGCTCGCGGTGTGGATCGCAACGCTCGCACCCGTTTTCTCTTCTCAGAGCACGGGGCTTCTGTTCACGCGGCTGCCGGCCATCATCATCGCGCTGATAGCAGCTCTCAGCATCATTTCGATGATCACCTACTGGGGGCTATATCTCACGAACAGATCACGGTTCACTCTCATCAGAGCTCTAAGAACGACCTGCGTTCTCATCGGTGCCTTTATCTTCGTGAGTAGAATGAACACGCCATCCGCACTGGCTGGAGCATCAATCTATACAATAGGGACCTCCCTCGGTTTCTACCGCGGAAGGTCCGAACTGCTCTAGCTCTCATGCAAGCTATTTGATTTTCAGTATACTCTCATCATAATCTTCGGGAGCATCGAAGCCGAGAAGATTCATCACTGTAGCGGCGACGGAGGAAATTCCGAGACCTGCTTTCAACTCCTTCTCATATTCACCCTGATACGCGCTGTCGTAGATAATGAACGGGACAGGATTGAGAGAGTGTGAGGTCTTAGCCTTCGGACTTCCGTTCTCCTTCACCTGCACTTCACCCTTCTTGTTATGTTCGAACATGTCGTCTGCATTCCCGTGGTCCGCAGTCAGGAGGAGCACTCCTCCCACCTCATCAACGACCTTCTTCAGCCGGGAGAGCTGAAGGTCCATGGCTTCCATGGAGCAGAGCACTGCCTGATAGATACCGGTGTGTCCCACCATGTCTCCATTCGGGTAGTTGAGCTTGATAAGATCATACTCGCCGCTTCTGAGAACCTTGATCACTTCATCGGTGATTTCGGCTGTCTTCATCCAGGGACGCTGTTCGAAGGGGACGACATCGGAAGGAATCTCGACATAGGTTTCGAGGGATTCATCGAACTTGCCGCTTCTGTTTCCGTTGAAGAAATAGGTAACGTGTCCATACTTCTGAGTCTCACTGATCGAGAACTGCTTCACCTTGCTTGCGCAGAGGTATTCAGCCATCGTCCTGTCAATTGAGGGGGGAGAGACAAGATACTGGGCGGGGACGTGAAGGTCTCCGTCATACTCCATCATTCCGGCATACTCCACATCGGGTCTGCGCTTTCTGTCGAATTCGCTCAGCTCTTCGGCTTCGAAGGCTTTTGTGATCTCAAGTGCGCGGTCTCCGCGGAAGTTGAACAGAATGACGCTGTCATGGTCAACGATCGGTCCAACAGGACCGTTGTCGTCACCGACAACGAAGGGGGGAAGATCCTGGTCGATCGCTCCGGTTTCCTCTCTCAGGGTTTCGATAGCCTCATGGGCTGAGGGGAACATTCTCTCTTCTCCGAGAACATGTGTCTTCCAGCCCTTCTCTACCATGGACCAGTTTGCGTTGTAGCGGTCCATGGTGATCACCATACGGCCGCCGCCGCTCGCTATCCGTGCGTCGAAGCCATCGTCATTAAGAGTATTAAGGAATTCCTCGAAGGGGTCGAAGTACTCGAGAGCGCTCATCTCTCCGACGTCCCGTCCGTCAAGGAGTGCATGAATCCGCACCTTCGAGACGTTCATTTCCTTCGCCTTTGTGACCATCTTCTTCAACGTGTCGACATGTGAGTGGACATTTCCGTCACTGAGGAGTCCGATGAAGTGGAGTGTGGAATCGTGTGTTTTCACGTTGTTGACGAGACGGTTCCAGGTATCTCCTTCAAACATCTTTCCAGAGTCGATGCTCTGGGCGACAAGTTTCGCACCCTGGGCAAACACACGCCCACAGCCGATGGCATTGTGGCCGACCTCACTGTTTCCCATATCATCATCACTGGGGAGTCCGACCGCTTCACCGTGAGCCTTCAGCGATGTCCACGGGGATGTGGCGTAGAAATCATCAAGCGCCTGTGTGTGAGCATTCTTCACTGCATCACCATCGCTGTACGCACCGAACCCGACGCCGTCCATGATGACGAGAACGACAGGTCCCTTTCTCTGTATCTTATTATTCTTCTTCAATGGTTCTACCATGATGAATCTCCTTTCATAGTAATTTCTCTCAATATACTCAATTATCTTTCAATCGGTAAAGTGGCCTCTCTCAGCCAGTGCCCATCTTCTTCACTGAGCGAGCGGGAAAGCTCCTCGTATACCCACTGATGATAGGCATTGAGCAGGGAAAGCTCTTCATCACTCAAGAGGGCGGAATCAATCAGACAACGCTCGAAAGGACAGAGGGTCAGCACCTCGAAGGTGTTGAACTGACCGAATTCCGTCACTCCCTCACTGAAGACACTGACAAGGTTCTCAAGTCTGATTCCCCACTCGTCCCTTCGGTAGATTCCCGGTTCATTGCTCAGTACATGTCCTGCTTCCAGAGGAATCTCCAGGGCATTCGGGCTGATCCGCATCGGCCCTTCATGCACACCGAGTGAGAAGCCCACTCCGTGTCCTGTGCCGTGACGGTAAGTGTAGCCTCTGTCCCAGAGGAACTGCCGGGCGAGGACGTCAAGCTGGTACCCGCAGGTCCCCTGCGGAAAGCGTGCCTTCGAGAGGGCAAGGTTCCCTTTCAGGACGAGAGTATAATCTCGTTTCATCTCTTCACTCGGCTCTCCGAACAGAAGTGTGCGGGTCACGTCGGTCGTACCGCTCAGGTACTGACCTCCGGTGTCGAGCACCAGCAGGCCATCTCCTTCAAGTGCAGCACAGCTCTCCTGTGTAGCACTGTAGTGCTCCATCGCCCCGTGTCCCCGGTATCCTGCAATAGGGGAGAACGACGGGAAAAGATACTCCTCACTCATTTCCCTGAATGATTCAAGCCGTTTCGCAATGGAGATTTCGGTCAGCGTCTCCTTCTCTTTTGAGAGAGAGGCGAGAAAACGCACGAGAGCGAGACCGTCCAGGTAGTGAGCCCTGCGGAAGCCTTCAATCTCTGCCGCATCCTTCTTCGCCTTCTCGAAGGTGGATCTCTGAATCTGTACTTCATCAACCCGGGTGATGTCTTTCACCGCTTCAAAGAGAGCTACCGTTGTCTGAGTGGTCGCGAGCTGCACCGATGAACACTCTTCGAGAAGTGAAGGAAGAGTGTCACTCAGGCTCTCGTAGGGAGCGATCGTTATATCCTGGGAAACAGATGGAAGAAGGGCATCGTCAAACCGGGAAAGGTCGGTGAAGAGCACCGCCTTTTTCTGTGTGATCACGAGGTATGCATAGAACACAGGAGTGAACGGGAGATCCCGTCCCCGCAGGTTCGTCACCCACGCGATATCATCAAGGGTACTGAGCAGAACACCGTCGGTGCCTTCTTTTTTCATCAGATTTCTCAGAAGCTCGATCTTCTCTTTCCTGCTCCGCCCTGCCGTTTTTACAGGGAGGTCACGAAGAGGCGAGAACGGCCGCTCGGGTCTGCTCTCCCAGAGGGTATCGAGCACATCATCAACGACAGTGATCTCTGCAGTGGTTCCGCTCAGCTTCTTCTCGAGTGATCGGAAGTCTTCCACACTGATGGTGGTCCCATCCACTGCAAGGGAAGCGAGTTTCCTCCCCCCAAGCCACTCGAACGGCGGCTGTACGCCATCCATTCCCAGCAGATGAAGGGTGACCCCGTTTTCCCTGGTCTGAAGCTCACCCTGGATATAGTAGCGGCTGTCGACCCAGAGGTGACACCCGTCCAGCGTGACAATAACCGTCCCCGCCGAACCGGTGAACCCCGTCATCCACTCCCTGCTCCGGTACCTCTCAGGAACATACTCCCCGAGGTGAACATCCGTACCGCTTATATAGAGCGCAGAGAGACCATGGGATCTCAGGTACCCCTGCACCGCAGCAATTCGAGAATCAATCTGGTTCATTTTTTCTTTTTCCTTCTTTTTCGCGCCGAAGCAGCGGCAGCTTGTGCGGCCGCTGCCGCCTGTTTTTTCTGATCAAGATACCGGGTAAGGAACAGCAGTGCTATACCCGAGGCAATCATGACGAAACAGAGGATCTGTCCCATCGAGATATTCAGCAGCGAGGTGAACCTTTCGGTCGGACCGTCCCCTATCAGGTAGCCGATCTGCCTGTCCGGTTCCCTCACATACTCGATGAAGAAACGGACCGTGCCGTATCCGATCAGATACCAGGCTATCGAAAATCCATCCCTTTTCCTTCTCGGCTGAATAATGAAGTACATGAAGAGGAACAGAAGAATCCCTTCAAACAGAGCCTCATAGAGCTGAGAGGGATGCCGAGGCAGATTGATCAGCGCACCCGATGAGTATTCGATCGAAAGAGATTGCGCCATCTCCCTCACCCACTCCTCGGTCTCTGGAAAGCGCCTGGCAAGGGGAAACGTCATAGCCCAGGGAAGAGTAGATACCTTCCCCCACAGTTCACCGTTAATGAAATTCCCGAGACGGCCGAAGGTGTACCCGAGAGGGATACCGGTTACCAGGATATCGCCGAGGTGCAGGTAGTTGAACCGGTATTTCCTCGAAAAGAGATAGACGCCGACGACCACACCCACGAGCCCCCCGTGATAGCTCAGCCCCGGAAGACCGACGAACTGTCCGTTCCTGAACGGCCAGAAAATGAGATGGGGATGTGTCCAGTAATAGAAAGAACCTTCATAGAACAGGGTCGAGAAAAGTCTCGCACCGAGTATGAGTCCTATGATCGCATAGAGAAAGAGAGTGAGTGTATCGTCACTGCTTATATCTATCTTTCCTCTCTTCTTCTGCCTGTTCACCATGATATATGTCACGGCAAAGGCGACCAGATACATGAGGGAGTACCATCTGATAGGAAGCCCCGGAAACACCGTCGGTGATATCCAGGTGGGAAACGCAATATAGTTAGCCATGAAAGAAGTGTAGTAAGAGAAGGATGAGTGGTCAACCATGGAAGAGGTAGTCTCTTGTTAACTTTTACCGTATATTGAGAGTATGAAAAAGCTAATGATCCTATGGTGTGTCATCCTGATTCTCATTCCTCAGATGGTCGTTTCAGGAGGAGCAGAAGAGAAGATTGTCTCCTCTCTTTTTTCAGATAAGTCCCTCGAGGATCAGACGGGAGACGAGATCTCTCAGAATATGCAGAGGCTCGAACTCCTCTACAGGATAGTCGACAGAGACTTTCTTTTCGATATAGATCACAAGAACGTGTACGAGGAGATGGCGAAGGGTCTCTTCGAGGGATTGAAGGACGAATACTCGGCATATATCGTCTCAAAAGAGAGTTCGGACTTCAGTGAAGAAACAACCGGAGAATATAGCGGAATAGGTTCCTATATCTCGAAAAACTACCTTGAGTATCGAGACTTCACGAACCCCGAGACCTACATGATCAACATCACTTCGGTCTTCCCCGGCTCCCCTGCGGAGCAGGCCGGACTCATATCGGGAGACCTGATCAGCCATATCGATGGAAATGCCGTTGATGACCTGGAAGCTGACGAAGCATCGAAGGCCCTGAAGGGAAAACCGGGAACAACGGTTCACCTCACGATCCTGCGTGGAACTGTCACCTTTGAAGTCGATGTCGTCAGGCAGACGGTACAGGTTCCGACGGTCTCCTCTGATATCATAGACGGCGATATCGCCTACCTTCAGATCACGCAGTTCACCGAATCGACAGCAGAGCAGGTCTATGACGAATTTGCCGCAATGGATCTCGAGGATAGTTCGGCTCTGATCATCGACCTCAGGAACAACCCCGGAGGCATTGTCGATTCGACCCTCAGAATTGCAGACATGATTCTTGATGACGGCAAAATCGTTCAGATACATGCGAAAGACAAGAAAAACCAGAGAGTGTATGTAGCCAGTGACGAACTCATCGTCCCGAAAGAGCTGCCGCTTGTTCTCCTGGTGAACGGGGGCAGCGCCTCAAGCTCGGAAATACTCGCCGGAGCCCTGAGTGATAACGGAAGAGCGACCCTCATCGGAAGCACCACCTTCGGGAAAGGGCTGATACAGATCGTCTCCCCCTTCGGTGACGGCTATTATACCCTCACCTGGTCCCAGTACCAGACCCCGAACGGAAACGATATCCACAAGGTGGGAATCCCTGTCGATATCGAATCAGAGGGAATCATCGTGAAAGAAGAACAGATGGACGCCTACCTTGAGTTCATCTCCACCGATATCACCTCCTCCTTCGTCGAAGCGCATCCGAAAGGAACGGAGGAAGATTATACCACCTACCTCACCGAGGTAGCCCCGCTTGATACCGGTATCAGTGAGAATATATTCCGTGTGGTCCTGAGAAGGGAGTATCTGAGACATATTCCGTTCGAAGAACGACCAGTTGCTGACGTTGATTTCGATCCTGTGATACAGCGGGCGGTAGAATTCATTCGGGACGGGAAGTAGATGAGAATCTTCGTCCTCCCTTCCTCCTTTCACGGCGGGGAAGAGTGTATCCTCACCGGAAAGGACCGCCATTATCTTGCCAATGTTCTCCGCCTCAAAAGGGGAGACTCCTTCACAGGAAGAGACCGGACGGGAACCTATTACACGCTCACCATCACCTCTGTCTCCAAAGAATCCCTTACTGTCAACTCGGAAGAGCAGAGTGAGGGTGCACAGGAGATAACGGACTCGTTCAGTTCCTTCAGGGGCCCTTTTCCTGTCATTCATCTCTACCAGGGAGTGGGAAAAGGAAAAAAACTCGAGCAGATCATCCGGCAGTGCAGTGAGCTCGGCATCACAAGCATCACCCCGCTGATGACAAGGTTCACCGTCTCGGATGTGACGAAAAACTGGGAAACGAAGGCTTCCCGGTACCGGAAGGTGGCCCAGCAGGCTATTCAGCAGAGCGGATCTCCTGTCCTTACCCGTATCGAGGAACCGATCAAAATCTCCGATATCTTCTCGCACATAGAAAATCCCGGCCGCCTCCTTTTCTTCCATCAGTCCCTTGAAGAGAAAACCCCCACCCTCTTTTCAACTCTGAAGCATCTGATTCAGTCAGATCCTTCCTCTCCCCTATCCCTCCTCATCGGAGCAGAGGGAGGGCTGAGTACGGAAGAAGTCTCGTTCCTCCTCGAAAAAGGGGCTCAGCCGGTGCTGCTTCAGACCAACATCCTTAGAACAGAAACCGCAGCTGTTGCAGCTTCTGCACTTACTTCACAATATGCCATTGACCTCCTCTCTCACACTTGAGAGATTGTAAAGAGCTACAACCCGTCATACAGTTATCTCACAGGAGTATTTCAGTACCTTCTGATGAGGAGTACATCATGGCTGTTTATCTGTTTACTAAAAATAAGACACTTCTTCATGAGATACAGAGTCATCTCGCTGCACCGGTTATCAGTGTCATGCATGACAGGAGATTGAAAGCGCTCTGCCGCACCATCACACAGGATCCCCATCCCCTTCTCATTATCGACGAGGGATACCACACGCAGGGAGTTTTTCCTCTCCTGGAGTACATGCTTTCCTCCCGTATTCCCGGTCCGAAACTCTTCATTCCTGAACGGAAGTCACTCCAGAGCAGTTATGCCTCGGACGGGTCAACGGCAGTGCTTTACCGTCCCTTCACAGGGAATCAGCTGATACAGTGCCTCCTCTCTGTATCCGGCCCGAAGGCTCTTGATCCCTATCTGAAGGATGAACATCGGGGTCAGGTCCCTTCCTCCCCTCCTCCTCAAAAACCCGACACGCTTGTCGGAGAGTCACGGAAGATCAGAGAGATCAGGAATATGATATCAACCGTAGGTACACGCTACCGGGCGATTCATATCACCGGAGAGACGGGCAGCGGCAAAGAAGTCGTTGCCGATATGATCATCCACTGCAGCAGTCCGGGAACTCCTGTTGAAAAAGTGAACTGCTCGGCTATTACGCCGACACTTTCCGATGCCTTTCTGTTCGGCTCGAAAAAAGGCTCCTATACCGATTCGAAAGAAGACCGTCAGGGATGTATAGACCGGGCGCATCGAGGCATTCTATTCCTTGATGAGATCGAGGATTTTCCCTATGAGATTCAGGGAAAGCTGCTCAGAGTGCTGGAAACGGGAGAATACCTCCCGATAGGATCAGAGTGTGTGAGACGAAGTGATTTCCAGCTCCTCAGCCTGAGCAATGAGAATATCGGCTCCCTTTCGAGAGAAAACAGATTCCGCAAAGACCTCTATCACCGGATAGCACCTCTCGTTATCAGCCTCCCGCCCCTGCGGGATCGGCTTGAAGACATTCCTCTCCTTGCTGTTCATTATCTGAACAAGGTGGGAGAAAAAAGAGAGCTGGAGGAAGAGAGTGTTCTTCGCCTTATGAACCATACCTGGCCAGGAAATGTGCGTGAACTGTTCAATACCCTGGAGAGTGTACGTCTCTTCACTCCTCCCGAGACCCCCAGACTCTCTCTTGCCGTCCTACCCGATTCCGGAATTTTCTAAAAAAGATGTGAAAATCTCTTGACGTACAAGGAAAACAGATGTACGTTAGTGAACGTTAACATGTATTGGAGAAACAATGAAGGAATATACTGAAAGACAGAACCAGATTATCTTCTCATCACTCGCCATCTCTGCTGAGAGGGGAATGCACTCCCTCACCATCAGAAATATAGCAAAAGCATTGGGAGTCACAGAACCTGCCATCTATCGTCATTTCGCTTCTAAACATGCGATCCTGGTAGCAATGCTAGATGTCCTGCAGGGGAATATTGCTCCTCACTTCATGCTGTTGAAAGAAAATCAGGAAACGCGGGAATCTTTTTTCATTCCTTTCCTTACAGCTCTTTTCACCACGATCGAGAAAAACCCTGCGTTTGCCCTATTTATCTTCAGCGAAGAAGTCTTTCACTCGGATGAGACACTCAAACCCCATCTGAAAGCTCTTCTGGAGAATATGCTCTCCAACCTTGAAGGTATCTGCACCGAGATGAAGGCCTCTGAGATGGTCTATGATTCTCTTTCACCGGCAGATATCGCTCTGATCATTCTCTCGACGGTCCGGCTTACTGTCACACGTTGGAATGTCTCGAAGGAGAGAACATCTCTCGTTTCAGAAGCGAGTAATCTGAACAGACTTCTCTGTACCGTGTTGTTCAGAGAGTAGAATATATTTTTTTAATCTATAAAGTTAGTTATCGTTAACTATTGGAGGAGTATGAACATAATACAGAAAATAACACAGAGACCGCTGCCTATCCTGCTCGGCATTCTTCTTGTCTCAGTCATCTTTGTTCTGCAGATTGCAGATAATGCTCAGCTGGAGACGGATCTTGATGAATATATGCCGTCAGAACACCCGGCATTTGTTGCAAGTGACAAGGCGAGTGAAGAGTTCGGCATTACCGACTCGATCATGATCGCCATCGAACACCCCCAGAGCATCTATAATGCGGGGACGTTCGATAAAATACGGCAGATCTCGGAAGATCTTCCCGCACAGTTCGAGGAGATTCTCGATGAAGATATCACAAGCCTCTATCACGCCGACAACATCACCGGGAGTGAATGGGGTCTTGAAGTAGGACCGTTCTACGAAGAGACTCCCGAGAGTGAAGAGGAATTCGCCTATATCAGAGAACAGGTGAGAAACAATGAAATGATCGCCGGATATGTGGTCTCACACGACGAGACGAGTACGATCATCGCATTTCCCCTTGATGAGGAAGCTGACACCAAAACCCTCGAGAAAGAACTTACAGCATTCGTAAAACAGTATGAAGGGCCTGAGAAAATCTATGTAGCAGGAAGACCGATCGTCGAAGGAGCACTCGCATCTCTCGGCCCTGCTGATATGGCACGAATGTTCCCGATCGTCATGGTGACGATGATCATTCTTCTGTACATCCTGCTCAGAAGCGTACGTCACACGATCATCAATATGGTGATTGTACTTCTCGGAACCGTAGCATCATTCGGGACGATGGCCTTGTTCAAGATACCGGTCTACTCGGTTGATACGATGATACCGGTCATGCTGATCGCCATAGGCGTCGCCTACGGTATTCATATGCACAACACTATCATGTACCTCATTAAAAAGAATCCGCTGATCACAAAGGACGAGCTTATACATAAGACTCTCAAGGATATGACGCGCCCCGTGTTTATGGCAGCGCTTACCACAGCGATCGGATTCATGGCGCTGATGACCAGCCAGGTTCTCCCTGTCCGGTACTTCGGTCTCTTCTCGGCAGTGGGAGTTCTCACGGAAATGCTCTTTGCTCTCATCCTCTTCCCTGCATCCATCAGGATCCTCGGCATCCCCAGAAGCGGGAAAAGGAGAGAAGATGAGGATCTCGAAACTCCTGTCACCGAAAAGATACGGGATCATAGATGGACTGCCGCTATCATGAACAAAGGGAAGATGGTGATCGTGACAGCCCTCATCGTCGCTGCCCTGGGAATTCTCGGCGCTTCGATGATCTGGATCGACACAAGCTTCCTTGCCAATTTCGAAGATGATCACCCCATCTCAGTCACAGACTCTTTTGTCAATGAAACCTTTGCAGGTACAAGTTCAATCAATATCATCCTGAACGGAGAAGACCCTGACACCTTCAAAACCCCCGAAGCCCTCTCTCTCATGGATCAGATGCAGGAAGAACTTCTCAAAGATCCTCTGGTTGGAGGAGGTCTTTCCCTCACCGATTTCATCAAGAGAATGAACTTCGTTCTCAACGAGGAGCAGGACGAGTACTTCTCCATCCCCGATAACCAGGAACTCATCGCCCAGTACCTCCTCCTCTATGATATGAGCGGAGACCCCGAGACGATAGCGAAAGTGGTCGACTACGACTATCAGAAGACGAATATGACACTGCAGCTGAAGAGCGATTCTTCGATGCTCATTGAGCAGATACTTTCTGATGTGGCAGCGTATGAACAGGAATTCAAGGAACTGGGAATCACCATCACCTATGCAGGAAGCGGATACACCTCCTATATCTTTGCCGACCTTCTCATGGAAGGACAGGTTCTCTCGCTCGGTATCTCATTCCTGATTGTGGCAATTCTTCTTACGTTCGTGTTCAGAAGTATCTTCGTCGGTATCGTAGGAACGATTCCCATCGCCATCACGGCAACCGTCAACTTCGGTGTGATGGGACTGCTGGGAATCCCTCTCAGCTCTGCAACAGCTCTCATATCATCGATCGCGATCGGAATCGGCGTCGATTATGCCATCCACCTCATCGAGCACTACCTGAACAGGAGAAGAGAAGGCAATTCGATCACCGATACGGTCAATGAGACGATCACCCATACCGGAAAAGCGATCATATTCAATGCTATCGCAGTCATGGGCGGATTCATCGTCCTCGTGTTCAGCGTATTCCCGCCGAACAGACAGGTCGGGTCACTCATAGCCCTCAATATGGTGCTCAGTGCACTGGGAACACTCTCTGTGCTCCTCGTGACACTCGTTCACCTCGACAAGAAGAATAAGCTCCCGATCGGAGCATCAGATACCAATAAGGAGTAACACCATGCAAAGAAAAAAAATTCTGGGAGGAATCATCCTCCTCATCGTAAGCACATCATTATTCGCTTCAAGCCCGACAGGGGAAGAGATCATGTGGAACGTCTACAACCGTGACACCGGCAATAACATGAAGGCGAACCTCAAGATGGAGATTCAGAACTCGAGAGGTCAGATACGTGAACGGGACATCGTTCAGGTGAGTCAGGAGAATGAAGACAGGATTGAAAAGAAACTGATGTTCTTCCTCTCCCCCGCCGACGTCAAGGATACAGGATTTCTGAGCATCAGCTATCCTGATGACCGTGACGACGACCAGTGGATCTATCTTCCCGCTCTCAAGAGGGTGAAGAGAATCGCATCAAAGAACAAGAACGATTCGTTCATGGGCTCCGACTTCACCTACGATGATATGGGAACGAGGAATCCCAATAAGGATACCCACACCCTCCTGGGAACAACCACAGTCGATGGAGAGGAGTGCTATATCGTCGAAAGTATTCCCAAGGAGAAGAACAAGGAGTTCGACAGAACCGTTACCTATATCGTAAAGGATGAGTGGTACGGCCTGAACAAGGAATACCATTACAAGGGTGAGATGGTGCGCGAACTCACCATCGAAGAACTCGAAGTGATCGACGGAATCTTCGTGATCACCCACCATGACAATGGAAAACCACGACAAGGGAACACAGACGACGATCACGATGGATGATGTTTCCTTCGATAACGACCTCGATGAATCACTTTTCTCTGACCGTCAGTTGAAGATGGGACCGAGATTCTAAGGAGAACCCGATGAAGATACAGAACAGAACCAGATTACCGATCCTGATCCTGCTGATCCTGAGTGCGACGGTTGTCTCACTCAGCGCAGCAGACCTCTCCTACACAGGGTTATCACAGACGAAGCTTGCCGTCGCTTTCGATGACGGTTCACTCCCCTACTACGAGCAGAAACTCGATCTGAACATCGACATCTACAAGGATATGAGTCACCTGTTCATCCAGCCCTACCTTTCTGTAGATCAGGATGAAAACGATCGAGTTCGCCATGAGAGAATTGTATGCCGATTTCTATCTCGATGCGATGGATATCAGAGTGGGTAAGCCAGATCATCGCCACCGGTCAGGCAGACGGCCTCTACCTGACCAATATGATCAGCCCGCTCAACATGGGAGACTTCCTCCTCAGTGAGACTCACGAACTTCAGCAGGGCGTGCCCGCAGTGAAAGCGAGCTACTACTATGACGCATTCACCTTCACCGGTATGTGGCTCACTCACTTCGTACCTACAGAGACCTTTGACAGTACCTCATACTGGTACAAACACCCCCTCCTTCATGAGCTCGGGCAGTGTGCAGATGAGTGAACCGGAAACTCCCGAATTCTCTCTCGAGAATACTGAGCTCTTCGGAAAAGCCAGTTATTTCGGAGCCCTCGCGACCGTTTGAAGTGCTCGGTGGGTATACCTGGACCGATGATCCATATCCAAGCTCCATCACGCCCGACACTATACCGACGATCAACACGGAGTACGGCCGTTATGGTGTGCTCGGAACCGCAATCTCCGCTCCAGTCTCTTCGGCTGTCCTGAGAGAACCGAGATCCTCACATCCTTCGACAAACCTATCGGTTCGGTAGTCGCAGGAACTCCTCCCTCAAGTGACGGTGGAAGAACATACCGTGATCGACGGCCTCATCGGTCTCGATATCGATCTTGCAGGGTTCTCTCTTGCCGCCCAGTACCGGGGAACCTATATCGCCGATTATAAATGACTCCCTGATTGTCAGCGGAAGGGAAGCGAAGGAGTATGCTCAGCTCGCAACGCTCAACATCCAGAAGGACTTCCTTGATGATACACTTACAGCACAGATCTTCACGATCGTCGAGTTCGACGACCTGAATGCCATGATCAGACCCTCACTCACCTACGACATCGAAGATGCGGTTGAGGTAACCGCAGAAGCATTCATATTCCTTGGTGACGAGGAGGGTATGTACGGAGCTTATGAAGAGAAGTCAGTTCTCTCGTTCGCTCTCAACTATTACTTCTAGGTTTTTCGCACTCCCACCCCTTTCTGCCATCCACTCCTGATATCATGAAAGGGTGCGGGTGCTCTTTCTACTAGGAAAGACGAATTCTTTCCTGTTCTTTTTTTCGTGTCCTTTGCACCCCTCCCCTCTCGCCATCCACTCCTGATATCACAGAGGGGGAGAGGGTGCTTTTCTTTTTCTCTCAGGGTGTGGAGAAGAAGCTCACACCTACTCGGGTAGATTCTAATAAAGGTTTCAAAGTTGGATTGTATTCAAACGAAATCTCATAAAGAGAATGAATTGATAATCTACGCGGTCATGAGGAAGAATGAGTGTGGAAAAAATTCCTTACGGGGGGTGAATTCTCACTCAGTACAGGGGTGGAGGAACCTGTGGATAACT
The DNA here is from genome assembly GCA_963676605.2 of Sphaerochaetaceae bacterium. GTDB lineage: Bacteria > Spirochaetota > Spirochaetia > Sphaerochaetales > Sphaerochaetaceae > SABI01. The sequence goes on along the minus strand of CAXXSP010000065.1, from coordinate 48,713 downwards.
TGTGGAATAAGATAGATGTATCAGACCCTGATCACCCTATTAGGAAAGCAATAATTCTTATCATAGGAATTTATTATAAAAACAGATATTAATAGTTTGTCATCTTTATATAATACAAGTATTTAAATACACTCTTCCAAACATACAACATCGCAATGGTGGAAGTTTAAAACGTCTTACCGGAATGTAAGAGATTTTCCCTTCTGGACAACCTTGTGGATAACTTGTGAATTACCTTGGAATAACTTCACCGGAAAGCCGGTTAAATAGTTGTAACTACAAGGATTTAGAGGTCCTTGCGGATTCTCGCACCGAGAGAAGTGAGCTTTCCGGGAAGATCCTCGTATCCTCTCTCTATCTGATAGATATTCTGTATCGTACTCTCACCCGAGGCACACAGGGTCGCGATGATCAGAGCCATTCCGGCTCTCACATCTGGAGATGATACGACGGCGGGCTTCAGCGGCGTAGGACCGTTCACCAGTGCACGGTGGGGATCACAGAGGATGATGTCAGACCCCATCCTGATCAGCCAGTCAATGAAGTACATCCTCGACTCATACATTTTCTCATGGATCAGAATCGAACCCGTCATCTGAGTGGCGGGTAACGGTCAGTATACTGAGAAGGTCTGCGGGAAATCCCGGCCACGGAGCATCATCAATCTTGGGCGTATACCCGGAGATACTCTTTCTCATCACCTTCGACCTGTTCCTTCGGTATAAGGATGGAAGTCTCGGAGGTTGTCCGCCAGGTGATTCCGATCCGTTCGAAGCCTTTCTCGATCATCCTGAGATCGTTGATCTGCAGTCCATGCAGCTCTATCTCACTTCCGGTGGCGCCGGCGAGACCGATGAAGGAACCCACCTCCATATAATCAGATCCGACGGTAAACTCGGTACCGGAAAGTTTCCCTGACTCCTTCAATATGGAGGAGATTGCTTCCGCTTCCCTGAATCCGTGCTCCCATCGATACCAGCATCCTGCACGAGATCCTGTACATGGGGTTCACATGCAGCATTCGTGATGGTGGTCTCACCCTCAGTAAGAACGGCCATCATGATCATATTCTCCGTGGTAATGACCGATGCCTCCTGGAGAAATATCTCGCTGCAGTGAAGACCTTGTTCCGTCAGCTTCGAAGGTTACCCTTCAGGGTGAAACCGCACAGACTCCTCCCATCGTCCTCGATTGCCGAGATCTGGGTATCGAGACGGCGCAGTCCGATCACATCGCCTCCGGGAGGAGGAAGGAGCACCTTCCCCTTTCTTCCCAGAACAGGTCCGAGCAGAAGCAGGGATGCTCTTATATCATCAACAAGTTCACTTGGGAGGTGGGGAAGCGAGATGCAGAGTCCGCAGGGGTTTATCTCGACTCTTCCTTTCTCTATGGCTCCTACCTCTACCCCCAGGTGTCTCATCAGCTGAATCATCACCTGGACATCTGCGATATCGGGGATATTGTGCAGTATCACCTTACTTTCACTGAGAAGAGCCGCTGCAAGTAGCGTGAGAGCACCATTTTTATTTCCGCTGATTCTGATACTTCCCTCCAGCGGATATCCTCCGTCAATCACATATCTGTCCATATCCTGTATGGTACAGGGGAACAATCCTTTTTACAATCCTGTTGTATCACAGGAAAAACCCCTGTACTATGAAACAGGAGGAGCTGCATGCATTCAGTCTATGGGGTCGGTAATCCCCTGATCGATATTCTTGTACACGTAACCGATGATTTTCTTGAGAAACAGGGAATCCATAAAGGAGCGATGCATCTTATTGACGTGACAGCGCGGACGGCTCTCCTTGAATCCGTCTCAGCATTCCCGGTCACCTATTCATGCGGAGGCTCCTGCCCGAATACCATCATCACCCTTGCAGCTCTGGGAGTGCCCACCACTCTCGCAGGAAAGGTCGGAGATGATGAATTCGGCTTAATCTACAAGAAACAGGTTCTGGAGAACCTGGTGAGAGATGAGATTGTGGTAAGCGACAAACCCACCGGCTCCTCTGTGATTCTGATTACCGAGGACAGCGAAAGAACGATGAATACCTTCCTCGGAGCGAACAGGTATTACGGGAAAGAGGATATTCACACTGAATCGGTCGAAGACTCACACATCTTCCACTTCACAGGGTATATGTACGATACCGAGAGTCAGAAAGAGGCAATTCATATCTCTCTTGATACAGCAAAGAGGAAGAAGAGAACAATATCCTTCGATATAGCCGACATTTTCGCAGTAGGACGGAACAGAGAAGCCTTCCTTGAGCTCATCGAGGAGTATGCAGATATCGTATTCGCAAACGCCGACGAAGCGAGAATCCTCTTCAATCACTACGACCCGTATGAGTGCTGCAGGTCCTTGGGAAAGATCAGCAGAACTGCAATTGTGAAGAACGGAAAACTCGGTTCCTATATCTCACATGAAGGAAAGATTTACACCATACCGGTAGAAGGACCTTCCACACCCACAGATACCACCGGTGCAGGTGATATCTATGCGGCAGGCTTTCTCTATGGTCTGTGCAGGGATTTCTCTATCGAGGATTCAGGGTATATCGCATCCTACCTCGCTGGAGAGATCATCCAGAACCGCGGAGCGCAGTTCTCAAAAGAAAAGATGCTCCTTATCAGGGAGCACCTCTCATTACGTTTTCCATTATAAGTAGGAAGGTCTGGGAAGAATAGTCTCCCAGGGAACCCCATCCTTTCCGAAGTGGCCGTAGTTCATATGAGCGCGATATATCGGTCTGAGCAGATCAAGCTGCTCCACAATACCTGCAGGAGAGAAATCAAACTCTCTCTCGAGAATCTTCTCTATCTCACTGTCATCCATCACACCGGTCCGAGAATGTATTCACATCGATTGATACAGGATGGGGAACGCCGATTGCATACGAAACCTGAATCTCAGCCTTCGTGCACAGACCCCAGGCAACAAGGTTTTTCGCTGCGAAGCGGGCCATATAGCTCGCGGAGCGGTCCACTTTCGAGGAATCTTTTCCGCTGAAGGCTCCGCCGCCGTGCCGGGCCATACCCCCGTAGGTATCGACGATGATCTTACGTCCGGTCAGACCGGAGTCTCCGGTCGGTCCGCCGATGGCGAATCTTCCCGTCGGGTTGATATAGTACTTGGTATCTTTGGCGATGAGGCCGGTCGGTTCGAGCACACTCTGAATCACTTCAGACTGAATAAAAGCCTGCAGATCCTTTTGTGATACATCATCATTATGCTGATGAGAGAGAACAACTGTATCGATATGTACAGGACGGCCTTCGTCATAGACCATCGTCACCTGAGCCTTTGCATCGGGTCTCAGGAAGTCCACTTTCTTTTCCTTGCGAAGCTGAGCTGCCCGTTCAAGAAGATGATGAGCATACATGATCGGAGCAGGCATGAGCTGTTCCGTCTCATCACAGGCGTACCCGAACATAAGTCCCTGATCACCTGCGCCCTGAAGACCGGAATCACTGATTTCGGAGTCAACACCCCGTGCGATATCGGGAGACTGGTGGTGAAGCCTGTTCTCTACGGTAAGGGAATCCGCACTGAAGCCGATACCCTCCTCATCATACCCTATCGATCTCGCCACATCGCGGACGAGCTCATCCACATTATATGATGCATGCGTGGTGATCTCTCCACCTACGAGGACGAAATCTGTCGTTACGAACGTTTCACAGGCTACTCGGGAGTTGGGATCCTCTTTCAGACACGCATCAAGAACTGCATCCGAGATCTGATCACAGACTTTATCAGGATGTCCTTCACTTACCGATTCACTTGTAAAAAGATGTCTTCTATTCGTCATACCCCTTCCCTTTCAATTATTTTCTCAGGGGAGGCAGAGAGTCATCTAATGAAATACGGACCTGCTTGAACAGTCCCTCTCCCTCACTCTTGGTTTCGATACCGTCGAGTTCATTCAATGCAGTATGAACCAGACGTCTTTCAAACGGATTCATAGGCTCAAGGAGTCTGCTTCTTCCGCTCTTCTTTACCGACTGTGCAGTCTTGAAAGCAAGACGGACAAGGAACTCCTCATGTCTCATTCTGTAGTTCTCACTATCGACCATCACCTTCACATGATTCTGCAGCTGGCCTGCGTAGACATTCACGATCAGCTGAATAGCATCAAGGTTCTTTCCTTTCTTGCCGATAATGATGGAGGAATACTCTGAAGAGATATCGAGACCGAGCTTGTTGTGTTTGCGGTACGCGACATCAACACTTCCGGGATAGCCCATCTTGATGAGAAGGTTTGAAAGGAAGGTGGTTACCTGCTCTTCAAATTCCTCATTCACCTCGACTGGGCCTTCATCCTCATCAGCAGCCTCTGAAACAGCCTCGTCCTTGAGATGGACACGGATCTTCACATTTCCCTTCTTGAAAAGGGAACGCTTCTCTGCTTCTACGATTTCAATATCAATATCATCCTGCACGACCTGGAGTTCCTCCAGAGCCCGTGCAATCGCTTCCTGTTCTGTTTTACCTTCAAATTCTCTTATCATTCATCATCTCCTGTTTTTCTTCTTAGTACTCTTTCCTGCAGTAGGAGCTGCAACAGGAGCTGAAAGACTCTTCGATTTCTTTTTATTCATGTACATCTGCTGTCCGATGGAGATGATATTCATCACCATCCAGTAAAGAAGCAGACCTGACGGAGCACTGTAGAGGACGAAGAAGAGCATGATCGGCATACCGTACTTCATCATCTTACCGGTCATTCCCGACTGAGGAGTTGATGCCTGAGTCAGAGAGAAGGAGAGAATCATGGATGCTCCATACAGGATCGGGAGAACTCTCAGGTCACTTCCGATCAGGGGGAGAGAGAGCGGTGCGAAATTGAATACAGACTCGGGAAGAGAAAGGTCATTAATCCAGCCCGGGATAAATACTGCACCGCGCAGTTCGAAGTGTTTATTCAGCAGCCCGTACAGTGCGATGAAAATCGGGAACTGGAAGAGCATCGGCAGACAACCGCCGAGAGGATTGATTCCTTCCTTCTTGTACAGTTCCCCCATCTCCGCATTGAGCTTCTGAGGATTATCTTTATATTTTGCTTTCAGTTCTTCCATCTGCGGTCCGAGAGACTGCATGCGTGCCGTCGATTCCATACTCTTCTTACTGAACGGCTGCAGGGCAACCTTGATAAGAATAGTCAGGAGGATGATGGCGACACCGTAGTTCGGTATGAGACCATAGAAGAAGGTGAGCAGCCACTTAAGGATGCTTTCGAGCCATCCAAGCCAGGATGAGCTGTCGAGGGCTTTCTCAAGGTTGAGTTCACTCAGACCGAAACCGTTATCGGATGAATCATTGTAGATGGTCATGTGCTGCTTGAGCTGGGGACCGATGTAGAAACGGAACACATCCTTCGAAGCAGAGGTCTTATAGGCAGGGCGGGAGAAATACATCGAGGATTCGAGAGGAATCGACGTGTTCTCCTTCTCTGTGAGTGTGAGCGTATACGGAGTTGCATCGGGAATACCGATCACGCTGAAGTATTTCCCTGCGAGTGCAGCCCAGGTGATGATCTCGTTATTCGTGTAGATGCCGTCCTTGATCTTCGCCGTGCTCTTTTTACCGTTCTGCTCAACATAGAACCGGCGATAGGTATATCTTCCATCAGGTTCCGTAAAGAAGGACGGACCCACCTGAGGCTCGAAGGCAAGGGTATAGGCATAGCCGTTGAGATTGAGAGGGATTGAACTGTTCTCGCTGTTCATAGCTTCGATTTCGATCTCAAACAGGTAATCCGAGTCACCGAAGTGGTAGCGCTTGATCAGGGTGAACGGAGCGCCGCCTTCAACAGAGAAATCCTGTGTAAAGACAACTTCATTACCGTTGACCGAGTAATTGAAGGCAGCATTGATAGGCTGACTCATATCATTCCCTGCATACAGGGAGAATGCTTCCTTATCCGTACCGTCGTTAAAGATGAGCTCCACAGGGGTTCCGTCATCAAGATGATCCTTCAGTTTCAGTGAAGTGACTGTCCCCCCTACAGGATTGAATTCAATGAGAAATACATCTGTCTCATAGGTGAATGGTGCGGTCGAAGAGGCGGTGTTCACTGCCTGAAGGGTATCTGACCCGCTCATGCTCTTCGCTGCGGCAGTCTGAGTGACCTGTGCAGGAGCAGAAGAAGTATCAGCAGTATCCGTTACGGCCTCCGCTGTCTGAACAGTGGTTGATGCTTCAACCGGATCAGGGGGGAAGAACGTCTGCTGAATAGTCATTCCTCCGACAAAAACAATTACCGAAAGAACTATAAATAAAATGGTATTACGGTCCATACTCACTCCTCACTATTGGGTCAATGATAAAAAATGGGTGGAAGGCAGAAAATAGACCTATCTCGAATAAAGATGAGCGAGAGAAAAGAGATGAATCAGTTGCTGTTTCTGTTGTTCATGAGATACTGCCATTCCAGGATATACTATGAATGCAAAATCGAAACCAGATAGAAGGTTTTCCTTCTCAAGACGCCATATTTCTTTGAGCTGACGTCTTATTCTGTTTCTCTGAACAGAATTGCCATACTTTCTGACCGGTATGACAATGATCCTGTTCATTCCCAGATTATTGGGTACAACTCTCAGACGAAGATTCGGAACAGAATAGACCTTCCCCGTCTGAAATATTACATCAATCTCTGATTTCTTCTTTACTATTTCTTTCTTAGTAAGGCTTTTTCTCATCACAGACGGTTAATTTCTTTCTTCCTTTTGCTCTTCGGCGAGCAAGGACAAGTCTACCGCCCTTTGTAGCCATGCGTGCACGGAATCCAAACTTTCTATTTCTTTTTGTTCTACTGGGTTGGTACGTTCTTTTCATAGGAAAATCTCCAAATTTATCGCTTTACGCGGAATTATTTCTATTTTTAGCGGGACAGGCTCCCGAAAGGGCAGTATATAGATACCATGCACTCTATGTCAATAGGATGATCATTTCCTGACCCTGACACTGATTAGAGTAATTTCAAGCTCAGGATAATAGCTTTTCAGTTTTCTTTCAATCTGTTTTTTTCTCATAAGGATCAGAGAGGAATACGCAGGGTGATCACAGAGGACGGTCAGATTATGTCCTTTGATCTCATAGGCAGAGGTATGGGGAGCGAGATCCTTGCCGACAATATCAATCCATTTCCTTTTCATGTCAGCCATACCGCTGTTCGGGTCGATATTCAGTTTTGCAAGGAGGGTATCGAGAAGTTCGGGAAGCGTGGAGTCACTCATACGGTGTAAACCTCCCGTTCTGTACCGAATACACTAGGCTTTCTGATGCTCCTTCATCTTTGAAATACGATTCTTTCGGTAAAAAAGTAAAAAAGGCCTGGGAATAGCCTTGAAGCAGATCAAGAAAAAGTCCTCTCTTCTCTATGTCGAGCTCAAGAAGAACATCATCAAGAAGGATCACCGGCTCTCTCCCGCTCTTGTTTTTAAAGGTATTCATCTGAGCAACACGGAAAATGAGGGAGGCAAGACGCATCTGGCCGGTGGATCCCGAGAGGGAGAACTGAGATGAATTTTCCATAGCGATAAACTGATCCCGGTGAATGCCGCTCACCGTAGTCTGCATTCTGGTGTCCTGATGAAGAGAACGCTCAAGCTTATCGATGATATCCTGCTCACTCTCACAGTGTTTCCAGGAGGGTTTGTAGAGTATGCTGAGCTCCGTATCCAATCCTGACACTTTCCGGTAGAGAGGGGTGAACATCTCATTGAATTCATCAACAGTCTCTTTTCTTTTCTGCTGAATTCGTAAACCTACCTCTGCGATTTTTTCGTTGTATACGGGGAGAAGTGAGAGATAGTCTTCCTTGATTGCCTTGTTTCTCTGCTTGAGAATGAGACGGTACTGACGGAGATCATCGAAAAAAAGAGGATCGTACATACTCATCGTCTGATCGAAGAACCGTCTTCTGTCCTCCGGAGTTCCCCGGATAAACTCGATGTCGTCATGGCTGAATATGATACAGGGAATGGTATAGATGAGGTCCTTCCTGTCCTTTATTTCTTTTCCATCGATCCTGATGATCCGTTTTTTATCAGCGTACGAGAACGAAATAGTCTGCCTATATCCTTCATCACTTTCAACGGCTGCCGAAAGGGTTGCACTCGTGAAGCCGTGATGACAGAGCGTATTCAGCGGCACTGAACGGAACGAAGAGCCGTAGCAGAGGGTATAGACCGCCTCAAGGAAATTCGTTTTCCCCTGACCGTTCTCTCCCACAAGAAGAACCCTTCTCGCATCAGTCGGGAGAAGGGTCTCTTCAAGATTTCTGAACTGTCTGAATCCTACGGAGATGAATTTCATTAATCCAGCTGCATCGGCATGATAATGTGCAGATAATCCTTTTCCGGGTTCGAAACGACGGTGATAGCCTTATTGGACTCAGTGAATCTGATATCACAGGTATCGCCTTCCATCACTTTGAGAGGGCTGACAAGGTAGGAGTAATTCATCGCAAGACGGCATGATTCACCCGAGTAGTTACAGGGAATAATCTCCTTGGCCTGGCCGAAGTCACTCTCTTCGGAACTGATCGTGATGAAATCTGTCTCGATATCGAGGAAAATTCTCTTCGCCTTGTTTTCGACAAGGAGAGATACTCTCTTCAGGGCTTCATTCATCTTCTTGATATCGACAGAGCAGGAACGGCTCTGCATTGCGGGAATGACTCTCTTGTAGTTCGGGAACTGTCCCTTGACCAGTGTCGTATACATCAGCATGGAACCGAAAGACGCAAACAGGAGAGTGTCAGTCACTGCAAGTGAGATAGAACCTTCACCCGATCCTCCCTTCTTGAGAAGGGAAAGGAATTTTGCGGGAATAATGATCGGTTTGAACTCAGGAATCTCATTCTCAAGTGATCTGTCGATCATGGAGAGTCTCCGTCCGTCGGTGGCAACCATGGTCACAGACTTTTCACCGCGTTCCATGTATACACCGTTCATGAAGTAGCGTGTCTCATCATCACTGATAGCGAAGATTGTCTGATCTACCATCTCGAACAGATCTTTCTGAGCGATTTCAAAGAACTGGTTTACAGGTTCTTCAAGTTCGGGGAACTTGTCAGCTTTCACCGTTCTCAGCGAGAAATCTATAGATTTGTTCTGTGGATGGATAAAAAGTTTCTCTCCGATCTCTTCGAAAATAATCTCTTCATCGGGAAGAGCTCTCAGAATGCCGAGAAACTTATCACAGAAGACAGTCGTTGTACCACTCTCTACTGTCTCGACATCAATACTCGTGGTGAAACCTATTTTCTGGTCAGTCGCCTTGATAACAAGCTTGTTGTCTGATGTCTGCAGCAGAACGTTGGAAACGATGGAAAGAGAGTTTCTCTGAGATGTAAAATCGAGAGCAAGTACAATTTCCTTCAGTAGATTATTTTTCGGACAGATGAACTTCATCGCGCTACTCCTATTATTATAATATAATTAATCGTCGTAGTAATAGTATCATGTATAATGTGGAAAACGCCACTATTTCCATACTATAAAACTTCATACAAAAAAAACAACTTGTGGAATACTCCGCTTTTTCTCAACAGGTTTTCCACGTTATCCACAAGGTAAGGATATTCTACACTACTTTCAACAGGAATTCCTCAGATTATGCACAGGTTTTCAGTATTATATTCAGTCCCGTTTATAGTCGTGAATCTGTCGTATCAGTGTCTGTATAGAATTACTCAGGGAGACATCATTCTGAATCATCAGTTCAACTTTCTGAACCGAATGCATGACAGTCGTATGGTCTCTGCCTCCGAATTCATACCCTATTTCGGTTGTTGAGAAGTCGGTGATTCTTCGTGAGATATACATCGCGATCTGACGGGGAAGAACAACGGATTTTGTCCGCTTCTTTCCCTTGATCTCATACGGTGAGATGTTGAAGTATTCTGCAACCACACGGATGATGGAATCGAGATCCTTCGTCTGATCCTTCTTCGCAGAGTAGGTGCTTCGTAGCTGTTCCTTGGCAATATCAAGTGTGATCTCTTTATTGAGGAGGGTTCCGTAGGCGATAAGTTTCGTCAGGGAGGATTCAAGGTCACGCACATTCGTAATGACGTTCTTGCTTATATACTCAAGTACATCGCTGGAGATATGGGTTGCCTGGTTCTCACATTTTCTTCTCAGGATTGCAAGTCTTGTCTCGAAATCAGGCGGCTGCAGGTCAACGTTGATTCCTCGTGTAAATCTGTTCTTCAGCCGGTCGGTAATATCCTGGAGTTCGTTAATAGGACGGTCACAGGTGAATACGAGCTGCTTGTTCGACTCGAAGAGATTGTTGAACACATGGAAAAGCTCTTCCTGAGTCGATTCCTTCCGCTGGAGAAAGTGAATGTCATCTATAAGAAGCACATCAGCCTTTCTGTACTTGTTTCTGAACTGAGGTGTCTTCTTTTCGCTGATGGATTGAATGAACTCATTCGTGAACTTCTCGGCTGTTACATAGACTACCTGGAGTTCAGGCGTGTTGTCCTGAATATAATTTCCTATCGACTGGATAAGGTGAGTCTTGCCGAGGCCTACACCGCCGTAAATAAGGCAGGGGTTGTAGGATACACCCGGATTCTTCGCAATGGCCATACTGACATTGTAGCTGAACGCACTGTTTTCACCGACAACGAAGGAGCCGAACTGGTAGGAAGGATTGATATTCTTGTCTCGAGGTCTGCTCTGAGCCTTCGGCAGAGGCGCTGAAGCCTGTCGTATCTCTTCCTGGGATCCTCCATCCTTCTTCTGTGAATTCTGAGTACCCGGATCCTGCTGTTTCACCTCGAATTCTATCAGGATTTTCTCACCGGTAAGTTCGGTGAAAAGATCGGAGAATGAGCTGAGATAGTTCTTCTGAACATAGTCACGGATGAAGAGGGACGGAACCGCCAGAACGATAGTGTGATCTTTAGATTCTGTGTAAGATATCCTGTGTATCCAGGTGACACACTCATGTTCTGGAAGGGTCGATTCAAGCCGTGAGACCACCTCTTCCCAGAACGGATAATAATTCCATTTCTGTTGAAGCATGATCAATATCATATCGCAGCAGATGCCGATTGACAAGACTCAGTCCACCGTTGATGAAAGCTTCCTTGAAAAGCATATTAAATACTTATATATAAACAAGTTACAATACATGTAAAATAAGAGAGTACCCTTTACATTCCTCTCGTTTAATGGTATACTTTTATGGAATTCAATTTTTTATCATACAAGGACATATTTATATGGAACATAGTAATTTGGAAGGAGCACCGGAAGGTGCCGCGGATCTTCGTGAGTCCACAGAAACCGTTAGCGGAGAATCTTCCTATAATTCCAGCAGTATTCAGATCCTGAAAGGACTCGAAGCAGTCAGAAAAAGACCAGGTATGTACATAGGATCGACCGGTCCGGACGGCCTTCATCATCTTGTGTATGAGATTGTTGATAACAGTATCGATGAAGCCATGGCCGGTTACTGTGATACGATTTCAATAGTTCTGGAAAAAGGTAATATCATCCGTGTCGAAGACAATGGACGAGGTATTCCCGTTGACATGCACCCCACCGAAGGCGTGAGTACCCTTCAGGTTGTCATGACCCAGCTTCATGCAGGCGGTAAATTCAACAATGACACGTACAAAGTCTCAGGCGGTCTTCATGGTGTAGGTGTGTCGGTTGTAAATGCTCTCTCAGACTGGCTTGAAGTGACCGTTCACCGTGCTCCGCACATCTATTTTCAGGAATACCGTAAAGGAATAGCGGTAGACCCTGTGAAAGTCATAGGTGATACCGACAGAAATGGAACAACGATCCGGTTTATGGTCGATTATTCCATCATCGATAAAGAGAACTACAGCTACCGTGTGCTCACTGAAAGATTCAGAGAGCTCGCCTTCCTGAATCGTGGAATCAGGATTGGGATCCGTGATGAGCGAGAGGAAGAACCGAAGGAGCATGTATTCCATTATGAAGGTGGAATCAATGAGTTCATCAAACACCTGAATGAGTCTAAGAAGGCAGTCCATCCTGATCCCATCTATTTTGAAGGTGAAGATCAGAATGTGAAAGTTGAGATTGCTCTTCAGTATAATGATCGCTTCGATGAAGTCCTTTTCACCTTCGTGAATAATATCAATACGCGTGAAGGTGGGACTCACCTTTCGGGATTCAGGTCGGCTCTCACTCGTGTGATGAACGAACAGCTGAAGAAGAAGCCGAGTCTTCTCAAGCTCTTTGGAAACCCGCTTGTCGGTGATGATTTGAGGGAAGGTCTGACTGCCGTGGTGTCGGTTAAGATACCGGATCCTCAGTTCCAGGGACAGACGAAGTCAAAACTTGGAAACACCTATGTTCAGGGTATCGTCTCTTCTCTCATGTACGAGAAGCTCACTAATTATTTCGATGAATTCCCTTCAGTTATCGAAGCGATTCTTACGAAGGCTATCATGGCTGCGAAGGCACGATATGCCGCACGTGATGCCAGGCTGAAGATCAGAAAGGCTTCTGAAGGCGCAGGACTTCCCGGTAAGCTTGCAGACTGTGCTGAGAAGGATCCTGCCCTCTGTGAGATCTTCATCGTTGAGGGAGACTCTGCCGGAGGTTCTGCCAAGCAGGGCCGTGACCGTCAGAATCAGGCAATCCTGCCTCTCTGGGGAAAGATGTTGAATGTTGAGAAAGCCCGGGAGGACAAGGTTCTTTCGAATGAAAAGCTTCAGCCGGTCATCGCCTCTCTTGGAGCAGGGCTTGGTGCTCATTTTGATCCTGAAAAGGTCCGTTACCATAAGGTTATTATTATGGCGGATGCTGATGTTGACGGTTCTCATATCAGAACTCTTCTTCTCACCTTCTTCTTCAGATACATGAAGGAGCTCCTTGAGGCAGGATATGTCTATTTCGCAATGCCTCCTCTCTATAAGATTTCCGTAGGAAAGAAATCCTACTATGCCTACGACGATCAGGAGCGGGATAGAATCCTGCAGGACAATGCGAAGGATGGAGATACTTCAAAACTCCCTCTGCAGAGATATAAAGGTCTTGGAGAGATGAATCCGGACCAGCTCTGGGAGACTACAATGAATCCTGAGACGAGAAGCCTTACTCAGGTTACTCTGGAAGATGCAATCGAGGCTGATGAGATCTTCACGATGCTCATGGGTGAAGAAGTTGAACCTCGTAAGAAGTTCATAGAAGAGAATGCAGTATACGTCTCAAATCTCGATGTGTAGGAAAGGATAAGTAATCATGGAAGAAACCCCAAAAACCAATATTTTACAGGCTAATATAGCAGATGAGATGAAGGAATCCTACCTGAACTATGCGATGTCTGTTATCGTAAGCAGGGCACTGCCTGATGTTCGTGACGGATTGAAGCCTGTTCATAGAAGAATTCTCTTCGGCATGCATGAGATGGGACTCAGATACTCATCCTCCTTTAAGAAATCTGCTAGAATTGTCGGAGATGTTCTTGGTAAGTATCACCCGCACGGCGATGCTTCTGTATATGATGCACTGGTCAGACTGGCTCAGGACTTCTCTCTCCGCTATCCCGCTGTTCATCCGCAGGGTAACTTCGGCTCAATCGACGGTGACCCGCCGGCTGCTATGCGTTATACCGAAGCGAAAATGTCCCGTATCGGTGAAGAGATGCTTGCCGATATTCAGAAAGAGACTGTTGACTACGGTCCGAACTATGATGATTCTCTCATGCAGCCCACAGTCCTTCCTGCGGCAATCCCCTTCCTTCTTACGAACGGAAGCAGCGGTATTGCCGTCGGTATGGCTACAAATATGGCTCCACATAACCTTTCAGAAGTCTGTCAGGGTATTGCAGCCTATATCGACAATCCCTCTATCTCCCTCTTTGAGATGATGGAGTACATCAAAGGTCCTGACTTCCCGACACGAGGTCAGATCTGCGGTCGTGCTGGTATTATCAATGCGTTCCAGACAGGTAAGGGTAAGGTTGTCACCCGTGGCGTCTATGAGATTGAAGAGACGAAGTCCGGAAAGGTACAGATCATATTCTCTCAGCTCCCCTATCAGGTGAATAAGGCTGAGCTTGTAAAGAAGATTGCCGAAGAGAAGAAGGGTAGAATCAGCTCGATCAGTGAAGTCCGTGATGAATCTGACAGAGATGGTATACGCCTTGTTATCGAACTGAAGAAGAATGGTGTACCTTCTGTCGTCATAAATAAACTCTTTAAATATACGCCACTCCAGACCAACTTCAATATCAATAACCTGGCGCTTGTAAACGGAAGGCCACAGCAGCTCGGTCTTCTCGATATGATCCGGTATTACGTAGATCACCGGAAGGAAGTGGTTGTCAGACGGACGAGATACGATCTTCGCAAGGCAGAGGAGCGGGCACATATCCTTCTTGGTCTGAAAATCGGACTTGAACACATTGATGAGGTTATCGAGATTATCAAGACATCAGCTGATAACTCTATCGCTCTTGATCGTCTGATGGAAACTTTCGGACTTTCAAAGATTCAGGGTCAGGCTATCATCGATATGAGGCTGGGACGGCTGAGTCAGCTCGAAACAAGCAAGATTCTTGACGAGTTAGAGGATTTGAACAATAAAATCATATACTATAAAGAAATACTTGCTGATGAGGGTAAGGTTCTTCAGGTTGTAAAGTCTGAAATTCTTGAAATTGACAACAAGTATGGCGATGTAAGAAGAACTGAGATTTCGAATCTTGAACTGACCGGAATGGTTGATGAGGATTTCATCAAGGAAGAAGATGTCGTTGTTATCATGACCAACAAGGGATTCGTGAAACGCCTTCCAGTCGAAGAGTATAAAACTCAGGGACGCGGAGGAAAGGGTGTGCGTGCAGCAACCCTGCGTGATGAGGACCTTGTTGAGCATGTCTTCGTTGCCTCTACTCATGATTATATCCTTGCTGTGTCAAATCTTGGAAAAGCGTACTGGTTCAAGGTTCATGAGATTCAGCAGGGAAGCAAGACCTCTAAGGGTGAAAGCATTAGAGGTATCCTGACAACTCTTGAGAAGGATGAGGAAATTACTTCAATCACACCGTTCGGTGATTTTGATGAAGATACATATCTCTTTATGTTAACAAGAGATGGAGTTGCTAAACAGGTAAATCTTACTAAATTCAAGAATGCAAGAAAGCGCGGAATTGCAGCAATTATCCTTGATGAGGGTGATGTTCTTTTCAATGCGATTCTCGTAAACTTTGATGATGATGTCATGATTATTACAAAACACGGAAAAGGCTTGAGATTCAACAGTTCAGCAGTTCGTGCGATGGGCAGATCAACCCGTGGTGTGAGAGGTATCAAGCTTCTCAACGGTGATACCGTTGTCGGTCTTCTTAAGATTGATGATGACAGACGTATTCTCATGATCACTGAGATGGGTCAAGGTAAGCAGGTGGAGTTTGATGGATTCCGTCCTCATGGAAGAGGAACGATGGGTCAGAAAGTATACACCTTCCGCGAAAAGACCGGATACCTTGTTCGAGCCCTTTCAGTAAATGACGAGAATGATATTGTCATACTTACTATGAAAGGCCAGTCTATTCGAGTCCCTGTTTCTACGATCTCTATTCAGGGTCCCTATGCTTCCGGTGTCGTAGTCGCCAGACTGAAGAAAGAAGATTCTATCCAGGCAGTTGTTGTTGTTGATGCGGCTGAGCCTGAAGAGGATGAAGATGCTGGTGAAGTCAAACCTTCTGATGGTGATGAAGGAACCAGTGAAGAATAGAACATGTTTCACGTGAAACCTTATCTATGTGGCCGCCGTAAGGCGGCCATATTATTTCCCAATCAAAATTCCGCCAGACGAGAATGCGTGTATCCCTGAAAAAGTGTCGGGTATAAAAAAGCACTACTGACGCGAGTCAGTAGTGCTGATGTTTCACGTGAAACTTTTCTTAGAAACCGCTTTCGTTGATAATGACGATCTCAGGGTCGACGACGCTTCTGAGGTATCTTTCAACGCCGTTCTTCAGAGTCATCTGACTCATCGGACAGCCTGCACATGAACCTACAAGACGGACGACAACTTCTTTGCCTTCCATGCTCACAAATTCGATATCTCCTCCATCATTCTGGAGATCGGGACGTATATCTTCAAGTGCTGCTTTTACTTTATCTACCATCGGAATTTCCTCCTATAAAATTTCTATGTAAATGTACTACCATAGAGAGTTATGGTCAATAGCTCAAAACTTTAATGACAAGAAGAACAACTTTATGTATTATGTGGGTATGGGTGCAAAAAAAATTATCTTTTCTAACCAGAAAGGCGGAGTTGGAAAAACAACTACAGCAGCTAACCTCGGAGCTTTTTTGGCACAGCAGAATTATAAAGTTCTCCTCGTTGATCTTGATTCACAGGGGAATCTGACAAGTGGTGTTTCAGGGAATCAGCGTCTTCCCGGGAGTTATGACGTCATAGTCGGCAAATGTCCTCCCGAAGAAGCTTATCAGGTAACGCCGGTTGAGAACATGTATATAATAGGTGGTGGAATCAACCTTGCAGGCCTGAGTGTTGAGCTTGTAAATGAACTCGCCCGAGAGTTTTTCTTTAAGAATGCGCTCTCAGGAATTGAGAATGACTGGGATTATATTCTGGTTGATTGTCCCCCTTCTCTTGGGCTTGTGACCATTAACGCCATGTGCTGGGCTGAGCATATTATCATTCCTCTGCAGTGTGAATATTTCGCTATGGAAGGATTGAATCTCCTCATGCGCACCATTGAATCGGTGAAGAAACAGCTGAATCCCCATCTTGATGTGCTCGGTATCCTGTTTACCATGTATAGTTCCAGAACCAGGCTCTCGAATGATGTTGTAGACGATATCACCAATTTCTGGCCTCAGAAGGTGTTTGAAACAAAAATACCACGTAATGTTCGTTTGTCTGAAGCGCCCAGTCATGGTCTGCCGATCAGTCTCTACGATAACAGCAGCACTGGTGCCGATGGATATAGACTATTTGCTAAGGAGGTGATCAACCGTGTCTAATGCGAGAAAACATGGGTTGGGAAAAGGTATCAGTTCTCTTATGGATGATTATTCCTATGATGGAGTTTTCAACCCGGAAGCCCTCCTCTCTTCTGCTGACGGAGATTATGTTCTTCTTGAGATCAATAAAGTGCACCCGAATCCGCATCAGCCCCGTAAGCAGTTTAATCCTGAAGCCCTTCAGGAGCTCTCTGAATCAATCAGAACACAGGGTATCATTCAGCCCCTGATCGTGGAGAAAATCAGTGATGATGAGTATGTGATTATTGCAGGAGAGAGACGGTATCGCGGAGCTTTAGAGATCGGCATGGAGAAGATTCCTGTCATTATCAAAAAGTTCAGTGATATGCAGAGACTTGAAGTCGCACTTATTGAAAACATTCAAAGAGAGAACTTGAATCCTATTGAAGAAGCGAAAGCGTATGTATATCTTCTTGAACAATCACGTATCAAGCAGGAAGAGCTGGCGGAAAGAGTGGGGAAGAAACGTTCTACTATCACAAATGCTATTCGTCTCCTACAGCTCCCGAAGGAGATTCAGGATTCTCTGTTAGCATCTGAATTCAGCAGTGGACATGCCCGTGCTCTTCTGTCGGTTGTCAATCCGGCAGATCAGCATTATCTTTATACCAGAATTCTTCAGGAAGGGATGACTGTTCGTAAAGCTGAGCAGCTGGCGAAGGACCTGAATGAAGGAAAGCGAATGGCCGGAGGAAAAGGGAAGAGCACTCAGAAGAGTAAATCCCCAGATATCCTGGCTGTAGAGCAGCGTCTCATTGAGGCGTTTGGTACGAAAGTTGAGCTGAAAGGAACTTTACAGAAGGGGAAGATTGAGATTTCGTATACAAGTATGCAAGATCTTGAGAAAATCTATTCTCTCCTGCAGATTGAAGAAGAAACAATAGAATTATAATTACTGCATAAAGGAATATACTATGCCACAGAATTTACAGGAAGGTGTGTACGCTAAGATCAGTACCACCAAAGGGGAGCTTGTGCTCTCACTCGAATACAAGAAGACACCTATGACCGTCTCGAACTTTGTCGGCCTTGCAGAGGGTGTTCTCAACCTGAAGAGTCCCGGTACTCCATTCTATGATGGTCTTATTTTCCATAGGGTTATCGATGATTTTATGGTACAGACAGGATGCCCCGAAGGTAAGGGAACCGGTGGACCGGGATACACCTTCCCTGATGAATTCCATGATGACCTCAAACATACCGGTCCCGGGATTCTTTCCATGGCCAACGCAGGTCCGGGCACCAACGGTAGTCAGATTTTTATCACCCATGTAGCTACTCCCTGGCTTGATGGGAAACACTCGGTCTTTGGATCCATCGTTGAAGGACAGGATGTCGTGAATGCGATCGCACAGGGTGATATCATCGAGAAGGTCGAAATTATCAGAGTAGGTGAGGAAGCGGAGAAGTTTGTTGTCTCGAAAGAATCTTTCGCGGAGGCAGTTTCAGCTTCACAGTCGAAAGAGACAGAAAGGCTTGAGGCTCTTCAGAAAGAACTGAACAGGGAAATCTCAAACAGATGGCCTGATGCGAAGCAGACTCCGAGCGGACTCCGTTATGTAGTTATGGAAGAAGGAAAGGGCGACGCCTCTCCGGTGATGGGTCAGAAGGTTACCGTTCATTATACCGGTACGCTTCTGGACGGAAGAATGTTTGATTCATCGGTTACCCGTGGAGTTCCTGCAGAATTCAATATCGGTCAGGTTATTGAAGGATGGAATGAAGCGCTGGTAACTATGAAGAAAGGCGAGAAGAGAACTCTCATCATTCCTCCTGAACTTGGATATGGCCAGCAGGGATACCCTGGTGTGATTCCACCGAATTCCTATCTTATTTTTGAAGTGGAACTGCTCGACTTCTAGAGAAGGTATTATGAAAAAAAGCGCTACACAGTTTGTCTGCTCTGAATGTGGACATACCGAACCGAAATGGCTAGGCAGGTGTCCGCAATGCGGCAGCTGGAATACATTCAATGAGCAGGCACCACTGAAGAGCGCATCAGGACGAAAGCAGAAAGCTGCAGCAGAAGCGCTTGTTCGTATACAGGATGTTGTAGTAACTAAAGGCTTTACATATACGTCTAACATATCAGAGTTTGACCGAGTACTTGGTGGCGCTGTCATGCGTGGCAGCGCTACTCTGATCGGGGGTGAGCCGGGAATAGGAAAATCCACCCTCATGCTGCAGGTGGCAGCCTCTCTGAGCGGTAAAAAAGCGATATACGTTTCCGGTGAGGAATCTCCACAGCAGGTGAAGAAGCGTGCTGAACGCCTTTCTCTTCCCCTTGATACCATTCTTCTTTTCAACAATACAGAGCTGGAATCACTTATAGACCTCATAGGAAGGGAAAAACCTGACTGTATCGTCGTTGATTCACTGCAGACCCTCACCAGCCGTGATATCTCCTCGGCTGCAGGTTCTGTGACTCAGATGAAGAACTGCGCTTCTGACCTGGTGGATGCAGCAAAGGCCGCAGGCTGCGCCCTGTTTCTTATAGGCCATGTCACGAAGGATGGTCAGATAGCAGGTCCGAAAGTCGTGGAACATATAGTAGACACGGTTCTTTATTTTGAGATGGCGGAGACGGGTGCCCGGATCATCAGGGCGGTGAAGAACAGATTCGGCTCGATTGATGAAATCGGTATCTTTATCATGGGTGAAAAAGGACTGAATCCGGTATCTGATCCTGCAGGGTTTTTCCTCTTGAAACGACCTCACGGGAAGATACCTCCCGGCATTTCCTTCGGTACGGTTATTGAAGGTTCCCGCACGTTTCTTGTAGAAATTCAGGCTCTCAGCGTACCGCTGACATCCGGAGGTTATCCCCGTATCTACTCGGAGAAAATTGAGTCCTCCCTGGTCTCCCGGATTGCAGCAATCCTAGAGCGGCACGCGGGGATTATTCTCTCTAAAAATGATATATACGTGAATGTTGCCGGCGGAATAAAAGTGAAGGAAGTTGCTATTGAACTGCCGCTTGCGCTTGCCCTCTATTCCGCGCTTACCGGGAAAGCTCTTCCGCCACATCTTGTATCTATGGGTGAACTCTCCCTGGCCGGTGAAGTGAGGCCTGTCGGATTCAGTGATAAGCGTATCAAGGGATCTCTGGAAATGGGATTCTCCACAATCATGGTTCCTCAAAATACCGACACAGAACGATCAGGTGGTTCATATCTTCCCTGTGAAACTATTTCAGAGGCTTTGCAGCATCTCAGTTCTGTTCAGCTTGGTAAGTAAGCGCTACTAACTAAATAAGTATTTCCGCGTTTTCCAGTGCAGAAACAGCGTTTTACCTGCTTGTAAGCAGGTGTGCAGAAAACCAGTATCATTCCATGTATCAGACAGATGTTCTACGTGAGTTTGAGCCTATGGCAATTAGTAAGCTTCGCTAACTAATATCATCAGAAGCGTTATTTTTCCCATTTTTCCGTGATAGATGTCTCTTTCCCGTTCTTTCGTATCTCTCTGATGTTACATCGTGAGTATGATCCCTGAGGTGGGTTACGATGCCTCTGTTTAGTCGTAATGTACTGAAATAGAGTATATCCCGGAATTAGTACGTACTACTAACTAATAATGAGAGAAGCCTTCTCCTGGGAGAAGTACTCCTTCCGGGAGCATATCAGAGAGACTGGATAAGAAGAGGGAAGGCTATAAAAGTTCCGACCGATGCGAATACGCTTGTGATGAAGAAGAGGTAGAGCGGATGGATCACTCTATTCCTATACCATCCCTTGAAGTGAAGGATATCTTCAGTGAGAGATTCGAAATCGAGTACTCTCGGTTTTCTGAGAGTGACTTCGAGTATACCTGCGACCATCCCGACACCGAGTGTCGGACTCAGCGCTGTAATGGGAGCCGCCAGTGTTGATACGATGATAGTGAGCGGATGTGCAAGTCCTATGATCGAGGCGATTGCAGTGAGTGAAGAGTTGAGGCCGAACCAGTACAGGAACATGGTAAGACCGCTAGACCAGCCTAACCGTACAAATCCTACAGCAATGATTGCGAGCAGAGCAGCGACAATTCCCCAGGAAAAAATCTTACCGGCAGGGGAGGCCTTCGGAACTGTGGAGATCTCCCTGAGAGAGTACGTTTCCTTTTTCTCATCGAGCTTCTCCATATGCTTCATGAGACCCGGAGCATGGCCTGCCCCGACAACAGCTACTACTTTCTTTCCTGATGAACGGTAGATCTTCGTTGCAAGATACTCATCCCTTTCATCGATGAGAACCTTCTTGATGGTGGGAAGCTCATTTGCCATTTCATCGAGCATCGACTGGAGCATGTTCGTTCCCTTCAGATTCTCAATCTCTTCGTCAGTGATTTCCTCTTTTGAAAAAGCGGCAGTGAGAAGAGAGGTGATGAGCTTTGCCTTATTCCACCAGTTGCTGAGTCTCCAAGCCCTCTTGAAGGTTGTCTCGATGTTTCGGTCACAGAGCTCAAGAGGGATATTCCGTTCTGTGGCGATCTCGGCACCCTTCATGATTTCATCTCCCGGAGAGATCCCCATCTTATCTCCGAGCTTTTTCTGATAAGAGGAGAGGGCAAGGTTGGCGAGGAGAAGGAATCCTTTATTCTGCTTGAGAACCTGTTTGATATCGAGATTCTCCCAACCCTTCTTTTCTGTCTTTGATTTGTAGCGTCCCTCATCAAGCTCGATACAGATGGTATCAGGAGTTACCTCATCAATGACCTGTTCGACCTCATTCACGCTCTCTGCCGATACATGCGCTGTTCCGATAAGGAATATTTCCTTTCCGTCA
Organism: Sphaerochaetaceae bacterium; assembly: GCA_963676605.2. Taxonomy (GTDB): domain Bacteria; phylum Spirochaetota; class Spirochaetia; order Sphaerochaetales; family Sphaerochaetaceae; genus SABI01. The sequence goes on along the minus strand of CAXXSP010000065.1, from coordinate 26,911 downwards.
GCACAGGTTATCTTATGCTGCGTGTCTGTAAGTTTTTCAATGTTCACTGAAGAATCCTCCGGGGGTGTTCATCTATAGAAACAGATGAGGGTTACATACATAAATATACGGTGATAGTGAATTGAAGGCAACCGTATTACCTTTATTCTGACTCTAGAACAGGAATAAAGAACTGAACTGCCGTCTCGAACCGTTTTTCCTTATAGATCCGTATATAGACGGTGGGAGCGTGTGAAGTCGAGATGAATTTCATGAAGAGGGGGAGCATATCCACTTTCGACTCGGGCGTGAATGGAAGCTGCTGAAAACGATAGGTACCTGCCGGGATCGAAGTGATTGCTTCTGTGCTATCTTCAGGGAGTCTCTCACTGACCTGTTCCAGTTCTGCCCTTGAAAGTTCATCACTGGTTTTAACCCTGCCAGTGATAAGACAGTCTGTGCCGATCGGTGCTTGATCGAGATGTGTAAGAACCGATTCATACGCTGTCCCTACTGACTGGTCACTTGATTCTATTTGAATCGGATGACAATATTCGAGTGGTTGGTGAAGGTGTAGTTGCCGGATCAAAAGAGCCCCCTGTACAAGGAGAGTGTAGTGAAAAGTGGAGTAAAAGTACAGTATACCCTTCATCTGAGTCCACGTCGAAAGCGGATATCCATGCGGATCGGGAATGATGGAGAGCTGCAGGTATATGCACCTCACAGAACTCCGCGGTCAAAGATAGATAAGATAATCACAGAACACGAAAGCTGGATAGAAAAGAAATCTTCTGAAGTGAAGGATCTCCCCCGTCCGCTTAAGCCGCATTCCTACACAAGTGGAGATGAGTTTCTCCTCCTCGGGAAGAGGGTTCAGCTCAGGGTGGAGAGAGCTCCCGAAGAGTCGGTATCCATTGAGGGAAACGAGCTTCGGGTGAAAGGGAAGAGCGTATCGAAGAAGAACGTGCAGTACATGATCAACCGGTTTTATGATTCGTATGGAAAGGAGATCTATTCACCATACGTGTATCACTACCTCGAAGTACTTGGTATTCCCCCCGCTGGTGTGCAGATCTGTATGGCAGGGTATCCGAAACGTCTGGGAAGCTGTTCCCGTGATAGAGTGCTTACTTTCTCGAGAAGGTCTTTAATGCTTCCAGAAAACCTGATAGAGTATGTAGCACTACACGAAGTGGCACATCTTGTGTATTTTAATCATAGCAAAAGGTTTAAAGACCTGCTGAGCCGCCATATGGCTGATTACAGAGACAGGGTGGAAGAAATAAAGAAACTGCGCATACAGATATCACATCTGTGACGAAGATAAGAATAGTAGAAATTTGTTTGGAGGAATGATGAAACCTGATAAAATCGTAGATGGTGTATACCGGGTGTTTGCTGATATTGAGACTCGTGACCTTTTTGAAGGTATCTGGCCCCTTCCCGAGGGAGTGAACATCAACTCCTACATCGTGAAGGGAAACGATAAGATCGCGTTTATCGACCTGGTGAAAGACTGGGAAGGAGCTGCTGCTAAATTCCAGAAGCAGATCGATTCCCTGGGAATATCTTTTAATGATGTGGATTACCTGATCCTCAACCACATGGAACCTGACCATACAGGTCATCTTGCCGAGATGGTGAAAGAGAACAAGAAGCTTGAGATTCTCTGCACGAAGAAAGCTGTACCTCTCGTGAAGGCTTTCTACGGTGTCGAAAATCAGGTACGTGCTGTAGGGTCCGGAGACTCTATCGATCTTGGCGGCAAGACGATCGCTTTCGAGGAGACTCCGAATATCCACTGGCCTGAGACGATGATGAGTTATCTTGTGGAAGATAAGATCCTGTTCAGCTGTGATGCCTTCGGTTCCTTCGGAACCTACAAACACTCCTTTGATGATCAGCTTACTCAGGAGGAGTGGGACCGTCTGATCCCAGAGACTCGAAGATACTACAGTAATATCGTATCGACCTTCTCCCCCTTTGTTCAGAAGGGAATCGCGAAGCTTGCCAACCTTGATGTCAGTATTATCGCACCTTCTCACGGTATCATCTGGCGTTATGATCCCAAGAAGATCATTGACCTCTACCTGCAGTACGCAGAGAATATGAACAATCCGAAGAAAGGAACAGTGACGATCATCTACAGCACGATGTACGGGAACAGCGCAAAGCTGATTCCGCTGATGAAGGCTTCACTTGAGGCTGAGGGCGTGAATGTCCTTGTGCATCAGGTGCCTGCAGAACACGCATCCTATGTACTCTCTTCCGCCTGGGATTCAGCAGGACTCGTATTCGCTATGCCGACCTATGAGTATAAGATGTTCCCTCCTATGTACCATATCCTCGACATCTTCGAGAGATCACATGTCAATAAAAGAAAGGTTGTGAGAATGGGCTCGTTCGGCTGGTCCGGTGGTGCACAGAAGCAGTTCGACCCGTTTATCGAGTCTCTTAAGTGGGACTGTCTCGGAATTATCGAGTATCAGGGAGCTCCCAAGGAAGAGGATATCGAAAAGGTCAAAGAGGCTGCAAAAGCTCTTGCAGCTGCAGTGAAAGAATAACGGCGGAAATCCTTTAAAAAAGAAGGGCTGAGTGGTACGAATGAGTACAGCTCAGCCCTTTTGCTATTTTACTCCACGATTGAGCAGAGATGGCGAATGAACGCCGCAACCCGTTCACTCGAGCTGATCGACACCTTCTCGTTCACAGAGTGAACACCCTCAAGGTCGGGACCGAGTGAGACAGAGTCCATGCCTTCTATTCTGTCATTGATAATTCCGCATTCAAGACCAGCGTGTATTGCTGTAATCACCGGTTCCTTCTTCATGCTTGAACGGTAGGCTTCCGCACAGAAGGCTGCGAGAGGGGAGGAGGGGTCAGGTGTCCATGCAGGGTATGCCCCGGATCGGGTCACCTGAGCTCCCGAAGTGCTGAAAGCTGCCTCACTCAGGTCTGCCGCGTAGTTCCGGGAACTCCCGATAGAAGATCTGTGAGAACTCACCATATGAACATGGTTTCCTTCGGTTGAGATGATGGCAAGATTTGCCGAGGTTTCCACAACTCCCTCAAGGGCTTCACTCATTCTAAGGACTCCATGGGGGGCAAGGAGAAGAGAGCGTACGAGAGCTCTGCTCTCTTCTATGCTCATACCTTTCAATTCCCTATGTTCTGATTCCTTCAGTGTGAAAGCGAGGGACGGATCAGCAATGGAAAGCTCCTGTTTCAACTGATTCATAATGAGTTCTGTATCAGCGTTCAGTGTGCTCAGCTGTGAGTCTGTTGCAATGGATACCCTGCAGGTGCCGGGGATAACATTTCTTCTGACGCCTCCATTGATCGAGATGAGTCTGAAGGTGTGATCTTTCTCAAGTGAATGAAGGAGACGGGCCATGAGTTTGATGGCATTACCTCTCTGGGTATGGATCTCTGCTCCGCTGTGGCCACCGAGAAGACCGCTGATGGTAATGTCGTACTGTCTAACCTGTTCGGGCAGTGTTTCCGGATTGAAAGAGAAATCTCCATCAACCTCGTTTCCTCCTGCACACCCTATATAGAAGATACCCTCCTCTTCGCTGTCCAGATTGATCAGACGCCGGCTTTCAACCATCGCCGCTTCAAGACCGAAGGCTCCGGTGAGACCGGTTTCCTCCTCAATCGTGAAGATCCCTTCAAGGGGGCCGTGGGCGGCTTTCTCATCTGTGAACAGGTCAAGCATCAGAGCTAGGGCTATACCGTTATCGGCTCCAAGGGTGGTATTGTCACCGCGAAGGGTATCATCTTCGTGGATAAGGTGAATTCCCTCGCTGAGGAAGTCATGAGTGGAATCCTCTCCCTTGACGCATACCATATCCATATGACCCTGGAAGGCCAGAGGTGCGACACCTTCCTTACCAATAGTTGCGGGTACTTTCATAATAATATTTCCGGTAGCATCCTTCAGGGCTTCAAAGCCGTGTTTTTCTGCAAAGGAAAGAAGGTACTCTCTTACCCCTTCTTCGTTTCCCGATTCCCGCGGGATGTCTGAGATGTCTTTAAAATATTTCCAGAGATTCTTCTCGAAAAGTGCATCACTCATTGTTAAACTCCTTGTCGCTTATTACAGATTGTTTCGGATAGGGACGCCACGGACGAACAGCGCTTTCAGGTCGATATCTTTATCCAGAACAGCGATATCGGCGAAGTAGCCGGGTATCAGTTTCCCTTTCAGGGCGATGTCATAGATTCTGGCAGGATTTCCCGAAGCCATCTGGGTGACATCCTCTATGGGGATTTCCCATTTTATCAGGTTCCGCACCCCCTGTATCATGGTGAGTGCCGACCCGAGAATCGTATCATAATCACTTTGACGGTGGAAGGCTCCATCCGATCCGAGAACTGCCGGTTCTCCGTTTGCTGTCAGATCTCCCGGTTCCTGGGCCGTCGGTTTCAGGGAGTCGGTCACCAGTACGATATTCCTGACCGATTTCTCTCTGAGAAGGAGTTTTACCAGATCGGGATGTACATGCACCCCGTCAGCTATCACCTCGCACTGCATGTCCTGCTCTATCATGATAGCACCGACCGTCCCCGGGTTCCTGTGATGGAGACGGCTCATAGCATTGAAGAAATGGGTGGAGTGGAGGATGCCGACCTGCATCCCCTCGAGGATATTCTCATAGGTGGCATTCGTATGTCCTGCAAGGAGGACGATGCCCTTCTTGATTGCATTCAGGGCAAGCTCTCTCATATTTTTCAGCTCGGGAGCGACGGTCATGCAGACAATATGTCCCTTCCCAGCCTCGATAATCTCGTTGAACAGCTCGATATCGACTGACTGAACTCCCTTGGGGTTCTGTGCTCCGATCCTGGCGTGTGAGATGAAGGGACCTTCGACGTTGATACCGAGGATTTCGGCTCCCTTTTCAGTTCCTATGACTTCCGTTATACAGCGGATTGCCTCGAACATTCGCTCTTTTGTATCGGTATAGACGGTAGGGAAAAATCCGGAAACCCCGAAATCGGCAAGGCGCTCACTCATATGGAGTATTGATTCTCCCGAGAGATCTTCAGTCCCGTATCCTCCTATGCCGTGTATGTGTGTGTCAATGAAGCCGGGGACGAGATACCCGCCCTGCACATCGATGACCTGAGTTCCTTCCGGGAACTCTTTCTGGGCGAACCTGTTCATATTGAAGATATCACCGATGAGGCCGTCTTTATCGATATAGAGGCCGCAGTTTGGCAGTTTGACCGTACCGGAGATGACGGTGCCATTGATCAGAACCTGTGTTGCCATGTCTCATTCCTCCCCTTCTGTATCTAATATAGGAGTCGCCTGAATTGCGGTCAAGGATAAGGTTTAATCCACCAGGCGCCGTATCCATTTCCCGTTCTGTATTCTGAAGAAGCTGATCGAGCTTTTATAGATTTCCTCGATACTGATCAGAGCATAGATAGCATAGACGGGAAGCTCAAACACAAGAGCTCCGAGAAATGCCAGAGGGACTCCGATGAACCAGACGCCTGATATTTCAGTGACCATGGAGAATTTGGTGTCTCCTCCTGACCGGAGGACCCCTACCACGATCATCATTGACATTGATTTCGCCGGTGTATAAAAGGCAAGAACCCTGAGAGAGAGGATGCTGATCTCATATACGTAGTCTGTGAGGTTGAATAGCCGGCCCATGAGAGGGGCCGTGAAGAACAGGACTACTCCCATGAATATTCCGGAGGTGAGTGCGACTTTCAGGAACGTCATGGCATATTTCTGTGCGAGAGAGATCTGGTTCTCCCCGATCTTGTTGCCGAGCATGACGGCGGCGGAGTTGCTGATACCGATGAAGACGACGAAGTAGAGATGTTCTATTGCCTGCGTCACATTGACCGATGCTATCACCTGTGTTCCGAGCTGAGCGAAGGCGATCTTATAGAAGGTCATGCCGAGGGACCAGAACATCTCATTGAGAATAACAGGGAGGCAGGTCCTGAAGTAGGCTTTGACATCCTTTTTCGTATACGTGAACAGGGACGACAGTGGAGCTGCAACGACACCTTTTCTGCGATAGATGATAAGGAGGAGAAGCGTTAACTCCAGTAATCTGGCTATCAGCGTTGCGATGGCCGCTCCTTTCACCTCGAGGCGCGGGAGACCGAAGTGACCGAGAATAAGGCCGTAGTTCAGTATCACATTGACGATCAGAGAGATCATGGAGGTGATCATCGGAGTCTTTGAATCCCCGGTGGATCTGAGGGCGGTGGAGTAGATCATCACGACGCCGTGCGTGATATAGCTGAAGGCGACGATCTTCAGGTAGAACACTCCCTGTTCAACGACAAGAGGATCCTGACTGAAGATATGCATGACCGTTCTCGGGAAGAAGAAGGAGAAGCCTGCGGCGAAGAAGGCCCCTACCATACTGACGCTGAGAGCTATACCCATTGCCATATGGAGCTTCTCATGCTGTTTTGCTCCCCAGTACTGGGCAATGAAGATTCCGGCTCCGCTGCTCACTCCGAAATAGAAGAGCATGATGAGAAAGAACATCTGGTTTGCGAGCCCTACAGCTGCGAGGGCTGATTCTCCCACCTGGGAGATCATGAACGTATCTACAAGAGAAAGAGAGGAAGAGAGAAGGTTCTGCAGAATGATCGGAAGCGATAAGGTCGCAAGGCGTCTGGTGAACACCTTGCTGTCAAATGCTTCGGGAGTGGTTTGGAGGCTGTTCATCTCTGAGACCTTCTTCTTTTCACGTTCTGGCGTACCACTTCCTTCCTGAACTGAAGGAGTTTCGGTACGAGGTGATTCATTCCCTCGTTCTTCAGGGCTTCCATGACGAGTTTTCTGTTTTCCGGACGATGGAAATGGAGCAGTGCCCGCTGCATGTTCCGCTCTCTCCCTTTCGGGACATAGACAGGTTTCAGTTTCTCCGTCGGTCTCGGGTCGAGCGATGTGTAATACATACAGGTCGCGACAGTCCCCGGGGTAGGGTAGAAGACCTGTACCTGCTCAGGGATGAAGTGAGTTTTCTTCAGGTAGAGCGCAAGCTCAATCGCATCCTTCATGGTCGTGCCCGGATGGGCTGCAATCAGGTAGGGGATACAGTACTGTTCCTTGCCGATCTTTTTCGTGGTCTCACGGAAGAGTGCTGAGAAATCTTCATACGAATCAGCAGGAGGTTTTCCCATTGCCTCGAGGGCTCCTTTGGCGATATGTTCAGGAGCGACTCTCAGCTGACCGCTCACGTGGTAGGTCGTCAGCTCCTTCATGAATCTGTCCCGTGTTTTTCTGTCTGCTTTGGAAAGGAGGTAGTCGTATCGGATACCTGACCGGATGAACACCTTCCTGACTCCCTCAAGAGAGCGGAGCGCCTTCAGTTTCTCAAGGTAGGAGGCATGCGAGTCGGTAAGTTCGCTGCACGGCTCGGGGTAGAGGCAGAATTTTCCCGTGCAGGGACCGTGCGTCTTCTGGCGGGTGCAGGCGATCTCCTGGAAATTCGCAGTGGGGCCTCCGACGTCACTGATGATGCCCTTGAAGTCAGGGTGCGACTTCATTTCCTCCGCTTCACGTACAAGAGAGGCTGTCGATCTCGGTGAGATGATACGGCCTTGATGAGATGTGATGGCACAGAAGGAGCAGGAGCCGTAACAGCCCCGGTTGCTGGTAAGAGAGAACTGTACTTCATTCAGGGCAGGAATGCCCTGTCCGTCGTAGCGGGGGTGGGGAGAACGCAGGTAAGGGAGTTCCTGAACCCAGTCGAACTCTTCTTCCCTCAAAGGTCTCATGGGAGGATTCACTGCGACATAGGAGTCGTTATGCTTCTGCATCAGTATCGTCTGGTCGAAAGGATTTTCATGGAGCATCACGGTCCGGAACGTCTTGGCATAGGAGAGTTTCCCCTCTGCTGTAGGCTGATTGCTTTTCCTGTCTCTTTCACTCACCTGATCGTAGCTGTCGAGCTGAATCACCTTCCTGCCATCTGTGAAGGAGGCAAGGTCCCTCTCTTTCACGAGGACTGCTGTTCCGGCAACGGTGTTGATATCTGAGATGTGTTCTCCTTTCGAGAGACGTTCGAGTATCTGCTGCACCTGCAGCTCACCCATACCGTAGATCAACAGGTCAGCCTTGGTGTCAAGAAGGATACTCCTTCGTACCAGGTCGCTCCAGTAATCATAATGGGCAAGCTTTCTGAGGGAGGCCTCAATTCCTCCGATGATGATCGGAGTCTCCTTACCGAACGCCTGCTTCGCCCGTGAGGTGTAGGGGATGAGAGCCCTGTCGGGACGAAGCCCCGCCTTCCCACCGGGTGAGTAGGGATCATCGTTTCTTCTCTTCTTTTCTGCAGTGTAATGGAGAACCATGGAGTCGATGTTTCCGCCGCTTATCATACAGCAGAGTCTCGGTTTCCCGAGGGCAAGGAAATCATCAACTGAAGAGACATCCGGCTGCGGGATGATGCCGACTGTATACCCGAGTGACTGCATCCATCTTCCGAGGATGGCTGGAGCAAAGGATGGATGGTCTACATACGCATCTCCGCTGATGAAAATCACATCAAACTGGTCAATGCGAGCATCAATCATCTCCTGAGAGGTTGTCGGTATGTAATGGATTCCGGGATGTCGGGTCAATTCACAGCTCCTTGGCGGTAGTTCAGTATAGCAAAGAAAGTCAGGGGTATTCCATACAAAGATATAAGATCATCTCACAAGTTTACAGAATCCGGTTTCCCCGCGGAAAAAGATAGAGTATGTTATCCTGTATGAAGGGGAGTAAAACGGGGTGGAAACGGGAAATTCTCGTCTTCCTCATATCACAGAATCTGTCTCTGTTCGGATCATCACTGGTGCAGTATGCCATCACGTGGCATATCACGATAACGACTCAGTCGGGTACCATGATGGCACTCTCCATCATCTGCGGATTTCTTCCCTCTTTCTTTATCTCTCCCATGGGAGGCGTGTGGGCTGACAGGCATAGCAGAAAGCGTCTGATCATCATCAGTGACGGAGCGATTGCACTCACGACGTTGGCAGTCGCCTTCATGTACACGATCGGCAGAGGGTCCATTCCTCTTCTCCTGACTGCAATGGGTATCCGAGCGCTGGGAGCTGGAGTTCAGGTCCCTTCAGTGAATGCGATGATTCCCGATATCGTGCCGAAGGAAGAACTTCTCAGAATAAACGGTATCATGGGCTCGGTACGGGCTGTTGTGAATATTGCCGCACCGGCACTCAGCGCCCTTCTGCTTTCTGTGACCCCTTTCGCCTCGATCTTCTATATAGATGTGGTCACTGCGGCTCTTGCCATTGCTCTGATGGGAGCAGTTCTGAAGGTGAAGCAGACGTATTCGGACAGCGATCAGAACACATCCTCTTTAGAAGAGATGAAGAGGGGTCTCAGATATATCATGGGTCATTCCCTGATACGAACACTCTTCATCTATATCGCTCTTTTCTATGCATTCGTCTCTCCTCTGGCATTTCTCACTCCTCTTCAGGTCAGCCGTTCATTCGGAAACGACGTGTGGCGTCTGGGAGCCCTCGAAGTATTCTTTGCTGCAGGAATGATAACAGGCGGGGCTCTGATCGCCTCTCTCCTTCACAAGAAGAATCCTCTCCATATTCTTCTTGTGAGTATGGTGATCTTTACCCTCATTTCTCTTTATCTTGCTCTCATCGGGAATTTCATTCTTTACCTGGTCGGCCTCTTTATATGCGGAATAGCCCTTCCGCTCTATAATTCTCCCTTCATTACGATTATTCAGAGAGAAGTCGATCCTGATGTCATCGGAAGAGTGTTTTCGGTGGAGATGATGATCAGCAGTTCATTCATGCCCTTATCCATGCTCCTGTTCGGACCTCTCGCAGATACGATCTCAGTGGAGATTATTCTGATAGTTACGGGCATTGCCATGGGAATCATGACTGTTTTCATGATTTTCCAGAAGAGTTTGAGAGGTTGATTCTGATGAGATTGCCGAGAAATGCAAAATCCCATGGAATCCCGGCTTCGATACTCTCAGAAACCGGACTCCACGGGATAGTAGATCAAGCGAAGTGATGAGACATTCTAGCTGAATACCTCATTCCTCTCATTATTATAGCTCATAGGCATGAAGCACATTAAAATCACAAACGATTTCATATGTTGGAGAGCCTTCCGTTTCTCCCGTGATAATGCCTGTAATGCTATCTCCTTCACCTCCTACCGAACTGAATACGATTGTCGAGCTTCCGGTAAACGAGTCGTGGTCGCTTTCTCTATCAGTAGCTGCTTCGTCATATGCCTCGAGATTAAACTCGTAGACGTATGCTGTGTCTTCAGCAAGGGAAGACCCTGAATCGAATATCAAACCCTGAAAATACTGGTAATTAGGATAAGTTCCGTCTTCGGGATTGATCTTCGTATCATTTTCTACAGAATCATATACGAGTACTACAGGCTCGTTACTTGCGACAAATCCGGAATCATTATCTGCTTCTCCCATGACACTCAAACCGAGATCTTCAGCTATCATAGGAACATCTTCTTCTCCTCCTGTAGCAGGATCAGTTTTTATACCATACAAATTCCAACCGCCGCTTCCACTTTTATGTGAGGGTCCATTTGTAAGAGTGTAGGAGTGAACGTCGGTGCTGTCTGACTTGTTCGTCAGTGTAATAAGGATCGTATCTTCCGCATTCATAATCCAGCTCGCATAGAGCGGGATGGCGCTCGTGATGGCAGTCCCGAAATCAAAGGGATCAGTTAATGTTTCATTGCTGTACCAGCCATTAAAGGTATACCCGTCCCGAGTCGGGGCGGTCGGCTCTGCAGCGGTGGCTCCTTCCGCGATATTCTGATCGGCAACAGCATCTCCTCCGTTTGAGTTGAAGGATACGGTGTAGGCAGTAGCCCAGCCGGCATATAAAGGCGTATCAGCAGTGATAGCAGTTGAGAAATCAAAATCTGTGGTTAATAACTCATCGCTATACCATCCAGTAAAGGCGAAACCGTCCTGAGTCGGGGCGGTCGGCTCAGCAGCGGTTTCTCCTTCATCGACAGTCTGATCGGCAACAGCTGTTCCTCCATTTGAGTCGAACGTGACTGTGTAGGTTGTGGTCTCAGATTCTGAGAATAGATCACAGCCGATACATGTGATTGACACCAGCAATACCAGCATCAACATCAGAAATACTTTGTTCCAAATCTTCTTCATTGCAAACTCCTCACTACTAAAATCTATGTTCAAGGGTACTCCCCCCGATTCCAAAAAGGAGAAATTGAACTCATGAGAGATATGTTCGGAAAAGAAAAGCTGGAAGAATTATACGTAAAGCTATGATGTAGAAATACAGGCTGACATATGTGATCTTCAAGTTCAAACACTTTACAGGTGCTTCTGTTTAAATCCTAAGGCAGTGAAATTGAATTATCAAGGGTAAATATATATGTTGAATTGAAAATTTCTACCATATGTCATGTAGCGTGTCAGTTCCTACGTATCAATTCAATGTTTGATGTATACATATGTTATTGAAATGTGAATCGCCACCCTGTATACTTTTGAAATCTATCCATCGAAACTGAAAGGAAATACTTCATGAAAGACAGCGAAAGTAGTATGCGTGTATGCATTATCCTCAATCCCAATGCAGACAAGGGTGGAGCTCATAAAAAGCGAAAACAGATCGAGGAAGCGTGTTCCACTCATCATCTTTCCTTTATTATCGTGGAAACCGATGGCCCTCTTGAGGCGATCGGCTTTGCTCGGGATGCCGTTCACAAAGGGTTTCATGCCATTATCGCGGCAGGAGGAGACGGAACAGCAAACGAGGTCGCCGACGGGCTTGTCAGAGGGATGCGGGATTTGAATCTCTCTCCTGACCTTTCTCCGATGATGGGGATTATTCCTGTCGGTCGTGGAAATGATTTTGCCTGGACGGCAGGGGTTCCGAAGAGCGTACAGGACGCTGTCGCTCTTATCGCGTCAGGAAGCAGTTCCCTTATCGACTACGGAGAACTCAAGGGGGGCGATTTCCCCGGTGGAAGGTGTTTTCTGAACGGGGTCGGAATAGGCTTCGAACCCATGGTCAATTTCATCGCCTCTGATTTTAAAAGGGTAAGCGGGATGGCGAGTTATGTTCTTGCACTTCTGAAGGTCATCATGAATTACCCTGAAGCTGAAAAACTGAAAGTGGTACTTGACAGCAGTGATACAATCAATATTGAAACTCAGCAGATGTCGATCTGTAATGGGAAGAGGATGGGATCAGCATTTATCATGGGGCCCCAGGCCGTTATTGATGATGGTCTGTTTGACCTTGTATATGCGAATAAACCCCTGAAACTCGGAAGAATCCTCAGGCTTGTCCTCAGATTCTTCAAGGGGACGCAGCTCTCCACTCCCCATTTTTCGATGAAGCGGGTGAAGACATTGAGAATAACAGATGAACGGGATGGTATCGTCTGCCATACCGACGGTGAGGAAGTCTCGAGAGGATGCGGGAGCATCGAAATCGAGATGTTCGAACAGGGGCTGAATTTTATTCGAAATGTGTAAGCAGGATTTGACGATATGCTCAAGAGATAGTATTCTATAGTTTGTGCATTTTTTTGCGTAAGTTGGATAGATGAGTAGGAGATTCATTTGATTAAAGATACGGTTCCCGCAGTACATTTTTATGACCAGGACTTCGTGGATATCTACGACAGGACCTGGGTGTGGATAGATGAGAACTGGAAAGTAGGCCCGAAAGAGAGCCTCCTGCCGGGAGGTTACCTCACGTACCCCGGTCAGAAGACTTTCAACCAGAGCGAAGCTGCCATGGCTGCTTTGTTTCTTATGTACAGCAATCAGACATATTCCCCCTTCCCCCTGATAGATTTTTTCTATTCCCGTCAGGAAGAGAATGGAGCGATCCGAAGCGATTACGATATGGAAAGCGGCCAGGCGGTCTTTTCTCCGGAAAATCCGGAAGGTATTACGGCGCCTCTGTTTGCCTATATGGAACACTGTTTCTATCATAAGATAGGAAATAAGAAGAGACTGAAGGAAGTCGTTCCCATCCTAGAGAAGCAGTTTGACTGGTTCAAGGAAACCTGCCTGCGGGAGAATGGTCTGTACAGTGCTCCCATCAGTGCCTGCGGCACAGGGAATGTGAAGCGGGAAGAGACAGTCTATCCTGTTGATTTCAATGCTCAGCTCGCGGTGAATGCACTCTACCTCTCCGCCATCGGTGATACCCTGAACGATAAAGAGCTCTCCTTCAGATACAAGAGACTCTATTTCTCTCTGAAGACCAGGATTAATTCACTCATGTGGGATCCTGAAGACAAGTTCTATCATGATCTTGATGCCTCGGAGGAAAGAATTCCGAGAAAACTGATCAGTGCCTACTGGACCCTTCTTGCAGAGATTCCCAACGAGGAGAAGGCAGACGGTTTCATCGCTCACCTGAGTGATCCCGATCAGTTCGGTACCGACAATCCGTTCCCGACCATTGCTGCAAGTGATCCCGATTTCTCCGAGGATGGACATGGGTACAACGGAGGAGTCATTCCGTTCTTTACTTTCATGGTGGTCAAGGGGCTTGAGCTGTATAAACGATTCGAGTTTGCACGGGAAGTCTCGCTGAGACACCTCTATTTCATTCTCGATACCCTTCATCCGGATGGAGAGGAAACCGGCGATGTCTGGGAAGCCTATCTTCCTGACAGGGAAGGGGCAAGTATCTGTCCGACAGATCCCGAATTCCCGAGAAAACGGTTTCTTCCGATGCTCGGCCTGATCACCATCACTCTCATGATTGAAGATATTATCGGATTGGTCATCTCTCTTCCGAGGAAGACTGTGGACTGGACGATGACAACACTCGAAGTGATGGGTATCGAAGGTCTGTCTCTGAAGAGAAACATGATCACGATTCTCAGCAATAAGCAGGCTCGTGGATGGGAGATCCGGCTTGAGTCGGAGAAGCTCTACTACTTCACCATCACCATCCTTGATGAGAAGAAGAAGAAAACACTTCCAATTCCTTCCGGAAAGTGTTCGATGCTTATCGACAAACTGTAGTCAGGGAAGAGACGTATGGCCTGGTTAGGAAAGATAGTAGGGGGAACCATGGGGTTCTTCCTGGGAGGTCCTCTCGGACTCATAGCGGGAATCGCCTTCGGCAACCTGTTCGACTCTTCTGGTCGGACAGGAACCTTTTCCGATAATTCTTCTCAGTTCTCTCAGATTGATCAGACACAGATGGTCTTCTTCGTCGGTGCCTTCTCGATGCTCGCGAAGATTGCCACCGCAGACGGTTCCATGGTTCAGACCGAGAGGCAGAAGGTCGAAGAGTTCATTACCCGGGACCTGAAGCTTAACCTTGCAGAGCGTGAAGCAGCAGTGAAGGTCTTCAATGCCGCTCTCTCGAACCATACGACAACCTTTGATCAGTTTGCAGGGCAGTTTTACCAGAACTTCTCCGCAGAACGATCTCTCATCGAACTGATGATGGACGTGCTTGTGCGTGTCGCGGCCGCAGACGGGAATATCAGCGCAGCGGAGATGAGTCACATAAACTCTGCAGCCAGAATCTTCAATATACCGAAATCCTTCCTTGATACGATTCTTCGTCAGTACGGAAGTTCTTCCGCCTCCGGCGGCAGGGCCTATTCAGTTCTCAACCTCACTCCCGAGGCAACTGATGCGGAAGTGAAAAAAGCGTTCAGGAAAATGAGTATTGAATTTCATCCCGACACTGTCGCCTCCAAAGGTCTTCCTGAGGAATTCACCCGGTTTGCCACCGAAAAATTCCGTGCTATTCAGGAAGCATATGAGGAAATAAAGAAAGAACGGGGTATGAAATAACCCTTTTAAAGAACTCTTCCGGCAGATGAGACATATCTCCTCTTGATTCCTTCCGAAAATAGATTCATATTAAAGATAAGACGGAGGAATATCGTGCATCAGCATAGAACTTACATCATTTTACTTCTCCTCATGCTTCTGGCTTCTGTCAGTACCGTTTCCGCAGATACGTTTATCTATGAACAGAGAGACGGTTCGCATACAGGTTTTAATATCAATGCAGCGGATACCACGGCGAATCCGATAGTCAGTTCTACAGCTATCAGTTCGTATGCATCGGGCGACCATACTTCTCTCGACGGATATATCGGGCGCTATGTCTACACTGGCAGCGGGACGACTCTGGAGGTTCAGAACCAGGGTGTTATCCCGGACGGGCAGAGTGCAGAGTCCTTCTATTACACCTGGAACGGGTATATGGCAACTAGGGAAGAGGGAATAATCTTCCTTGTTGATAATTCCTCCTGGAGGAGGGTATTCTACACGGCCAGAGTGAAAGGTATCAGGCATGATGACTCTGTCATCGATATCAACGGTGTGAATACCCTGATCACCTCTTCCCTTGATACAATAGATCTTACCGATGGTGCAGGAAATGAGACTGTAGGTATCGGAGAAGACGGATATGATGCTTCAGGAAATCCCGGAGTGTATGACGGAACAAACGGTTACTCCTACCTGTATCCCTACCGCTCTCTTTATTTCGACCTTGCAGTTATTCGTGTGGATGAAAGCAGTAATCTCGGATCATCGAATTTTTTCAAGAATCTCTTCAAGAGTGAATACAAGTGGTACAAAGATTATTACAACGAGAGTCTTGCGAACCAGATTGTCTATTATAAGGACACACTCACGATGAAGGGGGGCGGAATATCCCAGGTGCTCGCACTCGAGGGATTCCAGATTCCGGGCAGTGAGACTGAGGTGTCTGCTTATACGCCGCCGGCCTATTCCTTCAGTATTGAGAAACGTGCACCAGATCTTATTCCGTTCAACGAACTCAGGCAGAAGACCGCCCTCTCAAACAGCTATCTTGCGGGATACCTGCGGTTCAGTTCTACCGACGTGTCCGGAACGGTCGGATTCTATGCTGATCCAATCGGGACAAGTACCGATTTCACGTTCACTGCGACAGTGAACGGGGATCCGACAGGGTTCGGCTATTATGTCATCTTCGATCCCGAAATCTGCGAGAATGATGAGGGTCCTGTACGTGTAGATCTCGGACCGAACAGTTTTGCCACGAAAGAGCTTGAAGACCCTGTTTTAATTAATGGTGAATATCAATATCAAAATATCCTGACCGGTGAAATCAGTATCATGATCGATCCGCTGCTCGATACGCACTCCATCGCCGCTGCAGTCTATGAGTCAACAATCTATGCTATATTCACAGCTGATTAATTCATCTTGTGACATATAAAACCACACTAATATGGTATAAAATTACCGGTTGACACTCATAACAGCATATATTACATTGTGAGGTGACACAAGATGAAGATCGTGGAATATCCACTGTATCTATCCTGCGGGAGCTTCAATGTATGGTAGAATAAAGATTACGACAATCCTGATTCTCTTTATGACCCTTTCTGGTATTCTCTGGGCGAATACATTTGTGTATGAGACGGTGACAGGCTCTCTGAGCGGTCTTCAGCTGAACGAAGATTATTCCTATGATAACCCTGAAGCGTATGAATACACGATCCCGTATTATGCCGATGATGAGTACTGGGATACAGACGGCTTCCTTGGACGCTTCATTTATCAGGGCACACCGAACACACTGACGGTTGAGACCCATCATCCGGGACCAACAACCTATAATGACGGAAGGTTCTACTACTTTTATGTCAATAGTACCGGAATGAATGATTATGATACCTGGAAGGAGTACTTCCTTCTGTTCAGGATCAAAGGGAGATTTCATAACGGCGGGACGTACGACCTGGACGGTCAGAATATAGTGATAGAATACCCGGGCACTGAGGTAGACATCCCCGTCGGTGCAGGAACTGAGAGGGTTTCTGCCGGTGAGTGGGGGTATAATGAGAGCGGTGATTATGATCTGTATGACGGGGTGAACGGGTATGAGTATCTTTACAGATTCTCTCATCTCTGGGTCGATGTCACGGTCATACGGACCGTGAATGAGAGAGACCTCAAAAAAAATAAAGGATATTACAGTTCTTCTCTTCATATCACAGGAGACGGTATAGACAACAGTATATGGTTCGAGGGCGAAGTGAGCGCTAAATGGTTCCACATGGATCCTGACTCATACTCTTTCGGGATCGAAAGAATCGCTCCTGAGACTATCCCGTTCACGGATCTCATTGACTCATTTTGGAGCAGTTACCGGGTAGGCTATCTCTCCTATAATTCCGAGGATGTTCCGGGGTATGTGTCATTCTCTGCAGACCTGGGAGGTCAGAGTACTGATTTCTTCTTCTCGCCGATAGCTGATGAGGTTGATGCTCAAATACCCTATTACGTGATCTTTGACCCTGTGATAAGCGGCGATACGGAGGGTCCGACTATCGTCGGTACCACGTTCGGTACCAAGAATGAATTCTCAACCGACTACAGAGAAATCACATCTCCTATCGGAGGTGCAAATAATTACCAGTACGCGGTCACTGGGTACATAGATATCATGCTCAACTCAGAGTATAGCTCCATGAGCTTTCCTGCAGCGACCTATTCCTCAACGATCTATGCCTTCTTTACAGCCTATTAGCCGTAACGCATTCTTCTAATCGTTAAAAGATATTCTCGATCTCAATGCCCGTGAAAGGGTGATCTTGTCTGCATATTCAAGGTCTCCTCCGATCGGAAGTCCCG
Organism: Sphaerochaetaceae bacterium; assembly: GCA_963676605.2. GTDB lineage: Bacteria > Spirochaetota > Spirochaetia > Sphaerochaetales > Sphaerochaetaceae > SABI01. The sequence goes on along the minus strand of CAXXSP010000065.1, from coordinate 9,260 downwards.
AGGCTATGCGGGTGATCTTTATATCGAAATCTCTGAGCAGGTGTCGGAGATACATGGCAGTGGTATCACCTTCCTCAGTCGGATTCGTTGCAATGATGATTTCTGTGAATGATCCGTTTTTGATCCTTTCTACGAGATTTCTAAAATCCAGATCCTGAGGTCCCACTCCGTTCAGGGGAGAGAGTGCTCCTCCGAGAACATGGAAAAGTCCTGAGTACGCTCCACTGCCCGATATCGTGAAGACATCCTGCGGCTGTTCGACGACGCACATGAGTGATCGATCCCGTGAAGCATCAGAGCAGACCTCACAGGGATCGCTCTCGCTGTAGCTGTTACAGACAGAGCAGGTGATGATCGTGTCCTGGATGGTCGCGATGAGCTCTGCAAGCTGTGCGTTGTAGGTGCTGTCGCTCTGAATGAGATGGTACGCCAGACGACTGGCACTCTTCATGCCGATACCCGGAAGGCGGGAAAGGTGCTGGATAAGCAGGTCGAGAGAGTGCATCTAGTTCCCCATCATTCCCGGTATATCCATACCGCCGGTCATCGACATCGCTTCCTGTTTCAGCTGCTCCTGCATGGTGGCCACAGCGTTGTTGAAAGCTCCCGCTATGAGAATCTCGAGAGTTTTGGAATCTTCGGGATCTATGATAGCCGGTTCGATGTTGATATTCTGAACCTCCATTTTGCCGTTGATCGTGACTTCGACCATACCGCCGCCGCTCGAACCTGTCGAGCGGAGAGTAGAGAGTTTTTCCTGCATCTGCTTCTGTATATTCTGAAGATTCTGCATATTTTTCATGATGTCAAACGGGTTCATTCGGACCTTCCTATTGTACTATTTTTCCACGGAACATAGATGCTATCTGTTTCAGTGTCGGGTCGACTCCATCGGTCTTTGCCGTGTGAGCTTCCTTCGGAGTTTCCACTGTAAATACCAGTTTCCCGTCGAAACCGCATTCCTCGTTAAAGAGTTTCCTGAATTTTTCCACGTGTTCCTTACCGTGGTCGAGGCTATACTGGTTTGCGAAGGTGAGTGTGAGTCTGTTTTCTTCGTGTTCGACGTGTGAAACCTGATGAAAGAGGTTCCCGAGAGGGTCTCTCTTCTGTGCCATGACATGAATCAGGTCGACAAGGGTGTCTTGAGTGATCTTCTCCACGACCTTTCTTGCAGGTGCCGTCTGAGGAGGAGTAGGGGGAGGAGTGTGCTGAGGTTTCTGGGGTATGGAACGCTGGAGGGGTGCACTTTGTGCAGGTTTTTCTCTCTGTGGAACCTGCCGAGGCTGTACTGGAGGCTGCGCCGGATGTGCCTGTGGCGGGTTCCCGCTGAGAATCGATTCCTTCAGTTCTCTGATCTGCCGTACAAGGGTCATTGAGGAGGCCATCTGATGGAGATAGGAGAGGCGGGAGAGTGCAAGTTCCAGTTCGTATCTGGGTTCAAGAGAGTATCTGATATCCTTGAAGAGCTGCAGGAAGAGCTGAAGCGCTGCTTCAAGCTGCTCCTCGCTGTAGAGTTCAAGGAGCGTGCTGCTGATTGAGGAGGGCTGAATTCCGAGGACTGATTCGTTAGTGATTCCTCTCTGTATAAGAAGGAGGGCACGGAAGAAGGAGGCGAAGTCTTTCACAGCCTGCTCGACCGAGACTCCAGAGATCATGAGGTCATTCATACGCGAGAGTCCCTCATCGGTCTGCCCGGAGCCAACAAGGGAGACGATATTCTGAATCGAGTCGATTCCGCTGATTCCCATCTTCTTGAGGATGCCTTCCATGGTGATCTTCTCACCGCTGAAGGAGACGATCTGGTCGAAGAGGGTGTATGCATCTCTCATCGATCCCGTTGATTCTTTCGCGATCCAGAACAGGGCTTCATCCTCCGCCTCAATTCCCATCTCGCTCACTGTCTGAGCGAGAACCTCTTTGATGGACTCAAGGCTGATCAGCTGGAAGTGGAACTGCTGGCACCGGCTTCTGATGGTTGCCGGGACCTTATGCGTTTCTGTGGTAGCAAAAATGAAAAGGACATACTCCGGCGGTTCCTCGATGGTCTTCAGGAGTGCATTGAATGCACTGGTGGAGAGCATGTGAACTTCGTCGATGATGTATATCTTGTAGCGTGAACTCTGGGGAGGGAAGAGCACTTCATCCTTGATGATGCGCACGTCATTTACCGAGGTATTGCTCGCACCGTCTATCTCGATAACGTCTGTCGAGTTTCCTGCGGTGATCTCTCGGCAGGAGGAGCACACGCCGCAGGGATAGGGAGTGGGACCCTGCTCGCAGTTAAGAGCCTTGGCGAGAATTCTTGCCGAGGAGGTTTTACCTACTCCCCGGGGACCGCTGAACAAGTATGCATGGGCGAATCTCATCTGTTCGAGGGAGCTCTTGATGGTCGAAACAACAAATTCCTGACCGACGAGAGCATCGAAAAGCTGAGGTCTTTTTCTGGTCGCTGTCACTTCATATCCCATCTGAATTCTCCTCATAGTCAAACAAAGAGAGTCTATCATATCGGGGAGAAGAAAAGAAGACCTTGGGGAAATCTGATAGCCGAAGAGCGGCCTGCCGCAGCTGGAGGAGCCCTGCTTTTTAGATACAAAAACCCCCCGGGCGAGATACATCACCTGCATCTCATCGCTGTTTCACTTGCCGCTGCTACCTTCCGGTCCTGACGGGGTTGGGCGAAAAGCGATAGTACAGAATCTACCATCGACACCAGGGGGAATAAAAAAGCGGAGAGAGAGGGATTCGAACCCTCGGAGCCCGGTTAGAGCTCACACCCCTTCCAAGGGTGCACCTTCGACCTCTCGGACATCTCTCCAGATAAGGCGATTTCGAAAGACCGGAGAGAGGGGGATTCGAACCCCCGGTACCACAAAGTAGTACAACGGATTTCGAATCCGTCTCCTTCGACCTCTCGGACATCTCTCCCGGCAATATTCAACATATCGCTATGTAGCCAAGAGGATTCGAACCTCCGACCTCCAGATCCGCAATCTGATGCTCTATCCAGCTGAGCTATGGCTACAGGCGTGTCTCCTGGTATCCAGAAGACACAAAAAACGGAGAGGGGGGGATTCGAACCCCCGGTACCGTTACCAGTACAACTCCTTAGCAGGGAGCCCGATTCAGCCGCTCTCGCACCTCTCCAGGGAAACAGACTTTCGTCTGTTTGATTAGACGGAGAGAGAGGGATTCGAACCCCCGGAGACTCGCGCCTCAATGGTTTTCAAGACCACCTCCTTCGACCGCTCGGACATCTCTCCAATCAGGATTTTCACTATAGTGATAGCGTTTATCTTTGTCAAGTTGTTACGGTACGATAAAACAGCTCCCTTCGCCGATATTCTTGACATTCCTTCGCTCTGAGCAGATATTAAAGGCATGGCTAAAATGCGAATGCAGAAAATGAAAGCACACAGAATGAGAGACGCCGCTCTTGAGAGAGTCAGGAAGCTTATTGATCTCTACGGTCCCCGGCTTCCGGGAGAAGAGGCTACGAAGAAGGTCGCTGATGAACTGAAGAAGGAGCTTGACGGCTTCTGTGATACAACAGGAAGAGACTCTTTCGATATACATCCTCAGGCATTTCTCGGGTGGATCAGGATTCTTGTCCTTGTCTATCCTGCGGCATTGCTGCTCATGTTCCTGTCACAGCCTCTTTTCGCCTTCCTGCTCCTGAGTGCGGGAGTCTATGTCATGGTGCGGGAATTCTTCCTGTACCATGAGGTGACCGATCGCTTCTACCCGAAAAGGGAAGGGGTGAATGTGTGGGGAGTCATCGAGCCTCAGGGAAAGGTGGAACAGACGCTCGTGTACAGCGGCCATCATGACAGTGCTCCGGTCTTCACCTTCTTCGTCGATAAACCTCAGCTGTACATCGTGAAGGTAGGAGGCGCTCTGGGTTCCTTCGTGCTTCTCACGCTCCTCGCCCTGCTGGAGACGGTACTCCAGACAGCACATGGAACACTCTTCGCCATTACTGGTCCTTCGATACTCTCTCTGCTTCTTCTGATTATCCTGAGCGGAGCCCTCTACTTCATGAAGAAGCTCTGGTCTTTCGTCTCTTCGGAGGGATCACCCGGTGCCGGAGATAACCTGATCTCATCCTCGAGCGCCCTTGAGCTTGCCAGGTACTTCTCCTCAAGACGGGAGGACGGCTCCCCCCTGGAACATACCCGGCTGGTCTTCGCAAGTTTCGATGCCGAGGAGGCAGGTCTCAGGGGATCGAGACACTTCTTTTCTCAGCATAGTTCCGACCTTGTGAAGGGCAGAGGGTATCATTTCAATGTGGAATGCCTGTATGACCATACCCACATGAGCTTTCTTACCTCCGACGTGAACGGGTCGGTACAGCTGTCACAGAAGATGGCGACAACCTGTGTTGAGACGGCTCTTTCCATGGGGTATCAGGCGAAGAGTCAGAAGATAGCCTTTCTGACGGGCGGTACGGATGCTGCAGAGTCAGCGAGAGTGGGGCTGGAGTCTACGACGCTCATCGGCATGCCCTGGGGAAACAGTGAACGCGGCAGTGTGTATCACACTCCCTCTGACACAGTCGATCATATCGATGAACAGGCGGTTGAGCAGGCTATATCGATCGCGATCCGCTTTATTGAGAATCTTGATCGAAGCTGACCTTCCCGCTGCAGATCTCGGTTATCTGAGACTGGATGGCTTCTATCTCTGAAATCTCGAAGACCGCTGTGATGCCCACATCGCTCAGGAACTCCGCGGAGATATCTTTCGCTGTCGGGGTGAGTACCTGATTCACTCTCTCATACAGATGATAGGGGATCGAGAATCTGAGGGTGGAGGTCTCGATGATCTCTTCGGTTTCGATAATTTCGACCACAGACTTCGCAGCATCGGTATAGGCCTTCACCAGACCTCCGGTCCCCAGCAATGTCCCTCCGAAATACCGGATCACGCAGACAAGGATGTTCGTGATGCCGCTCCCTTTGAGCACTTCGAGAACAGGACGTCCTGCCGTATTCTTCGGTTCCCGGTCATCACTTGTGCTGAAGATTTCACCGTTCTCGCCTATGACGGCTCCATGAACAACATGGGAAGCGTGGGGATGTTCCGCTTTCAGAGCGTGTACGATCCCCTTGATCTCACTCACATCATCAAGATACTGTCCGATCGTGATAAAGCGGGAACGTTTTACTTCGATTTCTGCTGTTTTAGTCTCTGTGGGTCTTTTCATAGCTCAACTGTCAGTGTAGCACAATCACCAGCGATGGAAAAAGGGATTATCTGCTGTCGGAGGGAGGAGGGAGTCGCCCTGCTGTGCAAGGCGGGAGAGTCTCTGTTCAATGTGAGAAGGAAGAGGGGTTTCTGCCGATCGGAGGTTTTCCGCTAGCTGTCTCTTTCTGCGAGCCCCGGTGAGGATGATATCAACATCCTGTGACAGCGCCCACCTGAGTGCGATATCTGCTTCAGAAGTTCCTTCCTCTGCCGCTGCGCTCTTCAGTTCATCAAGAACCTCCTGAAAATGGGCGAGGTGGAAAGGTGAGAAGGGAAAAAGGTCTCGTCTGCGGTCTGTCGGTGAGAGAGTTTTTGCATCTGCATGGTTGCCGCCGAGAAGACCCAGAAAGAGAGGGGAGTAGCCGACTGTGCGTATACCGTACCGGTTGCAGATAGGAACGATGGTCTCAAGAGCTCGTGAGTAGAGTATTGAAAGGGGGAACTGGCAATATGAGACCTTTACCGTATCGACTGCCTGGTGAAGAAGGGGCGGGGTGAAGTTGCTCACACCGATCGAGTCGATGATCTTCTGGCCACGGAGGAGTGAGAGTTCCTTCAGGTAGGGTTTCTGGTCTTTCGTGCTGTCAGGCCAGTGGATATAGAGGATATCGAAACGGGTGAGGCCGGTTCGTCTCAGTGATTTTTCCACCAGAGGGCGCACCAGAAGGGGGCTCTGCGGGAGGAATATTTTGGTGGCTATGGTGAGTCTTTCAGGTGAGATTTCCTTTCTCAGCCGATGAATCTGCTGTGCGAGAAGCTGTTCACTTTTCCCCCTGCCGTAACCGCTTGCGGTATCGTAATGGGTGATGCCGCCGCGCAGGGCGGCGTGGATCGTCTGTACAGAATCTCTCTGGTTCTGGTCCTCCCAGTAATCTTCTCCGAAGGCCCAGCAGCCGAGACCGAGCTCAGCTTTCTTCACTCTCACTCTCGGGAGTCAGTATGGAGTGACTGAGCATCTCCTCTCCGTCAAAGATGAATCTTCCATGAAATTCGATTCCTTCGAGAGCAAGAGGGATCCACAGGGGATCATCAGCCCACATTCTCTCGTACGGCATCTCGGAGACAGGGACCCAGAAAGGGTCGGCCTCATCAGTCTCGATCAGTTCTCCCGTGTGCTCATAGGCAAAGAAGATGAAGCCTCTCATCCTCAGTCCGTCTATAAACTGGAACTCGAGTTTACCCTTATACTCAACCGACGGGACTGTCAGTCCCGTCTCTTCGGTAATCTCTCTCATTGCAGCTTCTTTGGCAGTCTCGCCTTCCTCGACGTGCCCGCCGGGCGCGTTGACCAGACCCTTGCCGAGACCCGTTTTCTTGTTGATCAGAAGAACCTTGTCTCCGTCGAACAGATAGAGCAGGGTGGCAACTTCAGTCGGTTCCCACTCATCCCAGTCGATTTCGCTGACATCCCGTGCATCGCAGAGGGGGATCACTTCCGCCTCTATCTCCTCACTCTCTTCTTCAGGGAATTTTTCGGGGTTCGCTTCTTTGTAACAGCTGTCGCAGAGATTGTCATCGTAATTGAGGATCTCGGTGAACGAGAGAGACGTGCCGCAGGAGGCACAGGATCTCCTGAACAGGAAGAGGCGTTTTCTGAAGGGATAGGTCAGAGCAAGAGTCGGGATAAGAGCCGCGATGGCGAGGTAGTGAGGCCATCCGCGGGCAAGTATGACTGATATCAGAACCTGGTAGACCATGGCTAAGCCTGCCACGATCAGTGTTGCGATTCTCTTGTGTGCGCTTCGCGGGTAGTGCTTTCGCTGAGAGAAATTCAGGACCAGAATGGCCATAAGAAACCAGAGGTAGTTATCTGCGATTTTTTCAAGTATCATATGGTTGACAGTAGCTGTATGATGCGGAAAAATCAAGTAAGCATCACTGCGATACACGCACAGATGCAAAGGAGAAAACCCTCATGATTTCAAAAGAAGAGATTGCACGATATATAGACCATACGATTCTGGCAGCCAATGCGACCGGTGATGCAGTGATGCAGATATGCCGGGAGGCGAAAGAACACAACTTTGCCTCAGTCTGTGTGAACAGCTGCTGGACCTCCCTCGTAGCTTCAGAGCTTGAAGGAACCGATGTCGCGGTCTGTACTGTTGTCGGTTTCCCCCTCGGGGCGATGAACAGCGAGAGCAAGGCGTTCGAGGCCGCGCGTGCTGTGAAGGATGGTGCAGATGAGATCGATATGGTGATCAATGTGGGGCTTCTCAAGGAAGGCCGTCTTGATGAGGTTGAGCATGACATCGCACTCGTGAAGGAAGCCTGCGGAAGCAAGCTTCTCAAAGTGATCATCGAGACCTGCCTCCTCAGTGACGAGGAGAAGGAGACAGCCTGTCGTCTCAGCGTCAGTGCCGGAGCCGATTTCGTGAAGACCTCCACCGGCTTCTCTACCGGAGGAGCGACCGAGCAGGATGTTGCCCTGATGAGAAAGGTGGTAGGAGATGCACTTGGAGTGAAAGCGAGCGGAGGCGTGAGAAGTTTTGAGACCGCCGAAGCTATGATCGCTGCAGGAGCAACGCGGCTAGGAACAAGCAGCGGTATTGCCATCATCCAGGGAGCATCATCAGATGCCGCGTACTGAGAACGGCGGAGCACTTCCTGACGATTTCCTGAAATCTCTCGGATTCCCCTCCATCACCGTACATGAGACATTCACTCACTTCGACTTCACCCTCCCGGGACGGAGGGTGCTGGTCATCGGTCCGATGGGATCGGGCAAGACCGAGTTCTCCGCCAGAGTCTGGCGCGATGCGGCCATCGCGCAGAAAAAAAGCGATGTGATAGCCCGCATGACGAGCACGAACGGCGTTGACCGCCGGAAAGTCTTCTTCGTGGGAAGCCAGATCAGCACTGACCGTTTTTCCGAGTATCCGGAAGATGCACTTGCCTACCGGGGCGGGTATGTCTGCTGTGGGGAGAATATCGCCCATATTCTCGACTCGTTCGGGCTGGAGACGGTCCTGGCCGACCATCCTGATATCGGGACGTTCATTATCGATGAGGCTTCTTTCTTTGATGAACGGCTTGCGTACGTGGTGCGTAACCATTCACTGGAGAGAGGCATCCTCTTCATCTTCCCCACTCTTATCCTGAATTTCAGGAGAGATATCTTCAATTCGACAGCACGTCTGATGCTCGATATCGCGACAGACGTGATACCGCTCACCGCGTACTGTGAACACCCCGACTGTATGAAGGATGCTTTCTACACCTACCGCTACTACAGTATTGACGGAAAGGAGTGTCCCGCACTCTACTTCGATCCACTCATTATTGTCGGAGGTGACATTCATAAGGAGTCATCGCTCAGTCCGAACTACTGTTCCCGATGTGATACCCATCACTATCTTCCGGGGAAGGAGTATACCTTCTTCACGCTCAAACCGCTTGGAGAAGCGGCAAACAGGGGAGAGGTGGAACCGCTGAAAGCAGAGCTCTATGCTCTCACCCACCATGTAGAAGACTCTCTCCTGTATCAGCATATCGTGGAACGGTACAGTGACAGGGAGGATGCCGATATCTTCCTCAATTCCCTCCTGCCCGGAGCTCTCGCGGAGAAGGCGCTCGTCTACCTCTTCTGTGAGCAGAACCTGATTCCCGAGGACCTGCTGGTTCGTCTCACCTATGATCTCGGGCTCGACAGGGCATACCTGACAAAGGTACTTTCAGACAACCTCCGTCCTGTCAGTTTCGAGCAGCCGCTGCTCGAAGAAGTTCTTCTCTAGCTACCGAAATCTCCGTATCACTCCCCCTTTGCTCTCCTTCGCGTCTGAAGAGCAGAGGCTGTTCTGTCATCTGATGTACATTTCCTCATTTCTCCCTTCTGCCGAGATCTGCCCCCTCTCTCAGAGAGCTTCAGAGGAGGCCTCAGGTAGAGATACCTAGAAGAATAGGTATGTTTCTCAGGTGTTTTCTATTCATCTCCTCTCTCATACTGAAGCTATGAAAGAGGAGGATATGCCATGTCTAGATTCAACAGATATCTCATAATTCTGTGTACGGTT
>CAXXSP010000064.1:0-10476 GCA_963676605.2 Sphaerochaetaceae bacterium | reverse complement strand
AGGAGATGCATCCGCTGTGTGTCGTTGACGCTATCATTGCCAAGAAAAACCTCGGCACCCACATGGGGATGGCTCCCTTCGTCATCGCTCTCGGGCCGGTTTCAGTGCAGGCAAAGACTGTCACGTGGTCGTGGAGACTAATCGTGGCCACTATCTCGTTCGGTGATCACTGATGGTGAGCAGCACCAATACAGGAGTGCCCGGGGTTATCGGGGGACAATCGGCAAGGCGGGTGATACATTCAAAGGTGGCCGGGGTGTTCACTGGTGTGAGAAGGATCGGAGATATCGTCAAGGAAGGAGATGTTGTCGCACGAATCGACGGGGTGGAGGTTCTTTCTCCTCTGGACGGAGTACTGCGCGGTATTCTTGATGACGGGCTTACTGTTCCGGTGGTTTCAAGATCGGAGATGTTGACCCCAGAGGTGATGTGGAGCATTGTTTCACCATCAGCGATAAGGGCAGAGCCATAGCCGGCGGAGTACTTGAAGCGCTCGATGGATTCCGCTTCGGACTGCTGTAAAACCGCAATCTTCACTCTTTTTGGAACTTCTTCTGACAAGTGTTTCTATGTATAGTAACGTACGGTCACAGGAGATACGTCTATGACCGATCTTGATGAGATAATCGAAGTCTTCGTGAAGACCTCGACGACCCTGGAGATGCGAACACTGTTCAATGAACTGTTCACTGAACGGGAAAAGTATGACTTTGCGCTTCGTTGGCGACTCATGAAAGACCTGTACGAAGGAAAGAGTCAACGGGAAATTGCCGGGATCTTGGCATAAGTCTGTGTAAGATCACACGGGGAAGTAAGATACTGAAACAGGAAGGATCTCAGATGAAACAGATCCTGAAGGAGTACCATAATGAGTAAAGCAGCAACCGGTGGATTGAATATGCAGATGCCCGATGAGAAGGGATATTTCGGAGAATACGGAGGGATGGTTCTTCCTCCCGATCTGGTCGCCATCATGAATGATATCACTGCCAGCTACATGGAGATAAAGGAGAACAGTGACTTCATCAATGAACTCACAAGACTCCAGCAGACCTACACGGGACGTCCTTCTCCGGTATATCATGCAAAACGTCTCTCTGCAGCCCTGGGCGGTGCGCAGATCTATCTGAAGAGAGAGGATCTCAACCATACCGGCGCCCACAAGATCAACCACTGTCTGGGCGAGGTTCTTCTTGCAAAGAAAATGGGAAAGAAGAAGGTAATCGCTGAAACCGGGGCAGGGCAGCATGGTGTGGCTCTGGCAACCGCTGCAGCCTTGTCGGTCTCGAGTGCGATATCTATATGGGTTCGATCGATGTGGAGAAGCAGGCCCCGAACGTTCATCGGATGAAGGTGCTTGGGGCACGGGTCATCCCGGTCAATCAGGGAACTCACACGCTGAAAGACGCAGTGGATGCTGCCTTCGTCGCTTACCTGCAGGATCCTGTCACAACCATGTATGCCATTGGTTCAGTTGTCGGTCCTCACCCCTTCCCGATGATGGTCAGAGATTTTCAGAGTGTCGTCGGCCGAGAGGCGAGGGAACAGTTCCTGACCATGACGGGAGCACTTCCCGATACCCTGATGGCCTGTGTGGGAGGAGGTTCCAATGCGATCGGGCTGTTCAGCGGTTTTCTTGACGACCCGGAAGTGGAAATCTACGGTGTTGAACCGGAGGGCGGTCAAGTGCCACCGGAGACCATGCCGCGACGATCACCTACGGGAAGAAGGGAACGATCCACGGGTTCGAATGCTATCTCCTTCAGGATGATGCGGGCGAACCTCTGCCAGTCTATTCAATAGCCAGCGGCTGGACTATCCTGGTGTCGGACCTCAACATTGTCACCTGAAAGACATCGAAAGGGTTAAGTATGTCAAGGCAAGTGACCGGAGGCACTCGTCGCATTCTACGATCTGTCTCGTCTTGAAGGTATCATCCCAGCCCTTGAGAGCGCACATGCAGTCGCATATGCCATCAAGACAGCCGGTCAGAGAAGTAAGGACGATACAATCCTGATCAACCTTTCAGGCCGTGGAGATAAGGATATGGACTACGTCCTCGCTCACTATCCTCTTGAGGAATATGAGACCAGAAGATGCTGTTCTAATCGGTTCTCCTATGTGTATACGTCCCCTGCATGGCATGGAAGCTTCTGCAGGGGATTTTTTTTCATGCACCAGGGATACTTCATGGCCGTATGGATGGTGATTGGTCTGTAAGAGAATGAGGGCAGTCTATGACTGGTTTTTCGTGTGGCGGTGCTTTTTCATGACAGACTGACACCAAAGGATTGTGTCTTCTATACTCTGGCGAAAACTCCTCGTGTGGTAGTGCAGCTCAGTCTCCGCCTTCTTGCTGCTGAAGTTGCTGTTGCTTGCCAGTGTGGAAATCGCATAAGGGGAAAACAGAGGTTTGATGTGCCAGAGCCGGTAATGGAGAAGCGCAAAGGGACTCACCGCGAGGGCGAGCCAGCGGGGGATACAGGTGAGGTGTTTGTGAGACCCGCTGAGTTCCTTCATCAGTCTGAACAGCTCTGCAACCGAATGATACTCTCCGGCAAGGATATAGGATTCTCCGCTTCGACCCAGTTCCTGTGCCTTCAGGATCCCGTCGGCGACATCCCTGACATCGACGAAATTGTATCCTCCGGAGGTGAAGCAGGAAGGGCTCCCTGCAGGTAGCGCGTCATCATGGAAGCGATATGACCCATCTGATAATCGTCCGGTCCTATGATGCCGGAAGGGTGAATGATGACAGCGTCACACCCTGCCTTCACTGCCTCCAGCACACAGCGTGTCCCCTCCGCCTTACTCTTTGCATAGGCACCGCGGATGCTCCTGATGTCGAATACACGGCTTTCCCGTATAACTTCCCCTTGAGGTCTCTCGGGCAATGCATGGACACTGCTTATATAGACCAGACGGCTGACATGCTCTTTTTTCACCGCTTCAAGGACATTCTTGACACCGCCTACGTTGATGTCTCTCATCATCATACGTCCCTTTGCTGTTCCACTGATGTCGATGATGCCCGCGCTGTGGAAGAGAACGTCGATACCCTTGCATGCGATGGTGATGGAATCCCGGTCTCTGACATCACCGTATAGAATATGATCGCAATAGGGAGAGATCCTTGAAATATCCGCACAGGGAAGAACAAAGGCCGTCACACTGTCTCCCCGTTTCTTCAGAGCTTTGACCAGTACAGTCCCTATGTGTCCGGTGGCGCCGGTAACCAGAACCTTCATCCCTTACTCCCGTATATCCATGATATCCAGACCTTCCTCAATGATCGAAAGGAAGGTGTGAAAACGATTTTCGCCCATGGAACGAAGCATCATGGAACACCACTGATCTACCTCTTCGGCAGTCTCTTTCAGTCTCTGCCTGCCCTCCCGGGTAGGGTACACTTCAATTCTTCTCCGGTCTCTCGAACCGATTGATCGGGTGATGTGTCCCTTTCTTTCCAGAGAGGATAGAGCACTGGTGACACTCGGCCGCGTGATCTGGAGGTATGCCGCCAGTGTAGAAGGGTGCGCTGAACCCGTTGAATCAATGAGGGCTTCTATAGCTCTGAGGACCGCAGTCTCTCCACGATAGAATTCTCCGAGTTTCGCGGTGAATGGTGTCCCGCTGAGCCGTGTGAGTATAGACTGGAACCGTATGAAAGAATCCATGTAGCCTCCATTAATGATTAGGTATACTAATCATTAGCTAGTCTAATTATATACTCTTTACGATTCCTGTCAACATTTCATTGCGCTTTGTGCTGCTTTTCACTAAGCTTAAGGTATGCACCAAGCAGGTAGTGAACCGATACCACTGGATACCTCGGCTGTCATCTATCCCCCGACTGTAGCGCGGTTCAATACGCATGTCTTCAGGATCTCTATGGATCTTTATGTGCCTGTCGAGAAAGACCTCCTCCTGGCTGCCCTCAATGCTCTCATGCCCCGCTTTCCCTACTTCTCTCACCGTATTCACAGCGGATTCTTCTGGTACTATCTGATGAATAACAACAGACCTCTCGAGGTCTATGAGGAGGTGAGTGCTCCCTGCGGATACCTTGATCTCAGAAAGGGTGCCAACGGATATATGTTCAAAGTTTTTTATACCGAGCACAGGATTGCTGTTGAGTATTTTCATGCTCTCACACGACGGCACCGGCGGCATTACCTTCCTGAAGTCGCTTGTAGCTGAATACCTGAGGCAAGAGAGGCAACATTGTAGATGCTGATCCACAGGTGCTTCTTCCCGGCGAACCGGTCGATCCTCAGGAGACAGAAGATTCCTTTGCGAAGATATATCGTCCGATGAAGTCTGTATTCGATCTCGAATCGCGTGCTTTCCACTATAATCCGAAGGGAGCACACTACAGTGATGACCACTCACTCGTCAGTGCGGTGATGGATGTTGAACAGGTCAAGGAACAGGCGAAGAAATGGTCTTTGACCATTACTGAGTATCTTGTGTGCGAAGTTCTTTCCACACTGCAGGAGCTGCAGAAGCTCACAGTACAGAGTGAAAAGAGGTGGAAGCCTGTCCGTCTGAGTGTTCCAGTCAACATACGCAGGATTTACGGGTCGAAGTCCTTGAGAAACTTCACTCTTTTCGTTGTGGTCGGGCTGGATACGAATCTCGGCACCTATTCCTTCGAGGAGATTGTTAAGAGTGTCTATCATCAGATGAGAGGAAAGGTGAACGAGAAAGCTCTCTCCCTCCAGATTTCCCGAAACGTTGCCGGGAGAAGAATTCCTCTGATACGGTATGCACCGAATATTCTCAAGCGTCCACTCATGAAGCTTCTCAGCGATTCCTATGGAGACACAATCTATTCGTCGGTGATCAGTAATCTCGGCAATGTGACGCTTCCTGACGGTATGGAGGAGGATGTCAGAAGGGTTGACTTCTCTCTCTCTCCAAGTCAGAAGAACAAGTTCGCCCTTGCTGTTATCAGTGCCAAGGGACAACTCGTATTGAACATCACCTCAATCCTTGCACACAACAGAGAGTTTGAGAGGCTCCTGCTGGTGCATCTTGTGCGCAAGGGACTGAAAGTGACCGTTGATTCCAATGGATAGGAGGTAGTATGGCATATTGCGTCGAATGCGGTGTCGAACTGGCCCCGGGGACACAAAGCTGTCCGCTGTGTGGCAGGAAGGTTATCGCACCGAAAGAGATCATCAGAGAGAAGGAGGAGAGCCTCTTTCCCTCTCCTTCCTACGACAGTGTCAGGCGGTCTCTCCGGCTAGACAAGTACAGGCAGGGAATTACAGAACTGATCCTCACCTTTGCTGCCATAGCCATCCTCACTCTTACCATCACCGGAGCCGCTTTCGGGTCGGTTCTGATGTTCTGGAGGCCGATCGCCTATATCGTTACCGGTACATCATTCTTTCTTGTTTTTCTTTTCTTTACGCTGAATTACCGGAATATAGCGACTTGGTATTCTCTTCTCACTATTCTGACACTGATAGTGGCAGACTCTCATGACATGCATTTCACCTGGGTCGCCTATCCTTTTACCGGGCTCATCCTCTTCTATACTTTCAGTGTCTTTATGCTGTACCGCAGTATACCGATTGCGGTACGTATCATCATCAGTGTTCTGGTCCTTCTTGCATCACTTGCACTTTTCGACCTGTTCACACATCGTACTCTCACCTGGTTTCTCCCCGTAGGGGTCCCCCGTTGTCTCAGTGGTGATCATCACATTGTGCGCAACCTTCATCCGGTTCGTGAAAGGGCACCCTTCGATCACAGAGATGACTCTGATGCTCCTTTTTTCTGCATCACTCAGTACCGTAGCCGGCCGATTTCTTTGCCCTGAGATGGAAAGAGAGTGAGAGCCTCCTGTCCTGGTCTTTCAGTCTCTTCGTCATCTCACTCCTTCTGTGCGCATTCATCGTCATAACGATGAGTGTGAAGAAGGTAAGGTATTACTTTCACAACAAGATCACCTGAGGTGTGATGGTCCGATCAGAAGGCGGTTCAGTTCTTTTTCCAGAACCAGGGAGTCAGTACCACAAGGACTGTGTAGATCTCAAGTCTCCCGAGAAGCATGGCAAAGCTGAGGAACCATTTAATCCACCCCTGGAAGAATGCGTAGTTCATAGTAGGTCCTACTCTGCTGAAACCCGGTCCGATGTTGCCTACCGTCACCAGTGCTGTGGAGAAGGAGGTGAGGATATCATATCCTCCGAAGGCTACAACAACTGTTGTGGTGAGAAGCGCTACCATGTACAGGAAGACGAATCCGGTAATGACACTGATGATGTCATTTCTGAGGACCTGCCGGTTCAGTCGCAGGTGAAAGACACCCCTCGGGTGAATGAACCGTTTCAGTTCGCGACCTGCCAGCTTGAAGAGTGTGACGATCCTGACGACTTTGATTCCTCCGCCGGTCGATCCGGCACTGCCTCCGATGAACATCATGAGAAACAGAACGATCTTTGCAAAAGCAGGCCACAGGTCGAAATCGGTCGTTGCATAGCCCGTTGTCGTTAGAATCGATGCCACCTGGAATGCTGCAAACCTAAGCCCTTCGCTGAAGTTCCGATACACCCCGTTGTTCACCAGTGAGAATGTGATGGCAACAGATGCTGCCAGGAAGATTGTCAGATAGGCTTTCATTTCCGTGTCCAGGAAGATATCCCTGATCTTGCCGGTCAGGAGCTTGAAGTAGAGAATGAAGTTCATTCCTGCCAGAATCATGAATGTTGTGATGACCCAATCAATCCATGCAGAGTCGTAATGGCCGACACTCGCGTTCTTCACAGAGAACCCTCCTGTAGCCATGGTTCCGAAGGTGTGAGTCAGGGAATCGAAGAGATTCATTCCCCCTGCCATAAGCAGCAGTGTCTCTATGACTGTAAGGCCGAGATAGATCAGCCAGAGGATTTTTGCCGTCTGTGTGATTTTCGGGGTGATCTTGTCGACTGAAGGACCCGGAGCCTCTGCCTTGAGCAATTGCATGCCGCCGATTCCCAGAAGGGGGAACACTGCGACAGTAAGAACCACGATTCCCATCCCCCCGAGCCAGTGAGTGAGACTTCGCCAGAAAAGGATGGAGTAGGGAAGCCCTTCGATCGCAGTGAGGATCGAAGCTCCCGTTGTGGTGAACCCTGACATAGTCTCGAAATAGGCATCGGTGTAGGAAGGGATGGCTCCTGAGAGGTAGAAGGGGAAAGCTCCGAGAGCCGATGCGCTCACCCATGCAAGGGTGACAAGGAGAAATCCGTCACGGGGACTGAGCGTCTTGTCCCGTTTTTTCTGGGTTGAGAAGTAACTGAGAGCAGCAAGCGGCAGCAGGATGAGAATCGGGATGATGAAAGACCACAGACTCGTGATTTCTCCATAATACAGTGCAATGCCTGCAGGGATCAGCATGAAAGCCGCGATGATGAGCAGCAGGATCGTCAGGACGTTGATGATAAGGCTGAACTTCATCCTGATTACCCGCTGATGAGTGCTTCGATACGTGCGATCGACTTTCTCTCGAGGATCATCACGAGATGGTCCTCCTGCCTCACTATCGTATCGCCGGTCGGTATGATATCCTGGCCATCGCGTGAGATGAAGATTATCAGGGAGTTTGCGGGAAGTTTGATCTTGCTGATGGACTTGCCCTGTAGACTCGATTCCTCACTCACCCTGAACTCAATCACTTCAAGCCTGCCGCCGGGAAGGGCATGCACGTTCTTGATGTTCCCATTCCTGATGTGTTTCAGAATGGTGTTGACAACCGTGTCATTGAGACAAACGGTCATATCAACAGCGAGATTGCGTGCCATGGTACGGTAGCTGTTGCGTTTGACCAGTGCAAGAGCTTTCTTTACACCCTTAGTCTTCGCATAGATGCTTGTGATGAGGTTCAGCTCCTGATTGTTCGTCGCGCAGACTAAGAGGTCCTGTCCGTCCAGGTATTCTTCTTCCTGGAAATGATCCTCCGTTATATCGGCATGGGTTATCATTGCCTGGGGATATCGCTTTGCCAGTTCATCACACGTTTTCAGGTCGCGCTCTATGATATGAATCTGTTTTTTCCCCTTTCCCTTCTTTTTCTTCCCCCTCTCAACGACAAGAGGATCCTCTTTCAGGGAGGGATTCTACTTCCCTGGACAGAAGCAGGTCCGCTACGTATGTAGTGATGTGTCCTCCACCGACGATAAGTACCTTATTGAGCTCCTTGCGCTCCTTGAACTCCATCCGGAAGATCGTTTCGAAGCCTTCAGCTGTGGAAAGGAAGTATATCTGGTCATTCTCGAGGATCCGGGTATCACCGGAGGGAATGATGAAACTGTCGTTTCGCATGATGGCTGCAACGAGGAAGGAGAAGTCGTGCTCCTTCCTGATCGTTTTGAGATCCTTGTTGACGAACATTGAACCACTCTTGATCGTAAGATCTCTACATCTGAAGCGAGGCATTCTCGAAGAGCATGATCTCGCTGTTTGCCCCATGAGTGATCGCATAGCTGATGATCTTAGCCGCTTCAATCTCCGGATTGATGACATGATCTATGCCGAGGAAAGAGTGAGATATCATTTTGGTGCGTGAGTAATCGATATTCCTGACTCGTGCAATCGTCTTGACATGGGGGAATTCAGCCGACACCAGACCGCAGGCTATGAGGTTTGTCTCATCCGATGCTGTCACGCTGACAAAGACATCTGCCTTATCTATTCCTGCCTTAAGAAGGCTGTCGAGGTTGTTTCCCTCATCATTGATCACGATACAGTCAAGCATGCTTGCTGTATCCTGTGCCTTGTCAGCATCATGTTCTATGAGTGCAACGTCTTTGTTCTCTGCGATCAATTGTCTCGCAAGCTGGATTCCGACGGTACCTGCTCCAAGTATTACAATATACATAATATCAGAAGCATAAGCGTATGTTAAAAATCTTGTCAATGAACCGTGAGCAGGAGATTGGTCTTTTTCCCTCCAATCTCCTGACTATACCGGTAGTTTTCACCCTCGGTGCTTTATTTGTCATCTATCGCGAAGGGTACTGCCAGTGCTGAGGGTGCAGCGAAGGCTCCTTTGCGATTGTTGTTCGCGATAGTCATCACTGAGAGAGTGAAGAAGGTGATGAGGTACGGAGCGATAGCGAGGAACTGAGTGGGTATCACCATCTTGACACCGGCTGCCTGCAGACTGAACTGGAGGGAGGTGATTCCCCCGAACACGAGGGTGCCGATCACGGCCTTTCCCGGATTCCATCCGGCAAATATTACCAGAGCTATAACGATCCATCCTTTTCCCCCCGTCATCCCGTCATTCCATGATGGAGTGAAGGATAAGGAGAGACAAGCTCCGCCGAGACCGGCCATCATCCCGCCTATGACGGTATACAGGTATCGTATCGCACTCACATTGAGCCCCATTGCTGTTGCCGTCTTGGGTGATTCTCCCACAGCCCGTATGGCAAGGCCGAAGCGGGTCTTGTACATGAAGAACCAGCTGAAGGGGATGATAAGGTAGAGGGCATAGGTGAGAATGCTCACATCGAAGAACGCTCCCAGCACCGGTATGGATTCGAGTCCCGGAATCGCAATATTGTCAAACTTGCTGCTGAGATTCATCCCGACCAGGTTGAAGTTGTTTGATTCGGGTCCGAGTCTCTGACCAAGGAAGTTCGCAAGTCCCGTACCGAATAACGTGATCGAGAGTCCGCTTACCACCTGATTCGCTCGCATGGTGACAGAGAGAAATGCGTGAATGAGACTGAACAGGCCGCCGGTGAGAATCGCTACAAGCAGGGCAACAGCCAGGTTCGCTGTATAGAACGCTGTTGCAAATCCGCTGAGAGCCCCCATGAGCATGATTCCTTCCATACCAAGGTTGAGTACTCCGCTTTTCTGGGTGTAAATCTCGCCGAGAGTGGCATACGTGAGGCTTGTACCCATCGCTATGGTTACCGCCAATAGTTTTGTGATAAAGTCCATACTGGTTACTCCTCCTCTCTGATCAGTTTCAGATGATAGTCGTGAAATACCGATCCGGCCAGGAGCGGTATAAGTACCAGACCCTGCAGGACGGCACCCATCGATTCAGGCAGTTTCATAGCTATCTGCAGAGCATCGGCTCCGGTAGTGAGAGAAGCCATGACAATGGCGACGATGATAGATGCGAAGGGGTTCAGGTTCGACATCCATGCAATGATGATGCCTGTGAAACCATACCCTGCGTTGACCCCTCGGGTCAGGCGGTGCGTGATGGCGACGGTGTTGAGAGAACCTGCGAGCCCTGCAATCGCTCCGCTGATCAGCAGTGCGATGACGATGCTCTTCTCGATTGACACTCCCTGATACCGTGCAGCGACTGGATTTTTACCGATCATGTTGAGCTCAAATCCCCATGTTGTCTTGTACAGCAGGAACCAGAGGATGACAACGAGGGCCAGTGCGATGAACACTCCGGAGTGCACCTTTCCCCAGACCTGGGAGAGTTGAGTAAATTCGGGGAACTCAGGAGTG
>CAXXSP010000063.1:0-113759 GCA_963676605.2 Sphaerochaetaceae bacterium | reverse complement strand
ATGGCTACCGGAGCGCCCGCACTCGTCGTTTTTGCTTCTGCGGTTACCGGGGCCCTCGGAGCCGGAACCTTCGTGGCTGAAGGAGCCGCTGTCGTCAAGGTGATCATCGGAGAACCTGTCGGAGCTCTTCTTGCTTCACTCATCGGTGCTGAGATAGGACGGAGAGTTGCAGGGAAAACCAAGTTCGATATTCTTCTGGTTCCCATCGTCGTTATCTCGGCAGGAGGCTTGACCGGTATCTTCCTCTCTCCCTATGTCGCCATGCTGATGAAACTCATCGGTGAATTCATCAACACGCTGACCACACTGTATCCCATTCCCATGGGTATTCTCGTTGCTGCAGTAGTAGGGATGGTTCTGACCCTTCCTATCTCCTCTGCCGCGATCTGTATATCTCTCGGGATCAGCGGGCTTGCCGCAGGAGCCGCCACCGTCGGCTGCGCCTCTCAGATGGTAGGTTTCGCGATGAGCGGGTTCAAGGAGAACAAGGTGAGCGGTCTTATCTCACAGGGGCTCGGAACGAGTATGATTCAGGTGCCGAATATCGTGAAGAACTGGAGAATCTGGGTTCCGCCTACCTTGACGGCCGCTATTCTCGGTCCCTTCGCAACAACTCTTTTTCAGATGCAGAACAATGCCGCCGGGGCAGGTATGGGAACCAGCGGACTCGTGGGGCAGATAAATACGCTCGCTGTTATGGGACCTGAATCCTGGTGGAAGATCGTGCTTCTTCATTTCCTTCTTCCCGGTCTTCTCTCTCTCCTGATCAGTAACTTCATGAGGAAGAAAAACTGGATCAAGGCAGGAGATTACAAGCTGTAGGGCAAAGTTATTCCAATAATCTAAAATTTGTTATATTGCGGTTTTCTGAGGTTGGATGGGATACTTGAAGTATCTCATTCCAATTTGGAGGAATCATATGAAAAAAGGATTATTGCTCGCCCTTACTCTTCTCCTTGCGGCATCCATGCTTTTTGCAGCCGGAGCCAAGGAAGAAACCGGTCCGATCACGCTTCAGTTCTGGACTCATGAAGACCCGAACAGAACAGCTCTCGAAGACCGTTATATCGAAGAGTTCGAGGCAACTCACCCGAACATCACCATTGAAAGAACGACTCAGGCATCAGGAAAGATGATCGAGCTCGTTCAGACAGCTTTCGCAGCGAACAGCGGACCCGATATCTTCAACCTCTCCATCGAGGATGAATATCAGTATATCGCGAACGCACGTGTCGCTCCGATCGATCTCGAGGCTGCAGGCTATGGCAGCAAGAGTGAACTGATCGGTGCCTACGCGAAAGGGATGCTTGATCCCGTGACGCTGGACGGAGAGATCTACGGACTGCCTCTCGAACTCACCAACTGGTGTATCTACGTCAATAAGGGTGTATTCAAGGATGCAGGACTCAACCCTGACACCGATTATCCCAAGACCTGGGAAGAGATGGTGGAAGTTTCCGACAAGCTCGTCATCCGTGACGGAGATATCCTCGTCCGCCGTGGATTCGATTTCCGTTATCCCTACTATCTGGTAGCCTTCCTTCCGATGGTTGAGCAACTCGGCGGTCAGCTGATCAGCGACGACGGCACAACTGCGATCGTCGGTGAAGATGCATGGCTGAAGTTCCTCTCCTTCATGCAGGACTGGGGGCCCAAGCGGAAGAAACCTCGGTTCTCCCACCTACACGAACGCCAGAAAGCTGTTCAATATGAACAACAACGACCTTGCAATGGCCCATACCGGACTGTACCAGCAGGGACGTATCAAGGCTGACAACCCGGACTTCTACAACAGCGATGACTGGATGGTCATTCCGTTCCCCGTCTTCGAGGATGCAGTGAAGGACGTTGCGGCTTCCTACTATGGTCATTACTACATGGTCAACGCTCAGAGCTCTCCTGCAACCCAGAAGGCTGCCTGGGAATTTGTCTCCTACATGCTCTCTCACGGAGAAGAGTACCTGAAGGAAGTGAATATCATCCAGCCTACACAGGACCTGCTCAATAGCGACACCTATAAGAACATGCCGTTCAGTGACGTGTTCACCAAGGACTTCGAAAGAGGTCACATCGTCTACTATGGAGAGGCAAGTGCCGAGTTCCAGACACTCATCCGCTCTGCAGTAGAATCTGTCATGCTCTCGGGAGAAACTCCTGAAAAGGCACTGGCAACTCTCAAGAGAAGCGCTCAGGAGCTTCTTGACGAGATCCGTTAAGTCCCTGAAACAGAGAGGAGGGCAGAGTTTTTCTGCCCTCCTCTTATAAGGAAAGGTCCGATGAAACACCGCTATATAGGAATCGAGAAGAAAACAGCACGCTGGGGACTCGCATTTACCATCCCCTCAATCGTCTTTTTTTCGCTCTTCAGCTTCTACCCCATTCTCAATGCGATGGTAACCAGTCTGTTCGATAAAAAGGTTCTCTCGCTGCGTCCTCCCGAATTCCTCGGATTCGGCAACTATGCCTATATCTTCACCAGTCCCGATTTCTTCAATTCTGTCAGGGCGACATTTGTCTTCACTCTCGGAACCTTCATCCCCATCGTGATTGTCTCGCTCATCCTTGCGACCTTCCTCACTACGGTATCACGGACAAAGCTGAGAGGTTTCTATCAGATAGCGTTCTATACTCCGGCTGTCATCTCTTCGGTCGTAGCAGCAACGATCTGGCTGCTGCTGTTTGACCCGAGAGGTCTCGCGAACCAGCTGATGAATTTCATCACGATGAGTTCCGGAGTAGACCACAAATGGCTCGCAGACAGGACGATGGTACAGCTCTCGACGATGATCGTCTATTTCTGGAAATATATCGGGTACTTCGTCGTGCTGTTCGTTACCGGACTGGCCTCGATCCCTCCCACGATGTATGAGGCGGCTACGATCGATGGAGCTTCTCCCTGGCAGTCATTCTGGCGAATTACGCTCCCTCTTCTGAAGCCGACGGTCGTGCTCGTTTCGATCATGGCGATGCTTCAGTGCCTGAGAACCTTCTCTACCCAGTATCTGTTCGTTCAGGGTGGTGCTCCGAGGGCACCGATCAATGTCATGACGCTGAACATCTATACAACGGGAATACGGAACCAGCGTATCGGACGTGCGAGCGCCATGAGTATCGTCCTGTTCCTTATTATGCTCATCCTGACCTGGGTTCAGTTCCGGTTCTCGAAGAGCGACGATGTCGAGTATTAGGAGGGAAAGCATATGATTGTTCAGGGACGCTCAAAAATCACACCTTCCACCGTGCTTATCCATGGTATTCTGATCCTGGTACTCCTGTTTACCGTGACACCGCTCATATTCATGCTGAGCAGTTCGTTCATGGAACGTTCCCAGATTCTGAAGATGCCGTTCAGCTGGATTCCCGAGACACTGAAAGTCTCCAACTACCTGAAGGCCATCCGGGGAAATGACGGGCAGTGGATGTTTGTGAGAAATCTCTTCAATTCACTGGTAGTCTCTCTTACGGTGGCGATGACAACGGTACTGATTGCCTCCATTACTGGATACGGGCTGGCAAAGTTCAAATTCAGGGGACGGAATCTGGTATTCATGCTGATCATGGCAACGATGATGATTCCCTTCGAGGCTATTATGATTCCGCTCTACATGGTAGCGACAGGCATGCACCTGCAGAACTCCTACGCCGGGTTGATCCTGCCCTTCCTCGTGAGCGCTTTCGGAGTATTCCAGATGCGTCAGTACCTGACGACCTTTCCCTCCGAGTTCCTCGATGCGGCACGTGTCGACGGGATGGGAGAGTTCAAGATCTTCTGGTCGATCGTCTTTCCAAACTGTGCTCCTGTAGTCGCCACCCTGTCGATTCTCTCTTTCCGTGCCCAGTGGGATAATCTTCTGTGGCCCCTGCTGGTAACCCAGTCAGAGAAGATGAAGACGGTGCCTCTGTATATCTCGAAATTCGCCGAGGAAAAGATGACTGACGAGGGAGCGATGATGGCGGTAGCTGTTCTTGCTTCCATTCCGATGTTCCTCCTCTTCGGCTTCCTCAGCAAGTACTTTATCGGAGGTTCGGCTGTCTATGAATCCCGCAAAGGATAAGCCTCTCTATATTTTTGATATAGGAAATGTGGTTCTGGGGAACATCTCCATGCTGCATAGGATCAGTGAAGAGTTTGGCCTGCCGTACGATGATTTCAAGAGAGATTATCACCACTATCTGCATCCCATGATGGATGGGGTGGTGAGTGTGCCTGACTATCTCTCTCATGTACACTCTCTTTTCGGAATCCAGGTCCCCCCTGACCTGTTCGAGATCACCTTCACTCCCTGTGTGGTGGAGGGGATCCGTGAGCTGATCGGCAACCTGAGGGAGAGAGGAAGACGTGTCGTTGCAGGAAGCAATACCTTCGAGCCTCATGAAAAGGTAATAGAGAGGATGGGAGTCTTCTCCCTGTTCGATGCTGTCTATCTCTCCCACCGACTCGGACTCTCAAAACCCTTCCCTGCGTTTTTTTGAATCAATACTCTCTTCAGAGTCCTGCGTACCGGACGAGGTTGTGTTCATCGACGATATGCAGGAGAATATCGATGCGGCAGCCGCCCTCGGTATCGAGGGGATCCTCTTTGATCAGAGAAGACAGAGAGTTTCAGAGCTGGAGTCTCTGCTCCTCTGAAGGGCGCTTTCACGTGCCTGAGAGTACCTCGTCCCGGAACTGGGACGGGGTCATCTGATAATACCTTTTGAACATCTTCGTATAGTACCCGGCATTCAGGAACCCCGAACATGTCGCTACCTGTGTGATTGTGTTCCCCGCTTCTGAAAGCAGGCGGAGAGGACATATTGATCCGGTAGGCTATGAGATAGCCGAGGAAGTTGATGCCGGTCACTTCCTTGAATACTCTGGAGAGGTGAGAGTCGCTGAGTTGGAGAGCCAGTGACGTCTCATGCAGTCCGATCGGCTCCTTGTAATGTGCGGCCACGAAGGAGATGGCCGAATCCACGATATGATGGTGTACGTTTGAGGGGAGAAGGATCTCATGCGTGGAGAGCTCATCGATTGTCAGTCTTGCGATATCTTCCTCCTCGCTCTTCAGTTTCTCAATAAGAGAGGAGAGGGTATGTATCAGTTCTTCTTCATCTAGAGGTTTTTTCAGATAATCGACAATCCCGAGCTGAATGGCTTTTCTCATGAAGGAGAAGTCTGCATGACCCGATAATACGATGGCATGGGTGATCCCGGTACGTTCTATCATGGAAAGTCCATCCTGCCCGGGGAGTCTGATATCGGTGATGACGATGTCAGGTTCAAGTCTCCTGATAAGCTGTTCTCCCTCGATGCCGTTCTCTGCTGTCGCAATCACCTGCAGGCCTAGTGTCTCGAAGAGGACATCCTCGGCAAGCGTCTCCCTGACAATCTGTTCATCTTCTACTATGAGAACGGTAAATGCAGTCGGTGTTCCTGAGTTCATCTTGCCTCCTCTATGGTTATCGTAACCGCGGTACCTTTTTCTGCTTCGGACTCCAGTGAAAATGATACACGATCCCCGTACCTCAGGCGGAGCCGCTGATACACATTCTGAAGGCCTACGTGGTGACTCTCCGGCGATCTCAGGTCAAGAATCGAGGTGTCAAAGCCCACTCCGTTGTCCTCCACCCTGATGACACATGCTTCAGCATCCCTGTAGGCACGGGACCGGGGGTAAGGATCCATTCTCCTATTTTCTCCTCAAGGCCGTGAATGAGAGCATTCTCGACGAGAGGCTGAATGATCAGTTTCGGCGTCTTCACCTCCCTGAGGGAGGGGTCGAGAGAAAGGGTTGCCTTCAGTTTATCTCCGAACCTGATCTTCTGGATCGTGAGGTAGCTGTCGACAAGTGAGAAACTGGCTTCGAGGGTTGCCTCATCCGCCGTATTGTCTACCGTATCTCTGAGGAGCTTGCCGAGTTTTACGGCGATGAGCTCTATCTCCTTCTGTTTCTCCCGTTTCGCCAGGGCTGTTGATCGTGTTCAGGGTATTGTACAGGAAGTGGGGGTTCATCTGAGCCAGGAGCGCTTTCTTCTCTGCCTGGGCGAGTTTTGCCTCCTCCTCCCGTGTAAGGCGGAGGAGGGATGTGATCTGGGTGATCATGGAATTATAGGCTTTCTCGAGCAGTTCTATCTCTCTGATCCCCGATTCATGCGGAATCGGTTCCCCCATAAGGGTATCTATATTCTCCATCCGTCTTGCAAGGTGATCGATCGGTCTTCCGATACTCTTCGAGATGATGAGGGAGAAGGTTGCCGCTATCAGGGTAGAGAGGATCATGAGAGCCGCCATGATCTGCAGCAGACGCTTCATCGCGTACTGGTACCAGATGGTTTCCACAACCCCTGCGATGACGAGGGAAGTTCCCCCTATCGGTTCGAAGGAGATGATGGAGGAGCCTGAGAAGGTGGTGGTCTTTCCCACCGGAAGCTTGACCGGTTCGAGGGCGGGAAAGAGTGAGAAGTCCCCATTCTTATCTACATGGATCAGAGAACTTACCCGGTAGCTTGAATTGTCGATGAGGAGGAGATCACTGAACCCGAGGTCAGCCGCGATAGGTTCCAGGGCTGTCTGATTGATATCGAGGGCGACATAGCCTGCGATCTCGCCTGATTCATTTCTCATGGGACGGAGGATGTTGAGGAGGACGAGGGAGTGCTGCTGTGTCAGATAGCGGTAGTCCGTCGAGATGATCGATGCGTTTGAGTCCCTGAGACGGTTCACTTCGAAGAAGGGAGTGTTTTCATTGCTGTGATACCTCACATCGTACTGCTCGGGGAAGATATGTGTGGAGAGCCTCGTTCTTCCGTCAAGGGAAACCACCGAGGCCACCGCCTTATACGTCTCGCCCTCCATGAGGGAGAACAGCTGTCTGAATACCGGTGAATCAACCTCACGTGTGTGGGTGACGGCCGCATGGATCAGTTCGTCACTGCTGATGGCGTATGCCCTGTGACGGTAGTCGGCGACCAGCGTCCGCATCCTTTCCGCCGCGATAGCGGTGTTATTCTCATTCTGCTCCCTGATCGTACTGAGGAGGGTATTGTTCCCGAAGGTGAGTACGATGATCAGGAGCGTGATGAGGGGAACGAACATGAGAATCGTGAACGAGATGAGAATCCGCGAGAACAGTGAATTGAAACCGAAGGAAGGAAGTCTGTATTTCATGGTGTCCGCCCGGTCTCAGTGTAGCCGAGAATCAGTCGGCAATCCAGTAGCTTTCACCGGAGAATGGAGGTTAGGGGAGAGGTTTTGATTCCTAATCTTCTATGAGAGAGAGATTGCAGGTGGACAAATCATGTCACAGGTTCCATAGTAAAGATATGGATAAACTGAGTGTGCGATTTACAAGCCATCTCAAATCCCGCGGGGACAGAATACGTATCGCCCTCATCGCTCTCATTATTTTTTTCATTCTGTCCTGCCTATTCACAGCCTTCTACCTGATCCAGTCGAGCCGGAACAGACAGATTGTGATTGAGGAACTCGTGAATCAGGAGCAGGCCTATTTCGAGGTGACCTCCATTTCGGTTCAGGATGCTTTCCAACGCTCGGCGGAGGACCTCTTCATCCTCAGTGAGTACATAGCATCACTGGACGGACCGCCTCTGCAGGAGCAGCAGAAAGCGCAGTTCAGGAACCTTTTCACCCAGGTGAGCACGCACCACAGCGGGTATGATGCGATTACTCTGCTCGAGAGCGGTGGCGATGAAATACTGAAGATTGTACGCACCGGGGAAACTGCCTCAGCCCTGCCGGCCGAATCCCTCGGGAAAGATACACAGTATGTCTCAGCTGCAGCTCTCGAGTGCGGCAGTCTCTATCTCACTTCCCTCACCCTTGCGATGGAGGGGGAGAAGTACCGTCTTCCCCATACTCCCGTACTGAGAATCGCAACTCCCCTGTTCACAGCAGAGGGAGAGCCGAGTGGCATGGTGGCGATTTCCTATCGTGCAGACACTCTGTTTGATCTCATACGAAAGGTGACTGAAACCTATCCCTCCGAGTTCTTTCTCCTCAACCAGCAGGGGCATTTCCTCATCAACGACCGGAACCCTGAATATGAATTCGCCTACCTCTTCCCCGGCAACGGTGAGGACATGACTCTTTCGTTCATGGATGAAGCTCTGGCTGAGAAAGTGAGGACGAAGGAGAAAGGCTTCACTCTCTCGGAGGATGGACTCTACATATTTCATCACATCTACCCATTCAGAGAGACCTCTTCCTCTTACACGACCATCATGGACTGCGCTTCCTGCGCAGAGGAAGTCTCCTGGACCCTTGTCTCCTTCTATTCAGAATCCTACCTGAAGACCTTTACCAGACAGGGCTTTCTCCTGAATGCGATCGAGCTCATCGTTATATTCATACTCATCAGCCTCTTAAGCATCCTGCTTGCAGCCTTCTGGTTCCAAAAATCGTTCCGCTTACGTTATATCAGGTCGCTGGCGAGAGAAGATCAGCTGACCGGAGCCCTCAGTAGAACCTGGGGGCTGCATCAGGCGGAACGTATTCTCTCTTCCTGCCGGGAGACGGGGAATCACTGTGCCTTCCTCTACATCGATCTGGACAGGTTCAAGGATGTCAACGATACCTATGGCCATGAAGCAGGGGATGAAGTGCTCAGGAACATCTCAGAGAGGGTGCTCAATCTCATACGGCATGATGACATGTTCATACGCCTCGGAGGTGATGAGTTCCTTGTGGTCCTCTCTTCCTTGAGATCCCGTGAGGAAACAGCTCTCGTTGCGAAAAGAATTCATGAGCAGATCATCAGGCCGGTGACCTCTGAATCCTCTCAGGAGATCGTGACCATCGACTGCTGCATCGGCTCGGCGTTTTTCCCTGAGAACGGAGATACGCTCAATGCAATGATGAATATCAGCGATAAAGCGATGTACGAAGCGAAGCGCAGTCCCTCTCAGTGGTATGGGGAAATCATGGGAGGAGCGGAAGATACCGGATAATTCTACACATTCATGTATGGTTATGCATGAAAGATGAATAATTATAAGCGGAAAGGTTTCACAATGTGTTGACATTTATTCTCAAGATGTATTAAAAAAGAAGCTATCAATGTGAACGAGGTGCCGAACATGACAAGGGCAGGAGACATCAGATACAACTCAGACTCTCTTCTCTCCCCCAACAGGGTTGCTGGAGCACCCGCGTCAATTTCTATCCTCGCAATTATTCTAGTAGTAGTACTTATTATTCTCTAAACCACGGTATACCGATAAATTGGTGCAGCCGTGGGGATTCTTCTTCACGGCTTATCGGCGTACCGTAGCATGTAAGACACAGCACCGGAAACAGATAAGAAAAGGAGATATGAGATGCAAAGGTATACACTCGGAATTCTAGTCAATAACCATCCCGGGGTTCTCTCACGCGTAGTCGGACTTTTCAGCCGACGCGGCTATAACATCGACAGCCTTTCAGTCGGTGAAACAGAATCCTCCGAAGTCAGCAGAATCACCATCGTCGTCACCGGCGACAGAAGAATCGTAGAACAGATCGAGAAACAGGTGGCGAAGCTTCATGATGTGATCAAAGTTGTGGAACTGACCCTTCAGGGATCGATCCAGACCGAGCTTGTCCTCGTGAAGGTGAATACCACAAAGTCGACCCGTGCGGCCGTCGTTGAACTCTCGGAGATCTTCAAGGCGAAGATCCAGGACGTAACCGAATCCACACTTACCATGCGAATCACAGGAACAGGAGACAAGGTCTCTTCCTTCCTGCGTCTCGTTGAACCCTACGGGATATGTGAGCTTGTGAGAACGGGTATGACAGCAATGGAAAGAGGTTCGCAGTCACTGGCGAGTCATGAATAATAGAGAATGTAAGAACATAGAAACAAGGAGCAAGAAATGAGCACTATGTATTATGAAAGCGATGTAGACATGAATGTCATCAAGGACAAGAAAGTCGCAATCATCGGGTACGGATCACAGGGACATGCACATGCACTTAACCTGATGGAATCAGGAGTGGATGTGCGTGTAGGCCTGTACGAGGGATCGAAATCCAAGGCAATCGCCGAGGAAGCAGGTCTGAAGGTAATGAGCACAGCTGATGCAGCTGCAGAGGCAGATGTCATCATGATGCTCGTCAACGACGAGAAGATGGCGGCTATCTACAACAAGGAGATCCTCCCCGGACTCAAGAGCGGCAACTACATTGCCTTCGCTCACGGATTCAATATCCACTACGGTCAGATCGTCCCCGCCGATGACATCAACGTCATCATGATCGCTCCCAAGGGCCCCGGACACACGGTAAGAACACAGTTCCAGGAAGGAAAGGGTGTTCCCTCACTCATCGCAGTGAACCAGAACCCTTCCGGCGACGCGAAAGAAGTTGCTCTCGCATACGCTGCAGGCCTCGGAGCCGGCAGAGCCGGTATCTTCGAGACGACCTTCAAGGAAGAGACCGAGACCGACCTCTTCGGTGAGCAGGCTATCCTCTGCGGTGGTGTGACTGCTCTGATCAAGGCCGGTTTCGACACCCTCGTTGAAGCAGGCTACCAGCCTGAGATGGCTTACTTCGAGTGTCTTCACGAGATGAAGCTCATCATCGACCTCGTCAACCAGGGCGGACTTTCCTACATGCGCTACTCTATCAGCGACACAGCGGAGTACGGCGATTACATCACCGGTGACAAGATCATCACTGATGATACCCGAAAGGCTATGAAGGGAGTTCTCTCCGACATTCAGACCGGTGTTTTCGCACGTGACTGGCTCCTCGAGAACCAGGTCAACCGCCCCTACTTCAATGCAAAGAGAAGAATCGAGAGCGAAAGCCTGATCGAAACAACCGGTGCGAAGCTCAGAAAGCTGATGAGCTGGCTGAAAAAGAACTAGAAACGGATTGTAATACTTCAGGGAGGAATATATGGCAGACAAAGTAGCGATTTTTGATACCACATTACGAGATGGAGAACAGGCCCCAGGCTACTCCATGAACCTTGAACAGAAGCTGCGGCTCGCGAAGCAGCTGGAACTGCTAGGTGTTGATGTGATCGAAGCCGGGTTTGCCATTGCCAGCCCTGGAGATTTCGAGTCGGTGAAGTCGATCGCTTCGGTGATCGACCACACGACAGTAGCATCCCTCTCCCGTGCCCTTCCGAAAGATATCGACCGGGCATGGGAGGCTGTGAAGGAAGCGAAGAAGCCGAGAATTCACACCTTCATTGCAACGAGTGATCTCCATCTCCAGTATAAGCTGAAGATGGACAAGGACAGAGCCCTCGACCAGGCTGTAAAGATGGTCGAGTATGCCCGCAATCTCTGTCCCGAAGTCGAATTCTCTGCAGAAGATGCACTCAGGAGCGACAAGGAATACCTTGCCCGTGTCGTTGAGGCAGTCATCAATAAGGGAGCCACGATCATCAATATTCCCGACACTGTCGGGTATACCACTCCCGATGAGATGGGAGGACTGATCTCCTACCTGATGAATACAGTCCCCAATGTCGACAAGGCGATTCTTTCCGTCCACTGTCATAATGATCTGGGACTTGCTGTTGCTAACACCCTCGCGGGCATCAAGGCAGGAGCACGTCAGGCGGAACTGACGATGTGCGGAATAGGGGAGAGGGCAGGAAATGCCGCGATTGAAGAAGTGGTGATGAGCATGAAGACCCGTAAGGATCTGTTCCCCTATGACCTCTCGATCGATACGACACAGCTCTATAACACGGCACGTCTCCTGTCGAACGTGACCGCAGTTCCTATCAATCCCAGTAAGGCGATTGTAGGAGCGAATGCGTTCAGTCATGAATCGGGCATTCATCAGCATGGCATGATGGCGCACTCCGAGACCTATGAGATCATGAGACCCGAGTCGATCGGCATCAAGCAGACGACGATGGTTCTCGGAAAGCACAGCGGTCAGCATGCGTTCAATCACCGCATGAAAGAGCTCGGCTATGAGCTCGATGCAGAGCTCAGCAGGAAGCTCTTCGAAGATTTCAAACATCTTGCAGACAAGAAAAAGGAGATCACGGACCGGGATCTCATCGCCATGATGGAAAGCGGAACACAGAGCTCTCCTCAGATTTTCGAGCTCGACAGCTTTGTCGTGAACAGCGGGAATCTGATGACAGCAACCGCCTGTGTCAGCCCTTACCAGAAGCGGAAAGAAGATGCAGGCAGTCGAGATGGGAACTGGTCCCGTCTATGCAGCCTTCAAGGCAGTGGAGAAGATCGTACGGAAGTCATTCGTCCTCGATGATTATCAGCTGAGAGCTGTCACCGAGCATCGTGATGCTCTCGGTGAAGTCCTCGTGAAGATCAGCGATGCCCATGGCGAATACCGGGGCAGAGGCGTCTCCACAGATGTGATCGAGGCTTCACTCCTCTCTCTCATCAGTGCCGTGAACCGCATGTTCGAAGCGAATGAGACTCACCGGAGTACCGAGAGCGACCAGAGCGGTTCAGAGAAAGCCCGTTCCTGGGAACCGCTTCCGAAAGAGGCTCTCGAGAGAGACATGAAAGTGACCGGCACGGTCAAGAGTGATGTCTCAAAAGAGGTATAATATGAGTAAGACACAGAACAGGATAGAGTTATTCGATTCAACCCTACGCGATGGTGCGCAGGGGGAGGGGATCAGTTTCTCCGTCCTCGATAAGATAAAGATCGTGCAGCTGCTCGATGAGATCGGTGTAGAATACGTTGAAGCGGGAAACCCCGGTTCAAACCCGAAAGATCTCGAATTCTTCAGGGAGATCTCGAAGCTGACCCTGAAGAACGTCAAGCTCGTCGCCTTCGGGGCGACGAGAAGAAGAGATATTGACGTGAAAGAGGATGTGAATCTCTCTTCCCTGATCAAGGCAGGCACGGACTACGTCTCGATTTTCGGCAAGAGCTGGGACTTTCAGGTCACCGATATCATCAGGACGAGCCTCGATGAGAACCTCGCCATGATACACGATACCATCTCCTACATGGTCAGTGAGGGCAAGGGTGTCATCTTTGATGCCGAGCACTTCTATGACGGATATATCGAGAACAGGGAATACGCCCTTGAATCAGTGAGAGTCGCGGCAGCGGCAGGTGCCCAGTCGATCGCCCTGTGCGATACCCGCGGAGGCACCGTCCCCTCCCTCGTCAAGGAGGCGACTTCTGATGTGGTTGCTCATCTCGCAGCTGATTATCCCGAGGTGGTCGTGGGCATCCATACCCACAATGACAGCGCCTGTGCTGAAGCCTCGAGTCTCCTTGCCGTAGAGGCGGGGGCACGGCAGGTGCAGGGCACCTTCATCGGGTTCGGTGAACGGTGCGGAAACGCGAACCTCGCCACCGTCATCCCGACCCTTCAGCTGAAGATGGGCTTCGAAGTGATCACTCCTGAAGCGCTTTCCCAGCTTACCTATACCTCCCATGCTATAGCCGAGATTTCGAATATCTCGATTCCTCACGGGACAGCTTATATCGGGAGGAGTGCATTCACCCACAAGGGCGGTATGCATATCGACGGAGTCTCGAAGAATCCGAAGGCGTTCGAGCATATCGCTCCCGAAGCTGTCGGAAACGAGAGACGCTTTCTGACCTCCGAAGTCTCCGGCCGTTCAACGATCCTGAAGCAGATCCAGAAGTTCGCTCCCGACCTCGATAAGAATGCTCCTCAGACGAAGCATATCATCGACAAGCTGAAGACTCTGGAGATGGAAGGGTATCAGTTCGAAGGGGCAGAAAGCTCATTCGAGCTGGTCATTGCGAAGGAGCTGGGCAAGTATACCCCCTTCTTCTCCCTCGACCACTACCGGACCCTCGGAGAGATGCCTCCCACCGGCGATGTGGACACCTCCCACACGGCGGTCGTCAAGGTGTTCGTCAACGGTGAAAGCGCCATCGAGGCGGCCCAGGGTGATGGTCCCGTGCATGCGCTCGATAAGGCGCTCAGACGGGTCCTTGAGAATTTCTATCCCTGTCTTGCTGATGTCAGACTCACCGACTATAAAGTCCGTGTTCTCGACTCAATGCACGCATCAGCAGCTAAAGTACGTGTACTCATCGAGACCACCGAGGATGAACATTCCTGGTCGACGATGGGTGTTTCAACAGATATTATCGAGGCAAGCTGGATGGCGCTTGTCGATTCCATTGAATATAAACTGATGAAAGAGGGAGTAGTACCTGCCTCTGACCATACCAAAGGAGAATAAGATATGAAGCTTAAGATAGCGGTAGTTCCCGGAGACGGAATCGGTCCTGACATTGTTACCGAGGCACTGAAAGTGCTCGGCGAAGTAGGTATGGCGTACGGTCACCGGTTCGACTTCTCCTTCTACCTTGCTGGCGGAGCCGCTCTTGATGCAGTGGGAGAGCCTCTCCCCGAATCAACTGTTCTCGGCTGTAAGGATGCCGAGGCAATCATTCTCGGAGCAGTCGGCGGACCGAAGTGGGACGCGAATGAAGGACGTCTTCGTCCGGAGCAGGCACTGCTCGGCCTGAGAGGCCAGCTCGGCCT
The DNA here is from genome assembly GCA_963676605.2 of Sphaerochaetaceae bacterium. GTDB lineage: Bacteria > Spirochaetota > Spirochaetia > Sphaerochaetales > Sphaerochaetaceae > SABI01. The sequence goes on along the minus strand of CAXXSP010000063.1, from coordinate 99,297 downwards.
GTTCTGTAACCTGCGCCCTGCGATTCTCCACGGAGAACTCGCCTCAGCCTGTCCTCTGAAACCGGAAATCATCGACGGCGGACTCGATATCATGGTGGTGAGAGAACTGACCGGCGGTATCTATTTCGGAGAACGCGGAATCGCGGAAGATGGTAACAGTGCATTCGATACGATGACCTATTCCATTCCTGAAGTGAAGAGAATCGCCAAGATCGCATTCGAAGCCGCAATGAAGAGATCGAAGAAGGTCTGTTCCGTCGATAAGGCGAACATTCTTGAGAACTCACGTCTATGGAGACGGACTGTCGAAGAGGTAGCTAAGGAGTATCCTGAAGTGGAACTCTCTCACATGTACGTCGATAACGCGGCCATGCAGCTCGTCCGTGACCCGAAACAGTTCGATGTGATCGTCACAACCAACATGTTCGGTGATATCCTCAGCGACGAAGCAAGCATGATCACAGGAAGTATCGGGATGCTTCCTTCAGCCTCACTCAATGAAGAGAACTTCGGTATGTACGAGCCGATCCACGGTTCCGCTCCCGATATCGCAGGCAAGGATATGGCGAACCCCATCGCAACCGTTCTCTCCTGTGCAATGATGCTCCGTTACACCTTCAATCTCGAGCAGGAGGCTGCTTCTATCGAGAAGGCCGTGAGTGAAGTGCTTCAGAAGGGATACAGGACACGAGATATCTACACAGAAGGCAGAACTCTCGTCGGAACCAGGGAAATGGGCGACCTGATCGCTCAGGCTGTGAAGAATCAGAAGTAGGAGGGTAGTACATATGAGAAGTGACCAGATGAAAAAAGGGGTTGCACGCACCCCCCACAGATCATTGATGAAAGCTCTGGGTCTGACCGACCGTGAGATCAACGGACCCCTGATCGGAATAGCGAACTCGGCGAATGAAATCATCCCGGGTCATGTGCATGTCGACCGTGTCGTCAATGCCGTGAAATCAGGTGTCCGCCTTGCAGGCGGTACTCCCATCGATTTCGGAGTCATCGGCGTCTGTGACGGTATTGCAATGGGCCACAAGGGAATGAAATACTCTCTTGCCTCCCGCGAGCTGATCGCGGATTCAATCGAAATCATGGCGACAGCCCATCCCTTCGACGGGCTGGTGCTCGTCCCCAATTGTGACAAGATCGTCCCTGCCATGCTCATGGCGGCAGCCAGAATCAACATTCCTGCAATCGTGGTGAGCGGCGGTGCCATGCTCGCAGGTCATGTCCCCGGAGATAAAGGCTGCTCTATCGACCTGACAACAGCGTTTGAAGCCGTCGGAGCACACGATGCCGGTAGAATGACAGACGAGGAGATCCTTGACATAGAGAATTACGCCTGTCCCACCTGCGGTTCCTGCTCGGGAATGTTCACTGCAAACAGCATGAACTGTCTCACAGAAGCTCTCGGCATGGGTCTCCCCGGAAACGGAACGATTCCTGCTGTATACTCCCAGAGAGACCGCCTCGCCAAGGAAGCGGGTTACCGGATCATAGAACTGGTGGAAGAGGGAATCACCCCCTCCCAGATCATGACTCCACAGGCGTTCCAGAATGCACTGGCCGTTGACATGGCCCTCGGCTGCTCGACAAACAGCATGCTCCATCTCCCCGCCATCGCTCACGAAGCGAAGGTTGACCTCGATATCTTCATGGCCAATGAGATCAGTGCACGGACACCCAATCTCTGTCACCTCGCTCCCGCAGGGCATCACCATATTGAAGACCTCTACGCGGCAGGCGGTGTCATGGCAGTAATGAACGAACTCACAAAGAAAGACCTGATCAACACGGAATGTCTTACAGTCAGCGGTAAGAGTGTTGCACAGCAGATCACCGGTGCCGTCAACTATGACACCGAGGTGATCCGACCGGTCGAATCACCCTACAGTGAAACAGGAGGTATCGCCGTTCTCAGGGGCAATCTCGCTCCGGACGGTGCTGTAGTCAAACGCTCGGCTGTTGCGCCTGAAATGATGCAGCATTCGGGGCCCGCACGGGTTTTCGAATCTGAGGAAGATGTTGCAGCAGCGATCAGTAGCGGAAAGATAGTGAAGGGAGACGTAGTGGTGATCCGGTATGAAGGACCCAAGGGCGGACCCGGTATGAGAGAGATGCTCGGACCCACAGCTGCAATTGCAGGACAGGGTCTCGATAAGGACGTCGCTCTCATCACCGACGGACGGTTCAGCGGAGCTACCCGCGGAGCTTCCATCGGACATATCAGCCCTGAAGCGGCTGAAGGTGGACTGATCGCCTTCGTGAACGAAGGTGATATCATCGAGATTGACATTAACAAAGGAACACTCACCCTTCTTGTGGACGAAAAGGAGATCGAGAAGAGGAAGGAAGGCTGGCAGCCCAAGAAAGCTCCTATCCAGGACGGATACCTCGGACGCTATTCGAAGATGGTCACCAGTGCATCTACCGGGGCAGTGTTCAAGAGTTGAGAATCGGAGGAATGAATAGATGAAATTAACAGGTGCAGAAATAATCATTGCCTGTCTGAAAGAACAGAAAGTCGATACAGTGTTCGGTTTCCCTGGCGGTGCCGTCCTTCATATCTATGATGCGCTGTACAAACACAGACACGAGGTGACGCATATACTCACCTCGCACGAACAGGGAGCCAGCCATGCGGCAGACGGCTATGCCCGTGCGACAGGGAAGGTCGGTGTCGTGATCGCAACAAGCGGTCCCGGAGCCACGAACCTCGTTACCGGTCTCGCCACAGCCTACATGGACTCGATTCCTGTCGTGGCAATCACAGGAAATGTCCCGACTGCCCTCCTCGGAAAGGACAGTTTCCAGGAAGTCGATATCGCAGGCATCACGATGCCTATCACGAAGCACAATTACATCGTCAAAGACGTCAATGATCTTGCCGGTGTGATGCGTGAGGCCTTCGAGATCGCCCGGAGCGGTCGTCCCGGACCCGTGCTCATCGATATTCCCAAGGATGTCACTGCGAATGAGGCGGAGTACACGGAAACCGAAATCGATATCACCCCGAAGACCGAAAACCGGTACACCAAAAAGGATATCGATACCATCGTGAAGATGCTGAAGGAATCGAAGCATCCGATGGCCTACATCGGAGGCGGAGCGATCATCAGCGGAGCCCAGGAAGAGGTGAAAACCTTCCTCGATACCTATGATATCCCGGCAGGCGTATCCCTCATGGCGTACGGAGTGATCGACCAGTCGGATGAACGATTTACCGGTATGATCGGTATGCACGGCTCGAAGGTATCGAATATTGCAGTCTCTCACTGTGACCTCCTCATTGTTATCGGAGCCCGTTTCAGTGACCGCGTTGTTTCCAAGGAGAGCGAGTTCGCGAAGAAAGCGAAAATCCTTCATATCGATATCGACCCGGCTGAGATCAACAAGAACATCATGACACACCATGATGTGATCGGTAACGTGAAGGACATTCTCTCGGAAGTCAATGCACGGGCAGCCTCTCCTGTGAAGCATACCGCCTGGCTGCAGGAAGTCGCCCAGATGAAGAAAGACCACCCGATGAGGGTGAGCGGTGAAGCAAAGCGTCCCTACGAAGTACTGAAGGCTCTCAGTGATGTCGCTCCCGAAGATACAGCGATCGTTACAGAAGTCGGACAGCATCAGATGTGGGCGGCACAGTTCTACCGGCACACACCGAAGGGGAAATTCCTGACTTCCGGCGGCCTCGGCACCATGGGATACGGCACAGGCGCCTCCATGGGCGCACAGTTCGGAGCCCCGAAAAGACGTGTCGTCAATGTCGCAGGAGACGGTTCGTTCAAGATGAACTGTAATGAACTCGCGACGATCGCACGGTACAGGATTCCTGTCATTATTCTGATCATGAACAACCACACCCTCGGTATGGTTCGTCAGTGGCAGACCTTCTTCTATGATAACCGGTATGCGGAGACAACCCTCGATACAGAGATCGACTGGGTGAAACTGGCTCAGGCGTATGGTGTTGAGGGAATGAGAATGTCGCTTAAGGATGACCCGGCGGAAGTCCTCAGGAAAGCGTTTGCCCTGAATGCTCCTGTCGTTGTCGATTGTGAAATCGCAATTGATGACAAGGTCTTCCCCATGGTTGCTCCCGGAGCCTCCATTGAAGTGATGATTGACGACGAAGTAGAATAACCCCCAAAGGTTCTCAGACAAAGAAAAGGTGATCCGAAAGGATCACCTTTTTCTTAGAAAGTGCAATAATCGTTCTATAAATGATACAATCAAAACACAGCATAACCTTACAGTATGCTGTGTTTCTAAAGAGCCTCAAGACATGTTCTGGAGTTGATGTATTGAAAGATTTGACTGAAAGAACTAGTTTTCTGTAGGATAATTCTCTTCAGCATAAATAACTACATCAGAAACTTTCATAGTAAGCACTGATGCGATCTTTTCAATAGTCTCAATCCTGGGAACACATCTTCCCGATTCAATAAAATAGAGCTGACTTCTCGAAATACCGGTCTTAGCCACCAGCTTATCCTGAGAGTAGCCCCCCTTCAAACGAAGGTCCCTAATTGCTTTTCCCATATCCATGTTATAACAATAGTCTTAATGACAATTGTTGTAAAGAGCTATTTTTTAATATTTCCTGAAGGGGTGACCTAATAATGCACATAGTATTATGCCTTATATGGTAAACATTTTCTTATAATCAAGGGTATGGCATATGAAGAGATTGGATAGAATTCAATTTATTACTACCTATCCACTCTATTTTGTATTCTTTCCTATTCTGTTGAATACCTTTATATCTACTTCAGGTATGAGTGAATCATGCTATAAAAAAAGTGATAATTTTTAAAAAGAGAGCCTGATCTCTACAGGACACCTTCCGTGAATATTCTCCACACGACCATGAACACTCCGCTGAGAAGGATGGTCTTTAAAGGAGTAAGCTTCTTCAGCATGAGGAGGATGAATCCAGCGGCGAAGAGTACCAGCGCAAGAATTGAAATGCCGGCCATTCCTTCTTCTCCGGTGAGTGCCTGGATGAAAATGCCGATTCCTGCCGTTGCGATAAGAGCGACAACGGTAGGTTTGAGTCCCCAGAGGATTCCTTTCATGAGACCGAGCTCTCTGTATCTGTAGTAGATTACCGCGAGGATCAGGGCCAGGATCAGCGGGGCGGTGACAACCGAGACGGTTGCGATCACGGTTCCCGGGATCCCCCCCATCCTGGTACCCACGAAACTTGCCATGTTCAGGGCGATCGGCCCGGGAGTCATTTGTGAGATCGTGATGATATCACTGAATTCGGTGAGAGTGATCCATTCTCTGACCTCTACAACCTGACGCTGTATGAGAGGGAGGGCGGCATAGCCTCCACCGAAGCTGAGCAGTCCGACCTGAAAGAAACTGATGAAGAGTTCCAGATAGATCATGCTTCACCTCTCTTATGTTCCGTCAGGAACCGGATGATTCCGCTCAGGACACCGAAGGCGATAAGGGCGATAATATTGATGGAAAAAAGGAACGAGAGGATAAAGGCAGCTGCCATGATCAGGATGCTCATGATCTCTTTCTTCTTAGCTATCGTGTGAGCCATGACGTACACCGCATGGATGATGACAGCCGAGACTCCGATTCTCATTCCCTCGAACAGCCACGTGATATAGGTGTTTTCACTTACGGCTTCATAGACAAGAGATAACAGAGAGAGGATAAGCATGGCAGGGAGTATAGTTCCGAGAAGCGTCGTCAGAGCTCCCCTGATCCCTCTCATACGGTATCCGACAAGGATTGAGGTATTCACTGCAATCGGGCCCGGTGATGACTGGGATATCGCGATGATATCGAGCATCTCTTCCTCATCGATCCATCCATAGTTCTCGACGAACAGAGTTCTCATGAGGGGGACGATGACGTAGCCTCCGCCAAGGGTGAACAGGGAGAGCCTGAAGGTAGAGAGGAAGAGCCGGAAGAACGGGACGTTCGGGTGAGAGTGAGTAGACGTTGATTCCTGCATAGAATGTAGTGTGTAGGAAAAATGAAAAGTTATCAAGATTTACAGATAACCGGCGGGTAGGGTATCATAGGAATAGGGGAATAAAGTGAATATTTTCAATGCAAAAAGCAGGATACTCATGGTCTCCATCAGTGAATTCCTGGAACGGGTAGGTAGAACAGGTGAAATTCTGACAGAGAGTATTGAAGCATACTTCGTGAACGATGAGGAGAAATTCACTCTCTCCGTCCAGAGGATGCGGGAGGTGGAACATGACGCCGACGAGATTCTCAGACGAGTGAAACATGACCTGTATGCCTACCTCCTGATTCCTGATACACGCAGTGATGTAGACAGAATTCTCAATCGGTTCGATGATTTTATCGATGAGACGAAACGTCTGCTTATCCTTCTTGACATAGAACGGCCTCACATTCCCGAGCCCGTGGTTCCTCATCTTAAGAGAATCAGCGAGAGTACGAATATCTCGGCGGAGGCTCTGGTCTCTGCCGGGGAAGCCTATTTTTCCCATCCCCGTGAGGTACAGGAAAAGACTGCTGAGGTATTCACCTGTGAGAAGGAAGTTGATGAGCTTCAGGAAAAGGTTATCGAGGAGATCTACAATGGTATTCCCTCGCTAAGACTTTCAGAGAAAATGCATATTACCCGGTTTCTTGATCTCCTCTCGGTTCTTTCAGATATCTGTGAGGACATAGGGAAGGACCTTGTGATCAGTGCCCTGAAGAGAGGTGTGTGAGAATGAGCGGTACCCTGCTGCTGTTTCTGGGAACAGCGCTGTTCATGGGGTGGTCTCTGGGTGCAAATGATGCTGCGAACGTGTTCGGTACCGCCGTCGGTACCCGTATGGTCTCTTTCAGGAAGGCTGCTTTCATCTCTTCGGTGTGTGTCCTGCTCGGAGCCCTCACCGCAGGGGAGGGGGCAAGTGAAGGACTCCGTTCACTTGCCGCCGTACACGATATTCCCTCCTCGGCAATCGTCACCCTGAGTGCAGCATTGAGTGTTCTTATCATGACCCGTTTCGCTTTGCCTGTCTCGACGAGTCAGGCTATCATCGGTGCATTGAGCGGATATGCTCTCCTGGAAGCTATTCCCCTCGATATCCCGCTCCTTTTGAGGATCGCTGCGACCTGGATCTACTCGCCTGTTCTCGCAGCCCTCCTGAGTGCCCTCCTGACTCTTCTAATAGGCAGTTTTCTCAAGAAGAAGAGAATACACCTCCTGACGATCGACGCCTATACCAGGTGGCTCCTGATTGCGGCGGGAGCTGCAGGCTCCTACGCCCTCGGCGCGAACAATATCGCGAATGTGACCGGAATATTCCTCCCCGCGTTCACGGATCAGAAGCTTTCTCTGCTACCGTGGGTCCGAGACATCTCAACACAGCTGTTTCTCATCGGCTCTCTCGCCATTGCCCTGGGAATCATCACCTACTCGAAGAGGGTTATGATGAGTGTCGGCAGTCATCTGTTCCAGCTTTCTCCCGTAGATGCCTTCACGGTGGTACTTTCTACGGCTATGGTTCTGTTCCTGTTTTCTTCGACTTCGCTGCACTCTCTTCTGAAATCAGGGGGACTGCCCGCACCGCCTTTGATACCGGTCAGTCAGTCACAGGCAAGCGTAGGGGCAGTTCTCGGGATTGCTGTTGCCAGAAAGGCATGGCATTCCATCAGAATCACCCTCCTGATAAAGATAGCCGTAGGGTGGATCGTCACTCCTGTTGTATCCGGATCAGTTGCCTACCTGCTCCTGTGTATTTTTTAGAGAGGTTTCAGTCCGCCTGAATTTCAAGAGGAACAAAGGAAAACGAGGTCACATCAAAAAGACCCATGTCAGTCAGTTTATAGGTCGGTATGACCGGCAGTGCCATGAACGAGAGAGTCATGAACGGGTCGATACCGGGGGAAGTGCCGAGCTCTCTCTGTGCAATCTCATGCAGGGAAGTCAGCTGGGAGTGGACACTGGAGAGCGGCTGATCACTCATCAGTCCCGCAATCGGATGTGCCAGCGAGGAAAGTACACGGGAGTCTTTCACCATCGTGATACCTCCTCCGATCTCTTTCAGCGTATTCACTGCCATCAGCATATCCTCATCATTGTCACCGATGACGATGATGTTATGTGAATCATGGGCGATCGTGGTGGCCACTGCTCCGTGAGACATTCCGTAGCCCCTGATAAGAGCCTTTCCGATATGTCCTGTTCCGTGGTGCCGTTCAATCACGGAGAGCTTTAAGATATCCTGAGAAGGATCATGAATCCAGTTCCCGTTTTCCCTGTTCACCTCTGCCTCACCCTTGCCTGTCACAACTCCTCCGGGAATGATATCGATCACCCGCACCCTCTTCCCGGTGAGGGGAAGCTCGAGGTCGTGAACAGAGAGCTCGGGAATGTGAACTGATGAGGTGACCGAGTCTCCACTTACCGGCTGGGAGGGAGTGATGATGGTTCCTTTCCGTGCTACTTCGGTACCGCCGATATAGACACTCTCAATTTCCATCTTCGAGATATCATCGGTAAGGAAGAAATCTGCTCTCAGACCGGGAGCTATCGCTCCTCTGTCCTTCAGGTTATAACAGGTCGCTGCATTCACCGTGGCGATACGTATCGCATCGATCGGTGCGAGTCCGGCTTCGATGGCGAGACGTGCATTGTAATTGATATGTCCTTCGGAAAGGATCGAGTGGGGCTGTTTATCGTCGGTGCAGAACAGAGTGAATCTCATATTCTCTTGTGTTACTCCGTTCAGGAGGGAAAGAAGGTTTTTACAGGCGGAGCCCTGGCGCAGCATGACATACATACCTCTCCTGATCCGTTCTTTCAGTTCGTCGGGAGTCTCGCTCTCGTGGTCGCTGATAATCCCGGCGCCGCTATAGGCATCCAGAGCTCTTCCGGCAAGGGTCGGTGCATGACCGTCTACCGGTTTCCCATAGGTATCAGCAAGGGAGAGCTTCCTGAGGACCTCTTCATCTCCTCCTATGACTCCGGGGAAATTCATCATCTCACCAAGGCCCAGAACCCGCTCATCCTCGAGTGCCGAGGCAATCTTCTGTGAGTCCAGCACTGCTCCCGCGTGTTCATGCTCCGTCGCCGGAACACAGGAGGGCACCATGAAAAACACCTCCAGAGGGGTATTGCGGCTTGATTCCATCATATACTCAAGTCCCGCCAGACCGCTCACGTTACAGATCTCATGCGGATCTGCGATCACGCTCGTCGTCCCGCAGGGAACGACAGCATCGCTGAAAGCCGTCGGAGAGCAGTGAGAGGATTCGATATGAACGTGTGCATCAATGAAACCCGGAACAAGATATTTTCCCTCGGCATCGATGGTCTTCAAGGCCGGAGTATCTGGTTGTGAGCAAAAGCCTGCGATCAGGCCGTCTTTGATCAGGAGCGAGGAGGTGAAGAACTCTCCGTTGAATACATCTGCGATCTGCGCATTCAGGATGCACAGATCAGCAGGAACTCTTCCCATAGCCGTGTCTATGAGGTTACGTGTAGGTCTCTCTTTCATACCTTCATGGTACTACGGAAAAGAAAAATCCGAAATACCTAAGAGACGACAGAGAGGATGTAGGAATTCAGGGAGGAATCTTCGTACACCAGAGCGTACAGTGCGTGGAGCAGCGGGAAGGAGCGATCAGTTCGGGAGTTTCTGACGAGTTCCTCAAGGAGTTTTATTGTTCTCAGTCCTTCAATCACAGTACCGCTCTTCGGGTCATTGCTGAACCCCTTGCCGATGAGAAGTCCGAGTGTCCTGTTTCTTGAGAGGTCGGTAAGGCTTGTGAGACCGAGATCTCCGATACCGCAGTAGGTGAAGATCGTCTCTCTCTCACATCCGTAGAGTTCAACCAGGTCTCTCATCTCATTCACAGCACGGGTCATGACAAGGAAGTCCACATTCGCCGAGTTATACCTTCCGCTGACGATACCGATTGCTATCGCATACATATTCTTCAGCACGCTCATCAGTTCCACACCTCTGATATCAGAGGTGTAATCGAGTGCGATGACTGTCTCTGCAAATACCTTGCGTAGACGTTCGTAACAGCTTCTGTCCCCTCCGACCGTCATCCCGGAAGGAGCGCCGTTCATCAGTTCCACTGCGAATGTGGGTCCTTTCAGCGAGACCTGTTTTGCGAAGGGAATCGAATCGGTCAGGAAGGACCCGTCGTCGCTCAGTCCCTTCGAGAGATTCACGATCACCACATCTTCCTTGCAGTGCGGATGGATCTCATGGGTATAGGACTCTATCGCCTTCGAGGGGATTGCGAGAAAGATATAATCTGCCCCGTAGGCGCAGGCGATATCACCTGTGGCGATGATTGAGGAATGTATATGTCTTCCCGGAAAGTATTTGCTGTTCATGTGCGATGAGTTGATATCTTCCACTACATCCTGTTCTATCGAATAGAGAACTACCGTGTTCTCCGGGTTCCATGCAAGGCGCTGGGCGAGGGCTGTACCGAATACTCCGGCACCTGCTACTACTATGCTATTCATGTAAGGTTCCACCTGTGTATCTGTCTGTATTGTTCACTCCAGTCTATAGCAATTCACCCAGGTGCGAAAGTGCTGGAGGTGGAATTATTGTATCTCTGGAACATGGAATAGGAAGCTCGGTATCCTCCTGCAAGAAATCTTTGCTTTAAAGACCTGATGAATGGTATGATAGGTATCATCCTGAAAGAGAAGAATTGTTCTGACAGGCTGTTTTTACGCCTGATACATCTCTCTATACACAGGATACATGAATAAAATAGGTAGGAGGCGGTATCATGTATATCGGTATTGACTGCGGCACGCAGGGAACGAAGGTCATCGTCTATGATGAAAAGAAAAAGAAGATAGTTTCTGACGGGTATGCGAAACACGATATCATAGCCCTTGAGAACGGAAGACGGGAGCAGGAACCTTCTTGGTGGATCGAGGCACTCGATACAGCGATGCATGAAGCTCTTGACGGGATGGGAGATGAGCGTTCCCGGATCAGAGGAATCGGTGTTTCAGGTCATCAGCACGGTCTCGTCGTCCTCGATGGCAGTAATGAAGTGATCAGGCCTGCGAAGCTGTGGAATGATACCGAGACGGCAACGGAGAACGCGGAACTCATCGCCGCCTGCGGCGGAGAGACCGGAACAATCGAGAAGATCGGCACCTCGATCCCGGTCGGGTATACTGCGAGCAAGCTGCTGTGGATGAAGAAGCACGAGCCGGATCTCTATAAGAGAATCGCCGTGGCCTTCAATCCGAAGGATTATATCAACTACTATCTTACCGGCATTCAGGCCACAGATATCGGCAGCGCTTCGGGGACCGGCTATTTCAATGTGACGAGCCTTACCTGGAGTGATGAGGTGGTTGCTCTCATGGATGAGAGCGGGATCCTGAAGAAGGCTCTCCCTGCACTCGCGACCGATGGAGAGCCCCTGGGTACCATCACGCGGGAGATCGCTGCGAAATATGGTCTGGGCGAGCATGTCATCGTGTCACCGGGCAGCGGGGATAACATGATGGCCTCACTCGGTACAGGAACCGTCGAAGACGGAACCGCAGCGATGACTCTTGGTACCAGCGGTGTGATCAATATGTACTCCAGTACCAATAAACCCTTCTTCTTTGACCCTATCACGCAGATCCAGTGTGCCGGTAACGGCGGTTGGATTCCAACCGTACTCACGATGAATGCCACCAGCACATCCACCGCCTATCAGGAACTATTCGACCTCAGCGTGAAAGAGTTTGATGCGTATCTGGAGAAGAGCGTACCCGGAGCAGAAGGAGTGGTCATGGTCCCCTTCCTCAACGGAGAGAGAATGCCGGCACTCCCCAACTCAAAGGGAGTGGTGGCCGGTCTTACCTTCAAGACTCTGAAGAAGGAGAACCTCATCCGCTCTTCAGCCGAGTCTGTTATATTCAACCTGAGATGGGGACGCGATCTCCTGACGAAGAATACCGGACCCATAGAACTGATGAAGATCACAGGTGGAGGCAGCAACAGTGCTCCGTGGAGACAGATCGCCGCCGATATCATGAATACCGAAGTGATTGGTGTGACGAGCAAGGAGAGCGGCTCTCTCGGTGCCGCTCTGCAGGCGATGTGGGTCGATGGTCAGGGAGATATCACAGAGCTGTGCAAGGAGCATGTCGAACTCGATTACTCTAAGCATGCGAAACCGAACAGTGCGAATGTGGAGATGTATAACGAGGTATATCAGTCGTATCTCGATGTCCGCATGAAGATGTACGGAATCTGATTTTCGCTCTACGATCCCCTCTCCCCAGAGGGGGTCCGGTTACGGGTGAGACCTGTTAAAGAGCCTCGATGATACATTCGACCTCGTCACCCTTGGCCGATAGCTCGCTAAGGGGGCAGTCGGTGATGAGTCCGAGAGGAATTGCGTCAGAAGCGAGGACCGGCTCCTCGCCTCTGCTCATCGGCGTAGGACCGAACACGATACAGAAGGCGTTTCCCGGCGGCCAGAACGCAATCTCTCCCACATCCATGACATCTCTCATGGTATCATCCTCTTCAAGCATGACGGGGATATCACCATAGAATTCTTCTCCCCATCTGCTCAGGAAACATTCCATCGGGAGTGCGTCATAGAATTTCTGTGTGGCTTCTGTCTCGTACAACCGTGCTGTCATCTCAAGGATGTCATCAATAGTTATCAGGATGTCCATGCGCCCACTGTACCGGGGAATCGGGGAACAGACAAGAGCTCAGTGCCTCATCCGTACCGTGCTGTCACTCATCCTGTCATGGAGCCCTTCATGGGGGAAGGGGATATAGACACACCCGAGAGAGAGTACATCAAGAGGGAGCGTCAGGGCACGGAGCGCACAGCGCACCAGAGACAGAGGCTCTCCGTTTCTGTGTATCACCCGGATACCGACAAGCCGTTCAGCTGCAGTTCCTCCTGTTTTCCAGAGAATTGTGAGGTAGAGGAACCTGCAGAGGATACAGAAGTAGACTAGGAGCGGTCCGTAACCAAGGAGATACACTCCGCTTCGCTCACTGAACAGACCTCTCAGGTACCATATGAAGACAGGGGTGAAGGCCGCTGCCCCAATCAGTATATCGAGAATGTAGGAGATGAATCTTCTGAGAGCTGAAGCGCGTTCATACCTTTGGCTCATAGAATCAGTATACCCGAGGGCACGAGGGCATGAAAGAGTGCAGCGGTGACTGATGCCGTTTTTCCGTTCGTGTAGTATATTCAGTAATATGAAATTCGTTGAGAGACAGTATGACCGCCCTCTGATATCAGTCATCATAGCGGGTGAGATCTGGGACGATGAGTTGGAGCGTTCACTCTCTTCAGTGAGGGGACAGGACTATACATCTTTTCAGATGGTTCTCGTCTCCTCTCAGATTCACTCAGGTCTTGCTGCAGGAGAAGCAGGCATAGAACTCGTCTGGACAGGTACTGCCGCCGCATTCAACCGGGGACTTGAGAGAGCCGAAGGAGATCTCGTCCTCTTCCTGCATGCAGGGGAGGAAATACATAGCGGATATCTTACTCAGATGAACGAGGCCCTGCAGCTCTTCGGTGCAGGAGCAGCTCAGTGTGCCGCTATGATCGTGAAGGAGGGGCGTATTGAATACATACAACCCCCATTGGGTACAGGCGGCTCGTATGAAAGAAAGCTCCTATCCGCTCCTTCCTTTCAGCTTCATTCCTATCTTTTCAGACGGGAGGTCTGTGCCGGATTTCATGAACAGAGTAAGCACGACTATGTTCGGTCGTTCCTTCTAAAGACTCTTTCTCAGGTGAAAACGGTCGCGAAGGATGAGTATATCGGAGCATTTGCCCACTCTCCTTCAGGTGCAGGGAATCTGGACATGCACCATTTCATGAAAGAGGAAGCCCTCACGATGAAGTCCTGGAGGATGCAGACCCGCTCCCTTTTTGCAAGGTTGACCTGTACCAGGGAGATGTCTCTCAGATATCAGGCCTATCGCTCTGAGCTTAGGGCAGGAACGGCGGAAAAGGATGAATCCTTCGAACAGGAGATGGGGGAGGAGAAGCTTCTGCCTCCCTTCGTCACCTCAATCCTTGCTCACGCGAAAAGGTCTTCGTCCTGAAGCGTCTGTTCCATGTTGAGCATGGCATCCATCTCCCGGTGAACACCCTCAGTGAATTCTCCGAAATCGAAGGAGCCTCTGAGACGTTTGAACAGAGGTCTCAGGAAGTGTCTCACCTGATTGAGGTCGATCTCCTGTGAGGTCTTCCCTCTCAGCATCATCACCGTCACCTTTGAGGGTGAATGATAGGTGCCCACTTCTTCAAATCCGAATTTCTTGTACAGCCGGATCGTCTTGGTATCATCACTGAATACATCGAGGATGGTTTGTGCCGTGCCGCGCGAACGTGCAAGCAGGAAGACGAGAGCTATCAGCCCGATCGATACCGAAGTATTCCTCATATGAGGAAGGACGGCAAGACGCAGGATCTCCGAGCTCTTGCCCCGCTCTACGTACTCATCGAGTTTGAAATACTTATTCATCGGGAGAGGCCAGAACACGTCACTGTTCATCAGCGATACCGTACCTACCGGGTGAATTCCCTTGAAGGCGAGGATATGCATCGCCTTCTCATCCTCTTTCCGGTGGATAGACTCTTCCAGGTATCCCTTTTCACCGACGAGGACTTTTCTCTGGATGAAGAATACATCACTCAGAGAAGAGGTGTCGTTCGCCATCACAAACCTGATCGTATCCTTACCCTCGTCACCGAGAGGCAGGATCACAGTAAAGTCACTTCCTACACCTTCTTCGCTTCTCACTCGTATTCTACCTTCCATTTTTTCAACAATATTAAAACAGTTCGTCAGGCCAAGACCTGTCCCTGATCCGGGCGGCTTGGTCGTGAAGAACGGGGTGAAGACCTGATTAATATATTTATCGGGAATCCCGCAGCCGGTATCATCGAAGGAGATATAGATGAATCCGTCCTTCTCGGTACAGGTAAGGGTGAGAGTTCCTCTTCCTCCCATAGATTGAACGGCGTTGACGATCAGGTTGAGGAAGAGCTGGTGAATCTCACCTTCATTCGCCTCGAGAGAGGGAAGGGCATGGTAATTCCTTTTAACTTCGATATTCTGCATATCGGAACCGCGCATGGCCATTCTGAGAGAGAATTCTACCGCATCAACGATCTCGATGAGTTGTTTCTCCTGCCTTTCCTCTGTCCTGGAATAGATGGACATCTCCTTGATGACATTGGAGGCCCCCTTCGCGTAGTTGAGAATATCTGTCAGGTATTCATAGTCGGTACTCTCAGGTGAAGCTGTACTGAGCATGATCTCTGCGGTACCTGAGATGGCGGCAAGAGGATTATTCACCTCATGGGCGATCCCTGCTGCAAGGGTACCGATTCCAGCCATCTTCTCAGTGCGTATCATCTCTTCCTGCATATGTTTCTGTTCTGTGATATCCTGCATGATCTCAACGAACAGGCTCTTCGACTCTTCAGGAACCCGTACATTATGATACTGGAAGGAGAACACCCGGTTCATCTCTTTCGCCTCGGTCGATTGTACGACACCTGTGTGGAGCGTATCAACGGCGAGACAGTGGGGACAAGGACGTGCACGTTTGAACAGAGCCTTGTAACACTTCGTTCCGATCAGCTGCTTCTTCTCTATCTGGAAGAGTGTGATGGCTGCGCTGTTCGCTTCCTGGATGATGTAGTCGATATCGATCAGGCAGACAGGGGAGGCAATACCGTCAAAGATGGCTTCCATCTTATTCTTGCTCAGTTCAAGCTCGCGTCCCTGTACTCTCAACTGCTCAAAGCTGAGAGCATTCTCCAGGGAGAGTGCGCTCTGGGATGCGAGGATTTCGAGGGCATCAATTTCTATCTGAGAGAGGGGAGAGGTGGAAATGTCATAGGAGATGAGGATATAACCTGCAGTCTGATGGCGGAAAATGAGAGGGATAATAACATTGAAGGGGGGAATTCCCTCTACTGCGAAATCATTCTTCTCCTCATCGGAAAGCCGTATAACTGATGAGCTGTTCAGTTTCTCTCTGGTCTCGATCTCCTCGGTCAGATAGGAGGAGAGCGCGAACTTCACGATATCTCCCTTCCTCTTCTCTGTCGGGCATTTCGCGTGATCGATGATACGGAACTCCTTCTCTTCCATCCCGGGGTCCCGGGTGACGAAGAGAACCCATTCCGTCTTCATGCCTGTCGAAAGGTTCTCCGTGACCTCTCTGGCGAGGTCGTCAAGATTGAGGATCGTGGGCATCTTCCTGCTGAGATTCAGAATGGTAGCCTGGTACGGATGGCGTTTCGGGATAAGTACCGAGTCGATCAGGTAGGAGAGAAGATTCCTGATAGGATACATGATCAGTGCGGTCACAAGACCGAGAACAATTGCGAGCTCTACCGTGCTTCCCGGTGCGAAATCCTCCTTCGCAAGCTGGACGATGGTCAGGATTCCGAAATAGATGAAGGAGCTGAAGATAGCGAAGATCGTGGTGTATATGATCCTGAGTCCGACAAGCGAATAACTGATAAGTTTGTATTTATAGATTGTGTAAAAGAGGAGGACCGCATTGATCGTGGCTGCGAGAATATCGAGAGGGTACTGCCCTAGCTGTGGAAAGACGTTCAGGAAGGTTCCTATCATCATAACAAACACACCGATGATCGGCAGGGCTACGTTCTTTCCTTCCGCGCCAAGTGGATTCTTCCTGGTACTGAGAAGAAGAATGATGAACGCGAGAATGAGGTATGCGTAGCTTATTGAGTATGCATAGATGGAACTGTCGGCAAGGGTGTAGAAGAAGGAGCCGTCAGCGTTGAAGCCCGCATCGCTTACGATCGACCCTGTGAAATTGAATATCATCAGCGGAATGAGCAGAAGATAACTGACGGTGATGAATACCGTTACTCTTCGTTTCTGCAGTTTCAGAATATCGATGACGAAGTGGGTGAGTCCAAAGGGAACGGAAAGCATACCGATAAGCATCACTTTGTTCCAGAACAGGGGTGTCATGAGACCACTGTTCAGGTGCATCATGAATGAACCGAAACTCCAGATTGAGAAGAATACGATATAAAGCTGGAAGGACCAGTAGAACCGGTCGCTTTTATACTGCAGAATGCCGAAAACAAAGAAGAACACGTAGAGGAGGAACGCCACTGCAGGAATGATGGTTGAGATGTCTATGATCATGTTCATTCCTTTCCTATCTATGAATAATCTTGATTGTACACTATTATAAAGGAATAGTATGGAATTTTCAAACTTTTTATCATCGGAACCGCAGGATATTTTTTAGCATTTCTTTTTGATCTGGCTCTCATTCATGGTAAAGAATTACTGAGACGCATCCTCTTTGCCGGTTTTTTTATCACGGGCGTACCCTATGTATTCCTCTTCCTGTGGTATCCCTCTCCATTGGGCTCCGCGCTCTCTGCGCTTGCGATGATTGCCCTGAGTCTCCTCTCGGCACTGCTTATTTTCTCGGTTTTTCTCGAAACTGCCATCTTTTCCTCTGGAGAGAAAAGCACATTATATAAAGGTGGAACATATCGAATCTCGCGTCATCCGGGATTTCTATGGTATACAGGTATCAACTGTGTCATAGCGTGCTACTTTCTACGGCTCGATGTTCTGACACTCGTCATAGGATTGACGATTGATAATTTTATCCTGATCTTAATAGAAGACAGGGTGTTATTTCCTCGCATGTTCGAGGGCTATGAAGATTATAAGAAGGAGGTACCCTTCCTGTACTCCTTCAGACGTATAGGGGGATGAGATGAGTAAGCGAATCATAATTACAGACGATGATCCGGCTATCCGTAAGATATTGAATATTCTGCTCACGAATGAAGGGTATGATGTGACAGTCTGTGATGGTGGGGAGTGCCTCAGATCTCAGCTCAAGGAGAACGATGGAGATTTTTCTCTCGCCATGCTTGATATCAAGATGCCCGGAGAGGATGGATTCACCCTCCTCGAATTTCTTCAGAGCCGCTATCCCAGGATCCCGGTGGTCATGCTTACAGCCTTCAACGATCTCGATACGGGGCTGAAGGCAATCAGAATGGGGGCGAAAGACTATCTGACGAAACCGGTCACACGAGAGAATCTCATCACCTGCATCCGTCTGATTCTGGAAATGAGTGAAGAGGAAAGGATCAGGGAGGAGCGGGCGGAAGCGTTCAGACACCACCATGAGGAGGTGGAGGAACAGCTTCGTCATTCCATGAGTACGCTGGACAGTGTCACCCGTTCCACACTTATGGCCTTCAGCGAGACGATTGAACAGAAGGACCGGTACACGAAAGGGCACTGCAGGCGTGTTAGCCGCTTCTCGGTTGCTCTCGGACGGGAGCTCGGTTACAGTGCCGACAGGCTTGAGATTCTCGAGGGCGGAGCTCTGCTTCATGACATCGGGAAGATCGGTATCAGTGAAGCTCTCCTGAATAAAGATACGCCTCTTACCAAGGAGGAGTACCGGACGATCCAGATGCATCCGGTATTCGGTGACCGCATCGTCTCTCATATAGAACTGTTCCAGCCATACAGGCCCATTATTCGTCTTCATCATGAGCGTCTGGACGGCACAGGCTATCCTGACGGTCTGAAGGGAGATGAGATTCCCCTCGACGTGAAGATTGTCTCCCTTGCAGACACCTACGACTCCATGACGAGCAACAGGGCGTACAGGAAGGCTTTCTCCCCTGAGATCGCCATTGAGGAGATCCGGTTGTTCAGCGGCAGCCAGTTTGAACCGGAGCTTGTTGACCTGTTCATAGAGAAAGAGCTTTACGCTCTCCCTGATCTAGACTGATTGCATTTATCCCTCGCCTGAGGAAAGAAAGGATGGTAGAATTAGGAATCCGGCATGTACTGCCCATTCCTGGAGGGATACCTATGAAACGTCTCTGTATACTGACACTCCTTCTCGCTGTGCTTCTCACAGGAGCCGCAGGTGAGTCTGCGGCCTATACATCTGCACAGGTCGAAACTCTTCTTGTTACCGATTCCTCGTGGGACGGTCAGAAACTCCCGCGATACCCCTACGGCTCTCCTGAGGTTACAGTCCTCAGGATCACCGTGCCGTCACAAGTGAAGCTCGATACACATAAACACCCGATTCCGCTCGTTGCCTACATGCTTGAAGGGGAACTGACTGTACAGACGGAGGATGGGACGAGCGTCGTGTTCACCTCCGGTGACCCGATCGTGGAGGTGGTGAATACCTGGCATTTCGGTCAGTCTACCGGGGAAGGAGATGCTGTTCTTGTCGCCTTCTATATGGGAGTGGACTGGCTCCCAGATACAATCAAAAAGGAATGAACGACGTCCTGACGTTCTTTCAAAGTGTTGACTGCCTCTGATCATATGCGCTTTCCACTCTTTTTCAATTCTGATAATATACAAGGATAAGGAGAACGCTGTGAGCAGACCGGACAGACCCATTATCTCAATCTATCAAGACAACCCTTCAGAACCTCTTGAATCCCTGACAGTAAGGCTTCTCGAGACAGCCGGTCTCGAGGAGATTCTTCCCGATGACCGTGGAGCCCGTATCGGCATAAAACCGAACCTCGTGGTGGCAAGCCCTGCCTCTGGAGGGGGAACCACACATCCCGAGATCGTCTCGGGTATCATCCAGTACCTGCAGAAACGCGGCTATGACAACCTCATGATCGTGGAAGGTTCCTGGGTCGGGGACCGGACAGCTCAGGCCTTCAAACGGTGCGGGTACGAGAAGATATCGAAGGCACTCGGCGTCCCTCTTTTTGATACACAGCGGGATTCATCCTTTGAAGAGGACGTTGACGGATACCCGGTTGCTCTGTGTTCGATTACGGAAGAGATCGATTTCCTGATCAATGTTCCCCTTCTCAAGGGTCACTGCCAGACCCGCTATACCGGAGCTCTCAAGAATATGAAGGGGCTGATCCCCGATTCTGAGAAGCGACGGTTCCATTCACGGGGACTGCATGAGCCGATCGCGAGACTGAACCAGATAGTACATCAGGATTGTATTGTCATGGATGCGATCTGTCCCGACCCGACCTTCGAAGAGGGGGGAGACCCCTCCGATATGAGGCGTATCCTTTTCGCGACCGACCCTGTTCTGATCGACAGCTACGGCGCCTCAGTCATCGGCTATGAAGATGAGGATGTTCCCTATATTCCCCGCTCTCAGGAACTCGGAGTCGGCTCTCTCTGGGACGGGGATCCTGCAGCCGTCCTTGAGATCAATGACCATGGCGGACAGAAAACCTATACACAGGATCCGAAACTCGCAGAGCTGGAGAATCTCATCGTGGAGAAGGAAGCCTGTTCTTCCTGCTATGCTTCCCTCATCAGTGCCCTGCGCCAGATAGAGAACCCCGAGCAGAGAAGGTATGCGATCGGGAGATTCTTCAGACGGGGTGAACTCCCGGAACATGAGGAAGAGATGATAGGTATCGGAGTCTGCACCAGCCGTTTATCGAACAGCATCGCCGGGTGTCCCCCGAGTGCGGAGGAGATTATACGGGCTCTTGAGAGCTGAGGGACAGAAAGGGCACGCATCTGGAAAGAAGCGTGCCCTGATGCTCTGTGAAAACCTCTAGAGCTCGTCGAGAAGTGCCTGCAGCTCACTCTTGTAGACCGAGAACTCTTCTCCTGCGTCTTCAGCGAAGTCCCGCACAGCCATTGTTCCCTTGCCCATCTGGACACCGAGAACTTCTTCAATCTGAGTTTCCGTCAGCCCCCAGTCCAGTAGGTCATTGAAGGTAGTCTTTCCCTTGATAGTGGTATCGACAGCCTCCTCTGCATGATCCTCCGCTTCAGCGGCAGGAGCAGGCGCCGGTGCGACGGAGCCGCCTTCTATCCTGTATCCCGAGGCGTAGAGATCTTCTGCAACGGCTTCACTCACTTTCCCTTCGGCAAGAAGGATATCCACAGCAGTGGAGGGGAGGACCGTGTCTTCTTCCCCTTCGTGGGGAACCCCGTTGTACAGAGCGACGAAGGTCCTCACAGCATCTGTTCCGATATCGCCTTCGAGGCCGGCAGCTCCCTCGAAGTTCTCCTCAACAGTTTTTGCTGTGATGGTACCGGCCTCATCCTCTGAAACATCGAAATTGAATGCACGGGCAAGCGTGAGAGATGGAATACCGAAGTGCTCCTCAATGTCACTGAATGCATAGGATCCCTTGATATCGGCGGGATTCGCTTCACCTTCGAAATCTCCTGAGCTGATGAGGGTGGGAACCTTGGATGACTCGGTTTTCCACAGACCTCCGATACGGAGCACGATGATACTGAGAAGGATGAATGCAACCAGGAAGATTGCTGCTGTTCTTGCTTTGATTATCATGATGGGGCTCCTTCATGTTTCTTCGTGGTGAGTTCCATGGTGGACTCGATAGGGCAGGCAGCCTCACTGGTACACTCAAGGCAGGAGATACATTGAGGATCTTTCACCTTGTCTACTGTTGATACCGTAAGGTTCATCGGACATGCCTTATCGCAGGCACTGCATGAGATACAGGTATTCGCATTTCTTCTCACACTGAATACCCTGAAGAAGTTCGTAAGACCGAGCACTGCACCGTAGGGGCAGGCGTACTTACAGAAGGGACGTTCTATGAAGAGGGAGAGCACGAGGACGATCCCGAGCGAGATGAACGCGGTAATGGCCACTTCTCCTGTCCAGAAATTGAAAAGCGCAAGTAGTAGGGATCGTAAATCGGCAAAAAATAAGTTTGGCGCTTGTTGGCGGTCGCCCAGATGACCCATGCGAGTACGACATACCTGAGATGCCTGAGATACCTGTCCACTTTACCCGGCACCATGGTATTGTACCGTTTCTTGAACAGTTTTCTCCCGATCTTGGCGAACCATTCCTGTACGGTTCCGAAGGGGCAGACCCCAGCCACAGAAGAGCGGACCGGCTATGATGGGCCGTGGCAAGCACGATGAGCCATGAGATAGAATGATGACTCATGGATCTTCTGAACGAAGGTTCCTTCGGTGACATACTGGTTAAATCGTTACAACTCCGCCGAAGGGACAGATCGCATGAAGGGATGCTCCCTGTATAAGCGGCAGTGTGATACCTGATTCTTCCAGAGTATGTCCCAGCGCTACGTAGAGTACGATGATCAGGAAGACAGCCTGGACAATCGTGCGTGTCTTCCTGACTTTAGATAACTTTTTCATGAGTTCCTCCTGTTTGTTAGCACAACCTGTGAACCATCATATCATATAAATATAAAGGTTTGGTAAAGACGGAGGAATTATTGTGTATAGCCGATCAGATTATCTGATGACAGCTCCGATGAAATCCCTGAACAGAGGATGTGCCTTATGCGGGCGGGCTCTTGAACTCAGGATGGTACTGTACTCCTACAAAGAAACGGTGTCCGGGAAGCTCCGCAGCCTCGACAAGTGAGCCGTCCGGAGCCAGACCGCTGAAGACAAGTCCTTTCTCCTCAAGAGCTTCGCGGTAGCTGTTATTGAACTCATATCTGTGTCGATGACGTTCATCTATCATCTCTTCTCCGTAGGCTTTGAACAGGAGCGTATCCTTCGAACTGATTTTGCATGGGTAGGTTCCGAGTCTCATCGTTCCTCCCCTTCTCAACGTTCTTCTGCCCCTCCATAAGGTCAACGACAGGGTGGGTGGTGTCAGGGTACCATTCACTGCTTGCCGCATCGGCAAGGCCGACAACATTCCGTGCAAACTCAGAGACCATGCACTGCATGCCGAGAGCAGAGGCCGAGGAACGGGATATTGTTCTCCCGTGCATATCTGATCACATTGATCTTTCCCTCGATCCCGCGGAGGCCGAAACCGCCGGGAACGACAATCCCGCTCAGTCCAGAAAAGGTATCGCTGATCATATCATCAGTTGCCTCATCAAGGATTTCCGTATCGATCGGGACGATTTCGATCTTCGTTTTGTGGTGGAAGCCGGCATGGTTCAGCGACTCGATGACACTGATATAGGCATCGGAGAGATCCATGTATTTTCCTGCAAGGCCGATCTTCACTTTTCTGTCGGGGTTCTTGTTATTCTCAACGATGGTATGCCACCCCTCCATATGACGGGGACCCGCCTCAAGACCGAGCCGGTCGAGAACGAGTGCGTCGAGGTTCTCTTCCTCGAAATAGAGAGGCACTTCATAGATACTCGAGAGGGTGGGGTTGCTGATGACCGCTTCCTTATCAACGTCACAGAACATGGCAATCTTATCTCTCACATCTTTGGGAAGGGGGTTATCGGAACGGCAGATGACGAAATCTGGATGAATTCCGATGTTTCTCAGTTCCTTGACACTGTGCTGGGTAGGCTTCGTCTTCAGTTCCCCTGTGCTGATGAAGGGAACAAGCGTGACATGGAGGTAAAGCGTGTCGTTGCGTTTGAGATCTCTCTTCATCTGTCTGATAGCCTCGAGGAACGGCTGGGATTCAATATCACCGACGGTACCGCCGATTTCGACAAGAACGATATCAGCCTTCGTCATATCTGCAAGGTAATGAAGTTTTTCCTTGATCTGATTTGTGATATGAGGGATAACCTGGACGGTTCCGCCGAGGTATTCTCCTCTTCTCTCCTTCTGGATGACTTCCCAGTAGATCTTTCCGCTGGTCACATTGTTTGGCTTTCCGATCGACACATCAAGAAAGCGTTCATAGTGGCCCAAATCAAGATCCGTTTCCGCACCGTCATCGGTGACGAAGACCTCTCCATGCTGGTAGGGACTCATCGTGCCCGGGTCGAAATTCAGATACGGGTCAAATTTCAGAACTGTAACTGAAAGCCCTCTGCTCTTGAGCAGAGCTCCGAGAGATGCTGCTGTGATACCCTTTCCCAGGGATGAGACTACACCGCCGGTAACGAACACGAATTTTGCCATAATGGTTCTTTCTCCTTCATTCTTACGCTTCGCCTGCATACGTATATGACCCGGCGTTGCTTTTCGCACCGGTCATCATAAGCGTGGAATAAAAGGAAGTGTTTCGCTGATTGGTCGGTACCTACGGATTTTAGCATAGATGAATATGATACAGCAATACCCCGCGGGGCTGATCAGGAGGAGATCAGAAGGGGAAATGAAAAAACGCAGAAGAATCGAAATTCTTCTGCGTTCAAGCGAAAGACGGGATTTGAACCCGCGACATCCACCTTGGCAAGGTGGAGCTCTACCACTGAGCTACTTTCGCAAAAAGGTCCTTTGCGAGAGGAGGGACTTGAACCCTCACACCAAAGGTACTAGATCCTAAGTCTAGCGTGTCTGCCAATTCCACCACTCTCGCAAGTGGCTTTGAGCCGTAAAGGGATCGAACCTTTGACCCGCAGATTAAGAGTCTGCTGCTCTACCAGCTGAGCTAACGGCCCATGAAAAATGTTGTCTGCGCCCGGCAGGATTCGAACCTGCGACCTACGGATTCGAAGTCCGGAACTCTATCCAGCTGAGCTACGAACGCATTCACCCCAACATAAAATGGGAGGGTGGATGACGGGGCTCGAACCCGCAACAACCAGATCCACAATCTGGTGCTCTACCATTGAACTACATCCACCATGATCATGTTACACATACCTTAGTGGAAGTGTGTAATCGACAAGAAGTAACATGCCTGAAATGGAAAAAATTGTCAAGTGCTCCCGGCTATTTCTGTGCAGAGAAAAAGAGAAATTTCCGATTGAACTGTATCTCTTTTCCGATCAGCTGTGTGCTGAGAGCCTGAACAAGCGATGCAACTTCTTCTCCTGTACACTCATACCTTGAGGCGAGCAGATCCTGAATCTCTGAAAGCCCGTAGATCTTCTGGGTGCTTATACTCCGGGATTCATGACGGACTGTACAGCCTGCACTCGTGAGACGCTCCACTATATTCTCTTTCGTTATCTCGCCGAAGGCCTGTAGCAGGTAGTTCTCTTCCTTTCTCTCACACATCGCCCGCAGGATTGTGTCCCGTATGAACCCTGAGATTCTCGTTGCTTCGAGGGGGAGAGACTGAACTGCACTGAAAGAGCCTCCCTCACTGAGAAGAGTGATCAGGGTTTCAACTGGAGGAGCTGCGCTGGAGGTAAACGGGTTGAAGGAGATGATGTGATCAAACCGTTCTATATCAGAAGTGCGAGTGAATTCCTCCAGAGTTCCTGTGAAGGTCATCGGCCTGCTGAGCAGCTCCAGGTGCTGTGCATAATGATCGAGGTACTCCTTCTCCTTTTCTGATGTACAGAGGACGCTCACCGAGCCTTCCGGGCATCGCCGTACGGCTTCCCATACAAGAAAGCCCTTTCCCGGCTGAAGGATGAGAACGGTATGATTCCTCTTTATGCTGAGTATCGTGTAGAGGGTATCACGAAGAGTGGAAAATGAATCACTCTGATTCGCCAGCGTCCGTTCTATCCATCGTTTCTCGCTCCTGTTGACGGGGGAGTAGGTGAGATTCTCTGCATCCTCAGGGGAAGAGGGAAGTTCGTTCTGCACTTCCCTTCTTTCGAGGATTTTGTTCCTGATCGTGCCCTCATACCCGGTTTCCGCCGGATGGTAGAAGAACTGTCCCTGAAGGGAGGAGGGAAGATACTGCTGTGCAACCCAGTGGTCGGTATATGCGTGAGGGTAGAGGTAGCCTTCGCCGTGTCCGAAGCCTTTCGAATCCCGGTTGCTGTCCTTGAGATGATTGGGAACCATCCCCTCTTTTTCTTCCTGAACGTTTTTCAGGGCATCGAAGAATCCGAGAGTAGAGTTGCTCTTCTCCGCCGTCGCGGCATAGAGTGTTGCATGTGCCAGATGGAAACGTCCCTCGGGGAGCCCTATGCGGTCGAAAGCCTGAGCATCGGAAAGTATCACCGAGATAGCATGAGGATCTGCCAGACCGATATCCTCGGTCGCACTGATGAGGAGTCTCCTGAAGATGTAGGAGGGGTGTTCTCCCGCATGGACCATCTTCGCTAGCCAGTAGAGGGCGGCATCAGGGTCGCTCCCTCTGATCGACTTGATGAAAGCGCTGATCGTATCGAAATGATAATCCCCTTCCTTGTCATACAGGACAGCCTTCCTCTGAATGCTCTCCTCGGCAGTCGCATTGGATATCACTCTGATATCGGGATCATCGGAATCCCGTTCATTATCGGTCTCGACAGCAAGCTCCAGGGCGTTGAGGAGGCTTCTCGCATCACCGTTGGCAACCTGAACAAGGTGTTCGAGAGCTCCCTCTTCGAACCGGATCTGCTGCTTTCCGTAGCCCCTTTCACGGTCTTTGAGAGCCTGGCGGGCGATTTCATACATATCTTCCTCTTCCAGCTTGAGGAGCTGGAAGATTCTGCTCCTTGAGACAAGTGCGGGGTTTACCTCGAAGTAGGGATTCTCTGTTGTCGCACCGATCAGGATGCAGGTGCCGTTCTCGACATGAGGCAGAAGGGCATCCTGCTGACTCTTGTTCCAGCGGTGCACCTCATCGATGAAAAGAATGGTCCGTATTCCATAGAGCTTCAGCCGGTTTACCGCCTGCTCGATCTCATACCGGAGTTCCTTTACTCCCGAGAGGACTGCATTGAGGGTGGTGAAATGGCTCTGCGTTGAATTGGCTATCACGCGGGCGAGGGTGGTCTTACCCGTTCCGGGAGGGCCGTAGAGTATGATAGATGAGATCTGATCCATCTGGATTGCTCTTCTGAGAAGTCTCCCTTTCCCGATGATCTGCTTCTGACCGATATACTCGTCAAGAGTACGAGGTCGCATTCGGAAGGCGAGAGGCTGATAGGAAGTGCCGCTGTTTTCGTCAAATAGATCCATAGACTTAGAGTATATCTTTCAGAGTGATTCTGGACAACAGGGAATTATCTCGCAAAGAGCCTGATTGCCGCAGAGTCATAATTTATCGCGAGGGATCTGATGACCTCCTCCTCGGCTGCCATGGAAGCCGAGAGGACGGCAAGGGCCGAGTCGATAGCTGCGGTGAGCGGGATACTCTGCACCCCTGAAGGCACAGGAGAGTTGTCTCTGTATGCCTGTATCCGTATCGCGGTATTGAGTATTGAAAGAAGTTCTGAAGTTGCTCTGGTCAGATTCTCATCCTCCTCCAGGTATTTCTGCACTGAGGAGGAGATGAGGTTCACAAATCGGGTACTCGTGATAGCAGTGACTGCATCAGCTGTCCCATTGATGACGGAGTACGGTTGTTCTATCTCAGGAATCTGGATGAGAGCATCAACGTGAGCATAATTCTCCCTCACAAACCTGGTCAGACTTTTTCGTATTGCATCCTCACATGTGCCTGCTCTCTTCTCTATACCGGGAGTATCCCGGTATAGGGTGAGAAGTGAGAGAATTTCAGGAGTGAACAGTTCTTCCCGGGTGAAACCTTCTATCTTGTTCGGAAGGTAGGCTATCGCGGAGCGGGCTGTAAGGACTGCCATTTCCTCTATTCCCTGCCTGGCGAGCTCAAGCTCCTCGCTGGTGTAGGTTTCTGCGACCTTTGTTGCCTGGCAGGAGGTGATCAGGAGGAGTAGGAAAAGGGGGACGATAAGCAGGAGCCGATTCATGGCCTTACTATATCATGAGGGGGATGATGAGAAAAGTAGGGACAACTCGCTTGACCAGAAAGAGAAAAAGTAGGAAATTCTAATCAGATACAATTTGAATAAAGGAGTCATTATGGCCATTATGCAATCTTCGTTCCTCTCGAACATACAAGCACGGGAGAACACACTTCTCAGAAATGTCTATCTCTGGATGACCGCAGGTCTTGCTCTGACCGCCGTTGTCTCATACGGTATTGCATCAAGTGAGTCACTGATGAGATTCTTCTTCTCAAGCACATTCACGTTCCTGTTTGTTGTCATCGGGCAGCTGGCTCTGGTTATGTACCTCAGTGCACGGCTGAAGACGATGAGTACCACTTCGGCAGTGGTCTCCTTTGCAGGCTATTCCATTCTCACAGGTATTTCACTCTCTCTTATCCTCTATGTCTATTCAGCAGTTACGATCTCCAGGGCATTCTTCACCACGGCACTTCTGTTCGGCTCAATGAGCTTCTACGGTATGGTGACGAAGAAGAATCTTGACGGAATCGGACACTATCTGATCATGGGACTGTGGGGTATCATCATAGCCTCTGTGGTGAACCTGCTTTTCCGCAGCACCGGCCTTTATTATATGATCAGCTATCTCGGTGTTTTCATCTTCCTCGGCCTAACCGCCTGGGATACCCAGAAGATAAAGAGAATGAATGATGAAATCGGAATGGATATGGATGAAGAGACGTATGTGAAGCTCTCTATCATCGGTGCACTGATGCTCTATCTTGATTTCATCAACATATTCCTGTTCCTTCTGAGAATATTCGGACGTGGGAGCAATCGATAAAGCACCTTTTTCTGACACGCAGAACCGCAGCACTCAACAGTGCCGCGGTTTTTTGTATGACGGGCATGTCATCATTCTTGGGTGAAAGTCCCAAGGGGCGTAGTTGTCAACGAACCCGATAGCGACTTGCAAGTTTCACATCGTGAGGTGTGGGAGAGAGGAAGCAATAGCGAAATCGTGGCCTGACGAACAGAAACCTGATAGTAGGCGACCAAAGGGGACAAGCTGACAAAATACAGTAAAATCCAAAAGACAATATAACCTTTGGGCGTAAATCGGGTGGGTAAACGAGGAAAGAATGATGGCTTATCCCGTGAGGTCTCCACAGCGTACGAGGCTGCAATATCGCTTATGACGACGTAGTAACAACGAATGTGGAGAAGTCAGCAGAAGCCGTAGTAGTGACTGAGGAAACAGTCACGAAGGGCTGAACAACCAAATACCTTTCGAAAAGGAAAGGTCTGTCTGTGAATCCGAACGGCAATATGCCTGGACAGGGGATGATACAGACGGAAAGGAAATTATGAGAAAGGAAGACAGGTCAACACCGAACACAGTACTGTGTGAACAGCTGATTTCCTCCGCGAACATCCATGAGGCGGTGAAAAAGGTGATGCAGAACAGAGGTTCTGCAGGCATTGACGGTATGGGAGTTGATGAACTCCCAGCGTACTTTAACGCACATGGGAATGAAATTTGCGAACAGATTGTCACACGGACGTACAAACCTCAACCGGTACTTCGAAGAGAGATACCGAAAGATAATGGAGGTGTACGTCTGCTTGGAATACCCACAGCAGTGGATAGAGTAATCCAGCAGGCTCTTGTGCAGGTACTGACCCCCGTATTCGAACCGACATTCAGTGACCACAGCTTCGGCTTCAGACCGAACCGGAGTGCTGAAGATGCGGTTCGACTCGCCCAGACCTACATGTCCGAGGGCTACAAACACGTAGTCGATCTCGATCTGTCCAAGTTCTTCGATACAGTGAATCATGACATACTCATGGGACTGATAGACAAGTACATGGATGATAAGGACGTGAGGAGACTCATCTACGTATTTCTTAAAAGCGGAGTGATGACAAACGGAAGTATGATGGCGACAGCCCTCGGGACTCCACAGGGAGGCCCACTGTCACCGCTTCTCTCGAACATCTATTTAACTCCCTACGACAGGGAACTGGAGAAGAGGGGATTGAAATTCGTGAGATACGCTGATGACTGCAACATATTCACCAAGAGTAAGAGATCATCTTACCGAGTGAGAGACAATGCGAAAAGCTACCTTGAAAGAAAATTACAACTGACAGTGAACATGGAGAAGACGGAAGCGAGGAGAGCCGTAGGCTCAACCTTCCTTGGCTTCACATTCCTAACCGATGGGGAAAAAGGTCGACTTGGAATAACCCGACCTCAAGAAAAGAAACTGAAGAAACTTAAGGATCGGATACGACTCATCACGAAACGTAATCGTGGTGTAGCCATAGAAGTTGTCATTAGGGAACTCAACAGTGTTTTGAGAGGATGGATTGGTTATTTCGCTAGAAGCTTCATCAAGGGCTACCAT
Source organism: Sphaerochaetaceae bacterium (assembly GCA_963676605.2). Lineage (GTDB taxonomy): Bacteria > Spirochaetota > Spirochaetia > Sphaerochaetales > Sphaerochaetaceae > SABI01. The sequence goes on along the minus strand of CAXXSP010000063.1, from coordinate 69,382 downwards.
GAAGATCTCATGGGATGGATTCGGAGGCGAATCCGTCAGTATCTATGGAAACAGTGGAAGAACGGCAGAAACAGGAAACACCGGCTCAGGCAACTGGGGATTGAAGAATGGAAACTGGCAAAATGGAAGCTTGGAAGCAACTCGTACTGGAAGATGTCAAATGCTGTGAAGATACTCATGAAAAATGAGTTAATCCATAAACAGTATGGACTTGTGGATGCAGTGGAATATTATGAAAAACTCCATGCTAAACGCATGGAACAGGACGGTATTGTACTCGATTGGCGGTACAATAGTCTGTTTGGTTGAACCGCCGTATGCCGAACGGCACGTACGGTGGTGTGAGAGGTTGGGGCCTAACGGCCCCCGCCTACTCGATTTTGAAGTATGGACATGATGGTGCGCTCATCAGGAGGAAGACCTTCATGTGCTTCTCGATCAATGTATGCTGTGGATCTCTGCTCCTTCGTTTCTTTTCTGAGCGGAAGTAGCCTTATATATAGGAACATACGGTGTAAAGGCGAAAAAAAGAGGTTCCGGAGGAACCTGCATCATATCGTCTGTATTCAAGATTGGTCTCTTAGGGAGCAGTTACCTCGAAGAGGTAGGAATCGGTGCTGAGCTCGGTTGAAGCGATGTCTGCGCCGAAGGTGTTGGAAGTGAGAACAGGAAGACCGTTAGCATCGAGGCTGACAGTGGTTTTTTCTGAGATGCTTCCGTAGATCGTGAGAGTCTTTGAAGCAACGACTGAAGCACTGAGAGCTGAGAATGTCAGAAGAAACAGTGTGATGAGAACGATTGTCTTAATCAGAACTGACTTTGTCATCTCAAACTCCTTTGTCGGTATCAGCGGTCTTTCTGACCGCCGTGATCTTCCTGATCACATATATAGAATACGTTGGAATTCTGAAACGGTCAATGTGCTAAATCGTTACACAATAAGGGGTTACGATGTGACAGATGTAATAAATAATTGGAGAATCGGACAGTATCCGGAAGAAATGAGACACAGGGAAAAACGGTGGTAAGAGAGGAGATATGACATTGAGAAACCGCATGAGAAGCCGCTATATGCGGTTCTTTGATCAAACTTCTACCTGGAAAGTGGTAGAAGTGACATAAGACTTTGACCATGAATATGTTAGAGGTGGACGAAGTTCTGACGTCTGAAATGACGATCTTTGATCAGAGTTTGACCATAAAAAAGTACAATGTTTTGGAAAGTATTTTCTTATCTATATTTATAGAAAAGAGATAGTAAGAAAACTTTTTTTCATTTTGGTGTAATATGTGGGGCGAAAAGGGTGGAAATCCGGAAAAGCAGAGAAGAAAACGTGTGCAGAACTGTGATCAAAGCAGAGCCAGAGAAGATGTGAGAACGCGTTCCCTACCTGTGTGTGATCAGATTCTTCTCCAGCGCAAGGATAAGATTCCTGAAGTCTGGAGCTTCACCTTCAATATAGCTTGTTCTCCGTCCCACCTGAGCCAGAGCATGTGCGTCTGAGCCCTGAATGACAGGGTAGGGACCCTGGATATACTTCTCATCGAGGCGCATCATCTCAATAGCGGAATAGGGTTCGGCGGGAAGGAAGCCGAGGTTGGCGACAGCAGAGTTGCTTGGCCGGTCGATGTGGGCGGGGATTGCGAGTCCTCCGTGGGAGAGGATCATCGTGATGAGTTCTTCGAAGGTGTAGGTGGAGGGGCCGTACAGAAGATAATCAAGCACTCCCGTCTCATTGCATGCGACATCGACGATTCTCTGGCGTCCGAACAGACGGGCGCTGTGAGGGTGTTTGATGAGGCTCTCCGTTATGATGGAAGAGAACCGCTGTGCCTCTTCCACCGTTTTGAAGAGAGCGAGAAGATGAACTTCCTCCACCGTGGTGATCTCAAGCCCGTACACACCCGTGATCCCGACAAGCTCGCAGGCGTCCCGGAATGCCGGCAGGTTATCTGTCGCGTTGTGATCGGTAAGAGCCACCATATCTATCCCCCGGTCTTTCGCTTCGAGAGCAAGAAGAGATGGGTAGAATTCATCGTCCGCGCAGGGACTGAGACACGAATGGTTGTGGAGATCTATGGTGAATCTCATGAGAGTTCTGTGAGCACCTCATGCAGCCTGACTGATACCTGGTACTGGGTCTCATCGCTCTGGAGTATTGCTATTCCTTCTTCCTGGGCGGCATCGATCATATCCTGAAGCGCTTCGCGTCCGTTGCAGAGGATGATGGCACTGAGTGAGAGAAGAGATGCCACGGCAAGGGTGTTCTTATGCCCCTGAATCGTGATGAGGATCTCATCCTCTTCAGCATGTCCCATCACATCCGAGAGCAGGTCTCCCGTATATCCTCCCGATACGTTCCGCTCGGCATTCGGCATGGTGATGACGGTGTATCCGAGCTTTTCAGCTACCTGTGCTATCTGTTTCATCGCTGTTCTCCTTCTGAGGCGCGTTCATTAATTCGATTTCCTTATCACTGAACCGTATCGTGGAGACGACGACAGTTCCATGGGGAGTGCTTGAGATATTAAAGCTGTCACTGACACTCTTCACATTCGGCAATCCCATACCTGCCCCGAAACCGAGGGAACGGATCCATTCGTTGGCTGTGGAATATCCTTTCTGGAGAGCCTTGTCAACATCGGGAATTCCAGGTCCCCGGTCCTCACTCGTGATGGTCACTTCCTCTGGCCCGTACTCGGCAGTGATCCGTCCGCCGTCCGAATGGACAACAAGATTGATCTCAAGCTCATAGCTTGCGATAGCGGCTTTACGGATAGTTCTGGGGAAGAGCCCTGTCTTCTTGAGGCGTTTCTTTATCTCTGTCGAAGCGAATCCCGCATTTTCGAAATCATGTTTCATGATGGCAAAGGAGGTTACCTCCTTGGTCATTCCGTCGATGCCGACCCGTGTTTCCTGATTCATCCGCTCCATGTTCTCCACCTCGCGGTTGATCTCCCACAACAGGCGTGTCGTGATATCACGGGTGGTGACGATGCCTACGAGTTCCTTGTTCTTCGAGAGAACTGGAAGACGGTGGTACCGGTACCTGTCGAAATAACTGATCGCGAAACTGACAGGCATATCCTCTTCAAGGACGATAAGGTTCTTGCTCATATGTGATTCGACCTTATCTTCAATGTGCCCCTTGTCGAGCGCCTGGATGATATCATCCATGCTCACGATTCCGATCAGCCTTGTGTCCGCGGCAACCGGGACTCCTGTGATAGACTTCTCTCTCATCAGGTGCTGCACTTCCCTCATAGTGGCGTTTCTTGTCACCGCGTGGAGGTTCCTCGTCATGACATCTTTCACTTTCAGGCGGTAGATCAGCTCGAGTATGATGGTGGGTGAATTATAGGTATTTATCGGAATCGTCTGCATACTGAGAAAGTATACACAAATGACTGTAACTATGAAAGCGATTTTGGTAGAGTGGAGAGTAATGAGAGAAGAAAAGCTTCAGGTGATCGCGCAGACAGATGAATACCTCATCGTTGAAAAACCCCATGGTCTTCCGACTGTTCCTCTGAAGAGAGCTCCTGAAGGAGATTCTCTCCTGACGGCTGTTTCCCGTTCCTTCCCTGAGGTTCTGGGAGAAACCCATGAGGGGTACACCCTTCACCGGCTTGATACGGCTACGCGGGGCGTTGTGATGTTCGCGCGCACCTCTGAGAGCTTTACATACTATTCGGCACAGCAGAAAAGTGAACGTATTCTCAAAGAGTATCTCGCCCTCTGCACGTTCTCCTTGGCTGGGGAAGGTTATCCTCCTTTCCCTCATCCACTGTGCGAGGGAGAAACGACAGTGATCACCAGCAGGTTCCGTCCATGGGGGAAAGGCCGGAAAGAAGTTCGTCCTGTCACAGACCTTTCTCATACGGCGTCGCGGATGAAAGGAGGAACGCGTGAGTATACGACGGAAGTGCTCATGTCCCGGGTGGACAGCGAGGTCGTCAGTTTCCAGGCGAAACTTACGAACGGGTTCAGACATCAGGTAAGGAGTCATCTTGCTTGGGCGGGATATCCCATTATAGGAGACACACAGTACGGGGGAGCCGCGCATGACGAGCTTCAGCTCTATGCACTCTCACTTACCCTGTACGACAGAGTAAAAGAGCAGTATATGAGCTATGCTCTTGAAGATATCGACAGTATAAGGAGTCAGCTATGAGTGATCCGAGAGAAAGGGAGCTCGCAGAGCTTCTCGTAGGATATTCGGTGGAATTGAAAGAGGGGGAGCGTTGCCTGATCAATGCGGTTGATGTCCCTTCCTCCATGGTAGAGGAATTGATCGCGGCGGTGTATCGCAAGGGGGGCTTCCCTGAAGTGAACTATACCAGTATCACGATCGAGCGTGCACTTGTCGAAGGCGGGAATGCAGAGTCCTTCGCTTCCATGGCGGAAAGCGATGCGTACAGGATGGACAGAATGGATGCGTTCATAGGTATCCGCGGAGTGGTGAATCCCAAGGAGATGAGCGGTATCGGCTCTCCTATGAGAGATTATCTTGCCTATTATAATACGCCGGTTCACCATGATCGCCGTGTGGCGAATACGAAGTGGGTTGTCCTGAGGTATCCTACGCTTCTTATGGCTTCTCAGGCGGGCGTCTCTTCGAAGGAATTCACAGACTATTTCTATCGCGTGACCAGCGGTGTCGACTATGCGAAGATGTCCCGTTCGATGGATCGGGCTGTCGCCTTCATGAATGAGGCGAAAGAGGTTCATGTGATCGCAAAAGATACCGACCTCACCATGTCCATTGCGGGGCTGCCGGCCATCAAGTGCTCAGGAAGAAGGAATATACCGGACGGAGAGGTGTATACAGCTCCTGTGAGGGACTCTGTACAGGGATATATTCATTACAATACGGTGAGCACCTACGAGGGTACTACCTTCTCCGATGTCAGATTCGTGATTAAGAACGGCAGGATCATTGAAGCGACTGCCAATGACTCAGTGCGGCTGAATGAGATTCTCGATACCGATGAGGGGGCCCGATATTTCGGAGAGTTCGCTCTCGGCTGCAATCCGTTCATAACCTCGGCGATGGATAATACGCTCTTTGACGAGAAGATTGCAGGATCGATTCATTTTACTCCCGGTAATGCCTACACAAGCTGTGATAACGGAAACCGCAGCGGTATCCATTGGGACCTTGTTCAGATCCAGACTCCTGAATACGGGGGCGGGGAGATCTATATGGACGGACAGCTCATCCGTAAAGATGGTGTGTTCGTTCATGAGGCTTTCACAGACCTGAACTGATCAAAGATCATGTGCCTCGGAAATCGAGGAGACGAATTGGCGTCAGGTGATAAAAACTGATGCAGATTGGTGAGAAACTGCTCAGACGAATAGGCGTCAGCCTATTCGTCAATGGGCCGCGGAAAACACTACTGTTCTGTTCTGCCAGATGATGATTCTGTGTTCGAGATGTGATTCCACCGCACGGGTCAGCACCCTTCTTTCCACATCTTTTCCTACTTTCCGTAAGGCATCGGGAGTGAGCTCGTGATTCACTCTCACTACATCCTGTTCGATGATCGGACCCTGGTCCAGATCTTCTGAGGCATAATGTGCCGTTGCCCCGATCATCTTCACCCCGCGTTCATATGCTCTTCTGTACGGATTTGCACCCTGAAAAGCAGGGAGGAAGGCGTGATGAATATTGATGATCCGTCCGTACCATTCCTGGGTGAAATCGCTTGTCAGGATCTGCATGTACCGTGCGAGCACTACCAGGTCGATATGGTGTTTCTTCAGCAGATCACGGATTTTCATCTCCTGTTCCTCTTTCTTCCCTTTCTCTATCGGGAGATAGTAGTAGGGAATCTTGAACTGGTCTGCGATATGCTCGAGGTCAGGGTGGTTTGATATGATAAGGGGTATCTCGCAGGCAAGGTCTCCCTCATGATGACGGCTGAGGAGATCGAAAAGGGTATGGCTTGTCTTACTGACAAGAATAGCAACTCTCGATTTATAATCGGTGAAGTGACATTCCCAGGTGAGTGAAAGAGAGTCTGCAAATACAGCAAATTCTTCCTGCAGCGCCTTGCGTGTCGTGCTCAGGTCGGCGAGGTCGAGCTCAAGGCGCATGTAGTAGCGCTTCCCGATCGTATCACTGTGCTGCTGGCAGTGCAGGATGTTATATCCCCGTGAGTAGAAGTACTGACTGATTTCTGCAAGGAGTCCCTTGCGGTCCTCACACTGTATGAGGAAAATGATCTTATTCATGGTATCGTGCGTTTCCTTATGTTCTGGGAGGTAGTATAGCGAGGAGTTCCCTCACTTGCAACTGGAGAGGGATGTTCCCTTTCAGCTGAGCTCGAAAGGTTCTGCACTCTCGAACTCTCCGGTGTGCAGTTCTCCTTCATCGGTGTCTCCGTTGAGAATGATCTCTACCTTCCTTTCCGCTTCATTGAGGCTCTTCTCAACTTCCCGTCCGATACTGATTCCTTCCTCAAAAAGGCTCAGGGCCTCTTCAAGAGGAGTTGTCTCATCTTTCAGGGAGCGGGTAATTCTCTCCATCCGTTCAAGTTTCTCTTCAATATTCATATCCTTCATCCTTCCTTGTATATGCTGTCTGCTGTCGCATCGAGAGAACCGCTGTGGAGCCGTATTGACAGTTTTTCTCCTGATTCTGCCTGGTCGGCACTCCTCAGGGGAGTAGCATCTCCCGTCTTCGTCACGATCGCATAGCCTCTCGAGAGGATACTGAGTGGGCTGAGAGCCTGCAGTTTCTCTGACCAGGTTCTCAGCTCCTGTTTCCTCTCCCGTATCTTCAGAGAGACGAACTGTTCTGATGAACTGTACAGCTCGTCATTTTTCTGGGTGTACTCCCTGAGACGTGATCGGATCGCTTCCTGCATCATATCCGGAGAGTTCAGCTGCATGAGGGAGCGCGCTGCACGGATACGGTGATTCATAGTCAATGCAATCTCTCTGCGGGAGGAATCGAACCGTTCGATAATCGTAGCGTAGGAGGTGCTCACCACCTCTGCCGCGGCTGAGGGCGTCGGAGTGCGCATATCTGCCACATAGTCACACAGGGCATGATCGATCTCATGGCCTACGGCGCTGATAAGAGGGATAGGGCAGCGGTACACCGCCTCGATGACCCTTTCTTCACTGAACGGGAGCAGATCTTCAATCGACCCGCCTCCACGTGTAACGATGAGCACATCCAGATCAGCCATGCGTGCCGCCTGATCTATCCTGCGTGCGATCATCTCTCCGGCTTTCTCTCCCTGCACGAGGGTAGGGAAGATGATGATGCGGGCACCCCTGCTTCTCCGCTCAAGAACATTCAGGATATCACGTATGGCGGCACCGGTCTCGCTCGTAACAACTCCGATCGTCTTCGGAAAGGGAGGAATAGGTTTCTTGCGCTCTTCATCAAAGTAACCGAGTGCAGCATACCTGCGCTTGCGCTCTTCGAGAAGTGCGAGGATATCTCCTTCTCCTGCATATCGCATCGACTCTGCAATAAGCTGGTAGGTTCCCCGTGCCTGATACACGCTGATACCGCCGGTAATGATCACCTTATCGCCGTCCTTGGGGCGGAACGGTACGTTCCTCTGCCGGGAACGGAACATCACCACCGAAAGAGAGCTGTGCGCATCCATCACGGCAAAATAGAAGTGCCCGCTCGCAGCGGGGCGGAAATTACTGATCTCACCGGTGACCATGATTCTCGGAAACTGCATCTCGAGCTGAGTCTTTATTACATTGGTGATGGCACTTACGCTGTATACCTGAGCTTCAGGCATGCTCTTTTCTCCTTCTCAGGTTTCTGTGGACAGAACCTGAACAGGTTCAAATGTCTCACAAATCAGTGATAAATTCAATGAATACAGAGGGAGTGTACTCATTTCATACCTGCGTTTCCTGTATGTCTGTGATCGATTTCAAGAGCCTGAAGTTTTTTAAATACGCAGAAAATTATCTCATGCATACACGTACGTTCTAATATTGAAATACGTACGTGTGTCGTGTAGTATTGGGGGTAGGGAGAATAATATGACCTATACGGCGACGACATTAAGAAAATCAATATACTCGGTTCTTGACGAAATCCTGGAAACAGGGATTCCCGTTATTATTGAACGTCACGGGAAAAAACTGAAGATTGTCCCGGAGAAACCTGTGAGTAAACTAGACCGACTTATTACTCGTAACTGTGTCATCGGAGATTCAGATGATCTTCCAGATATACACTGGGAGAACATGTGGTCAAAAGAGCCTGAAATCTGATGCTTTTTCTTGATACACATGCAATCATATGGCTGTATAACAATGAAATGGATAAATTCAGCAGTGCAGGAAAGGCCTTGATTGAAGAAGAGAACCTTGTTTATTCACCGATGGCGGCTTTTGAACTGCAGTACCTGTTTGAAATACATCGGATAAACGTACCCGCCGAAGATATTCTAGAACAGCTCTCAGAATTGATAGGTCTGGAACCTGATCCGCTTTCATTTCTTCCCATCATTGAAACCGCATGCTCTCCTTCTTGGACTCGCGATCCATTTGACCGTATTATAGCAGCTCATGCGACATACCGAGAGGCTCATTTGCTGTCGAGGGATAGGTCTATGCTTGAAAACTGCAGGTTTGCTCTCTGGTAGAAGCTTACGCTACCAATAGGTAAAGCTTCGCCTTACTGCTTTCTTTTTGTCCTTGGTGTTGTGTTTTATTTTCACACCCTTTTCGGTTTAGTAATTTTTATAACGTAGAAAATTATCTCTTGACAACTAAACGGTTGTAATTTACTGTAATGAAAAACATACAGTTTATATTGTATCTATCAGGAGGTAGAGATGTCTGCTCAGAAGAAAACTGCACATCCGAAAGAGTCTCTGATGGTCCGCATGATCAGCAGGATCGAGAAAGCCGGAAACCGGCTCCCTCATCCGTTCATGATCTTCGTAGGTCTCATCATCATCACAATCATTCTCTCTTTTGCCCTTTCCCTTGCGGGATCAAGCGCAACCCACCCGGTGACCGGGAAGGAGGTTGCAGTCAAGAATCTTCTCAGTAAAGAGGGTATCGTCTGGGTCTTCATGAATCTCTACAAGAACTTCGCCGCCTACCCGGCACTCGGTCTTGTCATCACAATGCTTCTCGGCGTCGGGGTAGCTGAATCGACCGGACTTATCGGTGCGTTCATGAAGAAGTTCATCATGAAAGCGCCCGAAAAGCTCCTGGTCTCGGCAATCATCCTCGTAGGTATCTGCGGTAATATCGCAAGTGATGTCGCCGTTGTTCTTATCCCGCCTCTTGCCGGTTCGATCTTCTATGCAGCAAAGCGGAATCCTCTGGTCGGTGTCGTTGCAGGGTATGCTGCAGCAACTGCCGGGTTCACAGCAAACCTCCTGGTCGCAGGAACAGATGTCCTCCTCGCGGGTATCAGCACACCGGCAGCGCAGTTCATCGATCCGACCTATCAGGTTCTTCCCACTGCCAACTATTACTTCATGATCATGTCCACGCTTGTCATGACCGTTCTCGGTACCTGGATCACAATCCGCTGGGTAGAGAAGCAGGCTGGACCCTATATCAAGCCGGCAGATATCGAACTTGAAGATGTCGGCAGCTATGATCTCACCGCCGAAGAGCAGAGAGGGCTGAAGAAGGCTGGAATCGCATCGATTCTTTTCGTGATTGTCACCTTGATTCTTGTTGTTCCCTCCTGGGCGCCCTTCAGGGATGCGAACGGTACGATCACTCCGTTCCTCAAGTCTCTTGTCGCATTCCTGTTCGCCTGGTTCCTCATCATCGGCGTGGTCTTCGGTAAAGAGACCGGTGTCATCAAAAGTTCTGCTGATGTGCCGGCTCTGATGGCCAAGGCTGTGAAGGGGATCGCATCCGCGATCGTCCTGTTCTTCATCAGCGCACAGTTCATGGCTCTGTTCAACTGGTCAAATCTCGGATCTGTCCTGTCGGTCAGCCTCGGTGGATGGCTCAAGTCAATGAACATGGGCGGAATCGGTTTCATCATCCTCGTCATCTTCATCACGATGCTGATCAATATCTTCATCGGAAGCTCATCGGCGAAGTGGGCGATTCTTGCTCCTATCCTTGTGCCCCTGTTCATGACGCTCGACTACTCTCCTGAGTTCGCACAGCTTGCCTACCGTATCGGAGACTCTACAACGAACGCGATATCTCCGGTAAGTCCATACTTCGTCATGGCTCTCGGGTTCATGCAGCGCTATGACAAGAATGCAAGCATGGGTTCTCTTATCGCGTGGGGTGTTCCATACTCCATGTTCTATGCACTGGCCTGGATCATCATGATTGTGATCTGGTTCCTGTTCAGAATTCCTCTCGGACCCGGAGTAGGAGTCTTCCTCTAAATCTGGTTGGAAGCCACACTGGAATCTATTACACTGAAGACGGATGGGATACCTCGTCCGTCTTTTTTACCGCAGAAGGAGAACGCATGTACGAAAAGATACATTCAATAGCGGAATCGATCACTGATTCGGTCATCCGAAACAGAAGAGATTTTCACCATTACGCAGAAACAGCCTGGTTCGAGATCAGGACGGCTTCCCTCGTCGCCCGCCAGCTCACCGAGCTCGGCTTTGAGGTTCTTGTAGGAAAAGAGGTGATGAATGAAGATTCCCGCATGGGTCTCCCTTCTCAGGAGCATCTCGACCTGCAGTATGAACGGGCACTATCCCAGGGAGCTGACCGGGAATTCGCCGAACAGGTGAAGAATGGATACACAGCAGTAGTCGGTATCCCTGAAAAACGGTGAAGGGTCCGGTTATCGCGGCCCGTTTTGATATGGATGCTGTGGATGTCACCGAAACAACTGATACAAACCACCGACCAGTTGCCGAAGGCTTTGCCTCTGTCAATGAGGGTATGATGCATGCCTGCGGCCATGATACCCACACTGCTATCGGTCTTGGTGTCGCACGTGTCCTTATGGAGATGAAGGACTCCCTCTCAGGTACTGTAAAGCTTATCTTCCAGCCCGGTGAAGAAGGTGTCAGGGGAGCGAAGTCGATCGCTGATTCGGGAATACTTGATGATGTTGATTACATCCTGGGCGGTCATATCGGTGTGATTGAACATGCTCTCGGGAAAACAGCGTGTAAGATGGGGGGCTTTTTCGCCACCACGAAACTGGATGCCGTCTTCACCGGCGTGCCGTCTCATGCAGCCGGCTCACCTGAGAAGGGGAAGAATGCTCTCCTCGCGGCGGCAAGTGCTGCCCTCTCGATCAGCGCCATCCCACGCCATTCCGGAGGTTCCTCCCGTGTGAATGTGGGAACGCTGCATGCCGGGAGTGGACGGAACGTCATCCCCTCTGAAGCTGTCCTGCGTCTTGAGACCCGCGGAGAGACGAGTGAGATCAATGATTACATCAGGGAGCGGACGCTTTCAATTCTCGAAGGTGCCGCACAGATGTATGATGTGAGTCTTGAGACACGTTTCATGGGCAGTGCAGAGAGTGCCTTCAGCAGTGATGATTACGGTGAATATGCTCAGCAGACAGCACAGAACCTTCCGGGTATCGACGGAATTCTGGAAGATGTAAGCATGGGCGGTGGAGGAAGTGAAGATTTCACCTATATGATGCGCCGGGTCCAGGATCACGGCGGTAAGGCGATATTCATGCTCTACGGTACGAATATGGTCTCATCACACCACAACGGATCCTTCGATATCGACGAGAGGACACTTCCCATTGCTGTTGAGCAGGTCTCTGCCATCATCCTGAAGACCTCCTCCGACTTCAGTTCGTAATTCCCTCTTCCAGAATCGTCAGGACGGTCGATTCGATCTCAACCAGCTGTCTCGTATTATGGTCCTCTTCCGTGAAGTGGACCATATTATAGAGAAGGCTTCTGATCATCAGAAGGGCGATGAGGCCCGACTGACGGATCTTCTCCTCCTGAATATTCACCGGGATAGAGGTGAAGAGATTCATCCACCAGGTGCTGAATGCTTCTGTGTATTCTCTGAATCGCCGTCGGTCATAACTCATCGTTTCCTCGTCCCTCCGGGACACCTCAAGAACTTTGACAAGCAGGAAGATGTGAGAGGCCCAGGAGTGGGAGCTCCAGAATTCATTCAGAATCTTATGGAGGTATTCACTTAAAGAGCCCTTCCATTCATAGTGCTTCTGAAACCGTGCGAAAGAGGAGGTGTCGAGTGCGTAGGTGAAGACCTCTTCGAACAGAAGGTCTCTGGTGGGGAAGTGGTGCTGAAGAGCACCCCGTGAAACACCTGCTTTCTCAAGAATCCTTTCCGTTGTTGTATTTCTATAGCCCACCTCGACGAGGGACTTGATCGTGGCAGTGATGATCCGGTTGCGGGTTTTTTCACTCCGCTCCTTCTGGGTTCTACGCTTCGTCATGGTTCAACCCCCGTCTCACCATGGTGAGGAGTCTCTCGTTGATAGCCTGAAGAAATGCGTTGAAATACTCAGGATCGTCAGTGTACCCGAGATCATGGAGCAGTCCCTGAATGAGCGCAAGTGATATGCTTCCGGTTTCCTCTATCACTGCTTTGTCAATACCGAGGGGGGAGAGCATGGTGCTCCACCACTGGAAATAGGCCGTATTATAATGTTCCAGAGACCTTCTGATATCTGCTTTGATCTGAGCGTTATCTCTCTCTTTGAGACACATTTCCAGAAAGAATATATGAGAGTCCCTGCTGAACATGGTCCAGTGGGTTTCGATGATGAGCGGGATGTAGGTTTCAATCGATCCGGTGTAAGGTAGAGGCGTCGAAAAGCACTCCAAAGCAGCTGAAGAGAGCGAGGTAAGCGCTGCAAGGAACAGATCATCCTTGTTTCGGAAATGGTGCTGAATGGCACCCCGGGACACTCCGGCCTTCTGAGATATTTTCATCGTGCTCGTCTGACCGAGACCATACCTGCTTGTACAGGTAATCGTTGCCTGTATAAGCCGGTCCCGTGTAGCAGCACTCTTTTTCTCCTGGGGTGTGAGTTCTTCTTCCTGCAAACTCTTCGCCTTTTTCATTGCGCTTCTCCGTCGGCCAGCCGTTTCTTTCGTGTGCTCTTCTGGATGGCGAATCCCGATCCTGCAAGTATGAGAGCGAGGATGAGCATCACAGGACGGGTGAAGTAGTAGAAGGAGGAGAAGAGGAGGGAGAGAGCCAGGCCTCCTGCAGCGGCGGAGCCGGCGATCGCTGTCCATTCTCTTCTCAGGTGACCGGCTATGATGAGAGCAGCTGCCGTTATTGCCCAGAGGATGAGGAACCAGTTGAGAGCCAGGGGCTCTTGTGCCAGTGAGCTGATCATAAGAGGGAGGAGTGCTGATGAAAGACCTGAGATGAGAGGCGGCAGAGCCTTTCGCGCATAGCGGATGAATACGAAGGTGATGAGAACAGCTGCGGCTATGATGATCAGTTCCTGATAGAATCTGAGCTCCGCCGCGTAGGTGAGGAGGTTTTCTCCCGTAGGAGCTCCCCCATCCTGCTGTAGGAGCAGTATTCCGAGATGGGCTGTCAGAAAAGAAGAGAAGAAAAGTGCAATGTGAGCTGAGTAGCGGAAGAAAGCTCCGTGAAAGAGCAGGAATGCACTTATCAGGGAGAGGGGGATCATCACCAGTGATGGAATCGTCATATCTTTCTCTTATAGAATAAAAAGACAGCTCCGAAGAGCTGCCTCTCTTAAGTCGCGTATCCCTTAATCTGGGATAATTGCGCCGGTGGGACATGCATCCACACAAGCACCGCAACTGATACAAAGATCAGCGTCGATAACGTAGATATCGCCTTCGCTGATCGCCTCAACCGGACATTCCGGCAAGCATGAGCCGCAAGCAACACATGCATCGGTGATTGAATAAGCCATAATAGGACTCCTCACAAACGTGTTGTATTGAGTCTGACTATATACATATACTCTTGAATCGTCAAGGGGATGCCCCTCTTGTTGAGTGCCCTTATATCAGATACTATATGGCTCATATTCAAGATAAAAGAAAGGAATCCTTACTCCCATGAACAAGGCTATCGTACTTGCAGAAAAACCATCCGTCGCCAGAGAGATCGCGAAAGTCGTCGGTGCAGACCGTCGGCATAAAGGCTATCTGGAAGGCGCTTCCTATATCGTCACCTGGGCCCTCGGTCATCTCATCGAGCTCTCTCAGCCGGCATCGTACTCTCCAGAGTACCGCCGATGGACGCTCTCCTCTCTTCCGATGCTACCGGACACCCTGACACAGGATATTATGGAGGGAACAAAGGATCAGTATGAGACAGTCAGTACCCTCATGAAGCGCGATGATGTAATTACACTCATCATCGCTACAGACGCTGGGCGGGAAGGAGAACTTGTCGCACGGTGGATCATGAAGAAAGCCGGATGGGACAAGGAAGTGAAACGCCTCTGGATCAGTTCCCAGACCTCACAGGCTATCAAAGAGGGGTTTGCCTCATTGAAACCCGGAGAGCTGTATGAAGGACTCTACCGTGCAGGGGAAGCCAGGAGCGCCGCTGACTGGTATGTGGGTATGAATGTGACCAGAGCTCTCACCTGCCGGTATGATTCCCGGCTCTCCGCAGGGCGGGTGCAGACTCCGACCCTTGCCCTCATGAGTGAACGGGAAGATGAGCGGGAGGCTCATGAAGGCTCGGTATACTGGAGTATCAGGGCGAACCTCGGGCTGTTCAGTGCCTCTGTACATGACGAGGAGGGAGTGATGAAAGTGCCTTCCGAGGAAGTTCTCGGTGAGATCACCTCATCCCTGGAAGGACTCAGCGCTGTCGTAGATGAAGTGAAGACTCAGGAAGTCTCTGATCCGCCGCCGCTTGCCTACGACCTTACTGAACTGCAGAGAGATGCAAATACGATTCTTTCCTTCAGTGCCAAGGAGACGCTCGATGTTCTGCAGAAACTCTATGAAGTCCATAAGATCGTCACCTACCCGAGAACGGACAGCCGCTATATCACAGAAGATATCGTTGCCACACTTCCCAGCCGTCTGAACGCCTTGCGGAATACTGATTTCGGGCAGGTCTCGGATATGTATCTCACCCACGGATATCGTGAAGATCTCTCCCGTTTCGTCTCTGAAAGCAATGTGACCGATCACCACGCTATTATCCCGACAGAACAGAAGGTCGATCTGACCCAGCTTTCAGAGAAGGAGAAAAACCTCTGGGCTCTTATAGCTCTCAGATTCCTCGAAGTGCTCAGCGGTGAGTACCTCTACAGCTCCTCCGAAGTTACACTCAAGGCTGGATCCTATCTCCTGAAAACCCGCTTCATCACCAGGAGGCAGAACGGTTGGAGAGACATGAAGGCGTTTGCCCCCGAAGCCCTGAAGAAGAGGGAGAGTGATGAAATGCTCACAGATGACTCTCTTCCTTCTTCCGTGAAAGAGGGCGCCGAATTCGAGATCCGGCGTGTGAGAACGCGGAAGGTCGCGGACAGACCACCTGAGAGGTACACCGAAGCGACTCTTCTCTCAGCCATGGAACATGCAGGGCGGTTCATTGACGACGCTGATATGAAAAAGAGCCTGAAAGGGGGAATCGGTACTCCCGCCACCCGCGCCGATATCATAGAGAAGCTGATCCAGAACCATTATGTCGAGCGTGACGGACGACATCTCATTCCCACCGCCTACGGCCGGGAACTTGTCCGGCTCGCTCCGCAGATGCTTCGTTCCCCCCTCCTTACTGCTGAATGGGAAGCACGGCTCACCGCCATCAGTGAAGGGACAGATTCCTACGATACCTTCATCTCTGATATCAAGGAGGAGACGAAGAAGCTCGTTTCATCCGTCTCCGAAAGCCGGGACAGATTCTCTCCCCACAGCGATGGAGCGAAAACCTGTCCCCACTGTGAACGGGAGATGATCAGGGCACGGGACAACGAGGGGCGGATTCATAATATCTGCCTCAGCCTGAAGTGCTCCTACGAAGAGATGCTCGTTCCCGCCAAGACTCAAAAGAAAATCAGTGTGAAGACGGTGAAGACCGGGGTTCCCGGACGTGAAAAGAAAGTCGTGGTGAAAAAGAGCGATCCCTCGGCTCTCCCTGCTATGACTGTCGAGGTTGTCAGGGAAAGTAAAATGAAGGGGAGGTCTTTTCAGAGCCCCTCCTCTCACAGATCTTCCGATCGGCGTCCTTCTTATCCGGCGAAAAGGGATCGCCAGAGTGACAGACGTCCCGAGAGGGAAGCGCGTCCTTCGGGCGGTTCAACCTTCGCCGACCTCCTCGCAGAAAGCGAGAGACGGAAGAAGGAGAGGGACAAAAAGAAAAAATCCTGACAGGGTCGCTGTCAGGATCTGTGTGGAAATCTTTCCATGGGATATCTTCAGGAATTGATGATATCCTTCATGGAGTACAGCCCGGTACTCCGGCTGCTGAGGAATCGTGCCGCCGCGATAGCTCCGGTGGCAAACACCTGACGTGAGAACGCCTGATGCCTGATCGAGATGACCTCATCCTCTCCGGCGAAGATCACCTCGTGATCTCCGACAATCGTACCGCCTCTCACAGCATGAATACCGAGTTCTCCTTCTTTTCTCTGCGAATCGGCTCCCTCACGGCCGTATACATAGGTGGTCTCTTCCTCTCGTGCTTCTCTTACAGAGTCTGCAAGCATCAGAGCTGTTCCGCTCGGTGAGTCTTTCTTCATCCTATGGTGTTTTTCAATGATCTCAACATCATAGGATCCGCCGAGGACTTTCACAGCCTGTTGGAGGAGGTTCTGTACGAGATTGATACCGAGAGACATATTTCCACTCCTGAACAGTGCCACAGAAGCAGAGGAAGACTTGACGAAGGAGATATCCTCCTCACTCAGTCCCGTGGTCGCGACAACGACCGGAATCTTTTTCTCCACTGCAGAGGAGACCAGCGCCTGAGTCGTTCCCGGGGCAGAGAAGTCGATAATGACATCAGCTTCTACCGTACACTCTGCAAGAGAAGAAAAGATAGGGTATGCTCTATCAGCCTTATACGGGTCGATTCCTGCAACGACTTCCATATCCTTCTCGCGACCGATGAGCTGGGTGAGAACCCCTCCCATTCTTCCGCTGCAACCGCTTAATATTACCTGAATCATGATAGTCTCCTGTTATTATTATTACACTATGTTACTATAAGAACAAATAATGTGCAACTGTTTCATTCATCTCGGATAGAGTCCCTGATTTACCTTCACATCGTCTCTGCAGGGAGTGAACCCCATCTGAGAGTGTCGTAATTCACTGGATGAGCGATCCGTTTCTCTTTCTAATTCATGTTATTATAAAAACATTTTGTTATTTTATAGACATAATGTTTTAAATTTGATAGACTTGGGAAACTGCAGGAGTACCCTTGAACCATAAGGCTTTTGCAGTGATACACATAGGTAGAAAATAACATGAGCGCTCCCGGAGCGCGGAAGGAGTCAATAATGAAAAAATTCACTGGTGTATTCACAGCCCTGATCACCCCGTTCACGAAATACGGTCTTGTAGACCAGGATGCGCTCAAAGATATTATAGAATTCCAGATCGCCAGCGGCGTTGATGGACTCGTCCCCTGCGGTACCACTGGAGAAAGCCCGACCCTGAGTCACTCGGAGCATGACAGAGTCATTGCCGATACCGTCGCGATCAGTGACGGACGGGTACCTGTCATTGCAGGAACAGGCTCCAATGCGACCAGCGAAGCTGTCCGCCTCTCCCGTCATGCTGAGGCAGCCGGTGTCGATGCGCTTCTCCTTGTGAATCCCTATTATAACAAGCCTACACAGAAGGGACTCTACCTCCACTTCAGAACCATTGCCGACAGTGTAAAGATTCCCTGTATCGTGTATAACATCAAGGGAAGAACCGGAGTCAATGTCGAGACAGATACTCTGGTAAAGCTCGCCAACGACTGTCCCAATATCATTGCTGTCAAGGAAGCCAGCGGCTCACTCGAGCAGATGAAGGATGTGATCGCACGTACACCGGACAATTTCAGCGTCCTGAGCGGTGATGACAACATGGCCCTTTCTCTGATAGAATCGGGCGGTGACGGAGTGATCAGCGTCGCATCGAATCTTCTTCCTGCTCAGATGAAGGATATGATTCATGCAGGACTTGATGGAAAGATCGAAGAGGCCCGTGCACTCGAGAGTGCTATGAGTCCTTTCTTCAGCGCATGTTTCGTTGAAACGAATCCTATTCCGGTCAAGACTGCCATGGCCCATTACGGCTGGTGCGAAGAGGAATTCAGACTGCCGATGTGTTCTCTCGAATCGGAAGAACACCGACAGACTCTCCTTGCTGCCCTTGCTCCTCTCAATGTAACGAAAAAAGCATAAGGAATTATTATGGCAACCATCAATACGAATTACCGCAAGCTTGCAGCCGGCTACCTCTTTCCGGAGATCGCCCGTCGTGCAAGAGTGTATCAGGAAAGCAATCCGGGCGTGTCACTGTTCAAACTCGGAATCGGAAACACCACTGAACCCCTTACCCCGGCAGTCCTTGAAGGACTTCACGGCAAGGTAGATGCCCTCAGCAATGTAGACACCTACTCAGGGTACGGTGATGAACAGGGCGACACTCCCCTCAGAGAGGCTCTCAGCAGCTACTACAAGGATATGGGAGTAGATATCGCATCCGATGAGTTCTTCATCTCCGACGGGGCGAAGGCCGATGCGGGAAACCTGCAGTCTATCTTCTCTTCTGATAACGTGATCGCCATTCAGGACCCTGCCTACCCGGTGTATGTTGACTCGAACGTCGTCTCAGGACGAAGCGGTGAATTCAATTCAGAGCAGGGGCACTATGAAGGCTTCGTCTACATGCCCGGTTCAGTTGAAACCAATTTCTTCCCGAAAGTCCCGGAACAGAAAGTCGACCTGATGTATATCTGTTCCCCGAACAATCCTACCGGAGCCGTTGCAACTCACGAGCAGCTTGCAGAGTATATTGCCTATGCACGGGAGAATAAGGCCGTCATCATCTACGATGCAGCATATGCTGAGTATATCAGCGATGCTTCCCTTCCCAAGACTATCTACGAAGTCGAGGGTGCCCGTGAGTGTGCGATAGAGATCAACTCGTTCAGCAAGTTCGCAGGTTTCACCGGTGTACGTCTCGGATGGACTATCGTTCCCAAGGAAGTGATCGCGGAGAATTCCCAGCCCGGTGAGATCCATAAGATGTGGAACCGCCGCCAGGTGACCTTCTTCAACGGTGCGAGCAATATCGCACAGGCAGGCGGTATCGCAGTTCTGAGTGAGCAGGGACTTGCAGAAGCCCGTGCACTGATCGCCTACTATATGGAGAACGCACGTATCATCCGCGAGGGTATGCAGAAGGTAGGATTCGAAGTCTACGGAGGCGATAACGCTCCCTACGTCTGGGTCAAAGGACCTGAGGGAATGAGCAGCTGGGATCTCTTTGATGTATTTCTGACTCAGTGCAATGTCATCGTCACTCCCGGAAGCGGTTTCGGCCCGGCCGGTGAAGGGTATGTCCGTCTCAGCGCCTTCGGGCACCGGAAGAATATCGAGCAGGCGGTAGAGAGTATCGTCAGCAATCTCAAACTGAATTAAAAGGAATAGAAATATCATGTCAGAAAAAACGCTTCCAATGAGTCATGCAGCTATGGCGACCCTCGCAGAGAAGCTCCCGACGCCTTTTCATATTTATGATGAGAAGGCGATCAGGGCGAATATTCAGGCATTCAAGGATGCCTTCTCCTGGGTCCCTTCGTTCAAGAACTATTATGCCGTCAAGGCATGTCCCAACCCAGCCATACTGAAGATTATGAAAGATGAGGGTTTCGGTGCCGACTGTTCAAGTTATCCCGAGCTTCTTCTTGCAGAACAGGCGGGAATCACCGGTGAAGATATCATGTTCACCAGTAATGATACTCCCGCTTCTGAGTTCGTGGCTGCAAAGCAGCTTAACGCTGTCATCAACCTCGATGACATCACCCATATCGATTATCTCGATGAAGCAGCCGGCTTTCCTGAGCTGATCAGCTTCCGTTACAATCCGGGTCCGGGCAGGACAGGAAATGCAATCATCGGGAATCCCGTCGAAGCGAAGTACGGAGTCCGTGAGGATCAGCTGATCGACTGTTACCTGAAGGCGAAAGAGAAGGGCGCGAAGCGCTTCGCGCTTCATACGATGGTCGCTAGCAATGAGCTTGACGGCACCTATATCGTGGAGACTGCAAGAATGCTCTTCACCCAGGCGCTGAGGATTTACAAAGAGACCGGCATTGCCGTCGAATTCGTCAATCTCGGAGGAGGTATCGGTATCCCGTACAGCCCCGATCAGGATGCGATGGATCTTGCTGCAGTAGGAAAGGGCATTCATGCCCTCTACGAAGAGATGATTGTTCCCTCTGACCTCAATGGCCTGAATATCGTCTTTGAATGCGGAAGAATGGTCACGGGCCCTTACGGCTATCTCGTGAGTAAGGTCCTCCACGTGACGAGCAAGTACAAGGAATATGTAGGACTCGATTCTTCCATGGCGAACCTGATGAGACCTGCTCTCTACGGTGCCTACCATCACATCTCCGTGGTGAACAAGGAAGAAGCTCCAAAAGATCACATCTACGACGTGACCGGCTCCCTCTGTGAGAACAACGACAAGTTTGCCGTGGACCGTTCACTTCCCGAAATCGCTGTCGGTGATACGCTCGTCATTCATGACGCCGGTGCTCACGGCTATGCGATGGGATTCAACTACAATGCGAAACTCCGCTCGGCAGAATACCTGCTGAAGGAAGACGGAACGGTAGCGATGATCAGAAGGGCAGAGACCGTCGAAGATCTCTTTTCTACCCTGAAATTCTAAGAGGATAGCATGAGCAGCGTTCACAGCTATACACAGAGAGTCTATTACAGTGATACTGATGCAGGCGGAATAGTCTATCATTCCCGCTATCTCGATATCGCAGAGCACGCACGGACAGAGTTCGTGCGTGAGACTTCCAGTCGGCGCGAAGCGGGCGATGAGCTCCTCAGAGCCCGAAAAATCGGCTTTGTGGTAAAGAAGGTGGAGATCGTGTACCACTCTCCTGCCTTTCTTGATGACCTGCTTACTGTCCATTCCACCATTGTGTCCGCGAAACGGTTCAGCATAACAATCCGCCAGCGCGTCATGCGCGGCGAGAGCGAGCTGGCAACCCTTACCGTACGAGCAGCCAGCATCGATCTTGAAACCTATTCAATCGTCCCTCTCGAACCCTGGTTCGTCGAGGAGATGAACGAATACCTCGAAGCTTAATTCTGTATTGTCGGTACCGGTTTGATCTTCACGGAATATCCCGCAGAGCCCATGATCGGATTCTCAGCAGTCCCGACAGTCACATCGTAACGTACGGTCCCGCTTCCGGCACCTACCACCGTATACGTTGAGCCTGTCGCCCCCCCGATGCTGCATCCGTCCGCATACCACTGATACGTGAGAGTATCCGCTGACATTCCTGCGGGAAGAGTCACATTACAGGTGAGAGTGACATCCTGACCGGCAGTGGGGGCCTCGTTCGAAACACTTATCTGCGCTGGAATAATCCGATCAGTCTCGTCTGTGATAATCATACTCACGTTATCGACCACTTTTCCTATCTCCATTGCTATAGCTGCCTGTGATGCAGTCTCGGCAATGATTCTGACACTCTCGGTATACCCTGAAATCAGTACTTCATCGTGAATCAGTGAGGCGTTGAAGGTGTAGAATCCTGCAGGCAGTGTTTTTGTCACACTACAGGTACCCGTGTTCATATCACTTGTGAGGTTAGATCCTTCGACAGTTTCCCCAGCTGAATTCTGCAAGGTGAAGGAGAAAAGGGTATCAGCGTTGACCTGAGTGGTCTCCCAGGAGAAGGAAAGATTCATGGAACCCTCTCCGACTACAGTCTGGAGGGGAAGGTCAATACTGTTCGTATTCTTGATGATATAGGTCTCCACATTTCCTGTGGCAAGAGGGTTGCCTTCGCCGTTATATGCCGTGGCGGTAAAGGTCCAGTTTCCCACAATAAGGCCATCAATGGTGACAGTCGAAGTAGTTGACGATACAGCAGAAAGCATGTGGCCGTCGGGGCCTGTCCCGCTGATGATATAGTGATCGATATCAAGAGGATTCGGGCCTGAAGGCATGATCGTTCTTGTGAAGATTTCTTTTGAGGAAGGGAACTTTACCGTGAGAGACCCGTATTCGGTTCCATGCTGGGTGACATCGCAGCTCATCAGCAGTATTCCTGTGATGAGCGCAGCGAAGATGAGAAGTGCGGTTCGTGTCTGTTTCATGACGACCTCCAAATGATTTTCTACAGAAGAGGACGCTATGAAGACTCAGATCACTTCGGTTCCAGAATAATTTCTGTCGCTTTTTGTGCGATCGTCAGGCCGAAGATTCCGGTGACGGTGGGAAGAGAGCCGAGAACCCGCCTAACGCGTCCCTGCTCCCGGATCTGTTCATTATGATCGGCGAATGCTTCTTCGTCGGGTTCCTTATACTCGTAGACTACCTTCTCACTGGAGTAGACAGCATGTATCCCGCGTCCGACACCCCTCCGTCTGATCTTGTTTCTCACCATACGGGCGAGGGGACACTCTTTTGTGTCCATGAGATCACTGACATGAATTTTCGAGGGATCCTTCCTCAGGGCTGCGCCCATGGAACTTACCGTAGTAATGCCTGCCTTGTAGGCATATTCAAGCAGGGTGATCTTCGGATTGAGTGAATCGATCGCATCAATGAGAATGTCCGGTTTCTGTGCGAATATCTGCTCAAACGAGTCCTCATGGGCAAAGAGGGGAAGTGGATGAACCGTACAATCTGGATTGATCTCTTTCACACGTTCAGCTGCTACGTCACACTTATTGCGTCCGATGGTCGAGGTAAGGGCGAACAGCTGGCGGTTGATGTTTGTGATACCTACGGTGTCAAAATCAACGAGGGTGAACTCGCCTATACCGCTTCTCGCCAGAGCCTCGACGGCGTAGGAGCCGACGGCTCCGAGACCGACGACGCAGACGTGGGCATCTGAAAGGATGGGAAGTGCTTCAGAACCGAGGAGCCGTTCTATCCGCAAGAATCGAGGATTGCTCATGTTGTTTCTCCACGAGGGTGAGGAGGGGAATTCCTGTCTCCCTGCTTACCCATTCATAATGCTGCGTAAGGATGTCCAGGTAGTTGTCCTCTTCATCCTCTGTATAATCTGTTTCCAGGAGGAAGGGGATATCGAGCTCCCCGAGCCTCTGAGAGAGTTTCATCTTTTTCTCCCTGAGGGCAGGGGAGAGTGATATGTATATTCCTTTTCTGTAGAGTTCACGTGCGGTTTCCACCGAACCGCTGTACTGATGGATGATGATGGGGATGTCGGAACTGAACTCCCCAAGGGTCGCAGCAAGAGCACTGATTGAGCCACGGTGGTGTATGAATGCAGGCCTTTCCAGCTCCCGTGCAAGAGCGAGCACTCTTTTAAGCTGCTGCAGCTGCTTTTCCAGGGGGAAGAACGGTTCATCTCCCACCTCTCCGATGTAGGAAAGGGGGTCCGAGGAGACAGCCTCGCCGAGCGCTTCGAGTGAGAACAGGGGAGAGGAGTCTTCTTCGAGGGGAAGATAGCCGTACCCGTGCATGCTTGTCCTGTCGGAGGGGAGTGTATTCCATTCCTGCTGCCTGCTTGTTGCATACCAGATATAGACTCCTGTATACGAAGGCAGAGGATCTGCGGTTTTGAAATGCCGGTGGAAGTCAATCATCTATATCCCCTTGATCAGGTGCTCTGCCATGATCTTGACGCCGAGAAGGACGAGAACGGCCCCGCCGATCATCTCCATACGGTCACCGAGGAAAGGACCTGCCTTCTTTCCGAGGAGTACCCCTGCGAAAGAGATGATGAAGGTGATGATACCGATGATGAGGATGCTGACGAAGATATCGATCTTCATGACACCGAAGGTGACCCCAACCGCAAGGGCATCGATGCTTGTCGCGACTCCCATGCCCAGGAGGATACGGAGACGGAGGTGTCCCCTCTCTGTTATCTCACAGGCTGCTCCCTCTTCAGTTTCGATATTTTTAGCGAGAAAATCTTTGTATCCGTCAATGAACATCTTGATCCCGATCGCCGCCAGGAGAGTGAGGGCGATCCAGTGGTCCGCCTTCTGGATATAGGTATGGAATGCTGATCCGAGAAGCCAGCCGATGAACGGCATGAGTGCCTGAAAGAAGCCGAAAGTGAGGCCGATAATCAGGGGATAGCGCGGACTCCTGATATCGAGACACGCTCCCTGGGTTATGGAGACGGCTAATGCGTCCATGGCAAGTGAGGCGCCTATCATGGCAATGGTGAATATCTCGAATACGTTCATCGCCCTGTAATAGTAATAAATAATGAGAAGATTGCTCAAGTCCCCTTTCATCCCGACCCTCCCTCTGATAGAGTGAAAGACAGGAGTGTTCATAATGCCTATATTCATTCGTAATTTCTCAATGGGAAGTATGCTGACCGATGGATCGCTCGATAACGACAGGATGCTTGAGCTCTATAACGGCGCACGATGGAAGGAGGCACATGGAGCATTCTACATGGTGAGGGAGCTGGATAACCGGATTCAGTTTATCTTCCGTGGAATTCCTCATGGGGAGGAGATGAAGATACTGGGAACCGATACTCACTACCACGGTTCATGTATCTGGAAGGTGCAGCCTTTCTTCAATGCGACTCCTGAAGGAGCTGATCCTCTTTCAGCCCTGATCGCATTTACGAACTCTGACCAGTCAGCTGTGGCCGTCTCCCATATCGTGAACGCTGCAGTCCTGCCGGAGATAGCAGAAGGAGAGGGTATCGATGTTCAGGTTGCAGGATTCCCGATTCAGCTCGAAGTCCATCAGACCCGGGAAGATTTTGAGAAGCGCTTCACCGATGAACCCTCAGCCTCACCCTGGCCGGTTCTTGTCCCTGATACCAAAATACTCCCGATCAACTTCATGCTCGCACACGACCCTGACCTGAAAGAGGAGGAGAAACAACATGTCGAGCATGTGGATCTCCTGCTTCTTGCCTCGAAGGTTCTTGGTGTGAAAAAAGTGAAAGGGATAGGGGTTGGGGAACACTTCAACGTCGCCACTGTGATGTGCGAATTCGGTCATCTAGATCTCGTCTTCAGTGATGACCTGGTAGCCGGGAAGGTGACAAAAGGTTCCTACCTCGTTACAAGTTTCATCCTTTCCTCCGATGTCGCTCTGGGAGAGTGGGAAAACTGGATGAAGTAAAACCGCGGTCAGAACCGTTTCGTCCAGGCATGGCAGTAGGGTTCGCTTCCTTTCTTCTCGTAATAATCCTGATGATAATCCTCGGCATCCCAGAACACGGCTCTCGGTAGAATCTTCGTGGCTATATCATATCCCTTGTCTTCAAGGATCGTGAGAAGTGTGATGGCCGTTTCGTATTCACTTCTTGAACTGTAGAACAAAGCAGAAAGGTACTGATTTCCTCTATCGGGTCCCTGCCCGTCCTTCTGTGTCGGGTCATGAATCTCAAGAAAATACTTCGCAAGCTCTTCATAGCTGACAAGGGTGGGGTTATATCTGACTCTCACTGCCTCAAGGTGACCGCTTGTATGAGTCAGTACGTCCTGGTAACTTGGATGCTCCAGATGCCCTCCGGTGTAGCCGCTGACCACATCACTCACTCCCTCAAGAGCAGCCATCAGGTGCTCAACTCCCCAGAAGCATCCGCCCGCAAAGACCGCAGTCGCCTCAGGAGCTCCCTCCCTGAAGACGAGAGAGGTGGAATTCACGCAGTGACGGGTCTGGGTATCTGTGAAGCCCTCATTCAAAAAGACATGACCGAGATGTCCGCCGCAGGCGGCACAGACGATCTCTGTCCTCATACCGTCGCCATCGGGAATACGGAGCACAGCTCCGTCGATCTCATCATCGAAGGAAGGCCACCCGCATCCGCTGTGGAACTTGGCATCGCTTACATACAGCGGTGCATCGCACTGTCTACAGTAGTAGGTCCCTTTCTTCTCAAGGTCGGTATACTCGCCCCGGAAGGGACGATCCGTTCCCTTGTTCAGTAGCACATAGGCTTCTTCTGTGCTCAGTTCCTTCCTGAGAGAATCATCAAGCGGTGTATAGGGATAAAGGTGTTCAAAGTCGTGTTTCATGGCTGACTCCTGTATATCTGCGGTTCCCTGCCCGTACAGGAGCGAAAAGAGACAGGTGATCATGAAAATGAGTATCTCCCGTTTCATGGATCGTGATTTCATCTGCCTCCCTCTCGTACAGGATCGTGGTACCACGTACCTCAAACATACATGCACCAGGGCGAAACGGCAATAAAAAGAGAGCCGGAATACCGGCTCTCTGGAAAACAGCTTGATCCGAATCAGCCGAGAATCAGTTTCAGTACGAGCAGTACTGCAATGATAACCATCGTGTAGCTGATGTCTTTCGCCTTCTTGGTGAAAAGCTTGAGAAGAATCCAGCTGAGTGCTCCGTACATGATACCGTTCGCTATTGAATAGGTGGTAACCATGAACAGGATGGTCAGGAATGCAGGAATTGCTTCGGTAGCTTCGTCAAAGTCGATATCCTTGACCGGTGAGATCATGAACAGTCCGACAAGGATGAGAGCTGGAGCGGTCGCTGCACCGGGAACAGAGATGAACAGAGGTGAAAGGAAGAGAGACACGATGAACAGTGCGGAGACTGTCAGTGCAGTGAGTCCTGTCTTTCCGCCTTCCGAGATACCGGAGGAGGATTCGACATAGGTGGTTACGGTACTTGTTCCGAGCATGGCTCCGACGGTGGTTCCGATTGCATCTGCGAACAGAGCCTGTTTTACATTCGTGATTGTTCCGTCTTTTTTGACCAGATCTGCTTTAGTGGCACATCCGATAAGGGTTCCGACTGTGTCGAACATATCGACAAAGAGGAAGGTGAAGACGATGATCAGCATGTCTACAGTAAACAGACTGGAGAAATCAAAGACGAAGAAGGTCGGTTTGATTGACGGGGGAAGGAAGGATCCTCCTGCCCAGCTGGTGACGCCGAAGGGGATTCCGATGATCGTGGTACCAACGATACCGAGTAGGAGAGCTCCACGAATCTTGAATGCGACGAGAACGCCGGTGAGTACAAGACCGATCAGCGCGACAAGAGCTGTTCCGTGTGTGACATCTCCGAGCTGCACGAGGGTTGCACCGTCTACGACGATTCCCGAGTTCTGCAGACCGATGAAGGCGATGAACAGTCCGATACCGACGCTGATTGCTTTCTTCATATTCGCAGGGATCGAATTGACGATAGCTTCACGGATATTGAAGTAGGTGAGGAGGATGAAGATGATACCTTCGATGAATACCGCTGTTAGAGCCTGCTGCCAGGAATATCCCATAGTGAGGACGACGGTATAGGCGAAGAATGCGTTCAGTCCCATTCCGGGAGCAAGAGCGAAGGGAAGGTTTGCCCACAGGGCCATCACAAGGGTCGCAATCGCCGCTGAAAGGGCGGTTGCCGTAAATACTGCTCCGAAATCCATACCTGCGTCTGATAAAATCAGCGGGTTGACGATAAGGATGTACGCCATCGTGAGAAACGTGGTGACACCGGCAAGGACTTCGGTACGCACATTCGTCTTGTGTTCAGAGAGCTTAAAGAGCTTTTCCATTACATATTCTCCTTTGTATTGTGTTGTTACTGTCAGTGTACCGAGGAAAATTTCATTTGTACAGAAAAATCCCCTACAGGACTTATAATGTATAAGTATGCAGGGGAAATGTTTATTTTCTAATATTTATGAAATCAAGAAGCTGAAGCTATTCTTCCAGGAATGATCTCATCAGCTCCTGGATCGAATCGATTCTGGCGTTGAATTCCTTGATTTTCGCATTCACATTCACGATATCACGTCCGAGGGTGAGAAAATCCTCACTTGATTCATAACCCGCGTAGGAGACGAATTCGTTCAGGGTATTGTAGGTGAATTCAAATTCCTTCTGCAGTCCGACGAGTGCCGTCTCGAGATCACTCACACCCCTTTCCAGTTGAGAGAGCTCTGTCTCCAGATCCGCTATCATCTTCTCATTCTCACCGATCTGTGATGAGAGTGCATCCATCTTCTGATCCTGTTCCACACGCAACTGATCAACCAGATCAATTGCCTCTGTAGAGCTGCATGAGATGAAAAGCAGTGCTGCCCCGATCAAAACGGCTACAAGAAAATATCTCTTCATTTCGCTCCTCCTGAGAAATGTTTTGTTTGTACTCCCTCTACTATACCACAGATTCTAACTGATTATGAACAAAAATATTAATTCTCACCATTCTCTGAATTCTTTTCCTCACGGAAAGAGATGCACTTTCGTAGGTATATTCTCCCCGGCAGGAGAGCTGCTCTAGACAATTATCGAGCTGGCGACCGCTTTTTTCGAGAGGCTCTTCAGTTCCCAGAATACCCAGGTGAGGGTGATCAGGCTGGAGAGGGCATCTGCAACCGGGAAGCTGACCCAGATCCCCTGATACCCGAAGAGGGAAGAGAGGAGGAACAGGAGGGGAATCAGTACGATGAACTGCCTTGAGAGTGAGAGGAAGATGGCTGGTCCCTTCTTTCCCACTGCCTGAAAAAGGGTTGAGCCGATGATCTGAACGCCGACCAGCGGGAGGGCGAGCATCACCGTTCTCAGGGCAGGAGATGCGAGAGTGAGAAGCTCCTGGTCGGATGTGAATATGGAGAGGATGGTGGAGGGGAACCCCATGATGAGGATCCAGCAGAGCGAGGCAAAGGCTGTCGCCATGAGTATGCTTTTCCAGAGAGTTTCTCTGACCCGGGCGAAATTCTTTGCTCCGTAGTTATACCCTGCGATAGGCTGGAACCCGTGAACGAGGCCGAACATGGGCATCATGACAAAGACTGTCAGGCGGATAATCATGCCGTAGGCTGCGATGGAGAGCGAGCTTCCATAGAGTCTAAGAAGGTTGTTCACCAGCAGTGCCATGGAACTTGTTCCCGCCTGCCGAAGGAAGGTGGCCACTCCCAGTGAGATGATATCATTCAGAACAGAGAAGCGTGGACGGAAGGAGGCGATGCTGAGCGGCAGGGAGCTTTTTCCCTGTGTAAAGAATATGATGATGAAGAGGACAGCAGTCGCCTGTGAGATGATTGTTGCGAGCGCTGCTCCCCGGATTCCCATATGGAAGGCGAATATGAAGAGGGGATCGAGGATGGAGTTCAGCACAGCTCCGATGATCATGAAGACCATGGAAGCTTGTGCCTGTCCTTCTGAACGCAAAATCCCGTTGGAACACATCTTGATCGCCAGGAAGGGAATTCCGAAGAGGATGATTCTGATGTAGTCTTCGGTATAGGGAAGAATCTCTTCAGTGGCTCCGAAAAAGAGGATGACCGGACGCAGGAAGATGTAGGTGATGAGGGACAAAAGGAGCGTGATGCTGAACGCTCCGATGAGGGCGTTTCCTGCCGCATCGGCGGCCTCCTGAGGTTTCTTCTCCCCGAGTCTCCTGCTGATGATGGAGGCTGCGCCATACCCGAAGGTCTGGGCGAAGGCCCCGAACAGCATCTGGAAGGGAAATGCGATGGAAAGGGCTGCAATCGCATAGGGACCGACTCCCTGACCGACGAAGATCGTGTCGACGAAGTTATACAGTGCATTGACGAACATTCCCACCATTGCAGGCAGTGAGAGACGGATCAGCAGTGATCCGATGGACTGCGTTCCCATGAACGAATTGTCGAAGTGAGGTCGCTTCATGCTGTCTCCTCTGAGTCTGATAGATAAAGTCCCGTATCAGTACGCTATAGGAGGAAAGAGGATGAGTCAATACATATGAATTCGTAATATTTCAGTCAGCTCTTCCTGAAGTGGCGGAAGTACTCGTACACCGCCGAGACCTTATCCATCGTGCTCACGATGAAGGATTCGCTGTAGCGGTAGAAAGACCCAGCCTTGGGGAACATATGCTTCACGATGATATCATGTTCTTTCTCGTTGATGCTGAAGTGTTCACGTGCATTCGCCAGGGCGATAAGAGGATGTTCCTTCCCGTGCTGGCTTCTCTTCTCGTCTGAGGCCTTCTTCTCTCTCCAGTCATAGAGGAAGAAGTCATGAAGAAGACCGCCGCGGGCGGTAGAGACATAATCGAGTCCGAGAAGCTTCGCTGCAGCATAGGAGAGGTAGGCTACCCGCACAACATGATCGTAGATGTGGTGGGAGTGGTGATAGAAGTCCCTCAGTCTCATGAACTCCTCATGGTAGAGGATTTCATGGGTGATGCGGGTAAATTCTGTCTTTGAAGGTTTCTGTATCAGCGTGCAGAAGGCGCCGGAGAGGCGAGATGCGAGAAAGATGGCTACGGGAATCGAAATGACCATGAGGGTCAGGACCCTGTACAGGGCGCTGTCGACGTTGAAAAGGGACAGCTTCTGAAAGCTCGAAGCGAGCAGGTAGGTGACGAACGTTCCCAGTATCAGGAAAAAGACTTTCCTGAGCTGATTCTGATTCCACTGTGTCAGTATTGCTCCTGCATACCTGAATTCCAGAAAAGCACCTCCGCGTTTCTTGATAGGCCAAACCTATAAAAATCCTGAAGTTACGTCAAGTGGAAAAGCCCCGGATACGAACAAGTTTACCGTTTCTTTACTTCATGCTCTTCTGATACCCGCTGCAGGGCTTCATAGATTTCCTGCGAGAACCGTGCAGTCTGCTCTTTTCTTTTCGCTCCTTTTTCAGCCTTGAGAGGCACCATTTCACCGAACATAATGGATACACTCTTTCTTTTCGGGGAGAAGCGGGTATCGATCGTCCCTCCTGCCATCCTGTTGACGAGATCAAGGAGATTCAGACCGTATTCGCACAGGCGATGGGTATCTGAGCTGTCAGTGATATACTCAGGATCGATATATTCCAGGATATCCGCGACCTTCTCATGACGGAGAATGAGGTGCCCCTTCAGGGCATTCATATCAAGGAGGCTCGAAGCCAGGGGAGAGTTCCTTTTCTGTTTCAGTTCCTTATCGAAGAGGATATCATTTCCCGCCTGACGAAGGACGAACACTCTATCTATGATCCTTCCGTGCTTCCTGATGCCCGCAAGCGACTCTCCTGAAGCGAGCACGTTCTCACACATCCCTTCAAGGCGTTCCCTCAGAGGAGTATCGGGGGCGAAGGTGAGGGGGAATTCTTCAGTGAGTATACTCAGCGTCTTCTCGGTAGCCTCTATCAGTCTCTCTTTACTATCGGCATTCTCCTTCAGTTTCATTCCCGTCTCCCTCTCCCACCTCTCACAGATTTCATCAAGCAGTTCTCCATCGGGTTTTCCGTAGGTGTAATAGAGCGAAACGGGGAGGATGGCGACTTTCTTTCCCTCGCGCGTCGCCCATTCAGCCATGAAGGCGGATCCGTTCGAGATCGGGGCTACCTGACCGGTATGATAGGTGACCTGGCTCTCCGGAGCGAGAGCGATAGGGTGCGCTCCGCTGATCACGGCATGTTTGAGTGCTTTCAGTGATTCCTGATTCAGAGTCCTGTTTTCCACCGGAATCGTTCCGAGGTGAGGGAAGACGAGTGCCGCCTTCTTTCCCGCCCAGTGAAGAACATCCTTGCCGTAGATGAACAGGGCATGAGGCTTCACCTTCCCGATTTTTCTGCTTGTCATGAACGCATACATGAGAGCGGGGGCATCCTCCTTCATGACATGGCGGAAGGTGATGATAAGCCGGGTATCAGCGCTGTAGAAGTCTTCCAGAGCCTGACGGAAATGTTCTTCTCCTTCGAAATGTATATCACGGATCCCTTCAAACAGCCGCAGATAATGAGGCCCGAGAAATCTCACGATTCTCCGTGCCGCGGGACGGAGCGTGCCTATCATGGTCGGAAAGGCTTCCTTCACACTCTCCAGGCAGACTCTATTCTTCCGTTTCAGCATACGCAAGTACCATGGTGTTGTAATATTCCCTATCGATAGGGTAGCGTCTGAGTATCAGGATCCCGACGACATAGAACAGGAGAGGGAACGGCCCTGTAATCAGCCGGATTCCCGACTCAGCAAGGGGAGTCACCTGATCCGGAGAGTAGGAGAACAGGGCAAGTATCCAGCCGCTGAGGGCGAGAGCCAATGCCTGCCCGATCTTGGAGGAGAAGGTCCAGAGGGAGGAGAAGACTCCCTCACGGCGGAGTCCGCCGTGATGAACGGCATCGTGCTCCACGGTATCCGGAAGGATCGCGTGGGGCATCACATAGTGGGTCGAGAGGCCTGTACCTGCCACTGCCATGATGACGAGAGCTCCTGCGCTTCCCAGTGCGTCTGCGAAATAGGCAAAGACCATGACGGCCACGCTCATGATCGTCATCCCGGCACCGTAGGCTCCCTTCTTCCCGATTCTTTCCGATATCTTCACCCACAGAGGGATGCAGGCAAGAGAAAATGCCAGAAGAAGCATCAACGCCGCCTGAAAGAGCCCTTCATCATGTAGGATGTAGGCAAAGAAGTAGACGAGAGATCCCTGAACCATTGTCGTTCCCGTAATGAACAGTGCCCAGGGAATCATCGCGAGGAGGAATACCCTGTTCGTCAGGGCTTCCCTGTAGGTCCTGAAGAACGGTTTCTGCTCTTCATCCTTTGAATGAACAGGTTCCTTCACTCCCCATACGGTGATCATGGCTGTGACCAGCATGATACCTCCCATGATGTAGCCCATGCCTCCCCAACCTGCAATTCCTACAAGGGGAAGGACCGCACCGGCGCCCACGAAGGTTCCCACGACCGCAAAGCTCATCCGGTAGCCGGTGAGTACGGTTCTCTGATCATAATCATCGGTGATCTCAGGAAGAAGCGCGGCGTAGGGGATATTCACCAGAGTGTAGGCTGTGTTGAGCAGTGCATACATGAGTGCGAAGTAGAGAAACTGGGTTACAGGTGAGGCAAGGTGTACCGGAGTGAACATGATTCCCATGAGGAAGAATGCAGCGATGGAGCCGATAAAGATATAGGGACGGCGCCGACCGTAGCGAGTGATCGTTCTGTCTGAGAGATACCCGGTCACCGGGTCGGTGACGGCATCCCAGATCTTTCCCACCATGAGGACGATGCCTGCAAGGGCAGGGGAGAGTTTGACAATATCGGTAAGATAGAACAGCAGGTAGAACCCGATCAGGGTGAAAAAGAGATTCCCTCCCAGATCCCCTATTGCGAACCCGTAGGTGACCTTCCTCGAAAGCTTTGTACTCATGATGCGTTCCATCCTTCTCCCTGATGTATGAAGGAAGTGTACAGGGCTTCAGGCTCCGTAGCAAGCAATAAAGGGAGAAATAGGTGACTCTGATCGTCCTGCAGGAGAGATCTGAAAGGATTGGTTCCAGAAAGCTCATACGGAGATCTTATTGATAAGCAGGGTTTCTCCATGATAAGCTTTTTTACGCAGGAGGATTCTTCGATGAGAAAACAGAGAGATGAAGCGGGACGGGGCGTCCTCCTGATCGTTACGGGGTATCTTATCTGGGGATTTCTTCCGATGTACTGGAAACTGCTCAGTGCTGTCCCGTCACTCGAGGTGCTCATACACAGGATTCTCTGGTCGGCGGTACTCAGTGCCCTCTTTCTCCTGATACAGAAGAAGAACCCGATCTCACTGATTCGTGAAATATTCAGAACGCATCATACAGTTCTGCTGATCGCGAGTGCTCTCATTCTCGCAGTGAACTGGCTCTCGTATGTCTACGCGATTACGAGCGGACACCTGCTTCAGGCGAGTATGGGGTATTTCATCGCTCCTCTCATTACGGTGTTTCTCGGTCTGCTTCTATTCGGAGAGCGGATGGGACCTCTTCAGGTAATCGCCCTGATTCTCAGCGGGGCAGGGGTGCTGTTCACCACGGTCCAGGCCGGGCAGATACCCTATCTCTCCCTTACGATCGCCTTCTCTTTCTCTCTCTATACGATGTGCAAGAAGAAGATCCACCTCGACGGTGTCCAGTCCCTACTCATTGACTCTCTCATTCTCCTGCCTGCTGTCCTTGTTTTCCTGGTGTACCAGGGAATCGAGGGGGAAAGTTCCTTCAGCGATCCGGGAAACGCCGCGCTCCTAATCGGGAGCGGGCTCGCGACCCTCGTGCCTCTCACCCTGTATATCAGCGGTGCAATCCTGATCCCTGCAAAGAGTGTCGGTTTTCTCCAGTTCATCACTCCTGTCATGGCCTTCTGCCTCGGGGTGTTCGTGTATCGGGAACCGCTGGTTCTCGCTGATATCATCACCTTCTCCTTCATTCTTGCCGGCGCAGGTCTCTATATACGGAGCCTTTTCGGTAAAAAGAAAAAGAAGCTATGAAGAGAGGGGAAGAAGTTTCCCTCTTCCCCTCCCAGGTATGTGCTTCAGCGAAGAATCTTCTTCAAACGGAGGAACTCCTCGCTGCTGATTTCGCCTGAAGCGAGCCGTCTCTCAAGTATGCTGAGATACGTCCCGTTCCTGCTTTCCTTTTTTCGAAGAAGGATGACAGTGATGATGATTCCTGCAATGATGATGAGCAGACCCGCAGACGGGATCAGCCACCGGTACACCCAGGAAGAGGTGCCGGTGTATCCCGGCCATCCCATAGGGAATGACGAGAAGCCGTCAGAACCCCATGGGGAACCTGTTCGCCCCCAGGAGCGGAATCCTCCATGCATGCCCATGGGCATGCCGTACCCTGAGTTGTACCCGTAGGTTGACGGGAGTTCTCCCTCTGATCTGATATAATCGCGTGCAAGAGAGATATGGTACTCTGCAAGCTGGGAGGAACCTTCTCCTCCGAGCATAGCGTCATACATGCTGTGATGCCACGGATCATTGATCAGTTCCTCCATCACGGAGTCCCCAAGGATCTCAAGATCACTGTCAGAGACTGCCGAAAGCTGTATCTCTGAGATGTCGTTCACACCGTACGTACTGAGAAAGTGCGGGAGATAGTCAGCCAGGTCTTCATGCCCTTCCTCATTGGCTGCGAGGGGTGAAAGCAGAACAGCGGCTACAGCCGCGATAAGAATCAGTTTCTTCATGATGTCTCCTTCCCGCTATGAAAGCAGTTCATCCTTGACTCGTCTGTATTCAGCTTCATCGATTTCGCCTTTGGCAAACCTGTTCTTCAGGATCTCAAGGGCATCCTGTTCGCTGTGGTAGCGTCCATCCCCATGTCCTGTCTGATTGTTCCTGACAAGGAGATAGATTACGACGGCAATGACAGCCACAAATAGAATCATCATAGTGATACCTCCGAAAGAGAAATTTCCAAACCGGTCAAACGGTCCATACCAGTAATGCATAGTTTTCCTCCTGACACCTTATGCTGTTGTGTCGTGCGGTTTTTTCGAATTAAGGGCACAACATTCAAGTCGGTCCTCACCGAACTGCTTCTTGTTCGCTTCACCGAGTCTTTCAAGATAGGCTGTGAACTTTCTTCTGAAATAGGCCAGTATTCTGTTCATGGTCGTCCTCCTTAAATAGGGTACCCCCGTAGGGTATATACAGTATGTGTCCGTGAAGATTTTCTGTCAAGGGTATCTCCCTGATTTTTTTATGAATTGTAGGAATTGAAGGGAGAGAGAAGTCTGCCGGGGGAGATGAAACTACTATAATATGCTATATTCTCATACCGATCTGATATGCTATACTGCAGCACATCAGAGGAAAACGGGAGAGGCAGGATCAAAGATGAGAGGATCAGGAAGATGGAAAAACGATACATTCAGGATCCTTCTGTATGTGCTTATTGCCGTATTGCTGGTGATTCTCTTCTTCTATTACGCTCTCGATAGAAGACATACGCTGATCCCGAAAGAGTTTCCTCGAGCAGAGAAAGGTGTTCTGGAGCTGAACAGCTGGGATTTCTCCACAAGAGGTCCGGTTCCTCTCGACGGAGAATGGGAATTCTATCCGAACCGCCTACTGTTTCCCGGGGATGTGTTCTCCGGTGATTCCTATACTGAGGTTCCTTCCAGATGGAATTATGATGACCGGATAGGAAACCACGGGTATGCGACCTACCGTCTGGTGGTTGATCTGGCTGCGGAGGAATACCCGCTAGCTATTCAGAACGGTTCCCTCTCGACTGCGTTCCGTCTGTTCATCAACGGCGAAAATATTCTCGAAGTAGGGCAGGTGGGCGTTGAGGCGGAGAGTTCACAGCCGGCCTACCGGCCGGCCACGAGTCCCCTGTTCATGATGAGGGCGGAAAAGAGCTACGAGATCATCCTTCAGGTATCGAACTGGGATTACCGGACAGGAGGCCCCTGGAGCAGTCTCTGGTTCGGCCCCTACGAGACGCTCTCCTCCTGGCACTGGATCAGCGAAGTAAGGGGCATCATCCTCTTCTCGTCACTCATGATCATGGCCTTCTTCTATACGGGAGTCTATCTCCTGAGGCGCCATGAAGGATACTACCTCTATCTCTCCCTCCTGAGCCTCCTGTTCGCCCTCAGAGCTCTCTTTCCCGATCACTACCTCATACTTCATTTCTTTCCGACCCTGCCGTTCCGTCTCATCATAGCCTGCGAATACCTGACCCTCTACCTCGCGGTACCTGCCGCGGCAATACTGTTCCACAATATGTATCCCAGACAGTTTGACAGGAGGCTCTATTACACGATTCTCGGCACCTCGTCACTGTTCACACTTGCCGTGCTTATTCTTCCCCCGGCTCTGTTCACCTACACGGTCTATCCATTCTACCTCTTTCTGTCTGTATCTCTCTTTTCCATGGTATATGTGATGCTGAAAGCGGTAATTGCCAACGTGACAGGAGCTCTCCTGACACTTCTCGGAACCTGTTTTATCATCGCATCCATCATCAATGACTTCTTCTATCTCTCCTTCACCAGCAGGACCGGAACCTTTATCGAGCTCGGTATGATCTTTTTCATCTTCTTTCAGGCCCTTGCCCTTGCAATGAAGATGACCTCCTCCTTCCAGGAGGTTCAGAAGCTCACCGAGTCACTGGGTCACCTCAATGAGAATCTTGAGGAAGAGGTCGAAAGAAGGACGGGAGAGGTCCGTTCCGCTCATGAGGCGATGAGAGACCTGGAAGGTATCAGGTGTGCTGAAGAGGAGAGAAAGCGAGTGGGGCGGGACCTGCATGATACCCTCGGACAGTCTATTCATGCGATGGAACTCCTTGGAGAATCCGTGAGACTTCAGGGAGAGATTCCCAGGGATCTTGAGAGGAAGATCGGGGGTATGCTGGAACTCAACGAGGAGATCAAGAGTAACCTCTACACGATCATCGGGGAACTGTATCCTGTGGGTATCGGTGAGAGGGGGCTTTTGGCTGCCATAGAGCGTGATGCGGAGAATCTGATGGCCCGACACGACCTATCGGTCGATATTTTCTGTCCCGTAAAAGATATCCCCCTTGATCTGTCCTGTACAGGTGATGTATACAATATTGTACGTGAAGGCATGACGAATGCGCTCCGCCATGCATCCCCCGAGAAGATCACGATATCCCTCGATGTCGGCGATACCCTGTTCACTCTCAGGGTGACGAATGACGGAGCCTTTCGAAAGTCCTCCGGAGAGCCTCAGAAGGCGCAAAAGAGCGGAGGGCACGGTACAAGCATCATGTCCTACCGTGCAGCTTCGCACGGGGGGACCTTCAGCAGCGGGTACGGTGAGGACGGAACCTACACGATAGAAGCGACAATCCCCCTGAAGAGTTCAGGAAAAGACATGGAGAAACGTGGAGTATGACAACCCTTATGATACTTGATGATCATCACCTGATGCGTGACGGCCTGAAGGCTGTTCTTGGTACGTATGAGGAGTTTTCCATCATCGGAGATACCGGAAATGTGAAGGAGCTGAAAGGGCTTCTGAAGGCGCAGCAGCCTGATGTGCTGATCGTCGACATGGTCATAGACGGTGTGCTTCGCGGGTATGATGTGATCGAGTATGTAGCACGGCATTACCGAAGCGTGAAGATACTCGCCATCACGATGCTCTGGGAGAAGGAGTACGCCGACAGGGCCTTCGAGTGTGGAGCTCTTGGCTTTCTCCCCAAGCGTGATGCTTCACAGGCGCTTATCGAGGCGGTGAGAACCGTAGCCTCAGGTCAGAAGTATATATCCTCCCGGGCCGGAGTCCGCAGGACGAAGAAGAAAGAGGGCGGTGATACCTATCTTGAGGACCTGAGTTCTCTTACGAAGCGGGAAAAGGCAATTTTCCATATGATAGGGAAGGGGCTTACGAACAGAGAGATCGCCGAGACCTACGGTATCCAGAGCTCGACTGTCAGTTCCCACCTTGAGAATGTGAAAAAGAAGCTCGATATATCGAACCTGAAGGAACTGACCCAGCGGGCGGTCTCCTACCAGATGAAGTACGGAACGAACTGAGGAAGTAGCGATGAGTGAACAGCAGATACCCCGTGATGTGATGCGTCAGATCGAGACCGATCAGCAGAATGAAGTTACTGCAGTTGCCGTGTATACACGAGCCGCAGCGATCATGAAAGATGAGAAGAACGCGAAGATCCTGAAGGATATCGCGCGGGAGGAACAGGCTCACTATGTCCGTCTTGAGAAGATTACCGGAAGGAAGATGAAAGCCCAGAAGGGAAAGGTCCTCTTCTTTCTCTTCATCGTCCGTATCTTCGGCATGACCTTCGGTCTCAAACTTCTTGAGAAGGATGAGGACAAGGCCGTCAATATAGATTACGCCGGGCTCGAAGAGTACGTGCCGGGATTCAGCGAGATCGTGGAACAGGAAGAAGCTCACGAGCATGCCCTCCTTGCCATGATCAGGGAAGAACGCCTTGCCTACATAGGAAGCATCGTGCTCGGCCTGAATGATGCCCTTGTGGAGCTCACAGGAGCTCTCGCCGGTCTCTCTTTCGCCTTCCAGAATACGCGGATTATCGCCTTCTCGGGACTCATCACAGGTATCGCCGCATCCTTCTCGATGGCTGCAAGCGAATACCTCTCCAGCAAGGCTGATGGAGAGGAGGAGCCGCTCAAGTCCTCAATCTATACTGGAATCGCCTACATCATCACCGTCTTCCTGCTGATCATACCCTATCTGATCTTCAGCCATTACCTGGTCTGCCTGATCAGTACTCTCTCCATCTCGGTACTGATCATAGCCTCCTTCAACTACTACATCTCAGTCGCAAAGGACCTGAACTTCAGGAAGAGATTCTTTGAAATGGCAGGAATCAGCCTCGGAGTCGCACTCTTCTCCTTCGGGATCGGAGTGGTGGTACGTCTTTTGTTCGGGATTGAGATCTGACCTCTCCGACGGCAGGAAATACTGAGACGGCGTTTTTCCCTTTCTGAGACCATGCTCCTCAATGACAGCCGTTCACCTGGCCTGAGCAGATAACTCCGTCCCGTATCGACCAGGCTCCCATGAAACCTGCAGTTTCTGCAGCCTCCACATTCTCCTTTCTGTCGTCGATGAACAAAGCACTGCTGCCGTCTGAATTCAGGAGACTGAGCGCATGGCGGAAGATCCTCTGATCCGGTTTGTTGATGCCGACTTCTCCCGAATAGATCCGGTGGTCGAACAGAGATGCCCAATCACTTTCTTCGATCAG
Source organism: Sphaerochaetaceae bacterium (assembly GCA_963676605.2). Lineage (GTDB taxonomy): Bacteria > Spirochaetota > Spirochaetia > Sphaerochaetales > Sphaerochaetaceae > SABI01. The sequence goes on along the minus strand of CAXXSP010000063.1, from coordinate 29,834 downwards.
CAGCTGTGCTGCTTCAACTGCGATGTTTGAGATGATGATGAAGGTGATACCCTCTTTCTTCATCCGTCTGATCCACTCTATCATCTTTTCTCTCACCCTTGAGTAAGCCCTGGTGTCGGTGAGAAAGAGTGTGTGATAATCCGCCTGTTCTGTGAAAGGAGAATCACAGGCGGCGAAGACATTCCTCATGTAGGTTTCGAAGTTCCACACACCCTCATCGTAGGAGGTTCTGAGAGACCAGTAGGGAGATATGAATCGGCTCTTTGGAACACCTGCGAATTCTGCAAGGATGGAAAGTGTGTCCTCTTCAATCATGTCGGCAATGACTCCGCCGTAATCAAGCGCGACGGTTGTGATGCCGAGGGAAGCGAGATCGAGTGCATACAGGTCAGTCTGTTCTTTCATACATCATTTTCCTGAGGGTATCGTATCAGGATTCTTCAGGTATCACAATCGAGATTGACTGAGAAGTGAGGACTCTTTAGGATAAGAGCATGAACAGACGCCTTTTCGCTATGTTTCTCTGTACTCTCCTTGCCGTATCGGCCGTACAGGCGGGAGGAGAGAGTGAGACCTTCCCCCTCACCGGAGACCATCACATACCCTCCTACTCACTCGATACCGAACGATACGGATATCGTCTGCTGAACACAGCAGAGGATCGGGAGATCTATGAGATGATAAGGGAAGCTGTCGCTGACAGCGTCGCTGCCATCACGGTCCCGGCAGAAGAGGGGAAACATCTCTTTGGAATCTTCATGAAGGTACTGAATGACTATCCTGAATACTTCTGGGTCGATTCCAGGCTGAACTTCACGACCCGTTCAATTGACTCGGTTCCCGTGGATGTGAAAATCGATTTCACCTACACCTCGAGCGGGGACGATCTTGTGAAACAGAAGGATAAGGTTGCCGATATCACCGGGAAGGTTGTGAAAAGTACAGAGAAGGTCAGTGATCCGTATGAGAAAGTGAAACGGGTGTATGAGTACCTCATAACCGAGACGAAATACCGCTCTTCTGTGACCGACCAGTCGATGTACAGTGTCCTGGTGAAAGGAAAGGGGGTGTGCGCCGGGTATGCCCGCTCGTTCCAGTATCTGATGCACGTCCTCGGGTTCGAGTCGATTATCGTGACGGGCGATCTGAAACAGAACGGGGATGATGGAGGAGTTCTCTCTCTCTTCACTCCTTTCATTCCTGAAGAGCTGAACGGTCACGCCTGGAACATGGTGAAGCTGGGAGAGAGATGGTATCATGTCGATGTCACCTCGGGTGAAGCTCTCACTCCCATGAATAAGGACATCTCTTATAATTTTCTCACAGTTCCCACAGAACAGATCCTTACAACGCATACGATCAACCCTGAAGAAGTGATTCCCGTCTCAGCTTCGTATGATCTTGAATACTACAGGACGCATGGACTTTTCTTCGACTCCTTCAGCCTGAAAGAATACAGGAAGCTGTTCAGGCAGGCTGAAAAAGGAAAGGAACGGGACCTTGATATCCGGTTCTCTTCTGCAGCAGTGCTGCAGGAGGCAGTCAATGTACTTCTCGGCGATCAGAAAATTTTCGAGATGATTGACGATGATGAAGTGAGCTACTTCGTTGATACCATCCACTCTATCCTCTCGGTTGATATCCCCTGACCTGAGTTTTTCTCGTTGCGCACGGCACAGGTTATCATGTATAAGATGAGAAGATGCCTCCGGTTAATATACATGGAGCAGCAGAAGGAGCATCGATGTTTGATGATATGAAAGAACTGAATCTTGAGATTATTCACCTGGGAATAAATAATGAGAACGAGGAGACGGCACGTGCCGTGCAGGAGAGTTTCTGCCGTCTGTTGAGCCTTCCGGGAAAAGATGGGAATAAATCCGTTTTTGCGGGATCGGTGATCGAATGTGTGAAGAAGAATTATCTGGGAACCCATGGCCATATTGCTCTCGGCACTGATGATATCGACACGGCGATGGAAGTGATGGAGAAACACGGGTACACCTTTGATCTCGATACCCTCGCAACGGATGAAAACGGGGTGAAGAAGGCTGTGTATCTTACTGGTGAGATCGGAGGATTTGCGATCCACCTCCTCAAGAGATAGGAGACGAAAGATGTACGAGGCGAATGTTCATATAGAGTGCGGGAATACCCTCGGGGAGGGGATTCTCTGGGATGAGAATACCTCCTCGCTGTACTGGACCGATATAGATGAAAAGCGCCTACACCGGTGGGACTCGAAAGATTCGAGCCTGCATTCGAAGGAGATGCCGGACAAGCTCTGTTCGTTCGCTTTGAGAAAAGGGGGAGGATTCCTGTTCGCCTTCGCTTCGGCTTTCGCCTTCGGGTCCTGGGATGACCCCTCTCTCCAGTGGCTCACGCAGGTTCATGACGGCTCCTCCCCTGTTCGTCTCAATGACGGACGGTGTGACCGTCAGGGACGGTTCATCGTAGGTGATTTCGACCCTGAGAGTAAGGAGAGAGGCTCTCTTTTCCGCGTGACAGAAGGTACTGAAGTGCAGACGCTGTGGGAAGGTATCACCTGCGCAAACAGTATCTGTTTCTCCCCTGACGGGAAGGTGATGTATTTCACAGATACCCCGAAACGGCTGATCTGGGCTTTCGATTATGATACCCAGAAGGGCCCCCCTTCCGATAAGAGAGTGTTTGCCTCCTTCGAGGATCAGCCGGGAAATCCGGACGGATCCATCGTGGATGCCGAGGGGTACCTCTGGAACGCTCAGTGGGGTGGTGCACGTGTCGTCAGGTACTCACCGCATGGGGACGTCGACCGGATCGTTGAACTGCCTGCGAAGAATATCACCTGCATGTGTTTCGGCGGTGAACAGCTCGACACACTCTATGTCACAAGCGCGAGAACCGGCCTGAGCAAGAAAGAACTGGAGGAGTATCCTCTGTCAGGAAGCGTCTTTTCCATCCATACCGATACCCGTGGACTCAAAGAGAGCAGGTATGCCTTCTGATCGATATCGACCTCATTCCTCATTACCTGAGGATGGATTGCTCCTTTCTTGAACTGCAGATTCATCACTTCTCATTGAAGGATTCTCTTCCCATGAAATCTCTTCCCTCTCTTCATGGAAATTATATGGGCAAGAACAGGATTCTTATTCACTTTCGTCTTTCGCGAGCCTTTCATCCGCCACTTCCTGAATGATAGCTGTAAGCAGATCAAGTTCGGATGACTGAATACTCCACCTGTGCCAGTAGAGCGGAGTTGAAACCGGATATCCCTTGGAAAGGTCAACGAGCTCATACGGTTCCTTATAGGCTTCAAACTGAAAATCGGGCAGCATCCCGCAGACTTCTCCCTGCCGAATCAGGATAGGGAACTGATCAGAGGAGGGAACAAGGTGGGAATTATGAAAGGAGTCGGCACGGGGGAAGAAACGGGAAGCCCACTGTGATAAGAGCCCGTCATCTTTATTAAAACTCAGTTTCGGTGCTTCCTGAAAGGAAGCTTCATCCATCTCCTGGGGGAAATAACGTTCGGCGAACGAACGGGTTGAAACGAAACGATAGGTCATGTTTCCGATAAAAGTACTCCTGCAGCCTCTGAATGGGGTAGAGACCGTACTTATACAGCCCATCACCTCTCCAGAAACCATCAGTGTATGAGTCACATCCTGGTCTGCGCTTTTCATATCAAGAAAACCGCTGTGAAAAGCATAATACCGGCTGAGAACATCAGAGAACCAGGTTGCCAGGCTGTCCGCATTCACTGCGAGTGATATGTGAGGATTCTGATGCGTTTCAATCATACCTGTTCTTTCAGAAAACTCCTGTTCCAGTACCTGAACCTTCCTGAAGTGCTCAAGCAGTTCCCGTCCAGCTTCGGTGGGTGCCGGGGGCTGGCTCCTGATGAGAAGAATCTGCCCGGTGAAATCTTCCAGCTGGCGTATTCTCTGGGTTACTGCCGACTGTGTGATATGAAGAGCGTTTCCTGCCCTCTCAAACCCCTTCTCATCCACAACCGCGGCGAGAGCTTCCAGGTTCCTGTAATCAATCATAGGTTAATATTAGCAATACTTATAATATATGAAAATAATTAATTTTACTATTTTTGAGATTTTTTATATTCTCATCCCATGTTGACACCATTTTTAGCAGGACTGGGGACAGAAGCAGGGCTGATCATCGCCATCGGGTCTCAGAATACGTTCGTACTTTCTCAGGGGATCAGACGGCAACATCATATAACAGTTGCACTGATCTGTTCTCTATGTGACGCCATTCTTATCATCGCAGGAACTGCCGGTCTCGGCAGGATAATTCAGAATATACCGATCATGATTACCATTGCTTCCCTGAGCGGGGCCCTGTTCCTCTGTATCTACGGGCTGATGAGTCTTATCTCAGCGATCAAAGGAACAGACGGAATAAAAGAAAACGGAGGTAAGGTAAGAACAAAAAGGGATGTTGTACTTGCTGCCCTGACCATCACCCTGCTCAACCCGCATGTCTATCTTGAAACCGTCGTGCTTCTTGGAGGTATCAGCAGCGCCTATGGAGATCCCGGGCGTTATGTTTTCGGATTCGGGGCACTCACGATGTCCTTTATCTGGTTTTTCGGGATATCAATCGGGGCAGGCTTCCTCTCTCCCCTTTTCAGAAAACCGGTAACATGGCGGGTTCTGAACATAGTCATCTTCCTCATCATGTGGAGTATTGCCTATAAACTGTTTCTCTATTCAGATATTCTGAATCATATACAGACTATCAGGTAGTACCAAAGGGATCTCCCTTCCATGAATCAGCACTTTTCTCTCCTCATGAAAATCCAGTGAGAGATGATCGAGATTTTTCTTTTTCGGTTTAGTTTTTATTTTGACACAATTCATTTTTCTGTTGATTTTCTCATAGTATGTTTTATACTCATGGGCTATGGAACATACAATTATAAAAACAGAATCAGCCTATGAGTATCCCTTACTCATCAAACAGTTGTATCTCGCTCCGGCAGAGTATCGTCCGGATGAGAAGATTATCTACCGGGACGAAGCGGAATTCACCTACGCAGAATGGCGTGAGCGTGTCTGCCGCCTCGCAGGGGCCCTCGAGTCGATAGGAGTCGAACGCGGCTCGACTGTAGCCGTCCTTGATTACGACTCACACCGCTACCTGGAAGCCTACTACGGTATTCCCATGATGGGAGCGGTCATTCACATGATCAATATGAGACTCTCCCCAGAGCAGCTCGCCTACACGATCGAGCATGCCGAAGACGATGTGATCATCTGCCACAAAGATTTCCTTCCTCTTCTTGAGGCCATCAAGGGACGAATCGCGGAAGGACGAAAGTTCATCATCATCGGAGAGAGCGAAGGTTCAGCTTCACTCGACATCGTCGGTGAATATGAAGAAATGCTTGCCGCAGCAGCTCCTTCCTATGATTTTCCCGAGTTCGACGAGAACACACGGGCAACCACGTTCTACACGACAGGAACGACAGGCCTTCCCAAGGGTGTCTATTTCTCCCATCGCCAGATCGTACTTCATACCCTGATCAACACGATCAGCCTCACTGCAAATGCAGAGCAGGGAAGACTGCACAAGGAATCGGTATACATGCCTCTCACACCGATGTTCCACGTTCATGCCTGGGGAATTCCCTACATCGCGAACTACCTTGGTGTGAAACACGTCTATCCCGGCAAGTATGAGCCGCCGATGCTTCTCAAGCTCCTGCTCACTCACAGGGTCTCCTACAGTCACTGTGTGCCGACAATCCTGCACATGCTCCTTGCATCGCCTGCAGCAGCAGATTTCGATCTCTCCTTCTGGACTGTCGTTATCGGAGGGGCTGCACTGCCCAAGGCAACTGCCGCAGCAGCGCTGAAGAGAGGTATTGATGTCTATGCCGGATACGGCATGTCCGAGACTGCCCCTGTTCTTTCTGTATCAACCCTGACAAGAGCAGAACTGGAACTCGATGACGAGACCCAGATCAACCTAAGAACCCGTACCGGACGCCCTGTCGGTATGTCCCAGATCAGAGTTATCGACCAGGATGGAAACGATGTTCCGAAAGATGATGCTACTCCCGGAGAGATCATCGTCCGCAACCCCTATCTCACGATGGGCTACCATAAGGATCATGTCCACTCAGAGAAGCTCTGGGAAGGCGGCTGGCTCCATACGAATGATGTCGCCTGTGTCGATGCCGCCGGAAGCCTGAGGATCGTCGACCGGACCAAGGACGTCATCAAGGTCGGTGGCGAGTGGGTCGGGTCCCTTGAGATCGAGGATGTCATCACGAAGCATGAACAGGTAACAGAGACCGCTGTCATTGCTTATCCCGATGAGCAGTGGGGTGAAGTTCCCCTTGCCATCGTTGTACCTGCCGAAGGGGCGGAACTGACAGAGCGAAACATAAAAAGTTTTGTCATGGCAAGTGTCGAAGAGGGAGTCCTTCCGAGGGAAGCGATCACCATCAAGGTCAGGTTCACCGACATGATCGACAAGACCAGTGTCGGCAAGATCAATAAAGTGGCACTCAGGAAGAGATTCCTCGAGAATTAGAAGACAATCGAAACATACATGGTGAGGCCGGATAGATATCCGGCCGCATGTCATTTTCAGGTGAGAATCTTTTCCTCAGGCGAACCTCAAATCATACATCGTTTTCTTCATAGAGCGTGGTGATTCTCTCCAGCAGTTCCTCCAGAGGGATGTCGAGGGAGCGGTAGTACCTCAGTTCGTCGCGGAGTTTATTCTTTATAAGAAACGACCGTCTGTCAGTGATCTCCTACCTTAAAAAGGAAGCCGTCTGTTCCCTGGTACTGCAGGGGAGCACTGAGGAGGGCTCAGATTCCCTCTGAGCTCTCGGTAATGAGTTGGGGTCTGCTGTACAGGAAGCCCTGAAGGAGATCTATTCCTGCATTTCTGCAGGTCACAGCGATGTTTTCTGTCTCTACACCCTCAGCAACGGTTGAGATGTGAAAACTCCTGCAGTACTCGCTCAGGTTCATGCAGAGCTTTTTGTAGCGGATATCTTCGTCGATTCTTGATATGATCGACCGGTCGATCTTTACCCCGTCGATTAATAGCTGTGCGAGAAGTACGTAGGAGGAATAGCCTGTCCCGAAGTCGTCGATGACGATCCGGATGCCGAGTTCACGGAGAGACTGCACCGAGGTGGTGAGGGTCTGAATATTCCTGAGCGTCTCTTCGGTGATCTCCACCTGGATCGTGCGGGGATCCACTGCTGTTTCCTGTACCCGTCTGATGAGATACTCAATATTTGAATGGCTGAAATCCTTGGAAGAAAAATTAATGGAGGAAATGACCTTCTTCTCCTCTTCACTGCACCGTGTACATTGAGCAATATGCTCCAGAACCTGGTCAATGACATAGCGGGTGAGCGAGTGGATCAGATCCGTCTGTTCGATGATGGGGATGAAGATCCCCGGAGGAATAAAGGAACCGTCCTCCTTCTGCCACCTCGCGAGGAATTCACGTGAGTGAATCTTTTTCCCGTCGGCTGTGTAGATATCCTGATAGGCAAGCCTGATCCTTTTATTCGCGAGTGCATCCTTGAAATTATTCAGGACATATATCCTCTGAGAGAAGGCTTCATCAAGAATATTCTCATACCTGTACGAGGTGAGGCCTATTTCCTGAGCTTTTCTCATAGCGAGAGATACCTGTCTCAGATTCTCTTCATGAGTTTTCCCCTGTGCTCTTTCCTTGACCCCGAAACAGATCTCGATATACACCGGAACTTCTCCAACATCGATTGTGGCTGTGTGAAATGTATGCAGTCTCCTGATGACTGTTTCCAGCGGAGAGGCGTCACTGCCCGGCGGGTAGGTGATCTCAAGGAGAAATCCGTTCTCAATGAGACGGTAGAACGATACCCCTTTGAGGTCTTCCATCATCCTCTGCAGCCGCTCAGTAAATTCCCTGATGAAGGTGATGGAGAACTCATAGCTGAATAGGTTGGTCACGGTCTGGAGGTTTGTGATGCTGATGAGGATAAGGTCAGTCTCCCCCTTCCCTCTGTTGAACGATCTGATAAAGAGCGGAAGTTTCTTCAGCCCTGTCTCTTTATCATAATTCTCTTCATGAGCAAGACGCTCCCGGTGAAAGTCTGAGAGTGAGCTTATGATAATCGATATGATAATGAACGTGACTGGCCGGGTGATGATCTGCTTCATCGGCTCAAGTCCGTAGCCCCACAGGAGCATGAGGGGTATCGGGGCGAAGCCCCAGATCATTGAGAAGAGAGCGGAGGCCTTTTTTCCGGAGAACGTCGAGACGAGCGCGATGGGAATATACATGAGATTCATGTAGACACTCGGAGTTCCCCCACTCAGCAGGATGAGAAGCATGACACCTGAAGCGAGCATGTAGGAGCCCAGATGAATGACACCCGGATGTTCTGAAATACCTCTCATTTCATTCCTTCCTCTACACAAACAGTGCTTTTCATAGGAAAAGCATAGCACACTGATTCTACCAAGCAAACCTTATTAATACCATAAGAAATCCACAGGCTAGGCCTGTGGTGCGGTAGGAGGTTATACCCGAACAATTGTTATTGAAAGAAGGGCCCCCTGTGATACAGTTGAATAGCGGTTCACAACGCATTCGAACAGAAAACAGGAGACCCAATGACAGAACAGAGTTTAGCACACACGTGCTGGGATTGCACATACCACATCGTGTGGATACCAAAGTATCGCAAGAAGGTGTTATATGGTGAGTGCCGAGAGGAACTGAAAAGTATACTCCGGCAACTATTGGATATGAAAAAGATAGAGATCGTGGAAGGATCCATAAGCAAAGATCACATCCACTTGAGCGTGAGAATACCGCCAAAAGAAGCGGTGTCAAAGATCATGGGCTATCTGAAAGGAAAGAGTGCCCTGATGCTGTACGACAGACACCCAGAATGGAGGCGGAGAACCGGTCGAGATAGAACTTTTTGGGCACGAGGGTACTATGTGAGCACAGTTGGAATCAACGAAGAGGTGATCAAAAAGTACATCCGGAATCAGGAAGAAGCTGACCGGTTCGGAGACGAATAAAGAACCCCTTTAGGGGTTGCGAGTAATAGATGCAGTTGTGAATCGCAGCTTTAGCTGCAGCTGTAACAGGCCCTTATAGGGCGAATATCAAGCCACCGGCTATGCCGGTGGTCATGACTTATAAAGCATCTATTTTTCTATGGGTTGAGGTATGTCCGGAGACGACAGGGAAGCGGGAGGATGGCGAGTTTTCTCAGTTTTCCTGTCATACGGACGGAGGAGAGGGGGTGCGTGTGTTGACAAACCTGTCTATATCTTTATGATAGTCCCCTCATGCATATTCAGGTAACGCTCTGCTCTTCCTGCCATAATTGGTATGGCGTGGTGGAGTATTCCTTTCAGGAGAACAGCTCAGATGAGTAAGATTACCCATAACAGGATCTTCAGGCTCTCTATAGAGAAGCAGATATCGATCAAGAACGACGTCCTCTCAGGACTGACCGTCGCTCTTGCTCTTATACCCGAGGCGATAGCCTTCGCGTTCGTAGCGAAAGTCGATCCCATCATCGGGCTGTACGCCGCCTTCATGATGGGCGTCGGTACGGCGATCTTCGGCGGACGTCCCGGGATGATTTCCGGGGCGACAGGAGCCGTGGCAGTCATATTCGCTCCGCTGGTCATCACACAGACGGCGAGGGTCGGTATGGAGGGGGCTCTTTCCTATCTGTTTGTCGCAGTGATCGTGATGGGGCTGATTCAGGTGGCTGTGGGGATTCTGAAACTCGGGAAATTCATCCGTCTTGTCCCCCATCCGGTCATGCTCGGGTTCGTGAACGGTCTTGCCCTGATCATTCTGAAATCCCAGCTGGAGATGTTCACTGTACGACAGGGCGATCAGCACGTGCTTCTCAGTGGCATCCCTCTGATCATTATGCTGGCACTTGTCGCCCTGACGATGGGCATCTCCCACTTTCTTCCCCGTCTGACAAAGGCTGTTCCCGCCACACTGGCGGCAATCATCGTCGTGACACTCATCTCGCTTGGGCTCGAAAAAAGCGGTATTCATGTGAGGACAGTGCTCGACTTTGTACAGACTCTTGATCCTGACAAGACAACCATTGCAGCCTCACTCCCCGGTTTTTCCATCCCCGAGGGACTGTTCTCCTGGGAGACCCTCCGCATTGTATTTCCGTATTCCGTCATTGCGGCATCTGTCGGTCTGATCGAGTCGCTCATGACACTCATGCTCGTTGACGAGGTGACCGAGACGAGAGGGAGAAGCAATAAGGAGTGTATCGGTCAGGGGCTGTCGAATATCGTCAACGGATTTTTCGGAGGTATGGGAGGCTGCGCCATGATAGGACAGTCGATGATCAACGTACGGGCAGGGGGAAGAACGAGAGTATCCCAGGCAGTTGCCGGTCTCTCTCTGATCATGTTCGTCCTCTGGGGAGCACAGCTCATCGAGGCGATTCCGCTTGCCGCTCTGGTCGGAGTCATGTTCATGGTGGTTATCGGGACCTTCGAATGGGCAACCTTCCGGATCATCCATCAGATTCCCAAATCCGATGCCCTGGTCATTCTCATCGTTACCGTCATCACACTTGTCGAGAACCTGGCTGTCGCAGTCCTTATCGGACTTATCGTGTCAGCTCTCGTTTTCGCCTGGAAGAAATCGACGCAGATCAATGCCACGGTCTCCTTTGATGAGAATGGGTACAAGATCTACACGATTCGGGGTTCCCTGTTCTTCGGTTCAGTAAACACGTTCAAGGGACTTTTCTCCTTCAAAGAAGATCCGGAGGATGTCTTTATCGACTTCTCCGGTGCCACAATCTATGACCACTCCGCAATGGAAGCGTTAAACTTCGTCACAGAGAAGTATGCTGAGAACGGAACGAACATGCACCTGCTCAATCTCAGGGAAGAATGTCACCAGGTTCTCAAAAAAGCGAATAACGTCGTGGAAGTGAGTGTCGTGGAGGATATCGACTGCTGGCACCTTGCCGATAACTCACTGGAATAGATACAATCGCAATTTATCTCACTTTCAGCTGAATCATGATAGAATGATGAGCAGAAAGTGAGGATGATATGAGCAAGCGAAGATTTCCAGCAGATTTTATCTTTGGTACCGCCACGGCGAGTTACCAGGTTGAAGGCGCTGTACAGGAAGACGGTAGGGGAGCGAGTATCTGGGATACCTTCTCCCATACTCCGGGATGTGTGTATCAGGGAGAGACGGGAGATGTCTCGGTTGACCAGTATCATCGATACGAAGAAGATATCGCCCTGATGAAACAGGCAGGTTTTACCGCCTACCGGTTTTCCATCGCCTGGCCGAGAATTCAGCCGGAAGGAAAGGGAGCAGTGAATGAGGCGGGAATAGCCTATTACAGGAACCTGATACGTGCACTGCATGAGTCGGGACTGAAGGCAGTGGCCACCCTGTATCACTGGGATCTTCCCCAGGCTCTCGAGGATGAGGGAGGCTGGACACACCGTGAGACAGCCCTCCGTTTCGCCGAGTACGCCGCTCTGTGCTATGATGCCTTCGGCGACTCCGTCGATATGTGGATCACCTTGAATGAACCCTGGTGCGCAGCAGTACTCGGGTACGGAACAGGCTATCACGCACCGGGAAAGAGCGATCTTTCCCTCGCCTGGCAGGCAGGCTACAACCTCCTGTACGCCCACGGTCTTGCCGTGAAGGCCTATAGAGAGAGACAGCTCCGTGCCCCGATCGGCATCACCCTTAATATTGAAACGCCTCGGCCTGCAACCCTTTGCGATGAAGACCGGGAGGCTGTGCAGCGTTCTATGGACCTGAAGACCTATTTCTTTATGAACCCCCTCCTGGGCAGGCCCTTCCCCTCGCGACACTTTGAAGCTTATCCGCAACTCTCCCCTCCTTCAGGTAAAAAGGGCGATGAGGAGGTGATGGCTCAGAAAATCGATTTTCTCGGCTTGAACTACTATTACGAACATGCTGTTTCCTCTGTGAGAGGAGAGAGAGCTGAGCACCCGGAAGGTTTCTATGAGGAGACCGGTTTTCATGAGACAACTGAGATGGGGTGGCCGGTCGTTCCCGAAGGCTTGTACCGGCAGTTGAAGTGGGTGCATGAGTACACCTCAGGTTCGCTTCCTCTCTATATCACGGAGAACGGGTGCGCCTGTGCTGATGAAATAGATGAGGAAGAGAACCGGTGTCATGATCCGAAGCGGGTCTCGTATATACGGGACCACCTTACAGCGGCTCTAGATGCAATAGAGGAGGGTGTTCCCCTGAAGGGATATTTCGCCTGGTCTCTGATCGATAACTTCGAGTGGGCATACGGATACTCGAAGCGATTCGGTATCATATACGCTGACTATACAACGCAAAAGAGGATCAGGAAGGACAGTTATTACTACCTGAGAGAGGTTATCTCAGGATCTGAGACGGTATAATTCCCTATGAATTTTCCCCAAAAGAGGGGGAGGAAACTATCTTCGTGACTTAAAGAGGAGTATTCTGTAGGTAAGGAGGGTCTTTTATGAAAAAAACGATCATGATTATCCTCTTCCTTGCCGGTATTCTCTACCCACTCACAGCCGGCGAAACCTCCTACTCTCTCGCGATAGACTGGCAGCTGAGTGTACAGGGGGGAATCGAACACCGGTTCAACGACTCGATCGGGATCGAAGGATCGCTGGGGGCTTCGCTCACCGGCCTGATAGCCGCTGAGTGCTATCTTCTCTATGATGCCTCGCTCCTTCCTGATCCCTGGTTTGACATGTTTCTCATCGGAATACCGAACTTTTTCCTCGTGCCGACCTTCGAAGGTGCCATGCTCTCTCTCGGCGGAGCCGCGGAGGCGGGGAGGATGCTCGGTGACACCCTCGCCCTCTCGCTTCGTGCGGGTGCAGGCTTCCCTATCTTCTTCGAAGGGGGAGGAGTGACCGTCAGGGACACAAATTTTCCTCTCGGCATCTGGCCGGAGGTCTCGATCCTTCTCTCTTTCCGCTGAGAAGGATGATAACCTGAGAAGCTCTCACCCTACCTGCAGGTGGGATGAGAATCCTACCGTGCTGAATGAACCATCGTGAGAATCCTGCATCCATTGACGCATCCCACGGAAATGTAGGTGTTTTTTCGACGAACCTACGTACAGGTAGGAATAAAATCTGAATACCTTCTCCTCCTTTCATTCTGCCTTATCTGTTCCCTTGGCATGATAGTTGCATATCTTCGACCAGACGGCTTACTGGAAAGGAGAGATGTGAATGACGATTGATACCGGAACAACCGCCTGGATGCTGACGAGTACGGCACTTGTACTCCTCATGGTTCCCGGGCTGGCGCTTTTCTACGGAGGACTGGTGAGGACGAAGAACGTCCTCGGGACGATGATGCACAGCTTCACTGCCATGGCCGTGATAGGAGTGCTGTGGGCTGTCGCCGGCTACGCGCTTACCTTCGGGGCTTCCCTTGCAGGCCTGATCGGCTGGGATCCCTCCTATTTCTTCCTGCTTGCCCCCTTCGACGGCATGATCAGCAACGGAAACGGCGAAGTGATCCCCGAGATCGTGTTCGTCATGTTTCAGGGTAAGTTCGCGATCATCACCCCCGCGCTGATCTCAGGAGCCTTCGCGGAGAGGGTGAAGTTCAAGGGATACGTCCTGTTCATTACCTTCTGGACACTCCTTGTCTACTTCCCTCTCGCTCACTGGATCTGGGGTGGAGGCTTCCTGACCGGCAAGGCAATCGATTTTGCAGGAGGTACGGTGATCCATATCTCTGCAGGCGTCGCCGGCCTGGTCTCTGCTATCTTCCTTGGCGGTAGAATAGGGTATCCTCACAACCAGATGAGGCCCAACAACCTTGTATTCACCATGCTGGGTGCAGGCCTCCTCTGGGTCGGCTGGTTCGGTTTCAATGCAGGCTCTTCCATCGCCAGCGATGCCGCAACCGGTCAGGCACTCGCCGTCACACAGGTGGCGGCAGCTTCGGGAGCACTCTCCTGGATGCTCATTGAGGCAGTCACTCACGGAAAGGTCACCTCTCTCGGTCTGGCCTCAGGAATTCTTGCAGGTCTCGTTGCCATCACTCCTGCAGCAGGAGCAGTGGCGCCCTGGGGAGCGATGGTCCTCGGCTTCGCCGCAAGCGGCATCTGTTATCTTGCCCTCAAGGTGAAGGTGAAATTCGGCTATGATGATTCCCTCGACGTATTCGGCATTCACGGGGTTGCAGGTATCTTCGGCGCGATAGGGCTTGCCTTTGTCCTGAAGCCGGGAGCTACCGACTTCTCCTTTGCCCATCAGCTCTGGTACCAGACGGAAGGTGTTCTTATTGCAATCGCCTACTCGGCGGCAGTCACGCTTCTCCTTCTCTTCGTTATTGAAAAAACGACAGGATTCCGCCTCTCTTCTGCCGCAGAAAAGGCGGGAATCGATCATGACCAGCACGGTGAACGCGGGTACGGGTTCGTCAATCTTGACTAAGGAGGAGCAGCTATGAAACTGATTACAGCCATTATACAGCCGGATAAACTTGATGAGGTGCGTGAAGCTCTCATCGATGCCGAGATCGAACGCATTACTGTGAACAGGGTGACAGGCCATGGAAAACAGGAAGATATCGAGTTGTACCGCGGTCAGAAGATCGCACCGAACCTCATCCCCAAGGTTGAGATAAAGATCGCCTGTAATGAGGAGTTCGTGCAGATCATTGTAGACACCATCATAGCCTCCGCCCGTCACGGCAAAGGGCTTGTCGGTGACGGGAAGATCTTTGTGACGAACCTGGAGGAATGTTACAGGATCAGGACGGGTGAAAAGGGCGGCGAGGCCATCTGACGAAAGGATCTGCGGATTGTTCCTCCTCCAGGAGACTTCCGATACCACGTTCCTCCACTCATATAGTCCTATGACATGAGATTCCCTTTTAGAGTATTCCATGCTATGCTGAATGAGTCTTGATCACATGAATATTGAATTCCCCTGATTTTATGTGATAAAGGAGTGATTCATGCAGCGTGAGACAGCGGCTCTTTCAAAAATGGGAATGCTCGGGAAATGTATAGATCTTGTCACAAGCTCGCGCCTTGACGATAAGATCCTGTATCAGAAGATAGTGGAGCTTCTTGATTCTTCCGTCACAATTCCGTCTCCCTTTTCTACTCGGATTACTCTGGATCATGCGGAGTATCACTCTCCGAATTTTACCAGTTCCTCCCAGATCATTCACTCGGATATCGTTGAGTGGGATGAGCCGATCGGTTCGGTTGAGATCCACTACGCGCACAGCGGTGACGGTTCAGAGTATCGGGAAGAGCAGGAAGCGACAGACAATGTCGCGAAGGTGATCTCAAAATCTAGGGAATGGATACGGGACAGGCAGGAGATCTCAGAGAGAGAGACGCTCTACCGGAACCTCATCAACTCCCAGAGCAATCTGGTCTTTCAGATAGATCTTCAGGGGAGGATCACGAATTTCAATGGTCGGTGCGCAGAATATTTCTCCTGGCTGTATGACCAGAGTGCTGTAGGCGGACGACCCCTGAAGACGGTGAAGCCCTACGACCATAAGAAAATCCTTCATGTCATCAAGGAGGCGTTCTCGGAGCCCGGCAGGGTGTTCCAGCTGGAACTTGATCATATCGGCAGGGAGGATGCTACCGTCACGATTCTTTGGGAAGTGATAGGTCTTTCTGATGAGGGGTCAGCGGTCCGGGGAATTCAGTTCCAGGGAATTGATATCTCGGAAAGAAAGAAGCTGGAGAGTGACCTCCTCATCTACAAGGAGAGTATCGAACAGGCGAACTTCGGGGTAGTCCTCCTCGCCGAAGACAACTCCCATCTCTACGTGAATGATCAGCTCTGTACCTATTTCCAGTGGGAACAGGAGCATTTCATCGGAAAGTCCATGATTGAGCTTCATCCACCCTGGGTTCTCACCCGGGTGGCTGAACTGAGCCAGTTACTCAACGAGAATGGAGAATTTCATTCGGAACCGATCGATTTCATGAGGCGTGACGGGAGTATCTTCTCCACTCTCATAAACGGAACAACCATCACGGACAGCAGGGGAGGGTTCCTCTGTAAGTCGATCACGATGATCGATGTGACCGAGAAGAAAAAGAATGAGGAACTGATCCGCAAGAGCGAGAGGCGCTACCGTAACATTGTCGATACAACGCATGAAGGCATCTGGATTCTTGATACCGATGACAGGACAGCCTACGCGAACAGCAGGATAGGTTCGATGCTCGGCCTGGATGCCGAAGAGATGAAAGGTTCTTCCTTCTTCTCCTACATCGCCGAAGGAGAGTTCGTCCGTGCAAAGAAGCTTCTCTCTGCAGATACCATTTCCCGGGAGATTCAGAACAACGGAACGAGTTCTTCTGTTGATGGGGAGTTCACTCTTATGCATGCGGACGGAAGAGAAATTGATGTCTCCCTGAAGTCAGTTCCTATCTTCGATGAAGAGGGAAACTTTGTCGGGACCCAGAAGATGGTGATGGATATCACAAAGGCGAAACTCGCAGAGCAGGAACGCATTGCCCGTAAAGCTGCCGAAGAGGCGAACCGCTCGAAGAGCGTCTTCCTCTCCAATATGTCCCATGAGATCCGCACTCCATTGAACGCCATCATAGGTTTCTCCCAGATTCTTCAGCGTGACGAAGGGCTTTCCTCCAAACAGGTAGACCAGATTAAAACGATCGCCAGGAGCGGGGAACATCTCCTTGAGCTCATAAATGATATTCTCGATCTCTCCAAGATCGAGGCGGGCAGGGTGACGGTAAACCTGACAGACTTTGATCTCCATGGGTTTGTAGATGAGATTAAGAGCCTGTTCTATCTTCCTGCAAGCAGAAAAGGGATCTCTCTCACCTTCGAAGGGAAGGACTCCCTTCCCCCCTTTATTCGAGCTGATGAAGGAAAACTCCGCCAGGTACTCATCAACCTGCTCGGGAATGCGATGAAATTCACCGAGGAGGGAGGCATCGTCGCCCGATTCAGTACGGAAGAACGTGAGGAGACGACCTTCCTTCACGTTGAAGTGGAGGATACCGGTCTTGGTATACCCGAGAAAGACATCGACTCTATCTTCGACTCCTTCAGACAGTCTGATGCAGGAAAACATATAGGAGGAACAGGACTCGGTCTGGCCATCTGTTCCCAGATGCTTGATTTCCTCGGCGGGGGGATAGAGGTCGAGAGCATTGAGGGTAAGGGTTCACTCTTCCGGTTTACCTACCCGTTTACCTCCGTGGATAGCGTCGGTGAGAAGGAGAGCAACCGTCTAGACAGGGAAGTGATAGGCCTTGACGGGAAGAGCGGAAAGATCAAGATCCTGGTCGTTGATGACCGGGAGGAGAACCGTCTGCTCCTCGATGAGATTCTCAAACCTATCGGGTTTAGGACAGAGTTCTCCGTGAACGGCCGGGAGGCTGTGGAACATTTCTTCTCCTGGAGACCTGATTGTATCCTGATGGATCTGAGGATGCCCGAAATGGACGGCTACGAAGCAACGAGCCAGATCCGTAAGGATCGAATCGGAGCCGAGCTCCCGATTGTCGCCGTGACAGCAAGTGCCTTTGAGGATGACGAGAAGGAAGTGCTCAGGGCCGGTTTCGACGGTTATATCAGAAAACCGTTCAGGAGGGGAGAACTGTTCGCTGTCCTGCAGAAACTTCTCTCTCTTGAATATGTTTTTGCACATGAATCTGAGAAGAAACAAGAGCTCTCTGAGGGATCACTTACCGGTGAGGACCTCAGAGAAATGCTCTCCGAAGAGATGCTGAGACGGATGCTTGATGCCGTAGAGGGCGGGGATATGAGCGAATTCACTCTCCTTGTCAGGGAAGTGGAAAAGATCAATCCGAAAGCAGCGCAGACACTTCACGAACTGTCTGCTCATTTTGACTACGAAGGGCTTCTCGCCCTCCTCACATAGGAGTACACCTGAAGATGAACGACAGAGAGAACAGAGATACTATCATGATTGTGGATGACACCCCGGCAAACCTCGGGGTTCTGCAGGAGCTTCTTCTTGGAGAAGGCTACCATGTCCTCGCCTTCCCTCGTGCTCCCCTGGCGATCAAGGCTCTCTCACGGGCAAAGCCCGACTTGATTCTCCTCGATATCATGATGCCTGACATGGACGGCTATGAGGCCTGTCAGGTGATCAAGGCGATGCCCGAAGGAAAAGATATTCCGATCATCTTCCTCTCCGCTCTGAGCGATACCCTCGATAAGATCAAGGCATTCGGCTCGGGTGGAGTGGACTATATCACAAAACCGTTCCAGAAGGACGAGGTTCTTGCACGCATCTCGACTCATATCAGTATGAGACGGATGCAGATGGAGCTCTCGCGTCATAATGCGGAACTCAAAGAGATGGTTGCAGAAAAAGTGAAGGAGATCTCCGACTCGCAGCTCTCCACGCTGGTGGCGATTACGAACCTTTCCGAGTCCCGTGATAATTTCACGGGGAAACATATCGAGCGGACCGGTATCTTCTGTAAGATCATAGCTGAAGAAATGCTGAAGAAGGGGCTGTATCCTGAAACAGTGGATGAGGAATTTGTCGAGAATCTTGCACATGCCGCTCCACTTCACGACATAGGGAAGATCGGTATTCCCGATTCGATTCTGATGAAGAAGGGTAAACTCACGGACGAACAGTTCGAGATCATGAAGAGCCATACGACCATCGGGTCGATGACGCTCCAGAATGTGCTTGCTATGTATCCCCAGAACGAGTTCATCAACCTCGGAATAGAACTTTCCATCTCCCATCACGAGAGATGGAATGGCAGAGGATATCCTGCAGGCCTCTCAGGGAGAGGAGATTCCCCTCTCGGGAAGGATCATGGCCCTCGCTGACGTGTATGACGCGGTACGCTCGCGCAGGCCGTACAAAGAACCGGTCTCCCATGAAGAGACTGTGGAGATCATTAAGGAAGAGCGTGGTCAGCACTTCGATCCGACGATTGTCGATATCTTTCTTGAGAAGAATGAACTGTTCGAGAAGGTCAGTGAAGAAATGAAAGACTCTGACGAAGGATATATCGACCTGGTGTGAGCAGGTTCCCATATCTCTTTCTGATACAGCAGAGGCTGCCTGAACGGCAGCCTCATTTCGTGCATTTAACTCAATCCTACTGAATGATTGAGTTAAGAGTTCTGCACGGACGCATCGCGTTCTCAAGAGCTACCGGTTCAGGGAAGTAATATCCTCCGATATCAACCGACTTTCCCTGTGCCGAAAGAAGTTCCGCATCGATCTGTTCAGCATGAGCTGCAAGCTCTGCGGCGATGGAAGCGAAGTGAGATTTCAGCTCAAGATCCTCGCTCTGCTGTGCGAGAGCCTGAGCCCAGTAAAGAGCCAGGAAGAAGTGACTTCCTCTGTTGTCGATCTCATTCACTTTCCGTGAAGGGGATTTTCTATTATCGAGCAGTAGTTCTGTCGCAGCATCCAGTGCCTTTGAGAGCACGAGCGCCTTCGGGTTCTGATGAACTTCACTGAGGTGTTCGAGAGATACGGCGAGAGCGAGGAATTCACCAAGAGAATCCCATCGGAGATGTCCTTCCTCGAGGAACTGCTGCACATGCTTTGGAGCTGATCCGCCGGCACCTGTCTCGAACAGACCGCCGCCGTTCATGAGCGGAACGACTGAGAGCATCTTTGCACTGGTTCCCAGCTCGAGAATGGGGAAGAGGTCTGTAAGGAAATCCCTGAGCACATTCCCGGTCACGGAGATTGTATCCTTTCCTTCCTTCATTCTCTGCAGGGAGTAGCGAGTCGCCTCTGCCGGAGAGAGAATGGTTATATCAAGTCCTTTTGTATCATGGAGGGGGGAGGTACTCCCGAACCTTCTCGGCGACTCTGCTGTCGTGAGCTCTGGCAGGATCGAGCCAGAATACGGCAGGCGAGCCTGTTGCACGGGCACGCTTCACCGCAAGTTTCACCCAGTCCCTGATCGGCTCATCCTTCACCTGACACATACGGAAGATATCGCCTGTGGAGACATCCTGAACCATCAGGACCTTGCCGTCTCTGTCTATCACCTGTACCGTCCCAGGTTTCTCAATCTCGAAGGTCTTATCGTGAGAGGCCGTATTCTTCTGCCTTCTGAGCCATGAGACCCACATTTGAGACATCTCCCATCGTCGTAGGATCGAACGCTCCGTTTTCCTTACAGAATTTCGATCGTCTCCTCGTAGATGCCGGCGTAACAATCGGTCAGGGATCACGGCCTTCATATCCTTGAGTTTCCCATCAGGTCCCCACATCTTGCCGGAGGAGCGTATGGCCGCAGGCATGGAGGCATCGATGATCACATCTGATGATACATGAAGGTTGGTAATACCCTTGTCGGAGTTCACCATCGCGAGCTTGGGGCCTTCCGTATAACATTTCTCTATAGTCGCAAGAAGCTTCTCTTGCTCCTCAGATGCAAGGGAGTCAATCTTTCTCAACAGGTCTGACATGCCCAGACGGGGATCAACTCCGAGAGCAGAAAGTGTTTCTTTGTGGCCTTCGAAGAGTTTTTCGAAGAAGACGGAGAAGGCATGGCCGAACATGATAGGGTCTGAGACTTTCATCATGGTCGCCTTAAGGTGAATCGAGAACAGGACATCCTTCTCTTTTGCATCTCTGATCTGTTCAGCAAGGAAGGCTCTGAGAGCACTGGAGCTCATCACCGCAGAGTCGAGGATCTCGCTCTTCAGCAGTTTCAGGTCTTTCTTGAGTACTGTGGACGTTCCGTCTGTCCCCTGGAGAATCACTGTCACTTCGGTTGCTTCAGGAAGAATGACCGATTGCTCGGAGGCGTAGAAGTCTCCCTCCTGCATGCTTGCCACATGGGAGGCGGAATTCTTATCCCAGGCACCCATCGTATGGGGATGTTTCTTCGCGTAGTTTTTTTACGGAGGCCGGAGCTCGTCTGTCCGAATTTCCCTCGCGGAGTACCGGGTTGACGGCACTACCCTTGATCGCATCATAGCGTGCTTTGATCTCCTCTTCCTCGGGATTCTGTGCATTCTCGGGGTAGGGGGGAAGAGCAAAGCCCTTCTCCTGCAGTTCCTTGACTGCATTCTGAAGCTGTGGAACCGATGCGCTGATATTAGGAAGCTTTATGATATTCGCCTCTTTCTCATGCACCATTCCTGCCGAGCAGAGCAAGGTCGTCGGAAACCCTCTGATCCTCTTCCAGGTACTCAGGAAACTGTGAGAGTATACGTCCTGCAAGAGAGATGTCACGAAGATCGATCTCTATACCTGCCGGTGCTGTGAAGGATTTGACGATGGGAAGGAAAGATGCCGTGGCGAGTGCCGGGGCTTCATCTGTTTTCGTGTACACAATGGTCGGTTTCATGGGTTACCTCTTTTCATTAGGAATAACAGTGTCGTTGTTCCGCATCTCAGAAGAGAGAACCAGCGCAGAGAACAGGTTCTGCGTGTGTACGGACAAGGACGAATACCCGCGCTGAGCGATTCTTTCTTTTTCAGATGATCAGAATGCATTGCAGGTACGTGTAGGAGTATAGTATCAGAAGGGTGGGTATTTGGGAAGTGATGTATCCCGGCAGAGGAACTACTGGAAAAGGTAAAAGCCGGTATGAATCACCTCACGCCGGCTCTCAGAGCAAAGCCCACGTCCGTTCTGATTATTCCCGACTTGAGAACGGGAACTATCCATGAGAAAGGTGACGATTGGCTGCAAAGTTGGTATGAGGAGTAATCTCTCTTTTCTGTTCGCTCTATGCCATGATATTCTGATTGAAGGCTTTCCCGGCATAGAATATGTGATGTATATCGGTTTCTGTCTTTGCTTCACGTACAGCTGTTAGAGCATTGACAGGTGAGAACACCCCTCATACACTGTAGAAAAGGTGAAGAAGCAAACAAAAGTGAGGTGACTGTTCTGAAAAAGGTAATAACTCTATTCTCTCTCATGATCGTACTGTCGGTTCTATCCGCCGGTGAATTTAGTGATGTGCAAGCTACCGGTTCACTGTCGGTCGGTATCAGGCAGCTCTCCAGCGCAACCTATCTGGGACCGGAATATACTCACAAAGGATTCAGCTATGAGATAGCACAGGCTTTCGCCGATGAACTTGACGTGGAGTTAGACCTGCATCTGGTGGATCATTTTTCCCGATACTGGATGGCTGACGGAAGACTCGTGTTTTCCCAGGATGAAGGCACCTCTCCCGACATCTATAACGATGTCGATATTGTTGCGGATGTCATTACCGTGAACGCTCTGCGTGAAAAGTATGTGAATATGGTACCGTTCATCGAAAGCACCGAAATCTTCCTCGGGCCGAAGGATATGAAACTCACCTCCTATGAAGATTTGAGAGGGCTCAGAATCATTACCTTTGAAGCAGTGAGTTTCTTTCAGCTTGTGAAAAAACAGCTTGAAGCAAGGGATATACCGTATGTCGTGAACCCGTTTACTGTCGCAGATGATGGAACACTCTCTTTTCCGGAAGGAAGGACGGCAATCCCCGAAGGGGGGGTGGAGATTCTGATCATCCCTGAGGGAGACAGCTATCAGAAGTACCTCGTGTACAACCAGATTCTGCTTGGACATGCAGACGTAACCATTCAGGATTCATTCTCTTTCTACCTTCACTACTCAAGCTCGATGGCGTTCAGAAATGGACTGAGAACTTTTTTCCCCCTCAAAGATGAGATAGGATATCTCTCCTTCTGTACCTCGAAAGAGACTCCTCTGCTGACACTGCAGCTGAAATGGTTTATCGGTCGATACAAAAAGAGCCCGGAATACCAGGAGATGTTCAGGTACTATATGGGGATATCGAGTGCAGAATATCTCGATCTGCTTGATATAACCAGGTCGGCACGCTGATGAGATTCGATACGAAGCTTTTCAGGCTTCTGTTTCTGTTTACTCTTTCCTCTATCCTCATTCTCTCACTCATCCTTGTTTCGTTCTTTTCCTCACAGTATGCACGAGCTATGGAAGACAACCTGAGGTTTCTTAACATGCTCCTGCATACACAGACGAGTCAGGTGATAGAGTATTTCGGCCACTCCGCTTCTGATATGACGAACAGTCGGGATCTGGAAAATCTCCTCGGGGAAGACCCTGTCTCACGGTTCTTCGCGGAGAAATCATTTCATGCGTATAGCGAGTCGATGAAAGCCTCTTATCCCTATCTGCAGGAGATCAGAGTACAGAAGGGAGATGCTATTCTCTTTTCTTCGCTTGCCCGTCCCCTTTCTGTTGATCCATGGAAGGATGTTTCGGAAGAGGGGGGAACGCTGTACCGGTCGCTGAGATATGAGACCCAGTTTGAAGGAACATACCTCATCTATATCCTCGCGGCTCTGGATTTTCTGAAGGAATTCAATCTCCTCCATAGCCTGCCGACCGATCAGATTGTGTATATCATAGCCGGCAGATGGGCTGTCTCCTTCGATGAGGACCTTGCCTCCAGATTGCACACCGTGGAATTTCCCTCACAGGAAGAGGTGAGGGTTCAAGGGAAAGATTACCGGTATTTCACTGAGCAGGTACAGAGTATCGCGCAGATAGCCGTATCACGCAGCACCTTGTACAGGAATATTATGAGAGTGGCCTTCAGCCTTCTCCTGTTTCTCCTCATTTCCGGGGGAATACTCTTTTTCCTGATCCGGAGGATCTCTCGTTCTCTCACCTCGCCGATCAGGCTCCTTTCACAGCAGGCCTCCTCTGTACAGACAGGCTCTCTCCCGGAGTTTTATTACGAAGGGGAGATGGTAGACGAGGTGCGCTCCCTTACTGATTCCTATAACTATATGACCCGTGAAATGCGGGAGTTCACGCAGACCCTTGAAGAAGAGGTCCGAAACAGAACCCGCGTCATCGAAGAGCAGAAAGAGGAACTTGAGAAAATCTCCATCACTGACCAGCTTACCGGACTTTACAACCGGAGAAATTTCGATGAACGTATAGAGAGGGATTTCTCTCTCGCAATCCGCAATGATCTGTATATCGGCCTCGGTATCATAGATGTTGATAATTTCAAGCAGGTGAATGATACGCACGGGCACCTGTTCGGAGACAGCATCCTTCAGGGGATATCAGGGACTCTCTCTTCAGTATTCCGACGGCGTACAGAGGGCCTGTTCCGTTACGGCGGTGATGAGTTCATGATTCTCTTCCTAGACAGGAAGGATTCCCGCAACGACTTCATTGATCTGGCTGAATCTCTGAGAGCACAGGTGGAAAAGCAGGAGTATACTATTGAAGAAGGAATGAAGGACGTCGGAGTGACGGTAAGCATCGGCCTCTTCTTTTCCCGAGTCGATAAGGATGCACGGTATCAGGATATCATCAATGCCGCTGACAGCATCCTCTATCGGGTGAAGGAACTGGGACGAAACAGGGTGATGATGGCTGAACAGCTTTCAAAGCACTCTTCTCTGGAGACATAACGAAGCCGGCTGCCCGCGTATATTCCCGCAGGGTTCCTTCCCGTCGGACTTTTGCTTCCTTCCTTCCAAATTTTTTCCTTGACAGCCTTTCGACCTTATTGTATATTTATGAAAAAATGAAAGCGTATTCAAAAATATGACAACAATGAATGACATCGCCAAAATGGCGGGAGTATCACAGGCAACAGTCTCACGAGTATTAAACGGCAGTGCAGGGGTTAATCCAGAAAAGCGTGCACTGGTGATGGAAGCTGTGAGAAAGACAGGATTTACTGTGAACACCTCAGCACGAACGCTTGCTGCACAGAAGTCATTCCTGATCGGAGTTGTCGTTCCCGACCTGAAAAACCCCTATTTCACGGATGTCCTTGCCGAGATAGAGCAATATGCCTCGCTCAACGGATTTAGTATCATCCTGGCAAACTCTGCAGGAGAGCAGTTTAAAGAAAAAGATATTCTTAGATCCATGCGTTCACGACAGGTGGATGGAATTCTTGTAGGTCTTGCCTCTCCTGACTCACCGATCCTCGATGATCTGAGGGAAATGAAGGAACCGATTGTTATGGTCTCACAGGATTATGCAGGGCTCGACTGTGTATCGGTCTCCCACAGAAGCGGAGGAGAACAGGTGGCACGCCATCTGATGAGTGAGGGAATAGAGCAGTTTGCCTATTTCGGTCCATCCAAGGACGAGAAATATCTTGGTTTCCGCGATGAACTTGTGAAAGCCGGTGTAGGAGAAGATCAGATTCAGGTCATAGGAAACTATAATTGGTGGCTGAATCTCCTTGAACAGGGATTCAGCAGCGCCAAACAGTTTCTGCGGGAGCATAGACCGGTAGATCGACTGGGGGTTATGGCAGTGAATGATCCCTTCGCACTGGGTGTTGTACACGCAGCTCAGGAACTCGGGATATCAATCCCGGATGAGATTTCCATTGTAGGGTTTGACGATACCTTTATCTGTCGTAACGTAAGGCCGATGCTCTCCTCAGTCTACCAGCCGATTGCAGAGATAGGAAGGCTTTCAGTCGATATGCTCCTGAGGAAGATAAACGCTCAATCTGATGACAGAAATACTGATCATCACGAACAGCACATCGTCCTTGAGCCTCGATTTGTGAGGAGGGAAACCTCATGATATTTTTCAGACATCAAATGAAAGCGTATTCAAATATGCATAAATATTCAGGAGTGACAGTATGACCTATCGGGAGGCTTTCCGACCTCAGATCCATTTCTCACCGCAGCGTAACTGGCTGAATGATCCGAACGGATGTATTTACTTCGACGGACTGTACCATATGTATTATCAGTACCATCCGTATGGAAGCAAGTGGGGACCCATGCACTGGGGGCATGCTCAGTCACAGGATCTTATCCACTGGGAAGAACAGCCAATTGCCCTGTACCCCGATGAAACGCTCGGTATGTCTTTTTCCGGATCATCAGTGATCGATTTGCATAATGAGAGTGGGTTATTTAATGACGGAGAAGGTCTCATTGCCTTCTATACTGCACATCTCCCGGGTAATCTCTCGGAGGGAACAGCCGACCTTCAGCAGCAGTGCGTAGCCTACAGCACGAATCATGGGGTGTCCTGGACTCCATATGCAAAGAACCCAGTAATCCCGAATCCCGGAAAGAAAGATTTCAGAGACCCGAAAGTGTTTCTATCATACAGAGAGCCGGGGTTGGGTGATGCTTCTCTCAGGAGGCCATAGTGTAGAGTTCTACCGTTCGAATAATCTCCTGAACTGGGAACATACCGGTATGATAACTCAGCCGGTTCCCGATCTTTCGATGCTCTGGGAATGTCCAGAACTTTTCTCGCTTCCTGATGAAACAGGGAAACACCATTGGGTACTTGTCGTGTCCTGCCTCCGGGAGGGATCTGATAGAGGTCCTTCCATGCAGTATTTTCTGGGAGATTTCAATGGGAAACAGTTCGTGGCTGATACGGACGGAGACGGGGCATCAACACTTCTCCAGCAGTTTAAAACACAGCAGGTTGACTATGCGAGTGATTTTTATGCGGCTCAAAGCTGAACAGCATGCCCGCCGGAGACACACGGAAGGTGTGGATCGGATGGGTGAATAACTGGATCTATGCCAATGAGGTTCCGACCGATCCATGGCGTGGAGTGATGAGCATTCCACGGGAACTCTCACTTACGAAGAAAGGAGATCGTCTCCTGTTTGCACAGAAGCCTGTTGCCGAAGTGACGGAACTGAGAGAGACCTATGTAGAATCCTTCCGTGATGCAGAACGAGTACATGTTGACACCATCGATGGTGAATCTGCATATGAGCTCCTGCTCACTGTGAAAGATGCCAACTGCTCTGATATATCTCTTGCGTTTTCCAATGAAGAAGGGGAGGCTATTGCTCTTGAGTGGAACGCACAGAGACAGGAACTCTTCCTGAACCGGAAAACCGTATTCGCCCGAAACTTTTCACAAGAGCCGATGCTCGCGTTCCATGCAGAAATAGTCTTTCCCGACTCTCTTGAGATTCGGATATTCTATGACCGTTCTCTCATTGAAGTATTCGCTGCAGATGGAGCAGTGGTGTTTACCAGCCAGCTCTTCCCGAGAGCTCCTCTGACGCTACTGAATGCGTCTGCTTCACATGAAGGTCTTTTTGACCTGACGATCTATCGCCTAGCTTCTATCTGGAACAGAACTGTGAAGGATGCTGCCGGCGCATGATAATAGGAATAAACCATTTCCCTTACGGGAAGGAAAAAAACAAAAAGGAGGCGTTACAATGAACAAACGTCTAATACTGGCCCTGGTGGTTACACTCATGAGTTTTTCACTACTCTTTGCAGCAGGTGAGAAGGAAGCGGCATCACAAGGCCCTGTTGAACTGAGTCTCTGGTATCATGGTGCGGGAAATCTCGTGGAGAGAGAGATCCTTATGGGAATTATCGAAGATTTCAATACCTCGCAGGGGGAATACACGATTGCCCTAGAGGAATTTCCTCAGGATTCCTATAATGATTCAGTCTCTGCAGCAGCACTTGCCGGAAAGCTGCCTGATATCATCGATGTCGACGGTCCTAACATGCCGAACTGGGCATGGGCAGGCTATATGGCTCCCCTCGATCTCCCCTCAGGTATGCTTGATGCTTACCTTCCCGGAACGATCGGAAGCTGGAACGGTGAAGTCTATTCAGTCGGTCTTTGGGATGCGGCAACCGCTATCTATGCACGCAAGTCTGTCCTCGAAAAATACGGAGTGAGGATCCCAACCCTTGATAATCCGTGGACTCTTGATGAATTCAACGATATCCTGGACACTTTCAAAGATTCCGGCGAATTCGAGTATGCCTTTGATATTGGTATGGCGTGGCAGGATGAATGGTATCCGTATGCCTTCAGTCCCTTCCTCCAGAGTTTCGGAGGAGACATGATCGATCGTAACACCTATGCGAGTGCAGAAGGCATTCTGAACGGAAAAGAAGCACAGGCTTTCGGTGCATGGTGGCAGAAGATGTTCACCGAGGGATATATCCCGGGCACTTCCCAGGATCCTGCCGACAGAGACACCGGTTTCCTTGAAGGCCGTTATGCTCTTCAGCTGAACGGTAACTGGTCTGCTCTCGCGGCACTGGATGCCTTCGGCGATGACATGCTCTTCCTCCCCAATCCTGATTTCGGTCATGGCTCTAAGATCGGAGCTGCTTCCTGGCAGTTCGGAATCTCGGCGACAAGCGAACACCAGGACGGCGCAAGGGCATTTATTGAATTTGCCCTTCAGGACAAATATCTTGCGGCATTCTCAAACGGAATCGGCCTGATTCCTTCCACTGTCAAGGCTGCTTCCATGACGGAAAACTACAGCGCAGGCGGACCTCTGGAAGTATTCTACAGTCTTTCAAGCGAGCAAGGATTCATCCGTCCCCCGACACCCGGTTATGTCGTGATGGCGAAGGTCTTCAGAAAGGCTCTTGCAGATATCGCGAACGGAGCTGATGTGCTTGAGACACTCGATTCAGCCACAGACGAAATCAATCTCGATATCGAGAATAACAACGGATACGGTTTCTGATGTAAAATCTATGAGTGAGGGAGCCGGAAGGTAACCTTCCGGGTTCCTTCCACTCGTATGGTATCATGGAGAAACGGAAGACTCTCCTCGTCTGATGCGGGGAGAGAGGTTCCTAGAGCCGATGATATACCAGGCGGAGATATCAATGAAGCATACAACAATTACCCTTGCCGCACAGGAGAGACGTGAAGCTCTTGCCGGCTGGCTGATGGCGGGACCGGCGATCATACTGATCGCGGTATTTCTTATCACTCCCTTTTTCATGGCCTTCGGTCTTTCATTCACGAACCAGCGACTGGTATCTCCCAATCCGGCGGAATTTGTAGGATTGAGGAATTTCCAGAGAATGCTCACCGTCAGAACTCTGACGCTCGATCCTCTTTCCGATGCCAGCACGGGAGCATACCTGAGAGATGAAGACGGGGCTCTTGTCTATCCACAACTGAGAGATTTCACCCGAAGCGACGAGTATCCTCAGTATAAGGGGATGAGAGAACTGACCAGTTTCTCCGCGGGGATGCGAAAGTTGTCATACTTGCAAGCGATGTGGTATTTCTCAAAGCCTTGGCCAATACCATGATATTCGTGATCAATGTCGTACCACTTCAGGGAGGGCTGGCTCTTCTTCTCGCGATTCTGCTGAACAGGAAACTTCGGGGAATCAATATCTACCGCACGCTCTTCTTTATGCCGGTCATCGTTTCCATGGTCGTAGTAGCTCTTTTATGGAAGTTTATCTATGATGGACAGAATGGTCTGCTCAATACGATACTCTCAGCCCTCACCTTCGGCATTTTTCAACCGGTAGACTGGCTCGGAAGTCCAGATACGGCTCTGCGTTCCATTATTGCAATGTCTGTATGGCAGGCTGTAGGGTTCCATATGGTGATCTGGCTTGCAGGACTGCAGAATATACCGGTGATCAGGTACGAAGCAGCCTCGATTGACGGTGCGAACAGATTTCAGCAGTTCCGTTACGTCACCTGGCCGGGACTCCGTAATACCGCGGTGTTCGTGTTCGTGGTTATCACGATGCAGGCCTTCGCCGTATTCACACAGATTAATGCCATGACCCTCGGTGGACCGCTCGATTCAACTCAGACGGTCGTGTTCCAGGCAGTGCAGAGGGGGTATGGGAAACAGGACATTGCCGGTGGCTCCGCCATATCCGTCATATTCTTTCTGCTTGTTCTTGTCGTTTCTCTTGTACAGCGATATCTCACACGGGATAAGGAGGCGTAAGGTATGAAACTGAATCAATCTATCCGGCGAGAGAAAATCCAGCTCAATGCGGGAATGTATGCCCTTCTTACGCTCATTGCCATGGTATTCGTCCTTCC
>CAXXSP010000062.1:0-40528 GCA_963676605.2 Sphaerochaetaceae bacterium | reverse complement strand
CAATTCTCTGTTCCGTCACATCCTCGCGGATGCAGAAGAAGAGTATGAAGCATCATCACAGGATCTGCAGTCTCAATTCACTCAGGACCGGTATCCCGTGCACCGTGAGCTGTTCATCATTTCCGATGAACAGGACAAGGACGAGGGGGTGGAAACGGAAAGCGGAGAGGAAGAGCTCTCTCTTCCTGAGAAGGAAGCTCTCTTTCTTTCAGGTCTTATCGAGTCTATCGTCAATTCGGGTGAGTATGTGATCGAGAAGAACGGGGAACAGGTAGCGCCTTCCTATGATGATATCGCTATTTTAATGAGAACCTATTCCCCCCAGCTTCAGTTCGAGAAATACTTCAGGATGAAGGGCATCCCCTATATCCTCAGTGAAGTGAAATCTCTTCATCTCGAAGCTGTCACCAATGACATCTACTCGATGCTTCAGCTTCTTATTTTTCCCGGTGACCTGCTCGCCTATGCGGCAGTTCTCCGTTCTCCCCTGTGCTTCATGGATGATGATATGCTTCTCATCGCTCTTGAAAGAGCCAGAGAGGAGGGCATCTTCTGTGACATCGCGTGGGAGGACGGGAGTACCCACAGGAAATACCAGGCAGTCCAGAGTCTGTTCGAGGTGCTGGTTGATATGAGCGGCAGTGATACGCTCTCCGCCCTTGTCTCGTACATCTGGAACGTGGGCGGGTACCGCCATAATCTTCTCTCCCATGAATCGTACACTGTGTTCATTGAGCATGTGGAATACCTGATGGCACTCGCAGAAGAGGAAGACAGGGAAGGTGGATCGCTTGTCACCTTCACTGACCGGTTAAGAGATATCATAGGAACTGATGAGGATACCAAGGGTGTATCGGTCTTGAATGAGACGACTCAGGGAGTTCACCTGATGAGTATTCACAAGTCGAAAGGACTCCAGTTCCCTGTCGTCATTGTCGCCTCCTGCGGGAGCCGTTCACGCCAGAATACGCTCCCGGGAGTGTCCCTCTGGAATCAGGAGGGACGGGAGATACCCGTTCCGTACCACCATAGAATCGGAAACAGAGGTATGAACCTTATCTGGGAATCAGAGAAGGGAAGAAAGGCCGCACAGGATGAGGCTGAACTGAAGAGACTCTTTTATGTAGCGTGTACACGCGCTGAGTCTCACCTGATCTTCTCGGGAGTCTCCTCACGGGGCAATACAGATGTGAAAAACAGAAACAGCAACCTGCTGTCTATGCTTCTTGCCTCAGAGCCGGAACATCACGGTATTACAGTCACTCACCTGTCTGCCTCAAAGATCACAGCTGTTCATGAAGGAAGGAAGGATACAAGAATCAGGGAGAACGTTGGGGCAGTGAGGGAATGGTATGCGCAGCCTGCACTCAATCCTGAGTTCCCTCCCAGAATCGTAGGTGTTACCGCCTCCGGGCACGAAGTGCCTTCAGATGCCACACTCCTTTATCCCCGGCTCTCCTCCTATGCCTCTGATGAGATCGTTGCGCGTTCTGCTCTTCATGGACTGTTCGGGACATGGGTGCATGCTGCGTTCGAAATGATACTTTCTCAGTCACCGGGAAATCTGGAAACTGATCTCTCTCAGCTGACAGTGGAGAATGTCCTCACTGTGAAGCCTACCTCACTTTCCCAGAGCGGTCTGAAGGAGGGAGAACTGCACATCCTCGCTGAGGATCTCATCTCGATGGTGAGAGGAGTTCTCACTTCGGAATTCTTCGCATCGCTGAAAGAGGGAAGGTTGATCTCGTCAGAAAGCGAGCTCGAGTTTTTTGCACGGGTGGAGGATGATGGCGATGAGCTCGCTGTGAACGGGGTTATTGATCTGCTTCTCAGGTATGAAGAGCATATCACGATCGTAGACTTCAAAACCGACAGGTATCTGAATCCTGAAGCGCATGAACGGCAGCTTGCTGTCTACCGATCCGCGATGGAGAATCTGTGGGGGTGTGAGGTGAAGAGTGTCCTCTGTTACGTCCGTGAACCCGATGTTCAGGTGTGGTTACCCTAACAGCCGCTTCTCCGCTTCAATCATTGCAAGAACTGCCTTTTCCACCCGGTCTTTCGAGGTTGCGTAATTGAACCTGACGAACGAAGAGTAGTTCTCCCCGAACCAGGAGCCGTCATTGAGTGCAATACCCGCCTCGACGCCGAAGAACCGTGATAGGTATCCAGCCTCTTTGGAGGGGGCGTACTGCTCTCCTTTCTCCTGCAGGGCCTCCAGGATCTCACTGCAGTCAAGAAGGGCAATGAATGAAGCCGAGGGGCGAATCAGGCGCATGGATGATCCTTTCTGCATAAGCAGAGTTTCTATCGAGGCAACATTTGCTTCCAGATAGGGGATCAGCTCCATCAGCCAGGGGTATCCTTTCTCGTAGGCCGCCCGGGCGGAGGTCATCGCCAGGTAGTCCGGACCTACATGATAGGAATCCAGTTTCTTCACAAGGCGCTTTTTCATCTCCCTGTCACTGCAGACCACCATGGAGAAGTGCTCTCCCGCGATATTGAACGTCTTGCTCGGAGCCATACAGGTCGCACACTGAACCTTTGTGTTCTCGCATGCGCGGGTGAAAGGGGTGTGGGTGATTCCCGAGTAGACAAGGTCAGAGTGGATCTCATCGCTTATGATAACGGAACCTACCTTTTCTGCACCCGCTGCAACTGCTCTCAGGAGTTCTTTCCCGAAAACGATTCCTGTCGGATTATGTGGTGAGCAGAACAGGACAAGCTGAGGCTTCTCTCTCTCCATCAGCTCTGTATACTCGTCGAGAGGGAAGGAGAACTTTTTCACCTGTTCATCATAGGAGAGGTGAAGGGGGACGATCTTTCTCTCAAGCGTATTCAGGATCGACACGAACGGTTTGTATGCAGGAAAGGGGAGGAGTACCGAGTCTCCCTTCCTGCTGTATGTATCAATGAGGAGGCCGATGGATGCGAGCATCCCCGGGGTGATCACTACGTGAGAAGGATCGGGTTCCCACTGATGGCGCTGTTTCAGAAATGAGAGAAAAGAGGGGATGACACCTTCGTTGCTCACATACCCGAGCACTCCCGTTGAGAGTTCTTCCTGCAGGGCTTCCAGGATGACCTGAGGTGTCCTGAAATCCATATCCGCTACCCAGAAGGGCTCTGCTTCGCGGTTCCCCGAGAAGAGAGAGATCAGCTTCTTGTTATATTTTTCAGACCGGGTTCCCCGGCGGTCAGCCGGATGATCGAATATACTCATGGTTTTACTCCTCCGGTGTTAAAGTGCTTCGGTCCCTGATAGTACTGATACCCGTGAAGAGGGCGCCTTTTCAGGGTTATCGCGTGCGTCGGGCAGTGATGATAGCAGGCAAAGCACTGCTCGCAGGAGCCGTGGTAGGTGACTCCTTCCTTCTCTTCCAGGGTGATATTTCCCACGGGACAGACCTCTGCACATACACCGCAGCGGGTACATCTTTCATCCACGATGAAGTTCCTGTCCTTTGTGTAGCGGCTGTGCTTCTTTCTGTTGAAGAGTGTAAAGGCGCTTCGTGAGAGAGGCCATCGGGGAGGGATGGAGATCTTCTGATTTCTGATATCCTCGGCGATCAGATGCAGGTCTTCGAATGCTTTGCGGTTCATGGCTTCTTGCTTCGCCCGGGGAGGAACACGGAAGAGCGGGATATAGGTATCCACCATCCTGAGCGTAGCCACATAGCTTACAGCATATCCAATATCCTGCAGAAGCATCTCTGCAATGCCTGAGCTATACATAGGTCCGCCGCCGTGGGTGATGATGAGGTAAAGGTATTCCAGCTCCGGCGCTGCGGGGCGGAGAACTTCTGAAAGGAAGTATCTGAGGTAGGCGGGAGGTGCTCCGAAGTAGGAAGGAAAGATGAGACCGAGTGTCTTAAGTCTGCAGAGAGTTTCCTCATCGGCATCGGCCATGCGGAGACAGAAATCAGTCTCCAGTTCTTTTCCCAGCGTACGGGCAACTGCTCTGGAGTTGCCCGCCCCGGAAAAGAAGAGAATGCCGCTGCTCATCTACAGAAATTCCTTCTCATCAATGCTTTCGATGATCGAGCAGACAGTATCAATGTCCTGCTCACTCAGATCGATGTGGGTAACGAGTCTGACAGATTCTTCGGAGCCGTAGCATGCGATCCCTTTTCTGTTCAGCACTTCTTCGAGCTTCTTGCCGCTGCAGTTCTTTCCTGAGACGAAGATGATATTCGTCTGAACGTCTTCGAGCTCGAGTGAAGCCCAGGAGGACGCAGCGAGAGTCTGCGCAATCCTCTTCGCTCTTGCATGATCATCTTTCAGTCTTTCCACATGATGCTCGAGGGCATAGAGTCCTGCCGCAGCTATGATACCGGCCTGTCTCATACCTCCACCGAGCATCTTCCGTACGTGACGGGCTTCCTCGATGAACTCTTTCGAGCCAAGGAGAAGGGAGCCGACCGGGGCGCCGAGCCCCTTTGAGACGCAGAAGGTGAGGGTGTCAGCCTGAGAGGCAATAACCTCAGGAGCAACGCCGCTCGCCACTACAGCATTCCAGAAGCGGGCTCCATCCATATGTACCGAGAGATCATTCTTTTTCGCGAAGGTATAGATCTCCTCAAGTCTCTCCAGCGGATAGCAGATACCGCCGATGGTGTTCTCAACCTCGATCATCGTTGTCCTGCTCATCATGTAGGAGCGTTCCCTGAGAAGAGGCTCGATAGCCTCAACAGAGAGGATACCCTTAGGCGTATCAACGCACTGGGGAAGGACTCCGGCAATGGCTGCAACGGATCCCACTTCGTGGCTCATGATGTGAGATTCCCTGTGGGTGACCACCTCGTTCCCTCTACCTCCGTTGATGAACAAAGGGATCAGGTTTCCCATCGAGCCGCTGGAAATGTACAGAGCTGCTTCCTTTCCAGTCAGTTCAGCAGCCCTCTCTTCCAGACGGTTAATCGTGGGGTCTTCCCCGTATACGTCATCTCCGACCACAGCCTGTGCCATGGCTTCTCTCATAGCCTGTGAGGGCTTTGTGATTGTATCGCTTCTGAGGTCAATCATGCTTATTTCTCCTTTGTTATCGATTCTAGAAGAGGGAAGAAATCGGGAAAGGTCACTGAAACTGCATCAGTGCCCCGAATTGTCACTGCAGATTCCGCCCCGAGAGAGGCAATCGCCATAGCCATGATGATTCTGTGATCATCATAACCTTCGACCACTCCGCCCTTAACCTGTCCGCAACCGTGGATGATCAGGGAGTCTTCGGTTTCTTCAACGTCTATTCCAAGTGTTGAGAGATTTGCTCTCATCGTTTCAATTCTGTCTGTCTCTTTGATCCGTGCCTGCGGCACATTGCCAAGAACTGTCGTTCCCTGTGCGAATGCCGCTGTGACAGCAAGAACCGGGAGGGCATCAGGGATAGCGTTCAGATCAAACGTTCCCCCGGTCATTGTTTTATCCTTCCCGAGGGAGACTGTGACTGCATCGTGATCCCAACTGACGGTACATCCCATGTTTTCAAGGATTGAAAGGACCTCCTTATCTCCCTGGGGATCGTTCCTGTCGAGCCCTTCGATGGTGAGGGAAGAGTGACTCACTGCAGCTGCGCAGAAGAAGAAGGAGGCAGAGGAGAAGTCACCTGCTATCGATTCGTTCACCGGTCTGTAGGAGCCTTCTCCGGCAACATCGATAGAGCTAAGGTCTGCCGCGTACTTCAGCTTCTGATCCTGTTTCTCGAGCCATGCGATCGTCATGAAGACATAGGGAATCTCGTTAAGAAGGGGTACATCGATATGTACAGGAGATGTACTCATCACAGAGGCAAGGAGGATTCCCGACAGGTACTGCGAGGTGTGGCAGTGCATAGTCACATCTCCCCCTTTCATGGGTCCCTGAACAGTGAAAGGAGGGTATCCTTCCTCTCCCTGATAGGATATCTGAACTCCGAGAGTGACAAGAGCTTCTGCAAGGGGGCCGACCGGTCTCTTTTTCAGCTGATCGTCTCCTGTGAAGGTTGCCCGGGTCTTCGTCGCCGCCACCATCGCTGCGAGAAGATAGAGTGTCGTCCCCGAGTTTGCACAGTCGATCTCAACCTCCTCAGGAAAGGTGGAGGGAGGAGTGAGGACTGATTCTTTCTTCGGTTGCATCTATAGCTGCACCGAGGGTCTCACACGCACTGAGTGCGCTTCGGGTATCGCTCGAGTAGAGAGGGTGAGAAATCGTGGACTGCTGCGATGCGAACAGTGCGATAAGGAGTGCTCTGATCGTCTGAGACTTGCTGGAGGGGACTCGTACAGAGCCCCCGACTGTTGATGGCTGAAGGGTGATATCCATGACTCGAATATACCACAGCCTGATATCTTGAGGAAGGTCTGAGGTGAAACGGGAGAGAAAATGATGAGAGGGAAAGAAACAGGCTCCCGGAAACCGGGAGCCTGGATACGTGATGAGTGAAATCTACTTGAGGTAGATATCCTTGGTTGGATGGTAGTCCATGGTGTTCGGGAACCAGCCGCCCCACTTGCTTGTGTCAACAAGGTTGTTGGTGGTGTAGAAGTAGATCGGCATGATGCCGGCATCTTCTTCAATAAGGATATACTCAGCTTCTCTGAGAACGTCCATTCTGTCCTGGCCGGAAAGTGTTGCAGCTTCTTCGATAAGAATGTCATAGACTTCGTTCGAGTAGCGGCCGCCGTTCATACCTGCGCCTGTGATGAACATGTCAAGGAAGGTGTTCGGATCCTGGTAGTCACCGACCCAGCCTGCACGTGCAACCTGGAAGTTACCCTGGTTTCTGTTGTCGAGGTAAGTTCCCCATTCCTGGTTCTCAAGAACGATCTGTGCATCTGAAGATTCGCTGTCTCCGACGGAGATGTTGAGGCCAAAGGCATCATTCCATTCCTGCTGGATGAACTCAGCAATAGCCTTGTGGCCTTCGCTTGTGTTGTACAGGATAGTGGTCTTCGGGAAGTTGTCCTTGGTGTAACCGGCTTCAGCAAAGAGCTTGCGAGCCTGTTCGACATCGTATTCAGCTTCGCCGAGTCCTTCGTAACCAGCCATTGCAGGAACGACACCCTTTGCAGGGATCTGTCCGGCTCTGCTTACACCTTCAACAAGAGCAACTCTGTCAACAGCAAGGCTGAATGCCTTTCTGACTCTTGCGTCATCGAAGGGAGCCTTCTCTGTCTGGTATACGTAGTAGTATGTAGCAAGCTGAGGAGCTCTGTGATAGTCTCTGCGCAGTGATGCTGCTTCGATCTGATCGAGAGGCACAGTTGTCATCCAGTCGACTTCACCGTTGATGTACATGTTATAGCCTGTGTTGTTGTCATCGATCGGGTAGAAGATGACTTCGTCAAGCTGAACTGCATCTGCATCCCAGTACATCTCGTTGGGAACAGCCTTAATGTAGGACTGGGGTTTCCACTCTGCGAGAGTGAAAGGACCGTTTCCTACGAAGTTTTCAGGATTTGTCCATGTGTCGCCGTACTTTTCAATCGCATGAAGAGGAACAACTGCGAAGGAGTAGTGAGCGAGTGCGCCGATTGCATAGGGGAGAGGTCCAAGAAGATCCATCTGGAATGTCTTGTCATCAAGTGCTCTGATACCGACGGCTTCAGCTCCTGCTTCACCACCGTTATACTCTGCTGCACCTTTGAGGAACATTGAAGGGAACCATGCATAGGGGCTTGCTGTTTCGGGGTTGAGCTCTCTCAGCCAGGAATCAACAACAGTCTGTGCAGTGATGGCAACGCCGTCTGACCACACTGCATCTCTGAGGTGGAAGGTGTACTGGTCGCCGACTTCATTTGCTTCCCAGCTCTCTGCGAGTCCGGGTACCGGACCTGCTGTTTCAGGATCGTAAGCAACAAGACCTTCGAAAATTGTTTCGTAGATTCTGTGCTCGGGAACACCCTGAATGAGGTGTGGGTCGAGTGACGCGGGTTCTCCGCCGTTCACGATCTTGAAGGCAACCTTGTCTTCTGCCGCCGGTGCTGGAGCTGCAGGTTCTGCCGCAGGTTCTGCTGCAGGTTCTGGAGTCTCAGCCTTCTCCACTGTCGCAGCAGGTGCTGCTGGAGCAGGTTCAGCCTTGGCAGCTTCTTCTTTGCCTCCACAGGAAACAAACAAGACACCGACAAGGAGAATGATGAATGCAATCGATAATACTTTCTTCATGTACAATATCTCCTTATTGAAATATATGCGTTCAAACTCAGAGTACCTCAAAGTACTCCCATAATCAAGAAAAACAGAATCTTCCACTATTCTATCACACTTTCTCAGAAACGGAAGAGTCCTTTCATCTTGTTTCTAAAGTCGATATACTTGTTGGAAAAGTCAATGAGGAAACAGAAAAGATGAGGATGAAGTTACAAACAGAAAACGAAAATCGGTACGTGTACAGAATCCCTCCTGTATCGAGGATTCCCTATATCCTTTTTGCCGGTATCGTTATACTTGGTTTTTTCAGTGCCCCGGGCGATGAAATATTTTCTTTGAACTCTATTCTTCCTCTTCTGCTTTTTTTTGTTTCTCTCTTCGGTCTCGGCTATCGGGACACCTGGATTTTCGATGGGGAGGCTTTACAGGTGGTACAGCTCTCGGGAGTCTTTGTGTTCTTGTACGAGGAGTCGAACTCTATACACTTCGAAACGTGCCAGTCATTTTGAGATCAGTCACTTCACACAGGGGCTACCGCATCTGAGAAAGTGAGTCGGGGGGACAGGATGAAGCAACCGTGTCATGACGGTCTTCGCCCTGATTCCTCGATCGATGGTACGGCGGATTGTCATAGAGGTTCTTCTCAGAGTGAACGGAAGGAGAGAGGTTCTCATCGAACAGAGC
Organism: Sphaerochaetaceae bacterium; assembly: GCA_963676605.2. Classification (GTDB taxonomy): domain Bacteria; phylum Spirochaetota; class Spirochaetia; order Sphaerochaetales; family Sphaerochaetaceae; genus SABI01. The sequence continues at coordinate 31,720 of CAXXSP010000062.1, read as the reverse complement.
GCGGCATCTGATAGGTGCAGCGACAACGGGTCTCAGGACAGAGAAAGACCGGGCCTATGATCCCATCGACCCGGTCAGTATTTCAGATCTTCATTAGGTTATTATCCTTCGAACCCGGACAGCTGACTACTCATACAGGAAACAGGCAACCTCATGGTGCTCATCCACCCGTCTTCATCTGCGGGATATTGGTCCTTGCACTTTGCCATCCGGGAGGGACAGCGGTCGTAGAAGTAACAGCCGTGACGCTCGACATTGGGTGAGGGGACGTCTCCTGTGAGGATGATTCTCTGCCTCTTGCGTTCGATGACCGGATCGGGTATCGGCGCCGCCGACAGAAGAGCCTTGGTATACGGATGCAGCGGGATTCTTGTACAGGTCCGCAGCTCGTGAGAGTTCCATGATCTTTCCCAGATACATCACTGCGACACGGGTGCTGATATATTCGATGACTGCGAGGTCGTGAGCGATGAAGATGTAGGTGAGACCGAGTTCCTTCTGGAGTTCATGCAGAAGGTTCAGGATCTGCGACTGGATCGATACATCCAGGGCACTGACCGGCTCATCTGCCAGTATGATCTTCGGGTTGAGGGCAAGGGCTCGGGCGATCCCGATCCTCTGACGCTGACCACCGCTGAATTCATGCGGGATAGCGATTCTTGAACGCTCTATTGAGACCCGACTCGTCTCCATCAGCTCCTCTACTCTGTTCTCGATATCGTTCCTTGCTCATCTGAGCTCATCGAGCATACCCGCTCGCTTTTGTAGATCTCAAGCGGCTCTGCGATGATCGTTCTCACCGTCATTCGCGGGTCGAGGGATGCATAGGGATCCTGAAAGATCATCTGCATGTTCTTTCGGGCTTCAAGCGTCTCTTTCTTGGTTGCGCTGGAGCAGGTCGAGGCCATTCAAGGATGACCGATCCGCTGAAGTGGGCGTATAGAGCTGACTGATGGCACGGACCGTCGTCGATTTTCCGCAGCCCGCTCTCTCCTACGATTCCCAGTGTCTCTCCGGGAATGAAGGTCGAAAGCTGATACCATCTACCGCGCTGCACCGCACCGACCTGCTCTCTTGAGAAGGAGACCGCTCTCAATAGGGAAGTGCTGCTTGAGGTCTCTCACCTCGAGGAATCGGTTTTTTCATGATTCATATCACTCATGTCGAACTCTTCTCCTTCTCGTCAGCGTAGAGCCAGCAGGCTACTTCGTGATTCTCCCCGACCTTCTTCACCGGAGGATACTGTGTAGGTGCAGATATCCATCTTTTTATTGCAGCGGGGATGGAAGGGACAGCATTCGGGCAGGTCGATAACGTTCGGTGGCTGTCCTTCTATGCTGTACAGTTTTCCGTCCTGTGCCTTGTCTAGTCGGGGGACCGACTGGATGAGGCCGAAGGTATAAGGGTGCGAAGGTGAAGCTTATAGAGGTCTTCGGTCTTCGCTTTCTCGACGATCTTTCCGGCGTACATGACGCAGACCGTGTCGCACATACCTGCAACGACACCGAGATCGTGAGTGATCAGTATCACTGCCGTGTATCGAGTTTTTTTGCAAGTTCATTGATCAGTTCAAGGATCTGAGCCTGGATGGTCACGTCGAGGGCCGTGGTCGGTTCATCTGCAATGAGCACCTTCGCCTCACAACTGAGATGCCATGGCGATCATGACACGCTGGCGCATTCCTCCGCTGAACTGATGAGGGATAGTTGTGGACCCGCTCCTCCGCGCCGGGGATTCCGACGAGCTTGAGCATATCGATAGATTTCTGCAGGGCTTCCTTCTTTGACATCTTCTGGTGAAGGAGGATCGTCTCTACCATCTGGGTCGATATCCTCAGGAAGGGATTGAGGCTCGTCATCGGATCCTGAAAGATCATCGAGATCTCATTACCCCTGACGTGTCTGAGTTCCTTCTCGCTGAGAAGTTCAAGGATGTCTCTTCCCTTCGAACATGATCTCTCCGCCCACAATCTTTCCCGGGGGGGACTGGATCAGGCGCATGATCGAGAGGTTTGTGACCGATTTACCGCTTCCGCTCTCTCCGACTATGCCGAGGGTCTCTCCCTCACCCAGAGTGAAAGAGATTCCGTCAACTGCCTTGACGATCCCTTCGTCGGTCTTGAAATATGTCTGAAGGTTCCTGACATCCAGTAATGGTGCGGACCCTTTTTTCTGTGTTCTTTTCCACCGTAGTCTCTCCTATAGCTGGTTTTTGCTCTGCGGGTCGAAGGCATCTCTCAGTCCGTCTCCGAGGAAGTTCATCGCAAAGAGGAATATCGTCATGGCCAGTGCCGGGAAGAAGAGCTTCCAGGGGTACAGGGCCATGCTTCCCACACCGTCTCCGACGAGCGAGCCCCAGGAGGCGAACGGAGCGCTGACTCACCGAGACCGAGGAAACTGAGGAAACTCTCTGTCATGATGAAGGCCGGTATGCGCAGGGTAGAGAAGACAATGATGACGCTGAGGGAGTTGGGGACAAGGTGCTTGAAAATGATTCTCCAGGTCGAAGCTCCCATCGAGCGGGCTGCTTCGATGAATTCCTGATTCTTCAGTGACATTATCTGTCCCCTGTACCATTCTCGATACGGTAAGCCACGATATGATCGCAAGGGCGAAGAAGAGGTTGAGTATGTTTCTCCCGAAGATTGCCATCGCGATGATGACCAGGAGCATGTACGGAAGGCCGTACATGATATCGACGATTCTCATGATGATGTAGTCGACCTTGCCTCCAAGGTACCCTGCAAGGGCTCCGAGGATGATACCGATCAAAACGCTGGTGATGGTTCCGACGAAACCGATCGCGATAGATACCTGGCCTCCGTAGATGATTCTCGAGAGCATGTCACGCCCCTGATAATCGGTTCCGAGGTAGTAGACTCTGTCGTTCAGCCGGGTCGCCTCGACTTCGGCACTGATCGATTCATTCAGGCTCATCTCCTCTTTGAGAGGGAAGACGACACTTTCATCCATAGCCATCTCTTTCAGCTGGCGGTTGGCGTCGTTGACGATCTGGTTGGTGATCTTCGTCAGGATATTGGACTGTATGAGGTCCTCCATCCGTGCGTCCGAGATTTTCTCCATTTCACGGGTCAGCATCGACTCATATTCTGCTTCAGGCAGGTCGGGATTCTGGTCCTTGATACCTCTCAGGATCTGCTGTTCAATCTCCTTGGAATACTGCTCTGCGAGCTGTGCCCTATCTGTTCCCGTGAAAGATCGATATAGAGAGTGATGAGCTGGTCGGTCGAAAGGGACGAGAGCTTATTTCTGTCGCCTGTCGCCTGATCCGTATACCACAGGGCCTTGATGGAAACCTTGAGCTCACTCTTCAGTTTCTCCTTGATCCGGTCGATCCTCCGCTGGTCTGCCTCACTGAAGGTGAATGAGCCCTCAGCTGCCATGGCGGTTCCCTTCTCGAGCATATAATCCCACACCTTGTTGGTCTCATTCGCATCGATCCAGGCCCAGAGCATATCCTCCTCTTCGGTGGTTACATCCAGGGATCCGTTTCTCCATGCCTGCGTATACATGTCAGCCATCCGCTTCTCAAGCAGAAGTTCCCCCGCACTCTTCGTGAATGATGGGGGAAGATTCTGGTGGTCAAGGACAATCTCATCATACGGGTAGATGGGAAGGATAGGGGCACTGAGTGCAAGGAGAATATAGATGATGACGACAAAGATACTGATGACAGCCATCTTGTTCTTCTTCAGCCTTCTCCAGGCATCTTTCGTAAGTGAATTTCCTGCGACGGCCTGGTTGAACTGGTTCGTCGCCTGTGGTTTTGTTTCCTTTTTCTTGTTAAACATCTGTCTCTCCCGCCTACTTGTATGTGATTCTCGGGTCGAGAAGCGAATAGAGGATATCGACAATGAAGTTCATGACGATAAGGATAACCGAATAGACGATAACGACACCGACGATCAGGGTGTAGTCACGGTTGAAACTCGACTGGACGAAGAATTTCCCGAGTCCGGGAATTCTGAATACTGATTCTACAACGACGGATCCGGTGACGACTCCGGCGAACGCGGGTCCGAGGTAACTGACGATTGGAAGGAGGGTTCCCTTCAGGGCGTGCTTGAACAGGATGGTGGAACTCTTCATTCCCTTCGCCTTCGCTGTCCTGATATAGTCGCTCCTCAGAGTCTCGAGCATGCTCGAGCGGGTGAGACGTGCGATCGTCCCGAAGTTCGCTGCCGAGAGGGTGATCGCCGGAAGTATGATGGTGATCCAGCTTCCGTCGACGGTGAACCATCCCGAGGTGGGCACCCATTGGAGCTTCACCGCGAATACATACTGCAGTACCGGTCCTATGACGAACAGCGGGACCGATATCCCCACGATGGCGAAGGCCATCCCCAGGTAATCTGCCCAGGTGTTCTGTTTCACAGCGGCAAGTATGCCGCTCGATATCCCGAAGAGGACCGATATCGATATCGCGATTACTCCCAGGATCATGGAGTTCGGCAGAGACTGGAAGATGTAGAAGTTTACATCATGGTCGTTATATCGGTACGACGGTCCAAGGTCTCCTCTGAGAACGTCGAACATATAGCGTCCGTACTGCATCAGAAGAGGTTCGTCGAAATGATACTTCGCCTCGATATTTCGTTTGATTATTTCCGGCAGGTTCCTTTCTCCGTCGAACGGTCCGCCCGGTGCCAGCCGGACGATGAAGAAACTCACCGTAATAATGATGAGTAGCGTGGGTATGATTCCCAGCAACCTTTTAATGACATATTTTGTCATCCGTCACCTCACAGTGTGTGATTTATCTAGAGCAGAGAAAAAGCCCTGTACACAGGGTGATTCACGTGCTTACCATTAGATATGTATCAGAATAATACCCGACGATGGTAATACAACTTACCGAGAGTTTCAAGGTTGTGACACCGCCGGTCTTATCCAGAGTACCCGGCTATTGTACCATTAAATCGGAAAGAGTCGAAAATTTTCTTCATACCAGAAACATCCTGCCCGACGAGAACGGCTCTCAGATCTCCCACCCCTTACAGACATCGACCCAGCCCCTGCTCTGTGAGAATCTCTCAAGCTCCGGGATCGAGAGCTTCACGGCACTCGCCCCGTTGCCTGCGGCAGGATAGACCGTCTCGAATCTCCGGAGGGAAGAATCAAGAAAGATTTCTACACCCTCATTGACGGCAAAGGGACACACACCGCCCGGTGCATGGCCCACTCTCTGTTCAACCTCGTTGAACTGTATCATCCGCGCTTTCGTCTCGAAGGCTTTCTTGAATTTCCTGTTATCCACTTTCGCATCGCCCGCACAGACGACGAGGACTGTCTTGCCGTTCGCATCGAAAGACATCGTCTTGGCGATGTGTGCCGGCAGGCAGGAAAGAGCGGCTGCGGCGAGTTCAACAGTTGCGCTTGATTCGGTGAGCTCGATGACTTTATCGAGTGCATCGAGAGAGGAGAAATATCTTTTAACGGTATCGAGAGACATAGCGTGTTCCTTGTATGAGAGCTGGGTGAAAGTATAGCGGAACAAAAGATGTCGTTCAACGGCTTCGCCTGTGCACACCTTGACACGCAGGAGAGAGTTGGACAGACTTTCTCCCACTATGAAAGAAATGAAAGAAGAGGTGAAACACCTCTATATAGAGCATCTCGGGTGCGCGAAGAATCAGGTTGATGCAGAAGTGATGGCTGAGGCATTGAAGGGCGACGGCTACGTCAGTGTGGAGGAAGCTTCTGATGCCGATGTGATTCTTGTGAATACCTGCGGCTTTATCGAGAGTGCCCGCGAGGAATCGATCAATACCTTCTTTGCGCTGAAACAAGAATATCCCGCGGCGAAGATTCTTCTCACCGGATGTATGGCTCAGCGGTACGCCGAGAGTCTGTATGAAGAACTGCCGGAAGCCGATGCCATCTTCGGAAATCGCGACCTGAAGGATATCAGCGAGGTCGTCCGCTCTGTCACGCAGGGCGAAAGGGTCCTGGATGTTCCCTCCTATCCTCCGGTGAATAAGGAGTACGATTCCCGCGGTCAGCTCTTCAATTTCCCCGGCTCAGCCTACCTGAAGCTGAGCGAGGGGTGTAATCACTGCTGCCGCTACTGTGCGATTCCGCTTATCAGGGGAGGCCTCAGAAGCCGGACAAAAGAAGCGATTCTCTCAGATGCGAAACAGCTCATAGCTTCGGGGGTGAAAGAGATCAACCTGATCGCCCAGGATCTTGCCGCCTACGGAACAGACACCGAAAAAAGTTCCCAGTTCCTTCCTCTCCTTGAGGAGCTTGCCGTCCTTGAAGGAATCGGTGTGATCCGCCTCTTATATATCCATCCGGATGCCTTCCCGATGGAGCTTCTGGATCTCATGAAGAAGTTCCCTGTCATCATTCCCTATTTTGACATCCCCTTTCAGCACGCACACCCCGATGTGCTGAGGAAAATGGGAAGAGTGGGGGACAGTGAGACCTATCTGAACCTCGTGAAGAGGATCAGAGACGAATTCCCCGAAGCTGTCATCCGTACCACGTTCATGCTCGGTTTCACCGGAGAGAGTGACGAGACCTACGAAGAGCTCCTGAACTTCATACGGGCTCTGAAGCCCGATTATGCAGGCTCCTTCGTTTACTCTCCCGAGGAAGGAACGCCCGCCTTCGCCGATGCTGCAGAGAAGGAGTTGAAGAAGCGGCTGAAGAGAGCCGTGAAAAGGCAGAGTGAGGTGGATACTCTATGCCGCGAGTTCACCGGAAAGAGTCTGGAGAAGTTCGTCGGAAGGAAGATGCCGGTTCTGGTGGAGGAGCTGATCGAAGGTGAGGAGCTTGCCCTCGGAAGGACCTATTACCAGGCACCGGAAGTTGACGGGCTGACGGTCATCAAGGGAGAGAATCTCCCCGTCGGTGAATACGTTCAGTGCTATATAGAGAAGGTGAACGGGGTCGATCTCGAAGCTGTCGTTATTCGGTAGGGGAGAGTCAGGATGAGCAGAATCGACACATACCTTGCAGAGCTCAATGATCAGCAGAAAAAGGCTGTCCTGGAGAATGACGCACCGCTCCTTGTCCTAGCAGGAGCAGGCAGCGGGAAAACCCGGGTGATCACGACGAAGATCGTCTATGCCCTTGAACGTCTCGGGCTCCGCCCCTGGGAGATCCTGGCAGTCACCTTCACCAACAAGGCTGCAAAGGAGATGAGAGACAGGGTCTCGGCCATGACAGGCGGCATTGATGTCTCTGATATGCAGATCAGGACCTTTCACTCCTTCGGAGCCTGGCTCTTAAGACGATACGGATCGCATATCGGCCTTGAGTCCCGCTTCAGCATCTATGATGATCAGGACTCGGTCACCCTTCTGAAGAGCATCTACCCGAAAGCGAAACGGGTGGAACTCACGAAGGTGGCGAGGATGATCTCCCTTGCGAAAGATATGCGCCTCTCCCCTGACGATGACGAACTGAAGTCGTATCGCTGGGGACATGACTTTCCGACTCAGTACAGGGCGTATGAACAGAGAATGAGAAAAGTCGGGAACGTCGACTTCGCCGACCTCATCAACCGCTCGATAGAACTCCTCTCCCCCTCCTATCCTGTTGCTGAGAAGCTGCATCACCGCTTCAAGATGATTCTTGTCGATGAGTATCAGGACTCGAACGCAGGGCAGTTCGAGCTGCTCAAGAGACTTGTCGGAAAGGATTCTTTCATCTGCGTCGTGGGAGATGACGATCAGAGCATCTACCGCTTCAGAGGGGCGAATGTAGGTCATATCCTCTCCTTCCCTGAAGTGTATCCCGGGACGAAGATCGTCAAGCTCGAGCAGAATTACCGCTCGACCTCAGAGATCCTGGACGTCGCCTCCGCCGTGATCAGCCAGAATACCTCACGGCACCGGAAGACCCTCTGGACTGCCAACAAGGGAGGCAGCAGGCCACGGCTTGTGAGAGCCTCTGATGAGAGAGAGGAAGCTCTCCGTATTCTCAATGAGATCAGAAAAGACGGGAAGTACAATGAGACTGCCATCATCTACAGGACCAATGCCCAGTCCCTCACCTTTGAAACTCTGTTCCAGAAGGAGAAGGTCCCCTTCCGCCTCATCGGCGCTCTTAGGTTCTACGACCGCGAGGAAGTCAGGGACGGACTCGCTCTTCTCTACCTCCTTCTCAACAGAGATGATGAAGTGCACTTCAGGAGGATCATCAACAAACCCTCACGAGGGATAGGCGCTGTCGCACTCGACCAGATCATCTCCCTCAGTGAAGAAGAGGGGATTGATCTCATCGATGCCACATTGAAGGGTTCTCAGGAAGGTCTGCTCAAGGGAAAAGGAGCGAAGGGAGGACGGGAGTTCGCACTCCTGTTCGACCAGGCTCTCCAGATTCTTGAAAAGGGCAACTCCGATGCCCTTGAGTACCTGATCAGGGAGTCAGGACTCCTGACCTACTATAAGGATATGGATGAGAAGAACTCGACCGAGAAAATGGAGAATATCGGGCGCCTGATCACCACGGTAGGTGAGTATGCCGCAGGGTATGACGGACTTGTCGAGTTCGTCGAATCGCTCACTCTCGACCCGACCACCCTCGGTAATTTCGATCCCTCCGCAGGAAGCGGCGTATCCCTCATCACGATGCACAACACCAAAGGACTTGAGTTCGACCGGGTGTTTATCACGGGCATGGAGGAGAATCTTTTCCCATCACGTGCGAGCGAGAGCGATGAAGACATAGAAGAGGAAAGGAGACTCTTCTATGTCGGAGTGACACGGGCACGCAAGGAGCTGATCTTCACCACCTGCTCGAGACGAATGATCTGGGGGAAGACGATGTATCAGATGCCCTCCCGATTCCTTGATGAGATTCCTTCTGACCTGATCGAAGAAGAGCGGCCTCCCCGACCATCAAGGGATATCGCCCGCGGACGGGAAAGAACTCTCTGGGGGCAGAGTTCCTCACAGCCCCTGCAGAAGAGCTACAATCATCCCAATATCCTGAAGGCGGTTCATTCCTTCCAGAAGGAGAAGCAGTCCCAAAAGAAAGCAGGAGGCTCTTTCTCTCCCGGCAGGCGGGTCTATCATGATACCTACGGAGAGGGTGAAGTGCAGAAAGTGACCAATGTGAGAGGCAATGAACTCGTGGAAGTACGCTTCCTTTCGGGCTCTGCCAAGACCTTTTTCGCCTCTTCGGGAGTTCTTGAAGTAATTAGCGGATGAGCTACTAGACAAAAACCCCGTTAAGAATATAATATCACCCCTGTACGTATTTTACGTTCTATGATATATCTACATACTGTCCGTCATGGGTACGAATCATGAAGGAGCTGAGTTTCAGGTGAGATGAAGGTAATACCGGACCATCATCCCAAGCCTACCTTTCCCAGGGATACGTCCTGAAGCTCTCTTTAATTCACGTGCGATGCGGACAAGAAGATACAAACACTCCAGACAAGGTGAAGTGTCTGAAGAAAAGGTTAAGTTGATTATGAAAACTATTTTTGTAAAACCAGCTTCGATCGAGAAGAAATGGTATCTCATCGATGCAAAAGGAAAGAACCTGGGACGAGTCGCAGTCGCTGCCGCTCGGATTCTCCGTGGAAAGAACAAGCCTGAGTATGCACCCCATGCAGATATGGGTGACTTCGTCATCATCGTCAATGCTGCAGAGGCAAATCTTACCGGTAACAAGTATACCGACAAGACATACTACCGCCACTCAAACTATCCCGGTGGACTCACCGCCGAATCATACAAGGATATGATCGTGCGTAAACCCACCTTCCCGATGGAACACGCGGTAAAGGGAATGCTTCCCAAGGGCGCCCTCGGAAACAAACTGTTCACAAACATGAAGGTGTATGCCGGTGAGACTCATCCGCATGCAGCACAGCAGCCTATCAAGGTTGAACTCTAAGGCAGGAGCGATAACGTGGCTACAAAGAAAACTGAGAAAAATGTAAACCTCGGACTTGGAACCGGTCGTCGTAAGACCGCTGTTGCCAGAGTCTATCTGAGAGACGGTGAAGGTAAGATCACTGTCAATGGAAGAGACGTCGAAGAGTACTTCGTCGATCCTCTCAACGTCTATATGGTGAAGCAGCCTCTTGATGTGACCGATTCACTTCAGAAGTATGACCTTGTCATCACCGTCAAAGGCGGTGGACCTACCGGTCAGGCAGGTGCATGCCGTCACGGCGTAGCACGTGCTCTCGTTGCATGTGACGAGTCAAACCGCCCTGTCCTTCACGACAACGGCTTCATGACTCGAGACTCCAGAATGGTCGAAAGAAAGAAATACGGTCAGCCTGGTGCACGTAAGAAGTTCCAGTTCTCAAAACGTTAAGAGAATTTCTATGGCATTTGCCAGAATCGAAGAGGGCCCGAAGCGCGGAAGCTGCACAGCATCTGCGGAGGATGGGTCCTCTTTTATTATCCCCTCATCACTTCTTCCTCTCTATCATCTCAGAAAGGACCAGGAACTGAGCGAGAGGGAGTACCTCACCCTCCGTGAGCAGATCACAACACGGCTCTGCCGAGATAAGGCGGTCTCCCTCATCGCAAGACGAGATCATGGCAGGAAAGAGCTCATCACCAAACTTGTACAGAAAGGTTTCGATAAGGAGACAGCAGGAACTGTCATTGACGCCCTATGTGAACAGGGTGTTCTTGATGATGTGCGCTTCGCTTATCAGTTCATCCTCTCCCGCCAGCGGCGGAATCCTGAAGGCCTCTCCCTTCTGAGAATGAGACTCAAGGAGAAGGGCGTTTCCACTGAAGATATCGAAAAGGCAATAGGTCAGTACCTTGAAGAGGATGATGCCTACTCTGACGCTATCAGAAGAGCCCTGGAAAAGCTTGGACGCCGAGGTGATTCCCCTGATATGCTCAAGATGAAAATGCGGAAGAAGGGGTTTTTCCCCAGAGATATCAGGGAAGCCGAAGAAGGCTTCTAGTCTCCCGTTGGTTGTATATCCGAAAACACCGACTACCTACTCTCTGTTGCTCTTCTAAAGTGAAATCTACCTGTTGACCGTTCTCCTTCATGTGGACATGAAAGGAGGTCGGTAAGCATGTTTCCAAAAGGCACACATTGGATTATACTGTACTACAGAGGAAAGTACTTCAATTGGAACGAAGAGAAGAATTCTCTCCTGAGAAAAAAACGAGGTGTGAGCTTCGAAGAGATTATTGCCTCTATTCAGAATGGCGGTGTCTTGCGTCGAATGAAACATCCGAATCAGGAGAAGTATCGGAATCAGAAGATATGTATTGTTAAGATGCGGGAGTATGTATACATCGTTCCCTACGTGGAGAGTGAACATGAACTGTTCCTTAAGACCATCATTTCCAGCAGGAAGGAGACCAGAAGATACCGAGGAGGTGCCGTATGAATTTAGATTCCTATGAACAGGAAATACTGAAAGATTTCGAAGATGGTGCGTTTGAGGTTGATCCTCTCAGTGATACCGAAAAAGAGCTCCTGAGAGCCGCCGCGAAACGCACGCTCACTATGAAGACGCGAAGAGTGAATATCCGTCTTTCAGAGGTTGATTTTCAAGCCATTCAGAAGAAAGCTGCGCAGGAGGGATTGCCATATCAGACCCTTATTGCCAGTCTGATCCATAAATATACATCAGGACTGCTCCTTGACAGATCCTCGGGGATTTCTGTTCAGGATGGACTGCAAGGTGTCAGAGAAGACTCGCCATTCGAGGGATCCGTGCAGGATGAGTCCCCCGCTTTCTCAGAACATACGTAAGATGTCAGGAGTGTGATGGATTCTGTCCCTACAAAAAAAGTGAGCCGCCGAAGCAGCTCACTTTCTTAATTAAGACTAGTTGAAATTCTCTTAGAGAACCTTGAAAGCCTTCTTGCCTGCGTACACTGCTGTGTCACCGAGGTAATCCTCGATTCTCATCAGCTGGTTGTACTTTGCAAGCCTGTCAGAGCGGCTCATTGAACCGGTCTTGATCTGTCCTGTCTGGAGTGCAACAACGAGGTCGGCAATGAAGTTGTCTTCTGTTTCACCCGAGCGGTGAGAGACGATTGCTGTGTAGCCTGCTTTGTGTGCCATCTCGATAGCCTGGAAGGTCTCTGTGAGAGTACCGATCTGGTTTACCTTGATGAGGATGGAGTTGGCAGTTGCAGTCTCGATACCCTTCTCGAGTCTCTTGGTGTTGGTAACGAAGAGGTCGTCCCCGACGAGCTGTACCTTGTCGCCGATTGCATCGGTGAGCATCTTCCAGCCTTCCCAGTCGTCCTCGTCCATACCGTCTTCGATAGAGACGATGGGGTATTTCTCTGCCCAGGTTGTCCAGAGCTTAACCATCTCTTCGCTTGAAAGCTCTTCGCCGGTTGACCATCTGAGAACGTACTTCTTCTTCTTATCGTCATACAGCTCACTTGAAGCGGGGTCGAGAGCGATCATGAAGTCGCCGTCTCTGCCTGCAGTGTAACCTGCATTCTTGATAGCTTCCATGATGACTTCGAGAGCCTCTTCGTTGGACTGAAGGTCGGGAGCGAAACCGCCCTCGTCACCTACGCTGGTGTTGTAGCCTCTGCCCTTGAGAACAGTCTTGAGGTTGTGGAATACTTCAGCAACCATCTGTACAGCCTGGCGGATGCTTGAAGCACCGATAGGCATGACCATGAACTCCTGGAAGTCAACCTTGTTGTCAGAGTGTGCGCCGCCGTTGATGATGTTTGCCATCGGTACGGGAAGAACACATGCGTGGTAAGCGCCGAGGTATTTGAAAAGAGGTACGCCGAGGTAGTCTGCTGCGGCACGTGCAACTGCCATCGAGACACCGAGGATTGCGTTTGCACCGAGCTTGCTCTTGTTTTCAGTACCGTCGAGGGCAAGCATTGCCTGGTCGATAGCTACCTGATCGAGTGCATCAAGACCTTCGAGTTCAGGAGCGATGATGGTGTTTACGTTATCTACAGCCTTGAGAACTCCCTTGCCGAGGTATCTTTTCTTATCGCCGTCGCGAAGTTCGACTGCTTCATGTACGCCAGTGGATGCTCCGGAAGGAACAGCTGCACGGCCCATAGATCCATCTTCGAGGATGACATCAACCTCTACTGTAGGATTTCCTCTTGAGTCGAGAATCTCTCTTGCTTCTACAAATTCAATGATACTCATGAATATACTCTCCTAAAATTCTTTATGGTGAAAATATGGTCGTTTTTGCCCGGATTGTCAAGCTGACAGCTCCCTTCTACATCATTATCTACTTGCAATTTAAGGACAAACGGGTACACTTGTTCCGTGATGAATGAGAATGAACAGACAATATATTACAATCTGCCTCCCCTGAATGATGAATTTATGTTCCAGATCATCTTCTGTATGGAAGATCAGGGAAACGAGTACGTCCTTGACCTTCAGAAACAGCTCATTGTTGAGCATGTGTTCGTAGAGGAGAGAGAAGAAGCTGATGCGAACCGTTTCCTCGAGCTACCAGAGTGGCTTCCCTCCGACGGGTATCACACCATGGAGAAATTTGTGGCTACGCTCAGGAACCCGGTCTACCGTGAGAAACTGAGAGATGTTCTTCAGGCAGGCCGGGGCGTGTTCAGGCAGTTCAAGAACGTCGTGCATGAGATGCCTGCAGTAGAGAGACTCTGGTTCCATTTCAAAGACATGGAAATGCAGAAACGCATTTATGAGTGGTATGAGCTCTATGACGCCTCTTTCACCTTCTCCCGCCTGCCGGGCGAAGGAATGGAGGATGAGAGCCTCGATGCCCTCCGTGAGGACTTCCAGTTCAGTGACGATATTGAGACGTACTCTGAAGCCTATGAGGAGTTGAAAGAAGAGTGTCTTGCTCTCTATGAACATCGCAATATCCCATATAAAAGGTATCTTCTCGACGAGATCGGGAAAGCCTGGCAGATAGGGAAAGGAGACCATATCATCTTTGCCCTCACTCCCTCAAATGAGGTCGCCGGAGCCATCCTCTGGCACCATGAACCTGGGGCTCCTGCAGTGATACGTGCGTACTGCATCAGGAAGTCATTCCGTGGTCTCGGACTCTTCCATCTCCTCTTTGACAGGGTGTGTGAGCGCTCGAACAGTGTGGGGGCATCTGATATTATCCTCGAATTATGGGATGAATTTATCCCGATGGAGTCGATGTTTCGTGAAATTAAGGTGAAAAGTATAAAAAAAAGCATATTTTTCGATAATTCTTCGTGGATAGATTGGAAAAAGTGAGATATACTGTGTGCAATTATGTGAGAACGGAGATTACTATTTGTTTTATATAAGTTTGTCATGAGAATTATGTTGAGCATCCTGGGATTGTAGCACAAATTGTAAAGTATTCGTTCAGATTGTGTAACCAATGGGCTGGTTCAGTAATTTATCTTGACAGGTATATAGGCGGTTGTTATAATCCGTTTTGTATAACGAAAAAAGGGAAGAAGCGGGTCTTTGCGCCTGCCCCGAATATTTTTTGGAGGAAGTATGAAGAAAATTTCTGCAGTACTTTTAGTTATGGTACTCGTGGGCAGTGTCGTTTTTGCTGGATTCACGGGTAATGCCGAAGTAAGTTTAGGCGCAGGTCTGGACACTGGTCTCTGGGGTTTTGGAAACACTGTTGAATTAACAAGTGATATCGTGATCAGCGAAACACTCGTTGACAACGCTGGCGAAGGTGACATCTGGGCAGCAATCAGCGCAGAGCTGACTTTCGGTTTCGATTTCGAAGATGCCGGTAATGAGTTTGATGCAACTGCCATTGATCTCGATCTTACTCCTGGTGATGAAAGCGCTGCTAACAGCATGACTGCAAACGCTGAAATCACTTCTGCTAAGATCGGATCTGATGACTGGTATGTCGGTATCCTCGGTTCAGTGAGTGCTCCTAACTTCGCAGTTTCTGCTCTCGATGCTGAAGATGACGCTGCTGGTGATGATGATGGCGATCCACTTGATCTTAATCCTTCAAACTATGTAGCTGATAGTGCTGGCGTAGAGGTTGGTCTTTCTGGTTATGTCTTCGGTCTGAGCGTTGATAATACTAAAAATGCACTGGATGGCTCAATCTACAATCTCTTTGGATCAGTAGCTACTCCTGATTATGAACTCGGTGATGGTCTCACTGTTGCTCTCGGTGCCGCTGGTCTGTTGAGTGATTCAAATGACGCTGCTTCAGGTTCAGTTAAGGTAGCATATGCTGCAGATATGATGACTGCAACAGTGGCTGCTGATATGATCTATGATGGTGGCCTCATGGCTGAAGTCGCGGTTGCTGCAACTTATGATGCATACACCGTAGACGTCTACTATGCAACAGATGATGATGCTGGAACATACGACTCAGATGACGAAGCTGGTTTCACTGCATACACAGATGTAACTGACATCCTTTCAGCAAAGGTTGCTGCAACTGTCGCTGATGTTTCTCTCAGCGTCACTGGTCTGGACCTTGTCAACCAGCAGGATCTCACTGTTGCTGCTTCATACCCTGTAAGCGATATGCTCACAGTCGGTGCAGAGTTCGGTTATGTCGTTGACTCTGAAGATTGGAGTGTTGGCGTAGATGCAACTTATACAACTGACATGTATACTCTTGCTGCTGCAGCAGGATTCAATAAGGCCGAAGAACTTTCAATGAGTGCTTCTATCGAATCCACAACTCTGGTTCCTGGTGCAACTCTCAGCCTCGTTTGGGAAGATGGTAACTATCTCAATAGCGGTGCTGCTGTTGGTGATGGCAATGGAGTTAATACTGAAGAACTTGGCTCAGTCACAGCTGCAATTAACATTGCTTTCTAAATTAACTCTTCACATTGAAGATATAAAAGGTCACCGTAAGGTGGCCTTTTTCTTGCCCTTTTCCGTTTATTCAGTATCTGTTGTTCTAAGTTGTAATGACTGCATATGTGAAATACTTCCTTGACAGTAGAGAATATTCGTACGATGTTATAGATATCAGAGCGGAATGGGGTGTCCCACGATCTTCTCTTTTATATCGTGTTTCTGATATTCCTTATCGCTCACTCGTGAGATAGGAGGAATAGATGGGTACTCAGATATATTTTGATCCTGATCCAGAAGAAACCTCGGAATGGATTGATTCAATTGAAGGTGTCATCAAGCATGAAGGTGCTGAGAAGGCAGACTATCTTCTCGGAGAATTGACCGAGACAGCACGTAAAAACGGGGTATCAACGTCACCCGGAGTGATCAGTCCGTATACAAATACAATAATCAAAGATGAAGATAAGATTCCGAAAGAGGATTCTTATATTGCGAAGAATGTTTCCTCCTTCGTGCGATGGAATGCGATGGCGATGGTTGCAAGGGCGAATGAGAAGTTTCATGGGCTCGGCGGTCATATCGCGAGTTTCTCCTCCGCATCGGCTATCTATGAAGTAGGTTTTAACTGGTTTTTCAAAGGTCCTCATTCCCGTTACGGGCAGGACCTTGTTTTTTTTTCAGGGACATTCAGCTCCCGGGATGTATGCACGTGCTTTCGTTGAGGGGAGACTGAGTGAGGATCAGCTCGACCATTTCCGTCGTGAGGTAGGCGGAAAGGGGCTTTCCTCGTATCCACATCCTTGGCTGATGAAAGATTTCTGGCAGTTCCCAACCGTTTCTATGGGGCTTGGTCCGATGATGGCAGTCTATCAGGCACGGTTCATGAAATACCTTGAAGCAAGAGGATTGAAAGAAACCGGAGACAGGAAGGTCTGGATATTCATGGGTGATGGGGAGAGTGATGAACCTGAGTCCCTTGGCGGCCTTTCTCTTGCTGCCCGTGAAGGTCTCGATAACCTTGTCTGTGTCGTCAACTGTAACATGCAGCGCCTTGATGGTCCTGTTCGCGGTAACGGTAAGATTGTTCAGGAGCTTGAAGGGAAGTTTCGTGGTGCAGGCTGGAATGTGATCAAGGTTCTCTGGGGGACAGAATGGGATGCAATCCTCCAGAAGGATACGAGAGGCATTCTCATTCAGAAGCTTGCTTCCATGGTAGACGGTGAATTCCAGACCATACAATCCAAAGGTGCGGCTTACCTGAGAGAGAAAATCTTCTCTGGTGATGCATACCTTGAATCTCTCGTTGCTGATAAAACAGAAGATCAGCTCTGGCAGCTCACACGGGGCGGTCATGACCCGAGAAAGATCTATGCGGCTTTTGCTGAAGCGATGAAACACTCCGGAGAACCCACAGTTATCCTGTTCCAGACGGTGAAAGGGTATGGGATGGGTAAATCGGGTGAAGCCAGTATGGCGACCCATAACCAGAAGACGATGGACTTGAAATCCCTTCAGGCGTTCAGGGATCACTATGATGTACCCCTTAAAGATGAGGAGCTTGAAGCACTTCCCTTCATAAGGCCGTCTGAAGGATCCCCTGAGGCAGAGTTTCTGAAAAGAAGACGGGAGGTGATGGGTGGTCCTGTCCCCTACCGACATGACCCTGCAGAAGAGATGAAAACTCCCAATCTTGATTTCTTTCAGGATATGCTCTCTTCAAGCGGGGGAGCGAGAACTCTCCACGACAATGGCCTTCGTGAGAATGCTCACGAAACTCGTCAAGGATAAGGAGATCGGAGAAAGGATAGTTCCTATCGTACCTGATGAAGCGCGGACTTTCGGAATGGAGGGACTGTTCAGGCAGCTCGGTATCTACGCTCCTACCGGACAGCTGTATGAACCTCAGGATGCCTCTTCCTTGATGTGGTATCGTGAAGATGAGAAGGGCCAGATTCTTGAAGAAGGAATCACTGAAGCAGGGGCTGTCTCTTCCTGGATTGCCGCAGCCACCAGTTATTACAATAACAACCTCACCATGATCCCCTTCTATACCTTCTATTCTATGTTCGGCTTTCAGCGGATTGACGATTTTGTCTGGGCCGCAGGCGACAGCAGGGCGAAAGGTTTCCTGATGGGAGGGACGGCAGGAAGAACGACACTGAACGGTGAAGGACTTCAGCATGAAGACGGTCATGGACTCCTCCTTGCTTCCACTCATCCCACCTGTGTGGCGTATGACCCGACCTTCTCCTATGAGCTCGCTGTCATCCTTCAGGATGGCCTGAAGAGGATGTATGAGGACGGAGAGAATATTTTCTACTACATTACCCTTATGAATGAGAACTACACACAGCCAGAAATGCCCGAAGGTGTCGAGGATGGGATTCGTAAAGGTATCTACCTCTTCAGAAAAGGAAAAAAGTCTGAGCTGAGTGTAAACCTGATGGGAAGTGGAACGATCTTCCGCGAGGTGATTGCAGCCGCTGAGCTGCTTGAGAAGGATTTTGGCATCTCAGCGAGTATCTGGAGCGTGCCGGGTATCAACCAGCTGCATCGTGACGGTATCGAGTGTGAGCGCTATAACCTCACCCATCCTGATAAGAAGATGAAAGTTCCCTATATGGAGCAGGCACTGACAGGATTTGATTTCCCCTCGGTAATCAGTACGGACTATATCCGCTCGTACGCAGAACAGGTCAGGCGGTTCGTCCCCGGTGGAAATCTGACTGTCCTGGGAACGGATGGTTTCGGTCGCAGTGACACGCGTGAAGCTCTCAGGGAGTTCTTTGAGGTGAACCGCTATTACATTGCCCTTGCGGCTTTACAGGGGCTCCTGAGAGAGGGGAAGCTCAGTGCAAAAAAAGTTGGTGAGGCTGTGAAGAAATATAACCTCGATGCTGACAAGCCGAGTCCGCTCTTGAACTGAAAGAAGGAGTAGTAAAGAATATGGCAGTCATACAGATACATATCCCTGATTTAGGCGGTTTCTCTGATGTCCCGGTAATCGAGCTCTACGTGAAAGAAGGGGATGAGATACAGGCGGATGAGTCGATCCTCTCTCTCGAAAGCGAGAAAGCGGTCACTGATATACCGTCACCTGTAACAGGCGTTGTCACGGCAATGCACGTGAAAGAGGGGGATACTGTTTCAGAAGGAACCCTCATTGCTGAGGTCGAATCAGCGGAAGCGGAGCAGAAAGAACCTGCTCCGGCGCCTGAGCCGGTTGAGACCGAGAAGATTGAGGAAGTTGTTCCCAAGACACCTGTAGTGGAAAATGATTCTCCACCGGAGGCTGTGAAGAATCCTGTCGCGCCTCTCGGCGCATTTCATGCTACGCCCAGTGTGCGTCAGCTGGCGAGGGAACTCGGCGTTGACCTGCATGCGATCATCGGGACAGGGAAGAACGGTCGGATTCTCAAGGAGGATCTCACAGGATATGTGAAGAGTGCCCTGAAGAATCCTGCACCTTCAGGAGTGATGCCTCCTCCCGAGCTTGAGGATTTCACGAAGTACGGTGAAACAGAACGGGTGGCGCTATCCAGAATCCAGAAGATTTCGGGTCCCCACCTGCAGAGCAGTTACCAGCGTATTCCTCATGTCACGCAGGCTGACCAGGCAGATGTCACTGACCTTGAAGCCTTCCGAAAGTCAATCAAAACGGAACTTGAAAAGAAAGGCGCTCCTTCTTCCCTCTCTATTCTCCCCTTCGTAGTCAAAGCTGTTGTCTCGGCTCTGAAGGAGTTTCCGTCCTTCAATGCTTCTCTTGATGAGCAGACTCAGGAGATTATTCACAAACACTACTACAACATCGGTGTCGCAGTCGACACACCGGACGGTCTTCTTGTACCTGTGATCAGGAATGCTGACTCAAAGGGAATCATCGAGATCGCTGAAGAGCTTGCTGGAGTAAGTCAGAGGGCGAGAGAGAAGAAGCTGAAGAGCGAAGATCTCAAGGGAGCTTCGTTCAGTATCTCCTCCCTGGGAGGGATCGGAGGAACCTTCTTCACTCCCATCATCAATGCTCCCGAGACTGCGATCCTTGGACTCTCAAAGATGAGCATTCAGGGCCTCTGGAATGGAACAGAGTTCGTTCCACGGACCATCCTGCCCTTCAGTGTCTCATACGACCATCGTGTGATAGATGGGGCTCAGGGGGCGAGATTCACCACCTATCTCAGTCAGGTTCTTACTGATATGAAGAGGACACTGCTGTAGGAGAGCAATGCAATGGAAAGACAGAAGAAAGACCTGATAGTACTCGGGGGAGGACCCGGAGGATATACTGCAGCCTTCAGGGCTGCCGATCTCGGACGAAGCGTAACTCTCGTGAATGAGTATCCCGTATTGGGAGGAGTGTGCCTCAACGTTGGGTGTATCCCCTCTAAGACACTTCTCCACCTCTCCGAAGTGGTAGAGGAAACCGAAGCTCTTACAGATAAGGGGGTGACCTTCTCTCCTCCTGTTTTTGAGCTCGATGCTATACGAACCCATAAGGAATCGGTGGTAGCAAAGCTTACCGGCGGTCTTGCGGGTATGGCGAAGGCCCGTAAGGTTGAAGTGATAGAGGGACGTGGAGAGTTCGTGAGTAATACGGCTCTGAAAGTTGATACACCGAACGGTGAAGTAGAGCTTTCCTTCAACGATATCATCATCGCCACCGGATCCCGTTCCGCCCGCATTCCCATGGGAGATCCTGAGGATGAGAGGATCTGGGACTCGACCGATGCGCTCGCATTGAAGAGAGTTCCTGAACATCTCGTTATTATCGGGGGTGGGGTGATTGGGCTTGAGATGGCGACGGTCTATCATACCCTCGGTTCGAAGATTACGATCGTGGAAATGCTTGATGAGATCATCCCGGCGGCAGATAAGGACTTGAAGCAGCCGCTCCTCAAGGAGATTAAAGGAAAATACGAAGGAATCTACACGAAGACGAAGGTTGTTGATATCAAAGGATCGGCGGAGCACTTGAGGATTCTGCTCGAAGGGAAGGATGCTCCCGCGGAGGTAACCTGTGATGCCCTCCTCGTTTCAGTCGGAAGAAGAGCGAACAGCGATACCATAGGACTTGAAAACACTGATGTTAAAGTCAGTGAAAGGGGCTGGATACAGGTCAATGAGTCGATGCAGACAGGAGTTCCCGGAATCTACGCTATAGGAGATGTGACCGGAGACCCGATGCTTGCACACCGGGCGACTCATATGGGTCGGGTAGCAAGTGAAGCCGCCTCGGGAGAGAAGTCTGCCTTCACTCCGCTTTCGATTCCATCTGTGGCATATACGCATCCTGAAGTAGCCTGGATAGGGCTGACCGAGAAGGAGGCGAAGAAACTCGATATCACATACAGGAAGGGAGCCTTTCCCTGGCAGGCGAGCGGCAGAGCTCTCTCGGAAATCGGGACAAACGGGCTCAGCAAAGCCCTGTTCGATACGGAAACTGGTCGTCTTATCGGTGCAGGAATCTGCGGGAAACATGCAGGTGAGCTGATAGGGGAAGCGGTTCTCGCCCTGGAGATGGGAGCAACTGACGAGGATATCTCGCTGACAATTCATCCTCACCCCACCTTGAGTGAGACCTTCGCGGTAGCAGGAGAACTCTCTCTAGGCATTGCAACTGATACACTGAATAGAAAGTAGAGAAGAATACTGTGTGATTGAGAGTGATGTGAAACCTATACATATGGCAGGTTCCCCTCATGCGTACACTATTTCGATTCTGAATGGGAGGCGTTTTCTGCAGCGAAAAGTATGTGGCCGGAGATGAGCGGGATCGGAGATAAAGGACAGAAAAAGGGTGGAGATGAACAGCTGCCGGATGATATAGTAGATGTGAGAACTATATACATCTGTTCTGTGGGAAGTGCATGAAATATTCAGACGTAAGAAAGAAACTGATCATCATACTTGTCGTTATCCTCATCCCGGCGTTTCTCGCTCTGAGTCTGATAAACTTCTATTTCCAGAGGGATGCTGTCCGGCAGGAGCTGGTGAAATATTCACTGCCGATGGTACGGGAGCTTATAAACTGGGAGATTACCACCCGGTTAAAGGATCCTCTCCTAGCAGCTTCACTTATGGCTCATGACACCTTCGTTCTTGACTGGGTCCTTTCTGGGGAAGAAGACATGAGCAAGATCAGCGATTACCTTGAAAAGATCAAGACAGAACATGGCTTCGCCTCTGCATTCATGGTCTCGTATAACACAAAGAACTATTACAGCTTCGTCGGGCTTCATAAGCGGGTGAGTCCTCAGGATGCTCATGATATCTGGTATTACAATTTCATAGAGTCAGGAAAGACAGTCGATTATGATGTTGATACTGATGAGGTATCGGGAGAGGTTCTGACTGTCTTTATTAATCATAGGCTTGAAGACACGGAGGGGAATCTTCTTGGCGTGATAGGAGTGGGTCTCGACATGTCGAATCTCACTGATCTTCTTGTGGAGAGTCAGGAGAGGTACGGTAAAACTATCTATCTTGTTGACAGAACAGGTACGGTTCAGGCTCATTCAGACCATGAAGTGATTGAGAAGGAGCAGATCACCACAAATCCCGGTATTCTGGAAATCTCTCGGGGAGTGCTGAACACACGGAAAGGGAACTTTGACGGAGCATATACAGGTGAACACGGCAGGATTCTCCTGACAAGCAAGTATATAGAAGGTGTCGACTGGTATGTCATCGTAGAACAGGATGAGCAGCAGGTAATGGAGGAGACTGTATCGAATCTCATTCGTACGCTTCTGATCGGTGTAGGGATCTCCCTGCTTACCATCATAGTCAGTACCTATTTTATTACCCTCTCACAAAAACAGATCGTGAAGGCGATGATAACAGATCATCTTACCGGGATATTCAATAGAATTCACCTGGATACACTTCTCGAGGAAGAAATTGAGGTATCATTGACGAGGAGTACTCCGTTTTCAATCCTGCTGTTCGACATCGACCATTTCAAAAGGTTCAATGATACCTACGGCCATGCAGTGGGTGACCTGATTCTGAAGGGAGTGAGTCACGGGATTTCCTCACATCTTCAGGATACCGAGTATTTTGGACGGTGGGGCGGTGATGAATTCATGATTCTTCTGCCCGGAAGAGACCTTAGTGAAGCGGCGAAAAAGGCGGAAGAGCTGAAAAGCCTCATGGCTGAGTATCCTTATTCTATTCCCGAAACTCCGACTCTGAGCTTTGGCGTCACGGAGTGTCAGGGTGTCGATACCCTGAAAACTCTCGTTCAGAGAGCTGATCAGGCTCTCTACCGTGCAAAGCGGGGAGGGAAGAATGCTGTGTTTGCACAGAAGGCAGACCTGATATAAGTCTCAGGAAGGGATAGAAAAACCCCTCGAGAGTCTGCTCAGGAGGGGCTATCTTGATCCGCCGTCTCTATTTCTTTCTGACGGCTTTTTTCTTGGGAGGTTTCTGCTCTTTCTGAAGAGGCTTCACTTTCTTGTGGCTGATCTTCCAGCAGTAGTGGATCTTCTGATTTCTCTTGAAGTCCTCTCCGATGGTCTCTTCCGAGATATCCTGTACCTCGTAGGAATCCATCAGCTCTTCATCCATCTTGAACTTCCTGAAGTTCGTGGAGAAGATCAGTGTTCCCTTGTTGTTCAGGTGATTCATGCACTGGTGGATAAGAATTCTCTGGTCACGGTAGACATCGAACTCCCTTCTCATCTTTGAGTTGCTGAAGGTCGGCGGATCGCAGAAAATCAGGTCATACATATCGTGAGTATCTCTCAGCCAGGAGATGACGTCATCCTTATAATAGAAATGGTTCATTCCCTTATGGCCGTTCAGCTCCATATTCCGGATTGCCCAGTCGAGGTAGGTGGAGGAGGCATCGACAGAGACGGTCGAGACGGCTCCGCCGCTTGCAGCATGTACGGTTGCGGTTCCTGTATAGCAGAAAAGGTTAAGGAAACGTTTTTTATCGGCCATCTCTTCGATCAGAGCCCGTGCTGGACGATGATCAAGGAAGATCCCTGTATCGAGATAATCGGTGAAGTTGACAAGGAACATATGCTCGTGCTCTCTCATGATGAAGAAGTTCTTCTCATTATCGAGCTTCTCGTACTGGTCCTTCCCCTTCTGTGCCTTTCTCTGCTTGACGTAGATGTGGTCGATATCGATTCCTGTTGCTCGCTCAGTCGCCTGAATGAGCTCTTTGAGTCTCCTTTCTGAATCCTCTTCGGGTACAGAGCTCGGCGGTGCATATTCCTGAAGGTGGATATGTGCATTCTCATAGATATCGATAGCGGCAGAGTACTCGGGCATATCCGCATCATAGAGGCGGTAGGAAGAGACTCCCTGATCCTTCATGATTGATTCCAGGCGGGCCATATTCTTCTTCAGACGGTTGAACACCATCTGTGCACCCTCGCTGAGCGGTTCGCTGAGGCGCTGTTCTCTTCTCTCTTGAGCTTTACGGATGAATTCCTGCTTTTCTTCTTCGCTGAATACATAGTAGTGTGCCAGCTGGGACTCGATCGGGCCGTTATAGAGGGAGTTTGTTCTGTTCGGTTTCATATCGACGTAACTGAGCAGTTCCTTTCTTCCGCAGAGGATCGCGATATTCCATCCTCCGAAGAGGGTGTTGCACGTCTTCCCGATCGTCCGGTAGAGGTGTTCGATCGGCACGTTATTCACGAGCCGCACTCCGTAGGGAGGGTCTGTGATGATATGATGGGTCCCTTCGGGGACATCTTCCGCCGTGATGGCAGTGAAGTCTTTCTGCTCGAAGGTGATGAGATGGTCAACGCGGGCCTTCTTTGCGTTCTTCCGGGCGGCTTCGATCGCCTGAGCGTCTATATCCCATCCGGTGAAGAGTTTCTCACTCAGCTGGTTTGCTTCCGAGGCAGCATAGGCTTCCTCAAGAACCTCTTCGAAGAGGTCCTCATCATGGAAGGGAAGACGGAAGAAGGCGAAGTCATGGTAATGCATCAGGCCGGGAGCCATATCGGCTGCCATCATGGCTGCTTCGATGAGAATGGTTCCTGACCCGCAGAAGGGGTCTATCAGCTTCGTAGGGCTGCCTTCCTGAAGCGTTCTGAACCAGGGACTCCTCATGATCACTGCGGAAGGCGAGGTTCTCTTTCATCAGGGCAAGTGTTGATTCTTCTCTATAGCGTCGCTTGTGCATGCTCTTGCCTGAGAAATCGACATACCACTTCACCTGATCGTTATTGATATGGAGATGGAAGATGATATCGCTGTTCTCGGTGTCGACCGAGGGACGTTCGTCATCGAATTTTTCCCGTATCCTGTCAACAATCGCATCCTTCAGGCGGAGCGCTCCGAACTGGGAGTTCTTCAGCCACTTGCACCTGACGGTGGTGATGGAGACCTGGAAGGTCTTATCGGGAGAGATGAAATCCTCCCAGGGGAGGGCGAGAGATGCTTCATAGAGTTCATCCGCACTCAGGATATCCTCATCCCAGGCGATTCCGACCATGAGACGGCTGGCGACCCGGCTGTTCAGGCAGAAACGGTACCCGACAGAGAGATCCCCCTCGAAATTCAACGCCTCCACCGATTTCATGGACTTCCTGTGCCTGTGCCTTCAGCGCTTCTGCTGCTACAAGGTCATTCTGGTTGGCAGCGCTCGCTGCAAAGTATTTCATCAGTTGCCCTGCCTTAATAAGTCATCAAGTTCATCGTACTCGAACTGGTACTGGGTTCCGCAGTTGAAACAGTGGAGATGGAGAGGAAACGGACCCTCTTTCATGATCGAATCCTTCTCTTTGTCAGGGAGGCTTGTCAGATACTGACTGAACGCATTGCGGTCGCACGGACAGCTGAATCCCACAGGCAGTTTTCTCGAGGAAACGGGGAGAGAGGTCAGAGAGGAACTCCTCCACATATGCCTTGCCGCTCTTTCCTTCTGCGAGATAAGCTCCGAGGGAGGGAAGGTTTTCTGTGACAGCCACAACAGCATCCATATCTGCCTCAGTTGCGTTCGGGAGTCTCTGGAGGAAGAGAGCTCCGGCTCCTGTTACTCTTCCTTCCTTATCGAACTGGATACTGATGGTGATGAGTGTCGGAGTCTGTTCGCTCTTCACGAAGTAGTTCGCGAGATCCTTCGCAATCGAGCCGTACTCGATCATCACCTGGGAGTTGAAGGGCTGCTTCTTCCCTTCGAGCAGTTTTGTCACGGTGAGGAAGCCGGGTCCGAAGAAATCGGAAGAGGTCGAAGCTCTCTAACGGAGAAGTGATTTCGATCGGGTTTTCCTGGAGATAGCCTCTCACTCCGCCTGATGCCCAGGCTTCCACGCTGAGCCCCTTGATAGGGCCACCGCACTCGATGGTGAGCTGAACGCGGTCATCACCCTTCACGGTACTGGCTAGTACGGCTCCCGCAAGATATGCCTGGCCAAGGGTATAGGTCTCGAGAATGCCAAGTTCATGATTGACTCTCATCTGATTGACCATCTCGGTTCCGTTGATAACGGTTCCACGGACAGTCTCGTTCTGTAAAAGGAAGACATCTCGCACATCCGGTGCAAGGGTGGAGAGATGTTCCTGTGTCTGTGTGTCTACTATAGGTTTACGGTTCATGAGGGCTATAGATTACTGACTCATAAGAGTTTGTGCAAGAGTTCTTTGAGTTCCAGGAACCTCTCGGTTGAAAATATATGAAATATAGATCAGAGAATTTTCCTGGAATCAGATTTCTCTTGTTTTTCCTCCTATCAATCGTTGAGGAGGAAATCAATAATATTCTGTTGCCGTATACCGTTGCGGCTGATGTTGATCAGCGAGTCAGTGGAGATAACGAGTTTCTCATAATTATCCTTAATTTTTCTCAAGCGGACCGAACTCTCTATCCATAGTATCTTCATGAAGAATGTATGTGACTTGTATATACAGTTTTTCCTCCGCTTTCGTAGCTGCAAAATTAACCTCCGCATCAGACATTTTACCGATCCTGACAGTCCACCCCCTTCTTAGCAGCTCCATGAATACGATATTCTCAAGAAGGCCTCCTATATCGTTATTCCGATAGCCAAGTGTCGCGTGACGTAGCCCCAGATCAGAGAGGAAGAGTTTTTCCTGTGTCTCGAGAAGTTTTTTCCCTTTGATATCGTATCGGGGGACTTTGTGAATGACGAATGCACTCTCAAGGGCCTTGATATAGGTGTACACTGTTTCTACGCTGAGTCTTCTTCCCTGGGACTTAAGAAAATCTGAGATGTTTTTAGCGGAAAACGTCGAACCGATATTATCCATCAGATAGTGAATGATTCTTTCAAGCAACTCTATATCACGTATTTTATGACGTTTGACAACGTCTTTCAGAAGGATAGAGTTGTACATGTCTGTGAGATATTGGAAAAGAGAAGACTCTTCCCACTTCATTTCATGAATTCCCGGCAGCCCACCAAAACGAAGGTAGTTTGAAAAATGCTCGGATAAGGAAAAATTTACCTCATCAATGTTTGTTTCGGCAAATTGAAGATACTCAGCAAAGGAGAGAGGGTAGATAGCGATTTCCACATAGCGTCCGGAAAGAAGACTGGAGAGTTCTCCTGAGAGCAATTTTGAAGTCGATCCTGTGATATAGACATCACAGTCGAAATCTACTCTGACTGAGTTTATGACTTTTTCCCAGGACTCAGCTTCCTGAATCTCATCAATGAAAAGATACAATCTTCCTGAAACGGATTCCGCTTTATCAGAAATAGCCTGATATAATGTCTGGTAATCCTTGAGGGGTTCGGCCTTGAGCGACTCGAAATTTACTGCGAAGATCTGATTCTCGGAAATTCCTCTGTTTCGCAACTCATTCTTAACGAGTTCAAGGAGAACACTTTTTCCACAACGTCTCATTCCCGTAATGACTTTTACAACGGGTCTGTCTATGAAATTACGAATTTGGTTCATATATCGCTCTCGTTCTGATCCGCTGTGGAAAATCAGGACACTTCTCCTCCTACACCAAAGGAGGCAGAAGGAGTAGGAAATGATTGAAACAAAAGAGAAGCGGGGAACGAAGAGGCGTCATTCCCTCAAGTTCAAAGCAGTGGTGGTTATGACAGCTGATAAAGAAGATCTGGACTACCAGGAGTTGGCAGAGAGATTCGGAATCTCATATACATCAGCACAGAATTGGATGGCTGACAAAAAATGGATACTTGAGTCATACTGTTTAAGGCAGAAGCTGAAGGAGAATCCTGACACACCCTTCGTTGTGTACTCAGGGAACCATCGATACGAGCTTCTTCTGGAGGACCCTGTGCCAAAAAAGATCAATGCTGAAGATGCTGTCAAGCAGCTTAAGGATGCCAAAAAGAAGATCGATTTTCTAGAAGATAAGCTGGCATACTATGATGCACTTCTCGATGTGCTGGGGATAGATCCCAGCGCGGCTCAAAAAAAAACTGCTATGAAGCGATCAGAAGAGCTCGAGAGGTCAGAGGGAAACGAAACATAAGGCGTCTTTGCGGGATTGCAGGAGTATCTAGAAATGCATACTACGATTATCTTAAGGGGCCTACAGACAAAGCTTGTCTGGACGCAGCCATTGTGGAAATGATCAGAGAACTTCAGGATGAAACATATTACGGGTATGGCTACAGACCCATCACGACACTTCTTAAGGCGAAGGGTGTGAACACCAATGAGAACCATGTATTGTTCCTCATGAACAAGAATGGACTTCTTTCTGCGGTGAGGCGGAAAAAGTACTCGGAGGAAGTATATCTGAAGCGAAGGCAGATGAGAGACGATGTTCCTCCGGATTTGATACAGAGACATTTCTTCGCACTAACGCCTGCAAAGCGGATGGTGGTTGACATCACCTTTCTACCAGTCTTAGAAGGGATGATGTATATGAATACGATTGAGGATCTGTACAACGGAGAAATTCTGGCATACAGGATAGGAGAGCATCCAGATTCGAATCTATGCATGGATACCGTATCGGATCTCTACCTGATGCTGGGACAATACTTGGATGGAGCTAT
Source organism: Sphaerochaetaceae bacterium (assembly GCA_963676605.2). Lineage (GTDB taxonomy): Bacteria > Spirochaetota > Spirochaetia > Sphaerochaetales > Sphaerochaetaceae > SABI01. The sequence continues at coordinate 3,018 of CAXXSP010000062.1, read as the reverse complement.
TCTCCATAGTGACGCTGGATCAACCTACATTGCACATGCATACAAAATGTTGCTGCGTGAGATAGGGATGAAGCAAAGTATGGGAGCGACTAGCGACGTATACGACAATGCTGCAATAGAGTCACTTAACGGGATCATCAAGACCGAATGTCTGTACAATAGGTTTGGAAAAACGAAGGTAGAGACCCATATGGTTTTAAAAGAAGATTTGATTCCTGCCGTCGAACGTTATATTGAACGGTATAACAACGAGAGACCTAAGAAAGCTCTTGGGAATCTATCTCCGGTAATGTTCAGAAAACAGAACCCGAAAGGCACCTATCTTGCTGTGATAAAGGGTTGACGGGAGGCAATTTGAGGATTAGAACGGAGGTGTAGGTGTCATGATATTCAGGCAGTTACAGGAAAACTGTTCGAATCTGGAAGCGGTTGGAAGGAAAGTGTCCTGATAATCCGGCAGTGGAAGTGAAAGTATTGCTTATAACGAGCAATTGAAATCTAAGTGTTGCTTCCCCTAGGCAGTAGGAACAGAAAGTGTCATCTTTTTCCACAGCAACTCATTCTGCTGCCGCTCTATTATCTGGTAATTCTTTTATGCAAGAACCACTTCAATATTTATGAAAATTATTCTTGTATATAAGAATTAATTCAAAATTCACAAAGAAGTTTCTTCTATATAAGAACAATTTTATAATTTACCAAATTCATGCTAGTATAAAAGAAACAGTTAAAGGAGGCCCATATGGTTGAACGAGAGCGATATATGAACCAAATTCGTAATTTCATAGACAGACCCGTTGTGAAAGTCATTACGGGAATGAGACGTTGTGGAAAAAGTGTTCTCCTTGAACTCGTTAAGAATGAGTTGCGAAACAGAGGAATTTCCGAGAATCAGATCTTCGCAGTAAATTTCGAGTCGCTCAAGGCCGAACCCCTCAAGGATTACCAGACATTATATCAGGCTATTTCTGATAAAGCGGAATCCGTTTCAGGGAGATTGTATCTTTTCATTGATGAGATTCAGGAAACTGAGTCCTGGGAAAAAGTCATAAACTCAGTCAGAGTAGATTTCGACTGTGATGTCTATATCACAGGATCGACTTCAAAATTGCTCTCAGGAGAACTCTCCAGCCTTCTTTCCGGACGCTATGTGGAAATCGCTATCTACCCTCTCTCCTTTGCTGAGTATCTTCAATTTGCCGAAACAAACATTGATGAGGTAAATTTTTCCTTATCCGAGCATTTTCAAACTACCTTCGTTTTGGTGGGCTGCCGGGAATTCATGAAATGAAGTGGGAAGAGTCTTCTCTTTTCCAATATCTCACAGACATGTACAACTCTATCCTTCTGAAAGACGTTGTCAAACGTCATAAAATACGTGATATAGAGTTGCTTGAAAGAATCATTCACTATCTGATGGATAATATCGGTTCGACGTTTTCCGCTAAAAACATCTCAGATTTTCTTAAGTCCCAGGGAAGAAGACTCAGCGTAGAAACAGTGTACACCTATATCAAGGCCCTTGAGAGTGCATTCGTCATTCACAAAGTCCCCCGATACGATATCAAAGGGAAAAAACTTCTCGAGACACAGGAAAAACTCTTCCTCTCTGATCTGGGGTTACGTCACGCGACACTTGGCTATCGAAATAATGATATAGGAGGCCTTCTTGAGAATATCGTATTCATGGAGCTGCTAAGAAGGGGGTGGACTGTCAGGATCGGTAAAATGTCTGATGCGGAGGTTGATTTTGCAGCTACGAAAGCGGAGGAGAAACTGTATATACAAGTCACATACATTCTTCATGAAGATACTATGGATAGAGAGTTCGGTCCGCTTGAGAGAATTAAGGATAATTATGAGAAACTCGTTATCTCCACTGATTCGCTGATCAACATCAGCCGCAACGGTATACGACAACAGAATATTATTGATTTCCTCCTCAACGATTGACAGGAGGAAAAACAAGAGAAATCTGATTCCAGGAAAATTCTCTGATCTATATTTCATATATTTTCAACCGAGAGGTTCCTGGAACTCAAAGAACTCTTGCACAAACTCTTATGAGTCAGTAATCTATAGCCCTCATGAACCGTAAACCTATAGTAGACACACAGACACAGGAACATCTCTCCACCCTTGCACCGGATGTGCGAGATGTCTTCCTTTTACAGAACGAGACTGTCCGTGGAACCGTTATCAACGGAACCGAGATGGTCAATCAGATGAGAGTCAATCATGAACTTGGCATTCTCGAGACCTATACCCTTGGCCAGGCATATCTTGCGGGAGCCGTACTAGCCAGTACCGTGAAGGGTGATGACCGCGTTCAGCTCACCATCGAGTGCGGTGGCCCTATCAAGGGGCTCAGCGTGGAAGCCTGGGCATCAGGCGGAGTGAGAGGCTATCTCCAGGAGAACCCAATCGAAATCACTTCTCCGTTAGAGAGCTTCGACCTCTCCGATTTCTTCGGACCCGGCTTCCTCACCGTGACAAAACTGCTCGAAGGGAAGAAGCAGCCCTTCAACTCCCAGGTGATGATCGAGTACGGCTCGATGCGAAGGATCTCGCGAACTACTTCGTGAAGAGCGAACAGACTCCGACACTCATCACCATCAGTATCCAGTTCGATAAGGAAGGAAGAGTAACAGGAGCCGGAGCTCTCTTCCTCCAGAGACTCCCGAACGCAACTGAGGCAGATATGGATGCTGTTGTGGCTGTCACAGAAAACCTTCCCTCCCTCGGAGCTTATCTCGCAGAAGGAAAGAGCGGCAAGGCATATGTGGAGGAGTACCTCTCTGACCTTTCTCCCCGTTTCCTCGAGAAACTGCCTGTGGGATTCAGCTGTCCGTGCGACCGCAATGCGTTCAGTCAGTATCTGACAAGCCTCCCTGACAAGGAGAAGGATTCGATCATGAAAGAGGGTCCGTTTCCTCTCCATCTCCACTGTTTCAACTGCGGAACCCAGTACCAGTTCGAGTACGATGAACTCGATGACTTATTAAGGCAGGGCAACTG
>CAXXSP010000061.1:0-1619 GCA_963676605.2 Sphaerochaetaceae bacterium | reverse complement strand
CCGCTGCAGATGGTAGTGTGTGAGAAACTGTTAGCTGAAGACAAGGGCGTAGTCGCGAGGCTGGGTCTGAAGGAAGTCCGAGGCAAATTTCCGAACCGACGTACAGAAATCACATCAGGCTACACCAGTGGACGAGTTTGCTAGAAGTGACGAAATCCTCACTACAGCTGGTGAAGTAAATGTGGCGGTTACATGGAATGAAAGTCATTACTCTTAACGGGGGAGGTCTCATGGACGTCTTAGCCTGCAATATCGGTAATGATAGACGGAGTAAAGCTCGCCATGAGAAGTCAGCAGAGGCCATAGTAGGGATGAGGAAACATCGTGAAGGGCCGAACAACTAAATACCTTTTGAAGCGGAAAGGTTCATCTGTGAATCCGAACGGCAATTGCCTGGACAGGGGATGATACAGTATGAGAAGGAACACATGAGAAAGGAAGACAAGTCAAAACCGAATACCAATCTGTGCGAACAACTGATTTCCTTTGCGAACATTCAGGAAGCCATCATTAAAGTGATGAAGAACAAAGGGGCTTGCGGGGTAGATGAGATGGAGGTCAATGAACTTCCTGGCTACTTCGATGCACATTGGCCTGAACTACGCAAACAGATTGTAAGCAGGAAGTACAAACCTCAACCGGTCCTGAGAGTAGAAATACCCAAGGACATCGGAGGTGTACGACTTCTGGGGATACCCACGGCAGTAGATCGCGTGATCCAACAGGCAATGGTCCAGGTTCTGACTCCGATATTCGAACCGACATTCAGCGACTACAGCTTCGGGTTTCGCCCGAACAGAAGCGCAGAGGATGCGGTCCGACTCGCACAGACTTATATATCCGAAGGCTACCGGGACGTTGTTGATTTGGATCTGTCCAAGTTCTTCGATACAGTCGATCATGACATCTTGATGGGATTGGTTGACAAGTACCTGGAAGACAAGGATATCAGAAGACTTATCTACGTATTCTTGAAAAGCGGGGTAATGACGAATGGGTGCATGATGGCAACGGCGTTGGGTACTCCCCAAGGCGGACCGCTATCACCACTTCTTTCTAATATCTACCTTACTCCATACGACAGGGAACTGGAGAATCGGGGATTACGTTTTGTCAGGTACGCAGATGACTGTAACATCTTCACAAAGAGTAAGAGGTCCTCTTACCGAGTAAGGGACAACGCAAAGAGCTTTCTCGAACGTAAACTGAAACTGAAAGTAAACATGGAGAAGACGGAAGCGAGGAGAGCCTCAGGCTCATCCTTTCTCGGCTTCACTTTCCTGACATACGGAAAGCGCGAGCGTCTCGGTATGGTCGTTCCCAACAAAAAGAAACTGAAGAAGCTTGAAGATAGAATCAGGAGGATAACCCGACGTAATCGTGGGGTGAAGATCGATACGGTTATCAGAGAGCTGAACAGTATGTTCAGGGGATGGATTGGGTACTTCGCGAGAAGTTTCATGAAGAAATACCTTGAAAGTTTGATGGAATGGACGAGAAGACGCATTCGTCAGTATCTATGGAAACAGTGGAAGAATGGGAGAAATCGGAAACATCGGCTGAGGCAGTTAGGTGTGAGCGATTCTTCCTGAAGAGTTGGAGCCTTGGAAGTAACTCTT
>CAXXSP010000060.1:0-148812 GCA_963676605.2 Sphaerochaetaceae bacterium | reverse complement strand
CCCAGCTCTTCCACCTGATGTCTGATGAGGCTGAGTCGTGAGTCAAAGAGTTCAGGGTCAGAGAGCTGTTGCTCTTCGAGAAAGCCCTTCAGTGAGGCGGTATTGGCTGTTACTCCGCTGTTACCGAGAACGATCTCTATCGGCTGTGAAAGAGAGATCCGTTCAAACTGTTTCACTTCATCCTGTATTCTGTACTTGATGACGCCTCCATAGGTGGAGACGGTGTTATCGAGTCCGCTCGGCAGGCCATGGTAGCCGAATTCGCCCTCCCAGGCTACATGGTTGATGTCGATGATGTTCATGCCGAGATTGAATTCCTTGTTGCAGGCACGTGCGAAGGATACACAGATGGCTGCACTGGCTCCGACTCCGCTGCCGGCAAGAAGGGATCCGCCTACGGTTATGCGGATGGGATTGACCTGTGTGTCGATTCCCATCACCTCTATCATCCTGTTGAAACTGACGTTGCAGTCCTGTTCCTTGGCCTTTTTGTAGCCGGGAACCTCTATCCGGTTGTCTATCAGGGTCCAGCCGGACCCTTCCTCCAACCGTTCGACGGTACATTCCGTCTCAAAGGGAATAGCCGCAAGTATTGCGGGATCTCCCACAGTACGAACTGATCTCCGATAAGTATGGTCTTTCCGAATCCTTTACCTGTGTTCATGAATCTCTCCTTTGGTGAGTATAGCTTCCATTTCCTGAATAAGCGAGGTTTCCTGTCCGGGCTTGATCACGGTAGCGGCCGAGATGCTGTGACAGGCATCTGAAAACCCTCCGAGGTGTTCAGTTGCCAGCGGGAGGAAGGTATCAAGTCCGGGGATTTCCTTATCTCGGATTTTCCGCGTCAGATAATCCGAGGCACGCATCGAGATCTTGGTCGCATTGAATCTGATTGATTCGAAACCTCCGATAGTCTCAGGAATCCTCTGAAAACGGCAAGATACTTGCTCTGGTCGAGGAAGGGCTCTTCCTTGATCAGGGTACAGAATACCCCGATCATCTTGATCCCCATGGGGTAGAACCTCGAGCCGACATCAAACCACTGGATATGCTCAGTTATGTTGATAGCTTCCTTCAGTCTTTCTTTTTCCTTGTTGAAGATGGAGTCCTTCAGGCTGATCATCTCCTGAACATACTCAGCCATCCCCTCCTGAACTCCCGTCAGGCAGATCTCGATTCCCTTCTTCGTACCGTCACTGTAGTAGCCGACACCTCCAACGGTATCAAGTGCTTCACAGATCATTTCGGTCGGGTAGAGATCTTCTCCCAGCCTGATACGGTAGGTCTCTCCCCTCTGTTCCTGATGAATCTCTATGAGCTGTTCTTCACTGGCTCTCAGGAGCAGTTCACGGTTCACTCCTGAGAGCTTTCCGTCAACAAGAAATCCATCTCCGATAGCACCGAGTACCCCCAGGTGCACGAGCGGCTGTATATCCTTGAGTCCGTAGCGTGTTACCAGCAGGTCGCTGAACAGGAAGCAGGTTGCACTGGCCGAGATATCACGGTCACCCTTGATGCCGAACAACTCCGGGTCGAGATTGAAGACGGTATCATCGTTCGGAACATCGAGAGCCGGATGGTGGTCGAGTATGATGACCAGGTTCCGTTTCCCGTTCAGTCGGGAGATCAGGGGTGCGATCCTTCCTGCGAAGTCGGCAAAGACGATGATGGAGCCTGATTTTATAAATACCTGTTCGAGTACTTCCGGGTAGGGTTTTTCAAGAGAGAATCTGTCTACCTGATACCCTGCAGTCTCGAAGGTCTTCATGAGTATCGTCCCGCTTGAGAGTCCATCGGTATCGTTATGGTGGATGAGGGTGATATTCCTGCCGGGAGCCTGGGACAGTGAGTCGATAGCCTGTTCCATCCGCTTTCGTAATGCTTTTTGCATGTAGGGCCCGCCTTCCGTACTGATATGATCGTTTTCGATCATTATATCAATCTGTGAAGATTGTTTGCAAGCATAAAATTCCTAGTTGATAAGGTTTCTCTGGGCACGTATACTGTCGCCATGGAACATAAGAACCTGCAGGGAGAACTGGAATCACTAAGCGACCGTCATACCTCCATCTATGAGAGGATACAGCGGGACGGGTATGCCCGGGTACCCGAGCTGAGCGAGTCGCTCGGGGTATCGGATATAACGATCCGACGGGACCTGGCATATCTGGAGAAGAGAAACCTTGTTGAACGCACCCACGGCGGTGCGGTTTCGATTCACCGTATCTACAAAGAGACCAACTACTCGCTCCGCTCGGATGTCGAACGAGAGAACAAGGATGCTATCGCGCGGTATGCTGCAAGTCTCATTCACGATGGTGATACCGTCTTCATCAACGGTGGTTCCACCACCTTCCATGTGTTCCGGTATATCGACGCAAAACATGTGAAAATCGTCACTACGAATGCAGGATCTCTCTCTCAGGTCGTGAATCCCGATATAGAGCTGATTCTTGCAGGCGGTCTCTACCACCAGCAGTCGAACGCGTTCTACGGCAGTTTTGCCAATGATATTCTTCAGAAAGTGAATGCGAACAAGGCTATTCTCGGCGTGCACGGGATCAGCTGCCACTACGGTCTCACCACTCCTATGCTGTATGCAGCCGAGACCTCACGTATTATGATAGACCGAACCAGAGGCGATGTCATCGTCATCGCCGACCACAGGAAGATCGGAGCGGTGAGTGACTATGTGACGTCTCCGGTCGAGAGAATCGACACCCTCATCACCGATGAGTTTCCCGATCCCGACTACGTGATGGATTTTCAGAAACTGGGTATCGAGGTCGTCCAGACCAGAAAAATCTGACAGCACGAAAAGCCTCCTGACTCGATTGTCCTTCCCTCACAGATTTTTAATTTGACAGATGCAGGATAAGAGGGTAAGGTGAATCTATGTGATCGTTTTTGATCATTAAAGGGTAAGCGGGTGAAGAGTCACATGCTTACTCGAGATTCCAAGGAGGAAATGATGAAAAAAGGTTTGATTACTGTATGGATCATGGTGTTCATGACCGCGATGGTGTTCGCAAACGCGGTAAGCGAAACTGAAACCGGGAAGACTACAAGCTGGTCCTGAAGCTCAGCCACGTGTTCAGTCCTGCAGAGCAGCTCACGAAATCGATGGATGCTGTCGCAGAGAGCATTTTCGAGAAGACCGATGGTGCGATCGAGATTCAGACTTTCCCGCAGGCACAGCTGCCCGCATACAAGGAAGGTGTTGAGCAGGTTGTCAGAGGAGCCGATTTCATTTCGGTTGAAGACCCCTCGTTCATCGGGGATTATGTGGCAGATTTCAAAGCTCTCTATGCACCGATGCTCTACAGAAGTTTCGATGAGTACGTTGCTCTTACCGAGAGCGATCTCGTTGCGCAGATGATGGCCCGTGCTGAAGAGCAGGGAATCAAGATTCTTGCACTCGATTATATCTACGGATTCAGAAATCTCATCACCGACAAGGTGATTACGACTCCTGCCGACCTCAGCGGCATGAAGATCAGAACCCCCGGATCCAAGTCCTATATCGACACTCTTACAGCCATGGGTGCAATCGCAACCCCTCTTCCCTGGGGTGAGACTCTTTCAGCTGTACAGCAGGGTGTAGTCGATGGTCTTGAAGGCTCCGAGTTCACGAATATCGGGACGAAGGTGTATGAGACCCGAGCCAAGAATGTAGCCACAACCAGACATATTCTCGGTACCTGTGGTGTCTATATTTCTACCGAAGTATGGGACAGAATCCCGGAGAACTATCGTAACATCATTCAGGAAGAGTTCACAGCCGGTGCTACCGACATGGTCAATATCCTGAAGGGGCAGCATGGCGATGTCGTGAAGGATCTTGAATCCCACGGCGTGAAATTCAACGAAGTCAATGGCGATGCCTTCAAAGCAGCCCTTGCTCCGCTGTATGCCGAGCAGCCGGGAATGACCCCCGGTATCTTCGAAGATATCTTCGCAGAACTTGATTCGATGCGCTAGAGCGTATGATACAATGACACGGGGCAGGATTACCTGTCCCGTGTTCTCATATTCTCGTTTGGGGGTCTTATGAAAATTTCAGGAAAATGGATACTGTCTCATGCGGAGGTTGTAATCAGCGGTATGTTTCTGATGATCACCGTACTGGTCGTCATTGTGAATGTTCTGCTTCGTTATCTTTTCTCTGGTGGACTGTTCTGGGTTGAAGAGGTGGCCACCATCTCTTTTGTCTGGAGCATCTTCACCGGTTCGGCAGCAGCCTACCGGCATAAGCTGCACATCGGAATCGACCTTATCACGAAGCTGTTCCATGAGCGTGTCAAAGAGATTCTTACCGTGGTGATCAATGCTCTTATGGTTATCATCAACGGGTATATCTGCTATCTCAGCATTCTCATGATACAGGCGAACAAACTGAAGCGCACCCCCGTTTTAGACGTGCCGTCGATTTACGTTAACCTCGCCATCACCGTAGGTTTTTTCCTTATTACGGTGCATGCCGTAAGGTTCCTTTTCATGGACATTGCACTGCTCCGGTCCGGTAGACGGATCCAGACAGCCACAGGTGGTGAAGAAAAGGAGGGCTCTGTATGATTCTGTTTCCCATCGTTATTGTGATGCTTCTCTATTTTTCAAGTATCCCCATTGCATTCGCTCTGCTTTCAGCAGCTCTGAGCTACTTCACCTTCGCTGATGTCGGCACACCTCCAGATCTCATTCTGCAGAAGTTCATCACCGCTGCATCCTCATTTCCCCTCCTGGCCGTTCCCTTCTTCATCATGGTAGGGGAGATCATGAACTACTCAGGAATCAGCGCATCTCTGATGAAGATGGCCGAAGTGCTCACCGGGCACATGAAGGGCGGTCTGGCACAGGTCAATGTCGTTCTCAGTACCCTGATGGGAGGCATCTCGGGATCGGCGAATGCCGATGCGGCGATGCAGTCGAAGATTCTCGTTCCTGAGATGGAGAAACGCGGGTATGACAGGGCTTTCTCGACGGCTATTACAGCCGCCTCCTCTGCCATCGCACCGGTGATCCCTCCCGGGATTAACCTGATTATCTACGCTCTGATCGCGCAGACCTCGGTGGCGAAGATGTTCATCGGAGGCTATCTGCCCGGAATTCTGATGTGTGCTGCTCTGATGATTGCAGTAAACATCATCTCAAAAAGAAGAAACTACCTGCCGGTGAGAGATAAGATGGCGCCGCCGAAGGAGATCCTTCATCAGCTCAAAGATTCAATCTGGGCCCTGCTGCTTCCCTTCGGAATCATCATGGGAATCCGCTTCGGAGTGTTCACACCGACTGAGGCGGGAGCTATCGCAGTGCTGTTCAGCACAATCGTCGGAATCTTCTTCTACAAGCAGCTCAAGTGGAAGCATTTCCCGATCATCATCAAAAACACCGTGTTTTCGACCAGCTCCGTCGTACTCATCATCGTTGCGGCATCGGTCTTCGGCCAGTACATGAGCTGGGAGAGAATCCCGTATCTCCTCAGTAAATCATTGACTTCGCTGAGTGATTCACCATGGAAGATGCTCATGATCATCAATGTGTTCCTGCTTTTCATGGGAATGTTCCTTGAAGGAGGAGCCTTACTCATCATCGTGGCACCTCTGCTTGTCCCTGTCGCCCAGTCGATGGGAATCGACCTTGTTCACTTCGGACTTGTCTTGATCGTCAACATCATGATAGGGGGTATCACACCACCGTTCGGCTCAATGATGTTCACCACCTGTTCCATAACCAAAGTCTCGGTCGGTGATTTCATTCGGGAAATCTGGCCGTTCATTATCGCTCTCATCGCTGTTCTTCTGGTTGTAACCTATATACCCTCACTCGTCCTGTTCCTGCCCAATCTGCTGTAAGACGGGAAGCATAACGGAATATTCCCCTCGGGACTCTATGTCCCGGGAGAGGGGAGAGAGTGGCTGGAATCGGTAGCATATGGAAAAGGTGCTCTGCCTGCTATCAAGTGGATATTTTTACCCACGCGAAGTCGTGAGTATAGGACAATTATGTTCCTTCTCTTATTTCAATATGTACACCTACATTGAGATAAGAATCAAAGATCATGATCGTTATTTCAAGATAGGACAGAATGAGGGATGATGGTTCAGAAGTTGACACGTTATGCTTTCAGCGTTTTGTGAGCTTTCATCACCGTGGTGAAAGAATGTTTCGCGTTTTATCACAGAAATACCTCCACCCAATAGATTCTTGTATAAGAAGAGGTTCGCTATCTTATGCGTTTGGTTCCGCTGGTTGAGCCCTTTTGCCATCAGAGAACGACTGTTCCCTGATGGAGGGGTAGGGTGCTATTTCTTTCTTGCACTCTTCATGGTGGAGCTTGAGGACTCATCTTTATTGATGGGTATTCTTCTTGCCTTCCAGATATCTTTCGTGTATTCGAGAATAGTACGGTCACTGCTGAACTTTCCGCTTGCTGCAATGTTGAGTATTGCCTTTTCTGCCCAGAGGTCCTTGTTCTTTGCATACATGTCTGTAGCAGTTCTATGGGCATCACTGTAGCTTCTCAGATCAGCGAAGTGATAATACCTGTCCCCTTCGTCCAGGAGAGATCGCTTGAGGGGATCGAAGATTCCCTTCTCCATGACATTGAAATACTCCGAGAGGAGGAGATCAACGGCTTTCCGGATCTCTTCGTCTTTGGCGATCCATGCATATGGATCATAGTTACCACGCATGTTCTCCACTTCATCGGCGCCAAGGCCGAAAATGAACATGTGTTCCCTGCCGACTTCCTCGGCCATTTCCACATTCGCGCCGTCCATCGTTCCGATGGTCAAAGCTCCGTTACACATGAATTTCATATTCCCTGTTCCCGATGCTTCAAAGCCTGCGGTAGAGATCTGCTGTGAGAGGTCTGTTGCCGGTATGATGTTCTCTGCCATGGTGACTCTGTAGTTCGGGAGGAACTGTACGTTGATCAGCTTGTTTACATCCGAGTCGTTGTTGACGACTTTGGCAATGGAGTTGATCAGCTTGATGATCAGCTTCGCATTGACGTACCCTGGAGCCGCCTTTCCTCCGATCATGAAGGTCATCGGGGGGAAGTCCTTGATCCGTCCTTCCTTGATCCCCTGATAGAGCATGATGATGTGGAGTGCATTGAGGAGCTGTCTCTTGTACTCGTGAATTCTCTTCACCTGCGTGTCGAACATCGTCTCGGGATTGATGATGATACCGCAGTCCTTCTTGAGGAAGTCAGCGGCTCTCAGCTTCGCCTGATGTTTGATGGCGAGGAAGTCTCCCCGGAAGGTGGAGTCCTTCGCGAACTTCGCGAGTCCCTTGATTTTTGAGAAGTCGGTGATCCATTCATCCCCGATAGCTTCGGTGATTTTTGCTGCAAGGGGAGGGTTCGAGTCCAGAAGCCACCGTCTCTGAGTGATGCCGTTGGTCTTGTTGTTGAACTTCTCGGGGAAGACAACATTGAACTCGGGGAACATCCTCTCTGTAAGGAGCCTGGAATGAAGGGCTGCAACACCGTTGGTGGAGTGGGTTCCGATGATGGAAAGGTTCGCCATTCTCACCATCTTCTCATTCCCTTCCTCTATGATACTCAGTCTGCCGAGGACTTCCGGCTGGAGGGGGAAGTATGATACTGCCCGCTGCAGGAACCGGTGGTTGATCTCGAAGATAATCTGTACATGACGGGGGAGGAGGTTCTGAAGCATACTCAGAGACCATTTCTCCAGAGCTTCGGGCATGAGGGTATGGTTGGTGTAGCCCAGTGAATTCACCGTGATATTCCATGCCTCTTCCCACTCGAGTTTTTCACAGTCGATCAGGATTCTCATCAGTTCGGGTACTGCGAGGGACGGGTGGGTATCGTTAAGCTGGATAGCCGCATATTCGGGGAAGGTCTTCCAGGGGGCGTTCTGCCGCTTGAAGCGCCGTACCACGTCGGCGAGGGAGCAGGCGACAAAGAAGTACTGCTGTTTCAGTCTCAGCTCCTTACCCATGTAGAGCGTATCATTGGGATATAGGACCTGAGAGAGATTCTCAGCCGTGATCTTGCTTCTCACCGCTTCGGTGTAATCACCTTCATTGAACTCCTGGAAGTCAAACTCATCAGTCGCTTTCGCGCTCCACAGTCTCAGTGTATTGATCGTCTTTCCACCGTAGCCGACAACAGGCGTATCATAGGCAACACCCTGTACTTCTTCAGAGGGAAGCCACTTGTACTCGTCTCTTCCAGCCTCACGGATGACTTTCACCACACCGCCGAAACCGACTCTGTAGGTAACGTCTTCCCGTACGATCTCCCAGGGATTGCCGTTTTTCAGCCAGTTGTCAGGTTGCTCCGACTGCCAGCCGTTGTGAACGAGCTGCTTGAAGATCCCATAGTTGTAGCGGATACCGTAGCCGTAGGAGGGAATATCGAGGGTGGCAAGTGAATCAAGGAAACAGGCTGCAAGACGTCCCAGTCCTCCGTTCCCCAGACCCGCATCCGGCTCGATATCGGCAAGCTCTTCATAGGTATACCCGAGAGCACTCATCGCCTCTTTCACCTCATGCTCGAGGTTGAGGTTGATGATATTGTTCGTCATCGCCCGTCCCATCAGGAATTCAAGTGAAAGGTAGTAGACTCTCTTCGCACCTTCATTTCTCTGAGTCTCACGGGATGTGTGCCACTGGTGGATGATCCTGTCCCGGATCGTATAGGCAAGTGCCGTGTACTTGTGTTCCGGGGTGTTGTGTATATCATCGGCATCGAGTCCGTACTTCAGATGTTCTGCAAAATCTATAGCTATGGCCTCACGGTCATGCGCGAAGCGTATATTATTCTCTTTCTTTGGCATGTATGTTCTCTCCCTGATCGGTTGTGTATATCACACAACCATCATAAGTTAACGATAGCGTATCCTACCCTGATATCGATTTTATAATCAATACAGGGACTGATTTTCAAAGAAAAAACACATCTGAGGTGAAAGCCCATTGCAGTTCTCCCTCTGGGCTCTGCCCGAGTCCCCCCTCATTCTTGCCCCTCCCTTCCCGGAGAGGGCGGCTTTCACTTCCTTTCCCTTCTTCGCCTTCAGAATAAAGAAGGAGAAGCATCATGGTATCCGGTTCGTTGTCGAGGGCCTCTTTAGGTGGAGATGTAATTCTGCTTGTCTAGATAAAGGGTTTAGCTGACTGTACTTGCAGGTCTTATTATTTCATAATATACTGTAACCTGTGTTACAGTAACGGAGGTTGCATAAATGAGATTCCTTGGACGAGAGTACGAACTCGGTGTTCTCAACGAGATATATGAACAGTGTGTCTCTTCCTACGGAAAGATCAGTGTCCTGACGGGAAGAAGAAGGATCGGGAAAACCTTTCTCGCTAAAACATATGCAGAGGATAAGGATTCTGTTTATCTCTTTACAAGTAAGAAACCCGAGAAGCTGTTATGCGAGGAGTTCCTTCCTCTCTACGAGGAACTGATAGGGGAACCGTATATCGGTACTGTAGAGCATTTCAGTGACCTCTTTAAGTTATTTCTGAAGTATGGTGAGCAGAAACCCTTTGTACTCATCATTGATGAGTTTCAGGAATTCAAACATATACAGCCGGCGCTCTTTTCCGAGATTCAGAACATCTGGGATGAGAGTAAATTCAAGACTCATGTACATATTCTATTCATCGGATCAGTCTTCTCTTTGATGGAAGATATCTTTAAGAATGAGAAGGAACCGCTATTCGGGAGAGCCGACAGGATACTGCACCTCAGACCCTTCGGTATTCACACCATCAAAGAGATTCTTCATGAGTATGATGCGTATTCTGTAGAAAACCTCTTTTTTTTCTATCTCATCACGGGAGGGGTTCCCAGGTACCTGGAGATTCTCCTGGAAGCCAGCTGTAGATCATTGGATTCAGTGCTTCAGTATATACTCAGCAGGGATTCCTTTTTCATTGAAGAGGGAAAGAATCTGCTTATTCAGGAGTTCGGGAAAGAATACGGGCTCTACTTCTCCATTCTTGAACTCATTGCGGCAGGGAGGACTTCACGCCCTGAGATCGAGTCGGTTCTCAATAAGAGCATCGGCGGACACCTCCTTCGTCTCGAAGAGACCTATGATATCGTGAAGAAGGTTCTTCCTGTTGGGACAAAACAGGATTCAAGAGTTCAGAAGTATCAGATCAAGGATCATTTTTTCCGATTCTGGTTCAGGTTCATCTACAGAAATTATTCACAGATTGAAAATGAAAGGTTTGCATATGTGAGGAAGCTCATCGACCGGGATATCTCGGGCTTTTCCGACTCTGCCCTGGAACGCCTGTTCATCGATAGTTACTCACGGTCACCTGATTACTCTCAGGTGGGAACCTACTGGGAAAAGGGGAATGTGAATGAGATTGATCTTGTTGCAGTGGATGATGTTCATTCAACCCTTGAAATCGTGGAGATTAAGCTCAATAAGGAAAAAATCAGTATTCCTAAGCTGAAGAGCAAGGCCGTACATTTTGTCAAGCGATATCCCGGTTACAGAACTGTATACGAAGGGCTTTCCCTGGAAGATATCGAAGGAAAGTTGGATTATCTCTAGCACTGGATGTCATGTCTATTTTTCTTCTAAGAAACGATGAGTCAGCAATGATTGCTGTGAGGAAGGTGTGAGGTATGATTATATATCTGGTGGGAATGTATTGTGTCGGTAAGACCACGGTCGGTCGTATGCTGGCTGCTACAATCGGGTTCTCTTTCTTTGATGTAAATGATATGGTGGAGGAATTCTACCAGAAGCCGATAGAAAGGCTTCAGGATGAGTGTCTGGTCATGCATGAATTCAGAAGAAAAGCGAGTATTGTACTTGATCAGATATTCGATAAAGATATCGACTGTGTTGTCGCAGGAACCCCTGCGGGGTTGATGGCTGGTTATCTGAGCGTGTACAAGAGGCATAAGAAACTCAAGGAGCTGTATTCCGTCTACCTGAATGATACACCTACGAATATTCTGAACAGACTCACCTTCTTAGATAAGGATTCAAACCAGCTTGAGGTGTCCTTGACTGAAGCAGAGAAGGTGCGATATCTGAGAGAGATTCGAGCTGATGTTGCATATTTTGAGAGCTCGTTTCGACGGGCTGATTTCAAGGTGAAGATTCGAGGGTTACAGGCCGAAGAGGTTCCTGATCTGATTATTCAAACACTCGAGCAAAACCACGTGATCCTCCCGATACAGGAGCAGTAGACAGATTGAACACCGGCAGGCGGCATAGCCGCCTGTACGAACTGGTTCTATCAGGATATTCGTTCTTCTCCGAACATCTGCCTTTCCTCTCGGTTCCATACTGCCCAACTCTCTCAGTTGAATCCTTTCCACCGTGTACTTCTCTATGAGGATTGAGTTGTTTTGGTCTTTCCTTGCCCGCAGAAAGAGAATTCAGTAGGATGTATTCATAAAGTGTCTTTAGTGTAAAGGCAGAAATATATAAGATCAGGAGTATGTATGGATAAGAATCAACAGAAGCTCATCATTCTTCAGGGGGCTGGAAATGCAGGAAAAACGACGACGCTACGCTCTGTGATAGAAACACTACAGGGTTCACATAATTACGCACTCGTATGTGATGATCATGCTAGAGGAAAAGACCGTCGGGTTGTACTGAAAAGCGCCGGAGGTGTGAGAGTCGGAATCTGCACCGCAGGAGATACCCACGCAATCATTGAAGGGAATTACCGATTCTTTCTCCATCATTCCTGCGATATCATGATAACTGCGTGCAGCAGAAATCTCTCGAGTGGAAGAAGTGATGTAAGAAGTTCCGCTCTGATCGGTTTCGCTTCCGGTTACTGGGAGTCGGAGGAAGTGCATTATAATGATGACAGTACCCATGTGAAACTCATCGATATATTGCATCCTGGAGAGATTTATGAGAAGGAACGGATCATTATTGGAGAGATTCTCAAGGTTCATTCCTGACTGTCGTACAGCGAAGCTTCCTTCGAAAAGGTTTTTCAAAGCTATGACGAAAACTGCACGGCAGAGTGACTGTTCTCGCCTATGTGGTGAAGACTACTCAGGAACGGTATGAACAGTTTTTGTGCAGATTTTTCTCCTATCTAACTTATGGCTTTATCGCAAAGGATGAGGTCGTTGAGGCCTTTGTTGAGTGGCCGACGATTAAATACTCATTCCCTTCAGATATACAAAGAACGAGTCGATTCTGAGATAACAAACGAAGCTGACGTGATTCTCTATGAGGTCAAGATTAAGAGGCCGAAAATCTGGTCGGTGAAAGTTCGTCAGGCTGTCATCGATGACCTGATTAATACCAACTGCCAGTAAAGGAGAGTGTTTGAGGTAGCAGTGTGAAACAGCTGCAGAGGGACTAAATTCTAGACAGTGCTTGATTTTGAAAATTCTCCAATGTAGAATGAAAATCAAAGTGATAGTATGGACTAACAGAACAACGATTCCGGTTTCTGACAGTTTTTTCTGTGATATACTGATGCCCCGAAAAATTGGAGAATATATGATTCCCTTCTGCAGCAGAGAAGGCTTTTTATGAGATTAATTCAAAGCTGCATGTGGGAGAATGAATCAGGTTGAACCCCTGACCCTGATACAACAGGGATAGCAACTGTGAATACATGTATGGTTGTGAATGGAAGCTTCTGAGATTACTCAGGACGGTGAAAGGATGTAAGGTGAGTGGAATGAGAGATACATGGGGTTTTCCAGGAAGTAGATGGTGGAAATTTGATTTCCATGTACATACACCAGAGTCAGATGATTATGGTAGGGGTGATGATTCCCTGAAAAACATAAGCCATACACAATGGCTCAGGAAGGCTATGGAGGCCGGTCTTGACTGTGTCGCTGTCACTGACCACAATTCTGGCGGATGGCTTGATGGTCTCAAGTCTGAACTCAAACAATTAGAGGACCTTGAAAGAAAACCGGGATGGTACAGGGATCTAGTCATTTTCCCGGGAGTAGAGATCACTGTAGCCGATAGTGGAGGAAGAGTACATCTCCTGGCTGTTTTTGACCCAGACCATGATAGTAGGAAGATTTTCTCCATTCTCGGTGCCAGCGGAATTACCAAAAATTTCGGGGATCCGGAGAAAACGTCCACAACTAAAGGTTTTTGCGATACTGTTGAAGAGATTGTCTCTGCTGGTGGACTTGCTATTGCAGCTCACATCGACAAAAAACAGGGATTGCTCGAAGGTAAGAAAACCCTTACGCCGGAGCTTGAAAAAAGTTTACAAGCTATCACGGCTGGAGAATTTTGTGATCTTCATGCATATGATCATGTTGATCCTTCATTGAATAAAAAGGTAGATAGTCTTGCAAAGATTGCTGGTTCCGATGCCCATACACCGGATGAGATAGGGCGCTATTTCAGTTGGATTAAAATGAGTCAACCTTCTCTTGCCGGTCTTCGTCTTGCGCTTATGGATCATGAGTTCTGTGTAAGAAATCAGGAAGAAAGTCCAAATCAGATACCCGATAATTTTTTGACAAAACTCACGATCCGGAATATGCAGCACTGTGGCCGTATAGGTGGAAGGCCATTCATTCTTCCCTTTCATCCTCACTTTAATGCTGTTATAGGAGGAAGAGGAACGGGGAAGTCGACGGTTCTTGAATCAATCCGTATCGCTTCCAGGCGTGATCAGAACCTTGGAATAGAGGCTCCCCGTGTGAAAGAAGCTCTTGATAAGTTCATGAGTCTAGTCCGGGATAAAGGTGTGATGCTGGAGGAGACGGAAATTATTCTTGAACTTCACCGGCATGGAAAAGATTATCAACTGCTCTGGCGACAGGATGGAGAAGGCTCAGTCCTCAATGAATATGATGATAGTTCATGGAAAGAAGCTGAGCCAGGTGATCTGAAAGAACGTTTCCCTCTCAGTATTTTCAGCCAGAAACAGATCGATGAACTCGCATCAAATCCACGAGGTCTTCTCTCGATTATTGACCGGACTCCGGAAGTAAATTATAAGGATTGGAAAGCCCGCTGGGAGAGTGCGAAAAGTCAGTTTATACAACTGAGAGAGCGAAAACGGGATTTATTACGTCATTTGGATGGTGAGAAAAAGCTTCGAGTGGACCTTGTAGATGTTGAGAGAGACCTGAAACAATATGAAGAGAAGGGTCACGGCGCTATTCTTAAGAATTTTCAGAATCGTAGCCAGCAGAAAAACAGCCTTCCTGATGACCATGTTTTTCAAGACCTTTCAAATCGATTATTGGAATTCGCTTCGAGTGTGGAGATATCTGACTTTCCTAAGCATCTATTCGATGATCAGGATGAGACTACTGCTGAAATCAAGAGCATCCATGATCAGAGTGCGATTGAGTTGAATGAGATCAATCAGTCAATACGAGAACTTTCCAAGCGGGTTTCAGAAATAAAAGAGAGAAGATCTGAGCGCATGCTTTCAAGTGCATGGTATCAGTCTGTACAGGAAAGTATGGATGCGTATAAGAGCCTGGTGAAGGAGTATGAGGACAAAAAAAGTTCTCTCAGTCTTTCGCTTTATGGGGAATGGGTTCAAAAGCGCAATCATTTGGTCACGCAGTTGAAAAATCTAGATGCCATCAGAACGGAAGCCGAATCAACAGAAACTCAGATCACAGAAAGCCTTTCGATCCTTCAGTCATTACGGGGTGAGTTACTTGAGAAAAGAAGGCGATTTATTCAGAGTGTGATCGGAGAGAATACCTATGTTCGCATGGATCTTGTTCCTTATGGCGATATGAGTTCGGTAGAAGATGACTACCGTTCACTTCTCGATCTTGGAGAATTCAATTTCAGAAGTTCTGTGTATGAGCAGGATGACAGGAAGGGAATTCTCTGGGAACTCTGTAATTGGGAAGAGGAAAATATTCCCGACACACAGATTCCTCACCTCCTTTCACAGGTGAAATCCAACACATGGTTGATTGCAGAAGGGAAAGATAGAGGAAATCATGGAAAATTTGATAACAGACTGAAAACTCTTCTGGAAAACAAACCCTCGGCTTTTGATCAACTGGATGCATGGTGGCCTGAAGATATGCTCAGAGTTAAATATTCTAAGGGTGATGTAAGAGGAAAGTTTGATGATCTGGAGAAAGGATCCGCCGGTCAGAAGGCAGCGGCTATTCTCGCATTCCTGTTGAGTTATGGTAATGAACCCTTAATAATTGATCAACCAGAGGATGATTTGGATAATGCGTTGATATCTGATCTTATTGTCACTCAGATTCAAGAGAATAAAAATAATCGTCAGCTGATTATTGTTACTCATAATCCTAATATCGTCGTGAACGGAGACTCTGAGTTGGTCAGTGAATTAAAATTTGATGGTGGACTGATACAGGTGAATATACAGGGAGGGCTCGAAGAATCAGGAATTCGAGAGGCTATTTGTACTATTATGGAAGGTGGTAAAATCGCATTCGATAAAAGGTACGCTCGTATAAGAGGCAAAAGGAAGGCTCCGGATGTTTGATACAACAGAAGAGTTGCTGAAACAGATTAGATTGGGAGAAGATTCTTCCCTTGAATTGAAGGATCTTCGATATAAAGGGCTTCAGGTCAACGCTCCTCACAGACATTCGATAGCCGATGAATTTGCTGCAATGGCTAATTCTTTTTCGGGCGTTTTTGTGTTTGGGGTAGATGATACATCCCGCACAATCGTAGGTATTCCAGAAGAAAAATTAGACATTGTTGAGACCTGGATACGAAATATCTGTAATGATCTCATCACACCTCAGCTTGAGTGCAGGATCAGGAAACTTCCCGTCATAGCTGATGAGGGTCTTGAACGGGTAGTTATCAGAGTTGATATATCAAAGAGTTTGTATGTCCATCAGAGTCCAGGGGGCTATTTTCAAAGGATTGGAAGTTCAAAACGGCAGATGACTCCAGATATTCTTGCGAGGCTTTTTCAGCAGAGAAGTCAGGCTCGAATCATTCGTTTTGATGAGCAAGCAGTGAATGAGGCACCCGTCGGATGCCTTGATAAAAGGATATGGGAAAAGTACAGGACTCCGCTCTCACCGGCAAGTGATAGTGAATTCCTGCAAAAACTCAAGCTCCTCACTCAGAATGATGAGGGAGAAATCTGTCCCAGCGTTGGTGGATTGTTGATGGCATGTGCAGATCCCGACGAATTTCTTTCCAATGCCTTTATTCAGGCTGTCGTGTACCGTGGTGCTGAACGAAATGCAGCATATCAGGTAGATGCAAAAGATATCAAAGGTCCTCTGGATGTTCAGATAGCTGATGCGTATGCCTTTGTTAAAAAAAATATGAATGTATACGCAGTGAAAGATCCTGCAAGAAGAGATATTCCTCAATATGCGATGGAAGCAGTCTTTGAAGCACTTGTGAATGCAGTTGCCCATAGAGACTATTCAATTCAGGCATCCAAAATACGGTTGCATATGTATTCAGATCGCCTGGAGATTTTTTCACCTGGTACAATCCCGAATACCATGACAATTGAAAGCCTTCCACTGAGACAGGCAAACCGTAATGAACTCCTCACAAGCCTTCTCGCGCGATGTCCGCTCTCTCATGACCTGTCGGCTCCTCATCGTCAGTTTATTATGGATCGACGAGGAGAGGGGGTTCCAATAATACTTTCAAACAGTAAACATCTATCAGGAAGATTACCGGAATATCGTCTTATTGATGACACTGAACTTCAGCTGACGATATTTGCTGCCCCTGATCCTCGGGGACGTGCTGAGGATGATTATTCGTGACTCTCTATTAAGCAATGAACATGTATGAAGAGATTCAAAACTCAGAGGTTGGAAAGGTAGCCCTATTCGTAGAGCGGTTTCGTCCTACTCTTGAGGAATTAAAATCAGGGGAGTACTCGAAACGTATTTAGGGTTAAAACCCTTTTCTCATGGTTCCTGTTACGATGCATTCTATCTGCTTCCGATATCTAATCTCTTCAACATGAGGATCAGTTCTCTTCGTAATAGGCTATTCCCAGTTTCGAGGGGACATTGAAGGATCTTCTGCTTATTGTTAATACGATAGTCAGTATGTAGGGGAGGGCGATGAACAGCTCGTTGGGGAGCATCGTTGCCGCATTTGCCTGCATCAGGATGGCGAAGGCTTCAGCCAGGCCGAAGATCAGTGTGCCTACAAAGGCTCCTATCGGATTCCAGTTTCCGAGGAAACAGATAGCGAAGGCTATCCATCCTCTTCCTCCGATCATGTTAGTCGTGAACATACCGAGGTAGCCGATGGAGTAGAAGGCGCCTGCGATACCGCAGATGATTCCCGAGACTGATACGGTCACGAAGCGTACCCGTGACACGCTGATTCCTGAAACATCGACCGCCTCCGGGTTTTCTCCTGTTGATCTGATCACAAGACCGAGAGAGGTCTTGTAGAGGATGAAATACCCGAGGGGAACGAGGAAGTAGATGGAGTATGTCAGTATATTCTGATGGAAGAATATCTGGCCTATGAAGGGAATATCAGAGAGGATCGGTATTGCTATTTTCTTCAACGGTTCGACGGTGAGTGGAGAGAGGGGGACTCCGAAGACCACTCTCTGCAGGAATGAGCAGAGCCCGAGAATGAGTATGTTGATTGCTGTCCCGGTTACGATCTGATGCTGTTTCAGCGTGACGACGATGAAAGCGTAGAGCATGGCTACGAGCAATCCTGCTATCGCAGCATAGACAAGTCCCATGGCGAGGGATCCAGTGATGTACGAAGCGGTGAATCCCGCCCATGCACCCATCAGGAAGATCCCTTCAATCGCTGTGACCATCACCCCGGTTCTTTCTGAAAAGACTTCAGACAGGGATCCAAGAAGAAGAGGCGTGCTCATCATCATAGCTCTGGAGAATAAATTGATAATCATGATACTGTCCCCTCTATAAGAAGTTTCTTATCTCTGTTCACTTCCCATATTCTTCTTACATGGTAGGAGATGATGACAAATACCATCACAAACCCTTCCATGAGATTTATGATACTCGACGGGACACCCGATAACTGTCCCATGATGGTCCCTCCGACATGAAGGGCGCCGAAGAGAATCGAAGCGAAGATGATTCCGATCGGGTTCCCGTTCGCAAGGATCGCGATCCCGATTCCCAGGGCTCCGATCGAAGGATTGAATCCCTGTAACAGCATATGCTGTACACCGTTCACTTCGGTGACACCGGCGAGTCCTGCCAGGCCGCCACTGATAATGAATGAGATAATGTATATTTTCTCCGGATTGACTCCGCTCATCCTTGCAGCTTCCTTATTCTGTCCTACGGCTCTGATCCGAAAGCCGAAGGTCGTTCTGTAGAGAATGAGCCAGACAGTCACGGCAGCGAGGATAGCAAGAATGAAACCGACATGGAGACGCGTGTTTGGTACGATCTTGAACAACCAGGTTCCTCTTGCAAGGGAGTCGGTCTGGGGATACTCCCCTTTGCTCTCTATCAGCACGGTTCTGAGGAGATAGTTCATGAGGTTGAGGGCGACGTAGGTGCTCATCATACTGATGAGGAACTCATTCGCCTTGAATTTCGCCTTTGAGAAGCCGATGAAGCCTCCCCAGAGTCCGCTTGTTACAAATGAGCAGACGATAGCCAGAGGAATGGCGAGCGGATTGGGTATGAGCAGTGATATGGTCACGGCTGTGATTGATCCGATGTAGAACTGTCCCTGTGCACCGATGTTGAACAGACTGGCCTTGAAGGTGAAAGCGAAGGCGAGTGCCGTGAAGATCAGGGGCGTGGCCTTCACAAAGATTTCTCCGATCGTGTACCCGTCACGGAACATCGAGGAGAAGAGGATCGAGAAGACGTAGAGGGGGTTCTTTTTCAGAAAAAGAATCATGATACCGCTTAATATCAATCCAAGTATGACGGCGAAGAAGTTCGTTATCAAAATATCCCGAGTTTTTTTATCCATTATATCACTTCCTGATGTGCATAGCCGGCCATCAATAATCCGATCTTCTGACTGTCAAGTTCAGAGGTTTTAAAGATTCCCTGAATCTCTCCCTTATAGAACACTGCGACTCTGTCGCATAATGCGAAGATCTCAGATAATTCTGTAGATACCAGCATGATCGCCTTGTTTTTCTTTTTCTCTTTTAATATCGCTGTGTGAACATTGTTGATAGCGCCGAGATCCAGTCCCCGCGTCGGCTGGTCGAAGATAATGAAGTCTCCGCAGAATTCCACCTCGCGCCCGACAATGACTTTCTGTTGATTCCCTCCGGAGAGTTCCCGTGCAAGAGCATAAGGCCCCGGAGCTTTTACATCATACTTCTTCAGCATATCATAGGTTGTCTCGGCAAGTTTTTTCCTGTTGATGAATCCGTTCCTGCTCCACTCTTTAGCATAGCATGCTTTCAGGTACATGTTTTCTGAAAGATTCATATCCATCACCATCCCGTAGCGGTGTCTGTCTGACGGGACATATCCTACTCCCAGTGAAATTCGTCTGCTGATGGAGAGGTTCGTGATATCCTCATTTGCAAGAAAAATTGAACCTGAAGTCGGTTTCATTGCTCCGCAGAGAGTCATACACAATTCCTGCTGTCCGTTTCCGGACACGCCGGCAATCCCGAATATCTCTCCTTTGTGAATATCAAAATGTATATGATGGAGCAGAGGAACTTCATTTTTCGGTACGACGCTCAGATCCTTTACCGAGAGGGCAACTTCCTGTGCGTACGTTCCTTTATCTTCTCTATCCAGCTCCTGCATGGTATGGCCGATCATCATCTTTGAGAGCTGCATCTCATCGGTTTCATCTTTTAATACATCACCATGGACTTTCCCTGACCTCATCACGATGATTCTATTGGCGACATGCATGACTTCTTTGAGTTTATGGGTGATAAAGATGACAGCATTCCCTTTACTGGAAAATTCCTTTACGAAATCCATCAGGGTATCGATCTCCTGGGGAGTGAGGACAGCTGTTGGTTCATCCATGATCAGAAGGTTTGCTTCGAGGTAGAGTGCCTTAAGTATTTCCACCTTCTGTTGCTCTCCCACGGTGAGCTCGTGTACTTTCTTTTTTGCATCGACGTTGAAGCCGTACCTGTCTGCAAGTTCCTGAATGGAATTCTCGGCTTTTTTCCAGTTGATTTTCCCCTTCACATTCCCGAGAATGATATTCTCAGTCACGCTATGGGCTGATACAAGCGAGAAATGCTGCTGGATCATGGAGATCCTGTAGTGCATGGCATCCCGGGGGGAATGTATCGAGATCCTTTCTCCCTCTTTGAATATCTCTCCCTCATCTGCCTGGTAGAGGCCGTAGAGAATCTTCATGCAGGTACTCTTGCCTGCACCGTTCTCACCGAGAAGTGCAAGCACTTCCCCCCGGTCGACTGATAGGGAGACGTCTTTGTTTGCGATGACTTTCGCGAAATATTTCGAGATATTTCTCAGTTCAAAAAAAGGTGTATTCATATCACTTCCCCGACAGATCTCATGGTGGTCCTCGTACGATAGAAAGAGGATATCATGGTATAAAACCGTGAGATCCTCTCTGCAGTGAGAGAGACACTGTCCCGAACGTCGCCGGGACAGTATCTGTCTGCTTTCTTATTTAAACATTGAGGCGAAATCGACTTCTCCGTCGAGAGCTTTCGCGATTCCTGTTTCGACATTTCCCTTGATAGCTTCCGAGAAACCATCAGGATAGACGGGTTTGAAGATTCCTTCTGCAATACCTGCTTCGTGCACCTCACCTCCACTGAGAGTTCCTTCTGCGAATTTTTCAACAGCCCAGGTATAGAAGGTCTGGAAATCGAAGATGACAGACGCGACGACCGTTCCCGGAGCGATATCATTCTGATTGCTTGAGAATCCGACGAACTTCTGACCTTTCTCCTTTGTTGCCTGAATAGCTCCGAGGCCGACCTGGTTCGCGTAAACGAAGAGGGTGTCGGCACCGTTGTCGATCATGGTCTCAGCCATCTGCTTGCCCAGTGCAATATCATCCCAGCTGTTCGCATATGAGCGGGTTGCCGATGCGCCGGAGATGCCTCTGTCCTGTGCGATACTTACCGCGACTTCTTCATAGACATCAAGGAGTTTCTCCATTGCTTCATTGGGGAATCCGCCGATTGTGGCGAATTTACCGTTTTCAGTCACTTCTCCAGCGATCAGGGAGGCAATATAACTTGCTTCGTACTCTTTGGGGAATATGGGAGAGACATTGGGAGCGTCAGCTCTGAATCCGTTTACAACACAGAATGTCGTGTCGGGATAATCAAGAGCAACACTGTTTGCAGCATCATCGAACTGAGTTCCTGCAGCCATGATCAGATCATATCCACGTTCACTGTAATTCCTGAACGTCGATTCATAATCAGATGCCTGTACGTTTTCGATGTATTCCATCTTTGTACCGAGCTGTTCGTTACATGCGACAAGACCAGCATAGTTCGTCGCGTTCCACGACTGGTCGTTGATGGGGCCTGGAAGGATCAGAACGATCTTCAGATCTCCTATTGCCTTCTCCCCGGAAGACTCCTGAGTCTCTTTAGCTCCCGATGCGAAGATCGAAGCCAGTACCAAAGAACCGATTAGCAACACTGATAACAACTTTTTCATGTTCTCTCCTTATATACATGGTATTCTAGTTTTTGTTATGGCATATACTGTGCCAACAGACGGCCTGATTTCTTTATTGTTTGTACCGTATGAGTTTTTTCATGTTCTCACATTGCGGTTTCACATCTTTTATACTACAGTTGTCCTAAAATAGGACAGTGTCTGTTCAGATTGTCCTGAATTTGTAAGGACAATGAGTGTGCAGGGGAGTGTAGCGTTTGGATATTTTGTTCATTGATGATAACTACCAGTTGTTTCAAGTCCTGAAAGATAATTTTTCTTTCGTCGGGCATTTTCTCTATTATGCACAGAACACGCAGAAGGCCTTTTCTGTCCTGGAAAGTGAAGATATCGATGTCATTCTTCTTGATGTCAAGCTGGGCAATGAGAACGGGGTCGATACTCTGGAGAAACTGAAGGAAGTGTATCCCTGTATTCCTGTCATCATGATCACGGGATTTGCCACGGTAGAGGCCGCGGTCAGGGCGATGAAGCTCGGAGCCTTCGACTTCGTGCGGAAACCGATAGATTTCAATACACTCTGTACACGGATCGAGTCAGCGACGGAGAATCAGGCAGACAAGAAGGAAGATGCAGAGGAGCCTTCCGAGAGCAAGGGGGAGTTGCCGCTCCTGGACAGCCGGAATGTTGAATACTGCAATGTGCTATATCGTGCAAAACAGCTTGCTGCATCTGATATCACGATCCTTATCAGCGGGGAGAATGGAACCGGCAAGGAAGGGCTGGCGGAATATGTCTACCATCATTCGCACCGGAGTGAGGAGAAATTTATCAAGATCAACTGTGCCGCCTTCCCCGAGAGTCTTCTTGATAATGAACTGTTCGGTCATGAGAAGGGTGCCTATACAGGAGCCGCCTCTGAATACCGGGGAGTGTTTGAGCAGGCGGACGGAGGGACTCTTCTGCTCGATGAGATCGGAGATATGCCGAAAACGCTGCAGGCTAAAATCCTGCGAGTTCTTCAGAACCAGGAGGTGAGAAGGATTGGCGGGCATGAAACGCGGAAGATCAATGTGCGCTTTCTCGCCTCCACTAATAAAGACCTGTCGGCAATGGTTGCGGAAGGAGATTTCAGAGAAGACCTCTTCTATCGCCTGAACGGCGCCCTGCTGCGCATCCCTCCGCTGAGAAAGCGGATGGAAGATCTCGAAGATCTGGTTCAGTCCCTGCTGAGCAGAATATGTTCCGGTGCATCTCTTACAGCGAAGCGTCTATCTCCTCAGGTTCTCTCCCTCTTCAGGGATTATCACTGGCCGGGAAATATCAGAGAACTCAAGAACGCTCTCCTCTATGCAGCGACCATAAGCCAGAGTGAAGAGATCATGATCGAGGATCTTCCTCCCGGGATCGAGTTCAGCGGTAAGAGCGGGAGCAATTCTCTGAGCCCGGTGCAGCAGAAGGAGAAGGAGTTGATTCAGAAGGTTCTTCTCAATACCAATAACAACAAGTCCGAAGCAGCAAAATACTTGAATATGAGCAGGAATACGCTGTACCTGAAACTGAAGAAGTATGGAATAGCGTAGTATGCCCCAGAAGCTCATTGATATCAGGAATGTACGACTCAATTACAATAAGGTGAGAGTCCTCAATCGTATCAATATCCGCTTTCACAGCAGCAGTATCCATGCCGTAATCGGCGAGCACGGGGCAGGGAAATCAAGTCTGGGACTGATCCTGTGCGGCCTGGCAAAGCCTGACTCAGGTTCAATTCTGCTCGATATGCATGAGTATCCACATATCCAGACAAAACTTGCTAAAAAGAAGGGAGTGAGATTCGTCCACCAGCAGCTGATGCTGAATCCCTATTTCACCGTTGCAGAGACCCTCTTCTTCAATGATATCAAGACCCCTTTCTTCTCCCTGAGCCTGAAACGGAACATGAACTCCATGGCTGAAGAGTATCTGCAGGAAATGGGGATAACCCTTGATGTTCAGAAGCTGATCAAAAACCTGACGCTCTCCGAGCGTGCACTTGTCGCAATCCTTGCCAAGATCAAGAACAACCCGAGAGTACTCATTCTGGACGAATCTCTGGACAAGCTTTCGGTCGAGTATTATCAGATCCTCAAGACCGTCCTGAGAAGACTGAGAGATGAGGGGTGCTGTATTATTATCATGACCCATAAAATCGACTGGGCCCTCGATATCTCGGATAGAGTATCAATTATCCGAAACGGTATGAATGTTCTCACAGAGTATATCCACAGTATAGGGAGAATGCAGATCATCAAGATGGCCTATACTCAGCTCTCAGAACGG
Organism: Sphaerochaetaceae bacterium; assembly: GCA_963676605.2. Classification (GTDB taxonomy): domain Bacteria; phylum Spirochaetota; class Spirochaetia; order Sphaerochaetales; family Sphaerochaetaceae; genus SABI01. Next base: position 124,976 of record CAXXSP010000060.1, on the reverse strand, counting down.
CCTGAGAACGACGAAACGTCCGAGTCCTTCTATCACCTTCTCAAGTACAATGAAGCGATACTTGAGAATCTCCCGGTGAATCTTGTCATTCTCAATAACGAGGGAATGCTCAAACTCGCAAACAAATATTTCGTGAGCACCTTTCAGGTGAGCCTGAAAGATCTTGCCGATAAGCCGGGACATCTTATTCTGGATAAGACAACAGATATGACAAAGCATGTGATATTGAATATGCTCTTGCAACCTTCCGAGCAGACCTCCTACCATCTGTCATTGAGTATTCAGGGTGTGGAGGGGATCTACAATGTCCACTACTCTCCTATCTATGACGGGATTGAGAAAATTGGATCTATGCTGATCTTCTACGATATTACTGAGTACGACTACCTCCAGCAGAATCATCACCTGTCGGAGAAACTCTCATCTGTCGGACTCCTCTCTGCCGGGGTCGCTCATGAGATAAACAATCCCCTTGATATTATAAGCAATTACCTTACAAATATCAGATTCCGTTTCAATGACTCCGATCTTCTTTCGATCGTGAACCAGCTGTCCAAGCAGGTCATATATATCAACAAGATCGTCAGCAATCTGCAGAATTTCTCCAATCTCGAAAAGGTTGCACCGGAAGATATCAATATCAATGACCTGGTGAAAGAGATGATAGACCTGCTGAGTGTGAACGCGAAGTTGAAGGATATCAGGATCAATCTGATAGAAAGAGATAGAAACAACACTGTCTATATCAATGAGAACGAATTCAAGCAAGCCCTGCTGAATATCATCAAGAATAGCTTCGAGTCAATACACAGGGAAGGAACGATCGACATCATTATCGAAAGAACTTTCGTCAATCATGAGAACTATCTGGAATTACTTGTGCTGGACTCCGGAGAGGGTATAGATATCAGTAAAGACTATTTCACCCCATTTTATTCCACCAAATCACACAACGGGGTGAATACCGGCCTGGGCTTGTCCCTCGTTTATGGAATTGTCATGAAATACAACGGAACGATATCAATCAAGAATAGGACAGATACCAGAGGCTGTGCCGTGAAGATGTCCTTTCCTCTCGTTGACCACTCAGAACCACAACCCTGAATCCGGAGTTGCTGAGAGAGTTTGCTTCCGCACATGTACTTTTCCCTGACTTCCTGAGTTATTTTGGCGATTTTTATGCTAACCCTGCACGAAAGGTATCCTGATTGGCGATTATAGGTTTGAATCGATACGATAACATCACTGCTAATGTGAAGTGTCAGGTTGTATGGGACTGCGTCAGCACTCTGTTGGTTTTTCGATTCGTGAGAGTTCAATCTTCTACTTGCACACTCTCTTCTCCGGTGATACGTTAAGGCATGCCTTTCGATTTCGATGCACTTACAAGCAGAAGAAGGAATCATCCTTCGTGGCGTCTCATGGCTGCAGATAATGCTCCGCTGATCATCAGCTTTCTTGATCGTGTGTTCCGTGAGGAGAATGCCCGTCAGGTCGATGAGGATGAGATGGTGATGCGTCTTGAGGATTATCTGTTTTCTCTCCGTGACGGAAGAGCTGATGACCCTTTTCCCCGCAATGCCTCTGATTACCTGGAGGAGTGGAGTGCTCCGGGAAGAGAGTGGCTTCGAAAGTTCTATCCGGACGGTTCTGATATTCCCCATTATGATCTTACTCCGGCGACTGAGCGGGTGCTTCAGTGGATGGATGGGCTGTTCGCCCATCAGTTCATCGGAACCGAGAGTCGTCTGAACACCTGCTTCGATCTGCTGCGTCAGATCGTGCAGGGGGTTGAGAAGGACAAGGATGTACGGATTGCAGAGCTTGAGGAGCAGAAGAGGGTGCTGGACAGGCAGATTGCCCGTATCAAGGGGGGAGATCTTCCTGTGATGGATGAGAGGCAGATCAGGGAGAGGTTTCTTCAGTTCAGGCGTACCGCACGTGAACTTCTTGGAGACTTCCGTGCTGTCGATAATCATTTCCGTTCCCTGGACCGTGAGATTCGTGAAGATATTGCGACCTGGGAAGGGGAGAAGGGAGAACTGCTTGAGCAGTTCTTTCACGGCCATGATGCGATTGAGAATTCTGATGAGGGACGGAGTTTTCAGGCGTTCTGGGATTTCATCATGGCTCCTGATGCTCAGGAGGAGCTGTCGAGACAGCTCGACAGGATCTATGAGCTTGAGGAGCTGGGGGATCTGAGAAAGGATTTCCGTCTCAAGAGGATTCACTTCGACTGGATGGAGGCGGGAGGTCAGACGCAGGGGACGGTACGTCGTCTTTCACGTCAGCTGAGGCGCTATCTTGATGACCGTGCGTTCTGGGAGAACAGACGGATCATAGGGCTGCTTGATGCCATCGAGAAGAAGGCCGTGGGTCTCAGGGATGAGAAGGTGGAGGGTTTCTGGATGGAGGTCGATGAGGCTAAGGCCCGGGTGAACCTCCCTATGGAACAGAAGCTCTATACACCGCAGCAGAAGGCTGATCTGGATTCGAGAATTGAGGAAGAAGATGACCTTGAGGTCGATACCAACAAGCTCTTCGACCTTGTCGCTGTAGACAGGGAGAGGCTGCAGGGCAATATTGACAGAGCCCTGGAGGACTCTGATCAGGTGACTCTTTCTGATCTGCTTGAACAGTTTCCTCTCGAGATGGGGCTTGCGGAGGTGCTGACCTATCTTCTGATGGCGGAGGAGTCTTCTTCTGCCATAGTGGATGAGTCGGTCTCTGATACCGTACAATGGCGTGATGAGAAAAGCGGGGTGCTGAGGCGTGCCCGTCTTTCACGTATCATATTCAGCAGGAGGAGTTCGCATGGAAACGAATGAGATGCAGATGTCTCCGGTGGTGATACAGCTTATGAAGGGGATTCTCTACAAGGAGGAGAAGGCTTCTCTCTGGGAGTCCCTGATGCGCTTTGAAGGGCAGGTGAGAGATTATCTTGCTGTGATCGGTCTCGACCTTGAGATTCATGAAAGCGACGGGTTTGCCTACCTGAAGACGAAGGAGGAGGAAGAGGAGATGGCTCCACTTCCTCGCCTGGTATCCAGGCGGCCTCTTTCTTATCCTGTTTCCCTTATTCTCGCTCTTCTCAGGCGTAAGATAAGCGAGCATGAGGTCTCCTCGGGAGAGGCACGGCTTATTCTCCAGGTGAGTGAGGTGCGTGATATGATCAGCGCCTTCTTTCCCTCCTCTTCGAATGAGGTGAAGGTGCAGAGCCGTCTTGATGCCCATCTCAAGAAAATCCATGATCTCGGGTTTATCCGGTTCCTTGATCAGAAGAGAGAGAAGATTGAGGTGAAGCGTATCCTGAAGGCTTTTATCGATGCCCAGTGGCTCAGTGACTTCGACAGAAAGCTGAGTGAGTATCTTGATTCTGATGAGAGTGAAGGAGCAGAGGATGAATGAGTATGGCTTCGAGTTCGCCGATGATGATACCAGGGCCGGGTTCCGCTGCCATACGGTAGAGCTCTACAACTGGGGAACCTTCGACGGCAGAGTTGTACGTATTCCTCTGGAAGGGTATAACGGGCTTCTCACCGGTGATATAGGATCAGGTAAGTCGACGATCGTCGATGCGGTGACGACGCTCCTTGTTCCTGCCAACAGGATTTCCTACAACAAGGCGGCAGGAGCGACCTTTAAGGAGCGCTCTCTCAGGTCGTACGTGATGGGATATTACAAATCTGAACGTAGTGACGGGGGCTACAGTGCCAGGCCTGTCGCCCTGCGGGATGCGGGGAGTACTCACTCGGTGATTCTCGGTCACTTCCGCAATGAGGATTTCTCCCAGGATGTCACTCTTGCCCAGGTGTTCTACCAGAAAGATAGTGCCTCGCAGCCTCAGCGCTTTTACGTCGTTGCCGATGCTGTTCTCTCGATCGCTGAGCACTTCAGTGATTTCGGCAGTGATATCTCCTCTTTGAAGAAGCGGCTGAAAAGGCTGGAGGGTATCGAAGTGTTCGAGACCTTTCCTGAATACGGGGCTTCTTTCCAAAGACGGTTCGGCCTGCGTAACAAACAGGCGATGGAACTCTTTCATCAGACGGTCTCTCTGAAGACGGTAGGAAATCTGACAGGCTTCGTGCAGGAGCATATGCTCGAACCCTTCGACTCGGCGACGCCGATCGAAAACCTGATCCACCACTTCGAGGATCTCAATCGCTCACATGAAGCGATTCTCAAGGCGAAAGAGCAGATAGGGAAACTCACCCCCCTCATTGAAAACCTTGAGAAATATCATGAGACTGATCAGGAGATACTGAGCCGCACGGAAAGGCGTGAGGCTCTCAGCTCCTTCTTCTCCATGACCAAACGTGATTTCCTTTCCGAACGGATCGAGAAGGAGAGGCAGAACGAGAAGAAAGTGGTGCAGCAGAGAGATGCTCTCCAGTCTTCCATTCAGCAGATGAACGCTGACCGTGATGACCTTCGTGAAGCGATACGGGAAAACGGCGGAAACCGGATCGAGACCTTGAAGGCGGAGATCGTCAGAGCTGAAGGAGAGAAGAGAGAGAAACAGAGGCGGGCACAGAAGTATGAAGAGGTCGCTTCCTCCCTCTCCCTGACCCTCCCCTCACGGATAGAAGAATTCGAGAAGAACCGCTCAGCGGCAGCTGAGCAGATCACGCTTGTCACAGCTGCAAGAGGTGAAACGGAGAATCAGCTGAGTGACCTGGAGTTCTCTTTCAGAAATCTGAAAGGTGAGTACGGGAGTCTCTCTGATGAGATTCTCTCCCTCAGGAGCAGAAAGAGCAATATCGACACCCGTCAGGTTGATATACGAAAGAGTCTCTGCAGCGCACTCGGTCTTTCCGAAAACACGCTCCCCTTCGCAGGAGAGCTTATCGCGGTTGATGAGGAGTTCAAGGAATGGGAAGGAGCGATAGAACGCATCCTCCGCTCCTTTGCACTCTCCCTCCTTGTTCCCGATGAACACTACCGGGAAGTCTCCCGGTGGGTGGACGAGACTCATCTGAAAGGACGTCTCGTCTATTACCGGATGACGCAGAGTGCACTGAAAAAACACGATATCCTCGATGCAGACTCGCTGTATCACAGGCTCACCTTCAAATCTGATAGTTCCTGTGCCCCCTGGCTGAAAGAGCAGGTGAGAAGCCGATTCGGAGAGGTGATCTGCTGCAGCACGCTTGAAGAGTTTCGAAGCGTACGGCGCGCCCTGACCCGACAGGGGCAGATCAAGGGAAGCGCCGTCCATCACGAGAAGGATGACCGGTTCTCCATAGGCGACCGTTCCCGTTACGTGCTCGGCTGGACCAATACAGCCAAGATTGCCGCTCTTGAGAAACAGAAGAGCCTCTTAGAGGCAGACATGCAGAAGGCGGGAGCTCAGATCGCGTCCCTTCAGACCAGGAAGAGAGAGCTGGAGGAGTCTCTTGATCTCCTGAAAAAGCTTCAGGGCTATGAACTGTTCGAAGAGATCGAATGGAGACCTGCTTCCCTGCGCATTGAAGAGATGAAGGAGGAGATCTCTCTCCTTGAAAACCGTAGCGATATCCTCAAGGAACTGCAGGAAAAAATGAAGGAGCTCTCCGAGAGGATCGCCGGTGCTACAGAGACTGTCAACCACTACCATACGAGTCTCGGGGGTATCAGGACGAAGATTGAGAGCGATGAACTTGCCCTGAAGGATCAGGAAGCTCTCCTGACGAGTTCTCCCTATCCTCTCACGGTCGTTGAGGAGCTTATCCGTCCTCTCCTCCCTGTGTATCTTCCCGCCCTGTCTCTCACCTTGAGCGGCTGTGATGCGGCTGAGCGGAAGATCCGCGAGGCACTGCAGAATGAGATCGATGCTGCAAAGAAACGTCTTGACCGCCTCCGTGATGCCATCATAGCAAAGATGGGAGACTTCCGCCGTGATTACCCGAATGAGACGCGGGAGATGGATGATACCATCGCCTCGGAAGGGGAGTACCGTACCCTGCTCGATAATCTGATAAAAGAGAATCTCCCCCGGTTTGAACAGCAGTTCAAGGTGCTGCTCAATGAGAACACGATCCGTGAGATCGCAAACTTCCACGCCCTCCTCAGCAGAGAGAGTCAACAGATCAGGGAGAGAATCGACCTTATCAACCGGTCTCTTCGTGGAATCGATTATAATCCGGGACGGTATATCTTCCTCGAGGCTATGCATACCACTGATTCAGAGATCAGGAACTTCAGGCAGGAACTCAAGGCCTGTGTGGAGAGTCAGGGATCTCAGGAAACCGAGCAGCAGTACAGCGAGGCGAAGTTCCTTCAGGTGAAGGAGCTGGTGAACCGGTTCAAGGGTCGCCAGGGGTATGCGGACATCGACCGGAAGTGGACAGCTAAAGTGACTGATGTACGTTCCTGGTTCGTCTTTGCAGCCTCCGAGCGTCTGAGAGAGGATGACAGCGAGTACGAACACTATACAGACAGCGGCGGCAAGTCGGGAGGGCAGAAGGAGAAGCTTGCCTACACGGTCCTTGCTGCCTCTCTTGCCTACCAGTTCGGTCTCGAGTGGGGAGAGGTGAAGTCCCGCTCCTTCCGCTTCGTCGTCATAGACGAAGCTTTCGGTCGGGGATCCGATGAGTCGGCGAAGTACGGACTTGGTCTCTTCAAACGTCTCAACCTGCAGCTGCTCATTGTCACCCCCCTGCAGAAGATTCATATCATAGAACCCTATGTCTCCACAGTCGGTTTCGTTCACAATCCTGACGGAAGAACTTCCCTGCTCAGGAATCTTACGATACAGGAGTATCATGAGGAGAAGGAGAAACGACGGACTCAGGAGGAGCGTGAGTGAGAGAGCTGATCACACCTTCTCAGATAAAAAGGCAGCTCCTCGCGAAGTGGGAAAAAGGCTATTATCTGAAACATCTATCGGATGGCTTCCCTCTCACCGTTTCCCTTGGAACCCTCTCCTCGCGTCAGATGAGTGACGACTTCTCTTCAGTTCAGTCCTGGATCGATCAGTATCGAAGAGATCAGCGCCTCAGTGAATTCCTGCAGTGGAACGAACTCAATCACCGCCTGTTCGGACGGCAGCTGGTTCCCCGTTCTCTCCTGTTCGCCACCCCTGAGGACCTTGCCCGGTACCTCACAAAGAGCAGAGAGCTTGAATCTTTCTCTCATCTGCTGCTCCGCTTACAAGCGGTCGATACCCGCCTGGAGAGCTGGGGAAGGAAATATCCTCTCGAGCTGCTGAAGATAGCAGAAGACCTTGAGAGGCTGTCCACTCTGTACCGATGGATGATTGAGCATCCGCGTCCCCGGGTCTATCTCAGGCAGATAGATCTTCCGGGGATCGACACGAAATTCACTGAGACCTACAAAGGTATCCTTTCTGCGTGGCTGGATCTTACCCTCGAGTCAGAGTATATCGACGAGACCACCTCCCGCTTCGAAGATCGGTACGGGTACTGCCGGAAACCGGAATTAGTTCGGTTCCGCTACCTTGACCCAGCTCTCAGCTGGAGAGGCTGCTCAGATATCTCAATCCCGTCCGATCAGTTCGCCGGCCTCTACCGGAAGGATGAAGAACTTCCGATCACCCATGTATTCGTTCTGGAGAATGATATCAGCGCACTCAGCTTCCCGAAGGTGGCGAATGCTATCGCCCTCTTCGGTCGAGGCTACACCTTCGATGCACTGAAGGAATGTGCATGGCTGCACAGGGTAGAACTCCATTACTGGGGAGACATCGACACCCACGGGTTCCGTATTCTTGATCAGTTCCGTTCCATCTTCCCCCATACCCGTTCTTTCCTCATGGATTGGCAGACTCTCCGGGATCATGAAATCTCATGGGGAGAGGAAACCAAACCTACCAGGGTTGAACTGAAACATCTCACGCAGAGAGAGCAGGATCTCTATGATGAACTGAGGTTCGACAGAATCAGAAAGAACCTGAGACTGGAACAGGAGTTCATCAGATATTCCGCAGTTGAAAAGAGTGTGGGACAGATAGCGTTCTGTCTGTAAGAAGGAAATCTCTTCGTGTTCTGTAGGAGATGGAACTGAAGGTGGGAATGAGAACCCATCCCTCTCCCCACCAGTTTCCTTAAGTTGACTCAGAAGGCTCTCTTCCTCCTCAGCAAAGCTGCGGCCATCCCTTCTCCTCCTTTTCAGAAGGAAGATGGTGAAAAGTTTACGATTCCGGCAGGAGGTCTTGTATCATCTGGCCTATGATCAAATAGTGTGATCAGCAGAGGGGATTGAACACCGCACCTCACAGGTCAAAGAGATCCTGAAGGTGAACGAGAGTCACTGTGTCTTTTACTGCCTGCCTCTAAACGTTCTCGGTGAAACCGGATCTGCTGAATTGCTGACTATCTTGGCGAAAGGGCTTAGCTCACTTTGATTCTATTCAGGGATAGACTTTTCATCTATTCTCTTCGATACTGAAGAAGGATGTAAGGAATACATCCTTTCACTGGGAACCGGCAGCTCTTCTTGATTTTTCAGCTGACCGAGAAGAGATACAAGGAAAGGAAATGGCAGCCTACATACACACTCTCAATAGTTTCTTTTCCCAGAAGTCATTTATGGATATGGTCCGAAACGGGGTAGCAGATTCCTATACTGCTGCGATCTCACACCTCGTCGACTCCCCGGAAACAAAAAATATTACCTCAGTTTTCTCTGATGTGTATTCCTTCATGGTGAAAGACTACAGGAATGAATACGTATATCAGAATACACTCCTGAATAAACTGCTTCTGGGGAAACATAACCTGCACACGACAACTGCTCTCACACAGATTCCTGTCGGATCTTCAAAGGCAGATTTTATTCTCATAAACGGCAAGGCTGTCGTCTATGAAATCAAAAGCGATCTTGATACCTTCTCCCGACTGGATTCTCAGATAGAAGATTACTATACGGCTTTTGATCATGTGTGTGTCCTTACCTCTGAGCGTTATTATGAGACTCTTCGATCAAGACTCTCTGATACTCCTGTCGGAATTTCCGTGCTGACGAAGAGAAACACTATCAGTTCTACCATGAAGAAGGAACCTGTTCCCGATACGTCCAGGTTGAAGCATGATCAAATCTTTAAGGTGCTGCGCAAGGCTGAGTTCGAGTCTGTCATTCTGTCATGGTACGGCAGGCTCCCCGATACTTCTCAGGTCATGTACTACGGTGCATGCCAGAAGATGTTTGAGCGGATTCCTCTTCTGAAGGCGTACAACCTTTCCCTTATCGAATTGAAAAAGCGCAGTAAGGTACAGCAGAGTCAGCTGGATCAGATTCCTTACGCGTTGAAATCACTCGTCTACTTCACGAATCCAACAAGAAAGGAATGGACTCTGATTGATCGCTTCCTCTCATTGTCGTGGTTGGATTTACATACCAGGAATTGACATCCGATGTCTCTTTTCAGGTTGAATCTCCGATTTTGAGAGAGAAGTTCGTAAGAATCTGGCTGATCGGGCTCTGGGGATATTTTAACCTGGAGAGCATGGTCTTGATTGCCAGATAGGCGATCTCCTCACTTGGCTGTACTATGGTAGTCAGGCAGGGGTAGACCTCGTCTGCAAGTTGGGAGCCGTCGAACCCTGCGATTCTGAAATCTCGGGGAATGACAAAGTCGCGTCTCTGAAGAATCCTCATCACCTTTGCAGCAACATAATCATTCGAACAGATAATGTTTGATGAGCCGTTCTCTTTCAGTTTCCGCCCAAGTTCATCTTCCTCTGTCAGGATATGGAACCAGTCGGCACATGGGGTAATCCCATGATCGATAAGGGCGCTTTCGATCCCTTTCCATCTCAGGCGTACGGTACGGCCAACGTGCGGCAGGGTACAGAAGTCAATTCTGTTTGAGCCGTTCTCCAGCATATACTGTGCGAGCTTATAGCCTGCACGGTAGTTATCTATAGAGACTACATCATAGCTGATATTTTCCGGAAAATCTTCGGAAGCACTGTCGATGACCACCACCGATATACCGGCATCATCAAGTTTCTTCCTGATGAGATCATTCGTCTTTTTACTGTCCCCGGTAAGTTCTACCGGAGCGATGAATACCCCGTCGACCTTCTGCTCAATGTAATAGTCGGTCATATGCTCGAGACTGTAGAGGTCGATCGATCCCTGGGGAACCTGCCCCCCGAAGATGAGTTTGAAATCGAACTGCTGAGAATATTCGGCTATCGCCCGTGCCACTTTTCCGAAGAAGCCTTCCATGCGGAGCAGGGGGAAGATGAGACCGAAGAGAGGAATCTCATTATCTGATTCAGGTTTCTTAACCAGATAGGTACCGGCACCGACCCTGCTTTCAAGTACTCCGTCACTCTGGAGCTGCTTCAGTGCCTTATGCACTGTCGGTCTTGATACCGAAAACTGTTCAGCAAGTTTTGATGCTGACGGGATTTCATCGCCCACTTTGTAGATGGGGCTCTGAAGCTGATCAAGGAGTTCTGAATAGATCTCTGAATAGATATTATTTTTTGCCATGATTAATAGAATCTCCGAATATACATTACTGGACAATTACACAAAAAGCAATAGATGTTAATAGCAATGTCGAAAGTAGTAAAATTTAAATTGACAACTAAAGTGATAGAATGTACTATATGTAAAATTCTAATATGACAACTAACCGTTCGGAGGTAAGAATGAACGCAGAGAGAATACAGGAGCTGCGCCTGAAAGCCCAGGATCTGAGGATCGAAGGACTTGAGATGGTGAGAGGCGCACGGTCGGGACATATCGGAGGGGCTTTCTCCCTTTCCGAAATTATGGCCGTTCTTTATTTCGAGAAGATGAATATCAAGCCTGAGGATCCTCAATGGATTGACCGGGACCGGCTTGTTATGTCCAAGGGGCATGCCACGGTCGCTCTGTATCCAACGCTTGCCTCGAGAGGCTATTTCCCGAAAGAGAGACTGAAGGATTTCAGAAAGATCGGCGGGCACTTGTCTGGGCATGCTGAGATGAATCATGTTGCCGGAGTTGATATGTCCACCGGTTCCCTCGGTCAGGGATTTTCCGCTGCCGTAGGCATGGCCTATGCGGCAAAGATGGCCGGGCGTTCATTCAGGGTGTATGCAATCCTTGGTGACGGAGAGATACAGGAAGGGCAGATCTGGGAAGCGGCTATGTTCTCTGCAGCATCTAAGCTCGATAATCTGGTGGCCATCCTTGACTACAATAAGGTTCAGCTTGACGGTACGGTATGCGAAGTGCTCGATTCCGGTACACCGGAGGATAAATTCAGGGGATTTGGATTCAACGTGATCCCGGTTGACGGTCATTCTGTTGAGGAGCTCTGTGATGCGATTGACGCTGCTGACGCCTGTACAGGAAAGCCGACTGTCATTATTGCGAACACCGTTAAAGGTAAGGGAGTCTCCTTCATGGAAGGGCTTGCTGCATGGCATGGGAAGACTCCGGATGACGAAACCTTCGATAAGGCGTTCGCCGAACTCTATGCAACAAAAAAGGAACTGGAGGCTCACCATGGCTGAAAAAATTGCAACAAGACATGCATACGGTCATGCTCTGGCAGAATTAGGGAAAAAAGAGGCGATAGTTGCCATTGATGCAGATGTGTCCACCTGCACCATGTCGTGTGACTTCGGAAAGGAATATCCTGGACGGTTTGTCAATGTAGGTATTGCAGAGGCGAATATGGTAGGAATTGCCGCAGGTATGACAACCCTCGGCTATATTCCGTTTGTTCATTCCTTCGCGATGTTCTCTGCGGGACGCTGTTTCGAGCAGATCAGGAATTCTCTGGCCTACCCGGGGTTGAACGTGAAAGTCGTCGGTACGCATGCAGGACTCTCTGTAGGTGAAGACGGAGCAACGCACCAGTGCCTCGAAGATATCGGGATCATGAGGACGATACCGGGAATGACTGTTGTTCATCCCTGTGACGGGAATGAGACCTATGAGGCGGTAAAAGCCATTACCGAGCATGTCGGGCCCTGCTATCTGAGACTCGGAAGGGCAGCCCTGGACGTTGTGACCGGTGGCCCCGGATATACCTTTGAACTCGGCAAAGCCGCACTGATGCGTGAAGGAAGTGACGTGACCATCATCGCTGTCGGTATGATGGTTCAGGCAGCTCTGAAAGCCGCTGAAACGCTTTCTCAGCAGGGTATTCAGGCCCGGGTCCTGAATATGCATACGATCAAGCCACTAGATGTTGATGCCGTTATTGCCGCAGCGAAGGAGACCGGAGTGATTGTTACCGCTGAAGAGCATAATATCATCGGTGGACTTGGAAGCGCTGTAGCCGAAGCCGTAGGCGAGAACTGTCCTGTTCCTGTACTTCGTGTCGGAAGCCAGGATACGTTCGGTCAGTCAGGGAATGCTGATGAACTGATGAAGTTCTATGGACTTACTGATACTCATATCGCAGAAACAGTGAAAAAAGGGCTGAAACTCAAAGGCTAGGATCTGGATTGTATACATGTGTGTTATAACATGTAAAAGAAAAAGGAAAAAAGTTGTAAAAATAATTTGACAATTCCTTTTTTCAATGTTTACATGGAAGAACGATAGTTGAAGTCGATAAAACATGAACGATAGTGTTCATGGAAAAAAATAAAAGAGGAGAAACGTATGACAAAGAAATTGCTTGTAATGTTTATGGTAGCAATGATCGCAATGTCCGGTGTGATGGCACAGGGCGCTGAGGAAAAGAGTGGCGAGATCACACTCGACAAGGTCGGTGTAACAATGCAGACTCTGGCGAACCCGTTCTTCGTTGAAATGGTAAGCGGTGTTGAGGAAGCAGCTAAGGAAATCAATCCCGATTGTGAAGTTATCTCACTTTCAGGTGACAATGACCTCGGTAAGCAGACCACACAGATCGATGACCTTATCTCAGCCGGTGTTGACCTCATCGTTCTGAATGCAGTTAACCACGAAGGTATCGGACCTGCTGTCAAGAGAGCTAAGGAAGCCGGTATTGTTGTTGTAGCAGCAGACGTAGGTGCTGTTGGTGCTGATTTCGTCATCCAGTCAGACAACTGGCAGGCAGGACGCCAGGCTGGTCAGTACATTGCTGACAGACTCAATGGAGAAGGTAATGTCGTCATCCTTACTGGTGACCCGGTATCAGCTGTAACCGGAAGAGTCGGCGGAGCTAAGGAAATTATGGCTAAGTATCCTGGTATCAAGATTCTTTCTGAAGACCAGAATGGTAAAGGCCAGAGAGACATCAGCCTCGACCTCATGTCAAACCTTCTTACCGCTTTCGATAATATCGATGCAGTATTCGCAATCAACGACCCGTCAGCAATCGGTGCAATCCTTGCAATCAAGCAGGCTGGACGTCAGGACGAAATGTTCGTAGTCGGTGTTGACGGTTCTTCCGATGCTATCATCGAGATGGCTAAACCCGATACAATCTTCGCGGCAACTCCTGCACAGACTCCACGCCAGATGGCTATGGAAGCTACCAGACTCGGTTTCGAAATCATGAAGGGCAATCCCCCGGCAGAAAAAGAGATCCTGTATCCTGTGACTCTGATCACCAAGGACAACATGGATTCCTACACTCCCTGGTAAGTGCTGGATTTCAAAACATGGTATAATAGAGGGCATGCCGGCCGTCCGGCATGTCTCTCTTACTATCTGAGCGATAGAGAAATTTTCGTGATAAAGGAGTCGAACATTGGGAATCATACTTGATGTGCGTAACATTTCCAAATCATTCCCCGGGTGTAAAGCCCTTGATGATGTGTCTATCCAGCTGAAGGAGGGGGAGCTTCTCTCGGTTGTAGGGGAAAACGGTGCAGGAAAAAGCACGCTGATGAAAATACTTGCAGGTGTGTATACCAAGGATGCTGGTGAGATTATTCTCAATGACCAGGTCGTTGATATATCCATCCCGAAAGATGCATTGGAACTTGGAATAAGTCTTATTCATCAGGAGCTTTCAGTTGCTCCGGATATCACGGTTGCGGAGAATCTATTCATGGGCCGAGAGCCCCGGAAGAATGGGATTTTTGTGGACCGGAAGAAGATGATTGCAGAAAGCAATAAGATCCTCGAGATGGTTGATGCTCCCTTCACAGCTACCCAGTATCCGAGAGAGTTCAGTATTGCTGAGCAGCAGCTGATGGAAATAGCCAAGGCCGTTGGACAGAACAGCAAGATACTGATCATGGATGAGCCTACGGCCTCTCTCAGCGAACATGAGATGGAGACGCTTTTCAAACTCATCAAGAGGCTGAAAGAGCAGGATATCTCCATCATCTATATCTCGCACCGACTCAAGGAGGTTGTGGAGATCTCTGACCGTGTCGCAGTGTTGAGAGACGGTCAGCACGTTGCCACCTTGAATAAAGAGGATATCAACGAGAAAGATATCGTCACCCACATGGTCGGGCGTACCCTCTCGGATTATTATGGTGAAGCTCATAACAACATCTCGAAGGAAGTGGTGTACTCGGTGAGAAACCTGAGTGACGGACACCTCGTCCATGATGTTTCCTTTGACCTTCACGGAGGAGAGATTCTGGCACTTCCCGGACTTGTCGGAGCTGGCAGGACCGAGATTGCACAGATGCTGTTCGGTATCGATGACCGCGAAAGCGGAGAGTTCTACAAGCATGGAAAGAAGATCGAAGTGAACGATCCCATCGATGCAATGACGAACCGTATCGGTTTCCTTTCAGAGGACAGGAAGGGCTCAGGTCTCTTTCCAGACATGTCCTGTGCGGACAATATCAGTTTCAACGTTCTGAACGAAATTTCGAATCACGGATTTCTGAAAGGGAATACAACAGAGAAATATGCTGAGCAGTATATCAAGTCGATAGATATCCATCTTGCCTCGCCGCAGGTGACGGCACTTTCGCTTTCAGGGGGAAACCAGCAGAAGCTTCTTATCTCCCGCTGGCTTTCAATCAAACCTGATGTGCTCATTCTTGATGAACCGACACGCGGAGTTGATGTCGGAGCGAAGAGTGAAATCTATAAGATCATTTTTGACCTGGTCGCAGATGGGAAGACAGCCGTCATTTTCATCTCAAGCGAGCTTCCTGAAGTCATTTGGCTTGCTAGCCGGGTACTGGTTGTCCGCGATGGAGCGATTGTCGGAGAGATCAAGGATAAGAAAGAGATCACACAGGATCATATCATGCAGTATGCGACGGGAGTGAAAGAACCTGATTATCACTTCACCGGGGAGATGAAATAGATGAGTAATGAACATACCACCACACTTGGAAAAATGAAAGATAGAGCGAGAAGGATGGATCTGCAGAAGTTCGGGGTACTCCCCGTACTGATCCTGTTCTGTATCCTGTTCGCTCTCCTGGAACCTAAATTCCTGTCAGTGAACAATATCACGAATATTTTCAGACAGTCCGCCGTGAATATCATCATCGCTTCGGGAATGACTATGGTCATCCTGACCGGAGGAATCGACCTGTCGGTAGGTTCTATCCTTGCCGTGGCAGCAGTTGTTGCGCTGAGGGTGTCCCTTTCCTCGGTTCCGTTTCTGGCTGTGCCGGTCGCCCTTCTCGCAGGGCTTGCGGCAGGTCTTCTGAACGGTTTCCTCGTCTCCTTCTTCAAGATGCCGCCCTTTATTGCAACTCTCGGTATGATGACCTCCCTCAGGGGTGCTGCATACCTTCTTTCCAATGGAACCACAGTCATCAACAATGAACTGCCGTTCGCCTGGATCGGTAATAATAATCTGGGAATCATTCCCTGGCAGGTGTTCTTCGCTCTGATCATCATAGGTCTCTCATGGGTCCTGCTACGGCGTACAGTACTGGGGACGAGAATCTATGCGGTCGGCGGAAATGAGAAGGCTGCAGTCTTCTCCGGTATCTCAGTAGCCACAATCATTCTCGTCGTTCATGGTCTCAGTGGACTGTTCAGCGGCTTTGCCGGTGTCGTCATGGCCTCCAGACTCTACAGCGCAAGCGGACTCCTGGGAATCTCGTACGAACTTGACGCAATCGCAGCGGTCATCCTTGGAGGTACCAGCTTTAACGGCGGTATCGGCGGTGTAGGTGGCACCTTGGTAGGTGCCCTGATTATCTCGGTGCTGAACAATGGACTGATCATTATCGGAGTTCCGTACTTCTGGCAGCAGGTTATCAAGGGTATCGTTATCATAGTTGCGGTTATCATCGATATCTACCGACAGCGTGTGAAAGTAAAATAAGCCATGTACGATATCATCTGTGCAGGAGTTGCCTGTCTCGATATCGTTGTTTCCGGAAATGTGAGCACCGGAGTGTTTCATGTAGACAGCACTCCGGTAGAGAATATCTCTTTCAGGTCTGGCGGAGATGCCTCCAATCAGGCGGTTACGGCAGCCTCGCTCGGTCTGCGTACCGGCCTGGTCTCATGTGTAGGAAATGACGGAAAAGGGAAGCAGCTCCTCGATATACTCAATTCCAAAGGCGTTGATACTTCACTGGTCGATACGCAGGAGTGTGACGAGTCTGTTTCAGCTATCGTCCTGGTCAATGATGACGGTAGCAGGAACTTCCTGTTCACCCGCGGGTGCGGTACCACCTACCTACCTTCCTCCCGGGCAGTAGAGGCAGTCAGTCAGGCGCGGATACTGTCGATCGGCAGTTTCTTTGTGATGCCTGAGTTCGATAAGAAAGGAGCCCGGACACTGCTTGAGCAGGCCCGTTCCTCGGGAGTTATCACCGTCGCTGACATGACCTGTGATACACTGGGTGAGGGATTTACCTATATCGGTGAATACCTTTACCTGATAGATTACCTGATGCCGAGCTATGAGGAAGCCAGCGCCATTACCGGCGAAAGTGAGCCAGAAGCTATCTGTGCTGTCTTCAGAGAACGGGGGGCAACCAATATCATCATCAAACTCGGTTCTCAGGGCTGCTATATCTCATCAGATGGCAGAGACCGTATTATTCCGGTAACAGCAGGTACAAGAGTCGTTGACACGACAGGGTGTGGAGATAATTTTGTTGCAGCCTTCTGTTATGGACTGCTTCAGGAGTGGTCTCTTGATGAGTGTGCACGGTTCGCCCATGGGGCATCTGCTATCAACGCAAGTCATCTGGGAGCTTCCGGGCATATTTCATCTGCTCAGGAAGTCCTGGATCTGATCAATTCACGTACATAATCTGAAGTAAGAAAAGACAAGGAGTCAACCGGTATGTTACAGACGTTACAACAGGTTCTGGGCGAAGCCCGGAAAGGAAAATATGCGGTAGGGGCGTTCAACGTCACCAATCCCCTCTGCCTCACGCCATTACTGAAAGCAGCGGAAGCCCAGCGATCCCCGTTAATTATTAACGTTGCTGAAGTTTCATTCAAAGATACCGATATCTGGAACTTCTACCCTGCGATTATTCACGGAGCAAAAGAAGCCTCTGTTCCTGTGGTGGTGAATCTTGATCACGGAACCACCGAGAATGGCGTGATGACTGCACTGCGCTGCGGCTTCAGTTCAGTCATGTTCGATGCCACCGCCCACACGTATGAAGAGAATATCAGATTGACCTCCCAGTATGCTTCCCAGCTCCACCACGTGGGTGTCTCTCTCGAAGGTGAGCTTGGGGTCATCGGTGGTCTTGAGGGAACCGAGGATGTTGATGGCTCTGATGCCGGACTCTATACCGATGTCTCAACGGTGAAACCCTTCGTCGACGCGACAGGCGTTGATGCGCTCGCGATTTCAATCGGTAATGTTCACGGCTTCTATAAAGGAGAACCGAACCTTCAGTTCGATCTTCTCGAGGAGATCGCCGGGATTACCGACGTTCCTCTCGTTCTCCATGGGGGCTCAGGAATCTCCGATGATGATTTCAGGAAGGCCGCATCGCTCGGTATCTGCAAGATCAACTTCTATACGGGTTCAAGTGTGTCGGTGTATAACGCTCTTTCTAAAAAAATGAAGGAGCTCGATGGAGCCTACACAGATATGTCGAACCTTGCCTGGACGATGATGGATGCGTATCAGGAGACCGTGGAAGAGAGGATGCAGGTCTTCGGAAGTGCAGGCAAGGCCTGAGTATACGATACTGCTTTGTGCCCGGAGGCCGATCAGGGTTGTCTGATAGGTGCCCCCCGGGCATCCGGATCCTTGTAGATGAAGAGGGAGGAGAGCATGAGAATCGCCGGTACCGGCTGCTGTCTGATTGATTCGATATACATGAACTGCTCATATGATTCAGAGCAGTTCGCTTCTCTCTGGTCGAAGAAACGGGGAGATGGCGGTATGATAGAAGGCGGTCTTGTCCTCAGCGAGGATGTAGAGCGTTTTTCAGGTAAGAGTTTTAACGAGATTATTTCAGCTCTCTCTGGCGGAAGATCTCCCGATACGGTAAATCTCGGCGGCCCTGCAATCATAGCCCTTGTCCATGCGGCACAGGTGCTTGCTGGTCAGGGTGCTGAGGTCTCGTTTTACGGTGCCCTCGGAGCTGATGATCTGGCTTCTGAGGTACGGAGGAAACTCTCGTCAACGTCTGTTTCTCCTCATTTTTATGTCGCACAGGGACTGCCGACTCAGACGACTGAAGTGTTTGACGACCCTTCTCAGAGAAACGGGAAGGGGGAGAGATCCTTCATTACGAATGTAGGTGCCGCCGGTGAATTCAGGTACAAGGATATTCCTGATGAATTCTATGAATCAGATATCATACTGCTTGGTGGCACTGCGTTAGTCCCCAATCTGCACACTGATATTCATCGTGTTCTCTCTCGAGCCAAGGCAGCCGGCTGCATTACCGTCGTTGGAACGGTATACGACTTCATCAATGAAAAAGCACATCCAGATAGAAAATGGCCGCTTGGCGACGATAGTTCCTATCAGTTCATCGACCTGCTCGTTACAGATCAGGAAGAGGCTCTTCGTTTATCGGGGAAGAACGATATCATGGAGGCTGCTGAGACACTGATCTCTTTCGGCGTCGGTGCTCTCATCATCACGCGCGGGGCACTCGATATCCTCGTGTGGTCAGGTGGGACTCTCATCGAGAAACAGGAGCTCACCTCTTTTCCCGTGAGTGCCTATATTGATGACCTCCTGGAAAAAGATCCTTCGCTCAGGAAGGACACAACCGGCTGCGGTGATAATTTCATGGGAGGTCTACTCGTATCACTTGTGAAGCAGCTGGATAGCGGCAGGAAACAGAATCTTGAGCTTCTTGACCTCTGTGCCTGGGGAGCCTCCTCCGGAGGGTTTACCTGCATGTACCATGGAGGGATGTTTGATGAACACAGAGAAGGTGAGAAAGCTTCCCGTATTATTCCTGCTGTTGAAGAGTACAAAATCAGGTCTGAGAACAGTTCATGAACCCTCTGGCTGTCCACCGGGGAGAGATTATCGGAGGTACGTTCATACACCTCGGCGATACACCGTGGATATAATTTCCGCTTCGCTCAGCATAAGCATCGGGTTGATGAGAAATACCACATAGATAAAAATTACTGGAGAAATAGATGTACGTTAATGTTAAAACACTGTTACACATGGCAAGAGAGAAGAATACGACCGTCATCGGATTCATATGCATGGATTATGTGATGGCCAGGACTGTTGTCTATGCAGCAGAAGCGACAGGAATTCCTGCTATCGTCATGCTCTATCCTGAGCATATCACCGATCAGCATACAACCGGTCGCAGAAATTTTGCGACGATGGTCAAGGAACTGGCTGAAGAGGTCCAGGTCCCTGTCTCGGTACACATGGATCACGATTTTTCCTATGAGGGAGTCATGGAGACGGTAGATGCGGGTTTTGAGTCGGTTATGATCGATGGTTCCATTAAACCTCTTGATGAGAATATCGCACTCACTCGGAAGGTCGTTGAAGCGGCGAAAGCGCGCGGAGTCTGTGTTGAAGGTGAAGTAGGGCATGTCGGTACGGCAAGTGATTCTGATAATGAAGTTGAAGACTACTTCACTACGATAGAGTCTGCTGAAATATTCTGCAGAGAGACCGGGGTGGATTCTCTTGCGATATCGATTGGGAATGCTCATGGGGAGTATAAGACTTCTCCAAAGCTCGATATCGAGCGACTTGCAGCAATCAGTAAGGCAACAGACACAGCCCTCGTTCTGCACGGCGGAAGCGGAATTCCTGATGATCAGCTGAAACTCGCTTTCTCCAACGGAATCAATAAATTCAACCTGGGAACTGATTATCTGAACAGGTACTTCAAAGCGATCGCAGATTTCGCCGAAGAGAATCGGTCAAATCCAGATCCGGTGAAGATCATACACCTTCCTGATTATGTACAGAAGAAACTACAGCCCTACGTAGAGGAGAGACTGACGACACTCTGCAATTTCTAAGTGTGCCAGTGAAGGAGCCCGACCACGGTTGGTGTGTGTAGGTGCCTCTTTCCTTC
Organism: Sphaerochaetaceae bacterium; assembly: GCA_963676605.2. Taxonomy (GTDB): domain Bacteria; phylum Spirochaetota; class Spirochaetia; order Sphaerochaetales; family Sphaerochaetaceae; genus SABI01. The sequence goes on along the minus strand of CAXXSP010000060.1, from coordinate 104,679 downwards.
ATACCTACGAGTGTGTCCTTGCAGGACATACTCGTTGTGGGAATCTGAACACGATTGGATACATACTCCCTGTTTAGAGCGATTCTTCCGCCTTCGGATCTGTAGATATGCCCTTAATCAGTTCTCCCCGTAGGATGATTGACTGTGGAAGTGCATTCGGGTACGCCTCTCTTTCCAGCATCACCCGTACAGCCGCCTTCCCGATCTCTTCCAGCGGTTGTCTGATGGTGGAGATCGACATGTCGAAGAGGTAGCCCAGGTCATCAAAGCTTCCCACAAGAATATCCTGAGGCACACGGATACCCAGCTGTTTCAGAGAGGAGATGAGAGAGACTGCAGCTCTGTCGATCAGGGTGACGATTCCGTCAGGTTTATGCTCCTGTATGATCTTTTTCACCTCTTCGAGGTGTTCGGGCTTTCCTTCAAGGAACCATGCGGCTTCCGGTGTTATGCCGTGATCATGCATGGCCTCGTAGAATCCCATCTTTCTGTACTTCCAGCTGTCCTTTGAGTAGGGAAGGTTGATGAAGATGAGCTTCTTCAGCCCCTTTTCAAGCATATGAGAGGCGATGGTATAGCCTGCATGGAGGTGGTCGAGACTTACGAGGTCGAAGGCACTGCGGTTCGGGAACTGTGCGACATCTGCATCAACCAGAACGATGGGAATACCTGCACCTGAAAGGGTGTCGACAATATACTCGTTCGCCTCCCGTGCATAGTCCGTGTATTCGAACGGGGAGAAGAATACTCCCTTCATTCCCAGGTCGATATAATTCTGGCAGATATTCTTGATCTGCTGTCGCAAATTCGATGCGGTAGGGGAAATGAATCCTCCCCAGACGAGCGATGCATTCATATGAGAGATCATTTCAGCGATAGAGTCTGTAATCGTCTTGAAGATGAATCCAGGCCCCAGGTTCGGGAAGATCAGTCCGTAGAGGGACTGACCCTGAAGTGGAGGCACCTCTGCCTCTTCCTGTTTTTCCTCAGGTTTCGGTTCTTTGTTTATGAAGGTGCCCGAGCCCTGAATTGTTGATACCAGATTATCTCTGATAAGCATGCGCAGGGCTTTTTGAAGCGTGGGACGGGAACAGTTGTAAGTCTCGGTCAGGATATTCTCCGGAGGCAGTTTATCGGAATCCTCAAATTCATTCATGAGAATCCTTTCTTTGAGATCTTCATAAATGAATTCAAATTTCAAAGGTTTTTTCACTATCATCTGTACGTTCGCATAAGCTCTGACCTGCCTTTCTGTACAGAATTGTAAACCTACTTTACAAATTTTACAAGAACTGATTCAATTATTGTGAGAAGTTTACAAATAATCTTGAACATTTCACAGGAAGAACTCCCTGAAAAACATCCATAATTAATTATTATATAGTGAGATGTGTATGCTTTGTCGATGCCGTGCTTTATTCTAATAAGTAAAAAATTATCGTTTATGTAAAAAATTATGTAAAAAAAATTTGACATATAAGAAATACAGGGGTAACATATCACCTACGGAATTACTAAAACGATTGGAAGTTGTAAAGAAAAATTGAAAAACGAAAAGGAATGTGTCATGCCGAAAGATGTGCCAGTGATTGAGCTGAACAATATCTCGAAACGGTTTCCCGGAGTGAAAGCTCTCGATAATGTCACCATCTCCGCCCGTGCAGGGGAAGTTCATTCCATCTGCGGAGAGAATGGTGCCGGGAAGTCGACACTTATGAAGATAATCAACGGAATCTATAAGTCCGATACAGGGGAGATGAAGATCAAAGGGGAGACTGTTAAGATTCATTCACCCCTTGATGCACGCGCTCACGGAATTGCGATGGTGTATCAGGAATGCGCCTATGTCCCTGAGATGACCGTAGAGGAGAGTATGTTCCTCGGAAATCTTCCGAAGAATAAGTTCGGTACGGTGGATTGGAAATATGTTCATGCCCATACGCAGGAACTGCTGGAAAAGGAACAGATGATCAAGCCGTCTCAGCTTCCCTACGGACTGAAGACGAAGCTGAAGGATGTATCACTTGCCACCGTGCAGCTTCTTGAAATCACCAAGGCGATCAGCAAGGACGCAGATATCATTATCATGGATGAGCCGACCTCTTCTCTTCCCCAGTACGAGACAGATCTTCTTCTTGAGAAAATTATAGAACTCAAGAAGAGAGGGAAATGTATTCTCTACATTTCTCACAAGATGGATGAGATCTTCCAGATTTCAGATACGATCACTGTATTCCGTGATGGCGAACATGTGGGAACAAAGCCTGCAGCAGAACTTGATATTGATACCGTGGTCTCCATGATGGTGGGACGCGAGCTCGCCAATGATTATCCCAAGGAAGAGATTTCCATTGGAAAGCAGATGCTGAAGGTGAAGGACCTGTACAAGAAGGGTACCTTCAAGAATATCAACTTCCAGATTCATGCAGGGGAGATTGTCGGTTTCGCCGGCCTTGTCGGTGCAGGAAGGACCGAAGTCGCCCTCGCTCTCAGTGGTGTTGATCCGTATGACGAAGGATCTGTCAAAGTCAAGGGAAACGATGTCCGTATCACCAGTGTGAAAGAAGGTATCGGTAAATCCATCGCGATGGTTTCAGAGGACAGGAGAAGATACGGCCTGGTTACCGTCCGTGATGTCAGGGAGAATATGGCTCTTCCCAATCTGGCAAAGTTCATCCGCGGCGGGTACCTTCACCGCAAGGATGAGACAAAGGCCGTGAATGATGAGATCAAGTCGATGCGGATAAAGACTCCATCGATGGAAACGGTTGTAAAGAATCTCAGCGGTGGGAACCAGCAGAAAGTCGTTCTTGCCAAGTGGCTCATAAAAGATGCCGAGATCATGATACTTGATGAACCTACACGTGGAATTGACGTCGGTGCAAAGTTTGAGATCTACAAACTCATGACGAAGATGGCGAAGGAAGGAAAGGCTATCCTCATGATTTCCAGTGAGATGCCCGAACTTCTCGGAATGTGTGATCGACTGTATGTCATGCACGAAGGAGAGATCGTCAAGGAGTTCAACCGGTCTGAGTTCGATCAGGAGAAGATCATGCACTTTGCTGCAGGAACTCATAAATCAACACGAAAAAACGCAGGTAAGTGAGAATAGGGGAGTATATGAAAAGTAAAATCGAAAATTTTAAACATTTCGCTGTAAAGAACAGCATCTACTTTATACTGGGGGCGATTTTCATTATCAGCTCTCTGCTGAATGAGAACTTCCTGACTGTTCTCAACCTGAGAAACGTGCTCAGACAGATTTCAGTTATCACCATACTTGCTTTCGGTGAGACTCTGCTGATCATCGGAGGAATGATCGACCTGTCGGTAGGTGCCGTCTTCGCTGTTGCAGGTATCCTCTCAATCAAGGTGTTCATGATCACTGATTCACTGGTTATTGCACTACTGGTCGGAATTCTTGCAGGTATAGCACTCAATACGATCAGCGGTTTTCTGGTCAGCTACTTCAAAACGCCACCGTTCATTGCAACCCTTGCACTGATGACTATGGCGAGAGGTTTTGTACTCCTTATTACAAAGGGACAGAACATCTATCAGATCGGAAGATACATTGAATTCGGTCAGGGCTCTATCGGATTCATCCCGACTCCCGTCATCTTCATGTTCATCATGCTTGCAGTCACCTGGTATATTCTGAATCATACCAGGCTCGGTCGATCAATATATGCGATCGGCGGTAACGAAGAGGCCGCCATGGCATCAGGAATTCAGGTTTCCTGGGTTAAGTTTGTCGTATACATGATCAATGGAGCATTCGTCGGTCTTGCAGGAGTTCTGTTCATGTCCCGCGTCAATGCCGGACTCCCGAATGCCGGTATCGGGTTCGAACTCGATGCACTGACCGTGGCGATCATCGGAGGAACCAGTTTCTCAGGCGGTATCGGAACGGCGGCAGGAACTCTCGCCGGTGGATTTATCATCGGTCTGTTGAACAACATCATGAACCTCGTCGGAGTGAACTCGTATGTGCAGCAGATCATCAAGGGTGCAATAATCGCCCTCGCGGTAATCTTCGACATGGCAGCCAAGAACAGGCGTGCCCGGGTCGAAGACTGAAAAGGAAATTGCCGGGCGTATGCCCGGTGGAAATAAAAAGGAGAAAATGTATGAAGAAATTAATGATTCTTGCATTGACGGTCGTACTTATCAGTACAGGAGCTCTGTTCGCTCAGGGAAGCAGCGAAGACAGTGACGTATTCGAAGTTGCGTATATCGCACGTGCTCAGGGTGATTCTTTCGCTTCTTGGCTCGCTAACTCAATCCAGCAGGAAATGGACAAGTATTCCGACATGACTGTAGATATCATGGACGGCCAGGCAAGTGACGAGAAAGTGAACTCTTTCATCGAAAACAGTATCACCAACCAGTATGATCTGATCATCCTTCAGCCGAATAACGGCGAAGCTCAGATGCCGTATGTCCGTCAGGTCACTGCTGCGGGTATTCCCATCATCCTGACAAACCCAAGAATTCCTGAACTGGTCGGAGAAACTTACAGTGTTGATGCAGATCCCTACGAACAGGGCGCTGTAAATGCACGGTACGCTCTCGACCTCGTTCCCCAGAACGCTAAAGTTGTCGTCCTGAACGGTCCTGCAGGGAACATGCACTCAACTGCACGTGAGAAAGCCTGGGATCAGGAATTCTTCGCAAAGAGACCTGATGTAACCATCGTCGGCGAGCAGATCGCTCACTGGAACAAAGATGAAGCCATGGCATTCATGGAAGACTGGGTCCAGGCGAACGACACTATCGATGCTGTCATCTCCATGAACGATAACATGGCTGCCGGTGCTCTCGAAGTTGTCAAGGACAACCCCAAATACGCAGACCTTCAGGTCTACGGTGTTGACGGAACAGCAGAAGCAGCACTCCTCATCCAGGCAGGCAAAATGACCTCAACCTCATTCCAGAATGCTTACGAACTTGCCCGCACAAGCGTAGCACTCGCTCATGACATCCTTACCGGTCAGATCACCGATCTCTATGATACCGATATCGATTGTCCTCTCATCACACCTGAAAACGTTGATCAGCTGATCGATGCTCACAAAGCAACAGGCGCGATAAAATAATAAACCTTAAAGAAGGCATGGGGCATGCCGCCCCGTGCCTTATCTATGCATGGAGAGAATAAGATGAAAGCTTTAGTCCTCGAATCAGTCAATAATCTCAGTCTACGCGATTTCCCCATCGAGGAAACCGTCGGACCGTATGATGTAAAGATAGAAATCAAAGCCTGCGGTATCTGCGGCAGCGATGTTCACTACTACACCGAAGGTGCCATCGGAGACTTCGTCGTACGGGAACCGATGATTCTCGGACATGAAGCAGCCGGCGTCATCGTTGAGAAAGGCGAGAAGGTCACCAACGTCGAAATCGGCGATATGGTATGTATGGAACCCGGCATTCCGAATATGGAAGCGCACGAGGTTCTTGAAGGTAATTACCATCTTGATAAAGATATCGTGTTCTGGGCAACACCTCCCGTCCATGGGTGTCTGAGAGAGACCGTCGTGCATCCTGCACGGTTCTGTTTCAAACTTCCAGAGGGAATGAGTGCTGCTGAGGGAGCGATGATGGAACCCCTCGCAACCGGTATCGAAGCCGCGAAGAAGGCACGGATCACTCCGGGAGATGTCGCACTTGTCACCGGGGCTGGAACGATCGGTTCGGTCGTCGCCCTTGCCGCCCTCGCCGGAGGCTGCTCCAAGGTGATCATCACCGACGTCAAACAGGAAAAACTCGATATCATAGGCAGCTATAAGAACGTGATTGCAGTGAATATCGCAAAAGAGAATATGGTCGACTTTGTCATGAAGGAGACGAACGGGCTCGGAGCCGATATCTCGATCGAAGCCTCAGGCTCCCCGAAGGTATTCCCCGATATCATGAGTGCTACCCGCCGCGGAGGTACGATTGTCATGGTGGGTATGTCGAATGAACCGGTTGCCATCAGCATGCCGATTCTTCAGGTTCGCGGTCTGAGAATGGAAACACTCTTCCGTTATACCAACACCTTCGACCGGGCTGTCGCCTATGTGGAAGCCGGAAAGATCGACGTGAAACCGCTGATCTCAAAGACGTTCGCCTTCGATGACTCCATCGAAGCCTATGAATATGCGGCGGCAGGGCATCCCGATACGATCAAAGTTATGATCGAGCTCTAGGAGGCTGATATGGATATGCAGTTGAAAGACAGGATCGTGCTCATCACTGGGGGCACTCTGGGAATAGGACTCGCGGTCGCAAAGGAATTCCTGGCAAACGGCGCGAAGGTCGTGGTCTGCGGACGCAAGCAGGCATCTATCGATGCCGCAGTGAAGGAAGTGAGTGAAGCCTATCCTCAGGGAGATTTTACCGCCCTTCAGTGTGATGTGACGAAGATGGATGAGCTTGAGAAGATGGTCGCTGCCATCGATTCTCTCCATGGCGGCCTCGATATCCTGATAAACAATGCGGGGACAGGTTCTGAAGAGAAGTCTATGACAGCCCCTGACGACAGGTGGTATTACTACTGGGATCTTCATGTGATGGCCGCCGTGCGTCTCACACGCCTCTGTGTTCCCCTGATGCGCAAGAGGGAAGGGGAGGGAGTCATTCTCCAGACCTCTTCGATCTGTGCTACCCAGCCGCTCGGTTATGAGCCGATCTATAACACGACAAAGGCAGCTCTCACCATGTACACGAAGTGTCTGGCTGAGGAGCTTATTCCTGAGAATATCAGAGTGAACACGATTGCTCCGGGACTGGTACTCACACCCGACTGGCACAAGACTGCAGGAATTCTCAGCAAGGAGAAGGGAATCACCCCCGAGCAGTATTTCGCTGAGATCGCTGAGGATATGGCACCGATCAACCGGTTCGCCTCTCCCGAGGAGATCGCGAAGTCTTTCATCTTCCTCTGTTCTCCTGTTGCCTCGTACGTTGTCGGTTCCAACTTCCACATTGACGGCGGAGCCCTCAGGACGATAAACTAGGAACATTCATGGATACAGAGAGAAGAGAAATCCTTGACTCATCACTCACGATCTCCTCGCAGGAGATCGTGAATCTTATACAGAGTGTCAGCGAAGAGCAGATCGACACCTTCCTCGATACGATGCTCACGCTGGATTCCTCGAGGAATATCCTGGTGTCGGGCGTCGGGACGAGCGGTGTCGCCGCTCAGAAAATCGTGCATGCTCTCAGGTGTCAGCAGTACAGGGCGCACTACCTCTCACCGGGAGATGCCCTCCACGGAGCAAGCGGTGCGGTGCAGAAAGGGGATATACTCATCGTTATCAGTAACGGTGGTACCAGCGATACGGTAAATACCACAGCCAGGATCGCAAAAGATCGGGGTGCTCGGGTCTTCGCCGTCACTTCCCGGGAGGATTCACCTCTCGCAGTCATAGCAGACCACCTTATAACGGTGAAGGTAACGCAGGAGAGTGATTATGCAGGACTTCTTGCTACGGCAAGTATCCTCTGTGTCATCGCCCTCTTCGATTCGATGATAAGTGTGCTCCAGAAAGAAAGGAATTTCACTCGGGAAGGGTTTTCACAGATCCATCCGAGCGGCAAGGTCGGCCACGATATAATGAAGAATAGCTGAAAGGAGAATAGGTCTATGTATCTAGGTGTGGATTGCGGAACTCAGGGAACAAAGGTCATTGTATACGATGAAAAGAAAAAGAAGATTATTTCTGACGGATATGCAAAACATGAGATCATAGCCCTTGAGAACGGAAGAAGAGAACAGGACCCTTCCTGGTGGATCGATGCTCTCGATACTGCGATGCATGAAGCACTTGACGGTATGGGACACGCTCGTTCTGAGATCCGCGGTATCGGCGTCTCAGGTCAGCAGCACGGACTTGTCGTTCTTGATGATGCCAATCAGGTGATACGGCCTGCCAAACTCTGGAATGACACGGAAACTGCTGCAGAAAATGCCGAGCTGATCGAGAAGTGCGGCGGAGAAAGAGGGACGATCGAGAAGATCGGAACCTCCATCCCTGTCGGATATACAGCAAGTAAACTCCTCTGGATGAAAAAGCATGAACCGCAGCTGTTCAGCAGGATCGCCATGGCCTTCAATCCGAAGGATTATATCAACTACTATCTCACCGGCATCCTTGCCACCGATATCGGAAGCGCCTCGGGTACCGGGTATTTCAATGTCACCTCCCTCACCTGGTGTGAGGAAGTGGTCGCTCTCATGGACGATACAGGTGTGCTGAAGAAAGCTCTCCCCACCCTTGCAACCGACGGAGAACCCCTTGGGACGATCACCCGCGAGATAGCGAAGCGTTACGGTCTCAGCGAGAGCGTCATCGTTTCTCCCGGAAGCGGGGACAACATGATGGCCTCTTTAGGAACCGGAACCGTCGATGACGGAAGTGCCGCCATGACCCTCGGTACCAGCGGAGTCATCAACATGTACTCCAGTACGAATAAACCCTTCTTCTTTGACCCGATCACTCAGATACAGTGTGCAGGAAACGGAGGATGGATCCCTTCGGTCATGACCATGAACGCCACCAGCACCTCAACGGCATATCAGGAGCTCTTTTCTTTGAGCGTGAAAGAATTTGATGATCTGCTGGAGCAATCGACAGCAGGAGCTGAAGGTATTGTGATGGTTCCCTATCTCAACGGAGAGAGGATGCCCGCCCTGCCGAATGGGAAAGGGATCGTTGCAGGACTCACCTTCAAGACCTTGCAGCCGAAGAATCTTATCAGAGCCTCTGCAGAGTCTGTTATCTTCAATCTCAGATGGGGACGTGACCTGCTTACCGAGAACACCGGACCCATCGAACTGATGAAAATCACCGGAGGGGGGAGCAACAGTACTCCCTGGCGTCAGATCACGGCAGATATCATGAACACCGAGATCATCGGCGTGACGAGTAAGGAGAGCGGTTCGCTTGGTGCAGCACTCCAGGCTATGTGGGTAGACGGTCAGGGTGATATCACGCAGCTATGCAAAGACCATGTTGAGCTCGATTACTCGAAGCATGCAAAACCGAATCCTGAGATGGTGGAGATCTACGACGAGGTCTATCAATCCTATCTGGATGTCAGGAAAAAGATGTACGGGATCTGACACCCCGGGGGGCCGAAGCTTTCACTTTCGGTCTCTTTCCTCTCTCCTCACTCGTCAAAGAGGTCCTGAAGGTGAACGAGTATCACTCCGTCTCTTGATGCCTGCTCCTCAACACTCTCGGTGAAGCCGGATCTGCTGAAGATTAAGTAGAACCGGTGAACCGGTTTTGTGATAATCTGTGAAGCCTGAAGAAAATCACGATACTCATCCATTGCGAAGAGCCTGTTGCGGAACTTGCACTCACAGAATATTGCCGAGGATGAATCCTTGTTTAACGCGAGGATATCGATATCGTCCTCTTTTTTGGTGTGAGGGTTATTTCCCCACCAGCGTCCGATAGAGTGGGGAATGAAGGGGAGTTCTCTTCGTTTTGCTTTCCTGATGAGATATTCGGTGCAGACTTTCTCAAAGATCCATCCCATATGCACTGAGAGGTGTTCAGAGATTTCCGTTGCAGCATCAGCTTCACCTAGAAGTTCATAATAACTCGCATTCGGGAAAAGATAACGGTACCAGAAGAGAAAGAAATTATCTGATATACGGTAGATGCTTTTCCTGCTTGATTCTTTTTCTCCGCATGGGATGTGTTTTTCTATAAGCCGCATCTCAATGAGAGTCTTCATGTACTTTGAGCACTTTGTCGGTTCTTCGTGAATTTTCTGAGCAATATCGTTCAGCCTGCTGGAGCCGGTAGCGATCGCTTCGAATATACTGTTATATACGGCCGGTTCCCGAAGCTCCATCTTCAGGAGGTTCTGTGTCTCATATCTGAGGAAGGCTCCCATTCTGAGAATCTGCTGTTCTATATTCTGTGTGATGGTTCTTGAGTCACGGAAGGTTTCAAGGTAGCAGGGAATACCTCCGAGAATTCCATAGGTCAGTATTTTTTCTTCCACAGAATAATCCGGAACAAAGAGAGAGCTCTCAAGATAATCGAATCCTTTCAATTCAAGAATGTTTGTAGCACGGCCGTATAGAGGACTCTTCTCTCCCAGGACTTCCTTCTCCATGAAACTGATGCTCGATCCGCAGAGGATGAGGAACAGGTTTTTTTCTTTCCATGTATGGTCGATCAGGTGCTGGAGAATTGAGGTTATGCTCGGATTCTGTTCGGCAATATAGGGGAACTCATCGATGATAAGCGTTACACGTTCTTCTCGAATGCGGTTAGTCAGGTAGGTGAAGGCAGCCGACCAATCTGAAAATGCTCCGAAGAGGGGTTCTGAATAATGTCTCTGAATAGTTTCTGAGAATGCTTTCAGGTTCAAGGCATCGTTTTTTGCCTGAGCTGAGTAGAAGATAGTTGAATGGGTCCGGGCAAATTCACGTAGAAGTGCCGTTTTGCCTACACGTCTTCGTCCGTAGAGGATAAGAAATTCAAAGCGTGATGAGGTGTGGAGGTCATCAATAAGTCCTACTTCTTTATCTCTTCCGATAAGCATATTCTCTCCTATTTTTTTATACTTATAAGTATTATACTCGTAATATCCTAAATTGACAAGAAGGTAGTTTTTTTAATAGGAACGAAATTTTTTATTTTTGGTAATGATAATGTCTCTAACATATTATATTTTATACTCATGAGTATAATACTTTTGATTCCCTTAATTGATATGCCCGTTCTCACTTGGAACGGGAAGGGGCTCAGGATCATTTCTAAGTTTTTTTCGATGACTGAAAGATACTGCAAGAACATGGAAGTCTCTGATAGCCCTCTTCTATAACTACTAGTATAATAGTAGTATAAGGCAGAATATGAGAAGAAATACTACTAATATATCACTTATGTCTCTTTCGAAAGCTCAAGATACCATCTCACAGAATTTGCGTGAAAAAAGACTGCAGATGAATCTAACGCAGCAGGGACTTGCTGTCCGTTCTGGTGTGCCTCTGGCAACTTTGCGCAAGTTTGAGCAGAAGGGGGTGATATCGCTCGAGTCGCTTCTGAAGCTACTCATGGTACTCGGGATGCTTGATTCCTTCGTTCGTTCTCTGGAGATTCCTGAAGAGTCCTTTGCTTCCATCGACGAGGTGATTGCCCGTAACAGAGCAGCAATACGTAAGCGAGGGAGGAAGAACTGAATAAGTTCTCTTCAGAGCTCACTGAGGATACTATAGGAAGAGGAGGTTCCCCTATGAAGGTGAGAAGGACAGCTTCTGTTCTCTTTGTACTTTTTATATGTTTTCTTCTCCTCGTCAGCTGTGACTCGTTCTTTGCCCCAGCAGATGCTCCTGCTGTGATCTTTATCATCGGTGACGGAATGGGAGAGAATCATATCGATGCAGCTTCAATCTATCTTGAGGGAAAGAAGGATGCTCTCACCTTCTCTGATTTTCCTGTACAGGGGATGATCCGTACTCACTCGGCTGACAGTACAGTCACAGACTCGGCTGCCGCCGCTACCGCCTTTGCAACCGGGCACAAGGTGAACAATGGAGTGCTCAGCCTTGAACTTCCCGGTTCGGGATCTTCTCTTCCCACGATACTCGAGTACTTTCAGAGCAGAGGACTCAAAACAGGAGCAGTGACAACAACTGCCGTGACCCACGCTACCCCTGCCGCCTTCCTTTCCCATGTCGAAGACAGAAATCAGTATGAAGCTATTGCCTATCAGTACTTCAATATCACACAGCCCACTCTTATCATCGGGGGAGGCGGAGCCTCCTACGGAATCACCGAGGGACGTGTGACCGGCGGTGGGTACACACTGCTCTCGTCTCTCACGCAGCCTCTTCCTGCAGGAAAGCTTGCATATATCAGGGGAGAGGGACATCTTCCGTATGAGTATGATATCGATTCATCGGAAATCGGCCTCAGTGACATGACGGACGCCGCCCTCTCTGTCCTTGAGGAGGAACCGGGTTTTTTCCTCCTCATTGAAGGAGGGAGAATTGATCATGCTGCCCACAGCAATGATCTGAAGAGAGTGATCGGTGAAGTAGAGGAACTGAACCGTACTGTGGACCTGATCCTCTCCTGGGCTTCTTCCAGGAGTAATGTGACTGTTATCGTGACGGCAGACCATGAGACCGGAGGCCTTGCCACCAGCGGAGGTGGGAAGGATACCTACCCGGAAGCTACCTGGAGTACCGGGGGCCATACCTCCTCCTCCGTTCCATTCTTTGTGTGGGGAAAGGATGCAGAGAAGTTTTCTTCAGTTGAGGACAATACGGAATTCTACGAGATCCTTCTTTCGCTGTTCGATTAAAGATACAAAGGAAATCGTTGCTGCATAGGATTCCTGCGCATTTCTGAAGAGTTCCGTGAGGTTTTTTCATGTAATAAACCTCTTGATGAATTAATTCTATATGATATAATCGTATTATAACTACGAAAAATAGGGAAAAAATGATTCAAGAGATCAGAATGAAAAACATTCTCTCAATCAAAGATGAGGTGACCATTAGCTTTATTCCCAAGAAAGCTCATATGAAAACATATAGCGATTCATTGTTCATTCCCATCGATGATTCCCGAAAAGTTCTTAAGGGAGCCATTATCTACGGAGCCAATGCCTCCGGCAAATCAAATATAGTACGAGCTCTTGATTTCTTCTTCAAAACAATACTTTCAGGAAAGAAGGATCGAAAGGAACCTATTGCCTTTATCCCGTTCAAGTTCGATCCTTCCACGGTGAATGGGAATGGGTCCTTCCTGATTGACTTCTTCATTGAAACTGTCAGATATATCTACACCCTCGAATTGAATGCTCACAGCATTATACGCGAATCGCTAGTGTATTATCCGTCAACGCAGCCAGCAACCATTTTCTTGCGTTCTGTGAACGAAGAGACCGGTCGTCCTCTCATTCAGTTCGGACAGAAGGCAGGTCTTGATGTATACCAGAGGCAGTACATTCAGCAGGGAACCAATTATAATGAAACAGTATTTGCGACCATTGGTTCTTCTAATATCGAAAATGACCTGCTGAACACTGTATATGCCTATATGAATGAATCCTTCCTCCCTCTTATCTCTCCTTTGACGGATCTCGAAAGCTGGGCAGTGAAAACAATCTCCAGTGATAAAGTGACATATGAGGCATTTATTCTCCAGATGCTCAACCGGGCAGATATCCAGATCAGAGACTTTTCCATCGAAGATGAGGAAATTTCCTTTGATGAATCAATGCTTTCAATGTTGAAAGCCGATATTGAAATTCCTAAGAACGTAAAAGAAAAGATCCTCACGGAGAAGAAACTTGAGATGACGAAAGCTCATTTCTCTCATGCCTACAGCGGCGGGAGTGCTGTTCTTGATATAGATGAAGAATCCCGGGGGACACGGCGTTTTCTGGGCTTATCGGTAGTACTTCATGAGCTTTTGAAGAATAGTCATCTTGCCATCATCGACGAGATTGAGAGTTCGCTTCATCCCGATCTTCTCGGTTTCTACATACAAATGTTTCTCTTTAACAGCACATCCTCCCAGATGATCATTACCACCCATAATACCCGGCTCCTTGAGAGTGATTATCTCAGTCCTGATATGTTTGTGTTCTGTGAGAAGGATCCTCAAAGCGGTGAATCAGTTCTTGCAAGAGGCAGTGACTTCGGTCTTCATAAGAATAACTCCATTGCAAACTTCTATAAGATAGGGAAGCTGGGGGCAGTTCCCAATCTTGGTTCGATTCTAGTCTCAGAAGACTCCGTATCGTATCATGAGTAAACAGAAAGTTGTCATCGGCATTGTAGGTGTTCTTGAACACAACTTCAGTATCGGATTACATCCGGTTGAAGACTTCAGGTCGTGTCAACTGTCTTCCAGGATGATTTCTTCCTCCGCCTGATCATAGATATTGATTCTATTCTCGATATTGACTTCCTGTATAAACCAGTTATTTGCACGGCAGAGCTGAATAAACTCTTCAGACCTGTTAATTCCTTTCATTTCTTTCAATGTAATGACCAGACCAAACAGTAGTCCCTGCCCTGATCGTTCCTCGAGCCTCTCTTTCGTGAGAATTCGGATTCCCCAGTTCGGAGAATTCTTATTGAGACAGATACGGGCATGACTTCTGGGGCTAATCTTCTCTTTCAGGTGTTTCACGTTATCCCACTTCCTGTAGGTAGAACGGACTTTATGTTCAAAGAGTCCGGTCGCGCCCGCTTCTCCTTGAGAGTTATGATTAATCGCTTTTACCTTTCCCTCCCGGTCAAGCCTGCCGAAATGAATGTCCAACTCACTATCGGTGTAATCCACTCCCTGTGATCTGGAACATTTGGGAAAGTAACAGAGTGTGGCTCGCGCAAAAAAGGGAAAAGCATTATTGTGACGTGGGACGGGAACAGAATAGTTATACATCTCATACGCATCAATGCGTCCCTGCACGACACATTTGATCTCATCCTCTTCAGTTCTCAGGATATCCTGAATGTGAGTCGGAACCCTTCCTAAACCTATAAGATTTCGATACTTCTCATCAGTCTGCCATCCACCTGCTGAATCAAGTATTAAAGCCTTCGATATCTCTCGTGAGAATCCCATAACATGAATGAGATATGCGAGTTTGCGTGTAACCCAGGGAGCTGCAAATGATGTGCCTGAGGTCTTTATCCTGCCGCGGGAAGAGTGAACGATCATAGGGTCAAGCCGATCTCCTCCAAACACGGAAACATCGGGCTTATCAAAAAAGTAGAGTACTTTTCCACTTCTTGAGTATTCAGCAGGCCTTCCATCAAGCCCGATAGAATTTACTACGATAGAGTTGAGAGAATCGGCAGGAGCCCCTATTCGGGGGAAACTTCTTCTTCTGTTATTATTATTCGTTCCTGCAACGACAAAGATGATATCGTGTTCATATTGCAGCCTGTCAAGAACTGAGGCTTCAGGAGAGATGAAATTCTCTTCTATCTCCTGGTCGGACCCGAGTGATAGATTCCACACCTTGATATCTTTATTCGTTTCGACTACTGACTGTATGGTGCGGAGTACTGCTGCAGAGCTGCTTCTTCCACTCTTCGCAACACCGAAGTGCCTTACCCTGAATCTTCCGCAGCCATCCTCCATATGAGGATTAAGAGTCGGTCCATCCACGAGAATTGAACTTACAGCTGTTCCATGCTCGTAATCCTGAGGCTCAATGATCTCTTGTGGTATCATAGGGATAGAGGTAACCCATTCATTGAAATAGACAGAAGAGTCGAACAATGTATCGATGACACCTATGATAGGCTCATGGGAAACAGAAGGGATTGATACGGTGTGTTCACTGATGAGCGGAGTTGAAGCAAGAGGTGTCGTAATGTTTTTAAGATCAGTAACAGCCATGGAGATAAGGAAAGGGGCTTTTCTTACGATCAGGTTGTACTGGGCAGGTGTGACCAGCCATGTCGTTTCTTCGATACTGTTGATATGTTCCTGATCCATTCCCAGTTTTGACAGAATCTCGGCCTTGGAGAGGCCTGTATTGTACAGAGTGATGATCTGGCTATCGGTGCATGTTCTGGTGTGTTCCTCAACACTGAAATAATCTATATACCATGTATCCTTTATAATCTGCCGGAAACGGGAGTTGCTGAGTCCATGTTCTTTGAACAGCTTTTCGATCTGCAGTTTCCACCGTGCATCTTCTCGTGAAAGGGGACTCTTTTTTGAGGATGCGAGTATGCTGATACGTTTCTGTGTCATATCGGGAGGATCGAGCCCTTTCAGCACAGACATACATGAGTCAAGGAGCTGAAGTCCTTTTGTGAAAGATTGTCTTGTCATGCAATGGGTAATGATGTGAGATTTTTTTATATCATTTGAGAAGGTTGCACCAACAATGGTCTCGTTAGGTGTAGGGGAGTCCCATGACAGGATTCCCCGCATTCTATTGCTTTTTGCTATAATTGTTTTGTAATGGATGGAAATCAGCGGGCGGAATCCTGATTGATCGGCGTCCCAGTACCTTCTCACCTGCAGAAGGGATTCCCTCAGCTGTTCGAGATCCGTCAGAGATACACTTGCCCCCTTGGGAAGCACTGCGCCACCTCCTCCGTCAAGGTTAGATTTCCTGTGGAAAGTTCCTTTCAGCTCAAGTACTGCATTCATGTTCGTTTCTCCATGAGGTCTCTTGATATCTTGCTTTTCGATACCTTGTAGAGAACTTCCAGGTCACGAACGGAAAACCCCAGTTTCTGCAACTCAGTGTAACTTTTTGCGTTCGAGGGCACTACCTGCTTATAGAGACTTTCGAGGTAGTTCAGTTCTTCGTTCGGGTTACTGAAGGCGATCGATGTCTTGATAAGATTTTTCAATTCCCCAGGATATGGTATCGGATCCATGAGATGAATAATCTTCCGGTACAGCCTTATATTCCTTCCCTTGAATTTGAACCTCTGAAGAAGTTCTTCGAGTATGATTTCTGAGATTTCTTCCAGGTCTTCTCTGGTATATCTATTAAAATCTATGACTTTATCAAACCGTCTGATAAGTGCCCGATCAAAGGATGAGAACAGGTTTGTTGTTGCGATCAGGGCAATTCTGTCGTTCAGGGAGTCAAGCCCTTTCAGCACAGAAGAGGTTGCCCTTCCCATTTCTCTCATATCTCGAGGATGTGTTCTATCGAGTGCGAGTGAGTCGAGTTCGTCAAATAGGATGAGGATCTGTTCAGGATACGGTACGTTATTTATCTCAGTAAATAACTCAGCAATGTTTTTTGAGGTCTGACCTAATTTACTGTCAACAAGATAGTCGAAATCAACGACAAACAACTGACGATTGAGGATTCGTGCGAGCTGTTTCGCACTTTCGGTCTTTCCGGTTCCGGGGGGGCCTTGAAATAAGAATCTGTTTACTCCTATTCCATAACTCACGGCGTGTGCGATTCCAATCATGTCATCTTTTATAGCTTCTGGAAGAGGTAGTGAATCAGAAGATGGCTCGACTTTGCGCAGATAATCCATTTTCTGATTCATGACCTGCGGTACGAATGTATTCTTGTTAGACAGCAGGGCCATGATATAGTCTGCAAGTTCATAATCTTTATTCTTATTAAACTCAACAGCGATCTCATAGGATTCGTCTCTGAATGCTGTATCATTTCTTTCTGTATAATATTTGATCAGGTTGATAATATTTTTCTTTTTCATCATGTGTCTACCTTAGGTGAGTTTGCGTGGGACAGATATTGGTAAAATTGGGACATCTTTACTCTACCTATAAGAGTAAAGATACGTCAATAGATCTGATATTGCAAGGGATGAATTTCATGCCGTGCAGGTCATTCTCAGGATAGTCCGACTATGGTTTCACTTCACATATAATCATTGGATTACGCCGTATCCCTGAGGAGAAAGAAAGCGGATCCTGTTTTACCGTCCTTCAGAATAATTCGGTACATGCTGCGACTATAGGTTTACATCACTTTTGGGGTTCAGGAATGTACAGGAAGAAGCAATGCTGAGTCCCCCGTCTTCTAGGATTTTTTGGATCACTCCTTCTTGTTTTCCCGATTCCTGTGATACAGTAGTATAGCGTAGGGGGTATACAGCATGCAGATAGGGTGTACGAAGAAGCTGCTCGATTATATGAAGGTGAAGCCGCAGGAGGTGGATGCCTCTGTTGATCCGATTCTTTCCTGGAGTGCTCATCTTCTCATGGTCCATCACAGGAGAACTATACTGGTTGTCAACGAGGCAAGCCAGTACCGGTTCCTTCTGTACGGGATGAAGAAGAAAGACCTTGCGAATATTGAGATGCTGTTTCTTGAGGGAGTCAGACAGTGCCTGGAAGTAGAGGGTATACACCCAGTGCTTGCAGAGAGGTATCTTGAAGAACTCGGAGAGTCAGTCACACTCACGAAGACTAAGAACCGTTCTGTTGTTGCCCGTCTCAACAGGGCGGCAAATCACGTATATTTCAAAGAGGAACTGCTGGATCCTGAGTCTCTTCATCAGAAGCATCTTCTTCGTATCCTGAACCATGATTATTTCACGGTGAACGAACAGTTCCTTCACACTGAGGAGGAGTTCGCCAGAAGGCTCTCAGAGCGGTATCAGATTCCTCCCTATCGGTGTGTGGCAGGTGAGTTTACGGTATCGCTTGATCTCAATACCCCCTGCACACGGCGGGTGATCATCCCTCTGCTGTGTAATTTTCATGATTTTCATGGTGTCCTGAAGCAGCTGTTCTCCTGGGGGGGTATCACATGCATGAATTCCTGATAGAAACAGATCCGGAAGGACGACCACGGTATTCCCTAGGTGAAGGGGAGCCCGAGTATCTGGTGCCGGGGGAGAGGTTTGACAGCGATAGGGTGGTTACTCTTTCTGAGATCTTTCCTGAGAAGGAGACCATCACCTATATCTATGATTTCGGTGACTACTGGAAGCATACCATCCATCTTGAGAGGATTATCGAGGAGTTTGAGAGTATGTCTCCAGTCTGTCTTGATTGGGAAGGGGAATCTCCTCCCGAGGATGTGGGGGGAGTGCTCGGATATGAAGAATTCCTTGGAATTATGGATAACCCGGATGATGAAGAGTATGAGTTGACAAAACGGTGGGCTGAAGGCATCCGACATATACCCTTTGATCTGGAGAAGGTGAATCGAAGTCTGAAATATGCTCTCAGATAGCTCCCCTGTGCCGGGCAGCAGCTTCGTCATAATGCTCTGCACCATGTATTGAATGTTGGTCTGAGGGAGGTTATGAGGTTATTCTTCTATTCCCTCGATATATTCATAGAGATCGGGAGGTACGGGGTTCCTGAGAGAGAAGCGCATCGCGACTACGGGGAGTACTTTACCCTCTCCGTTCTCCTTCGTCTTCTCTTCGTTGCGTAGGAAATCAACTTCACCCATGTAATAGAAGGCTCTTCCTTCGTCGTTATTCTTCTGGATGAACAGGAGTTTTCTGAGTTCTCCCTCTTCATTCCGTATCGCCTTCGGTTCCGAGGAGTTTAATCGTCTTGGAGTTCTCGTTTCCCAGGCAAACTCTTCCGGGCTGATGAAGAGATCCTTATAATTGATTGCAGGATTGATCTCTTCGGTTCTCTTATGGTAGGTGACGAAGATGGGACAGGTCATGGTCTCCCGGTGGACTTTGTATCCATTAAGTGTACCTCGCGGATCCGTCGACCAGTTCAGGAGGCGGCAGACGTCTTCCCGTGAATACTTGTGATACAGTATGAGGTCCTCGTCTTTTCTCTTCGGAAGGATCGTCTGTTCATACTCGTATCTTCCCAGTGCGAGAATATCTTCTACTTCTGCTGCATAGGTTGAGTGGGTGAGGAGTGTCCTGAAGGCAGTGGAGATTGTGAGTGTATCATCCAGGAGGTCACAGTAGGAGAGATTGCCATAGCTTTTCCGTATCGCCTGTGAGTAGAACCCGTCGGTGAGGATACGGACTGCCGAGTCCCAGGTAGCTCTGGAGAGTGAGATCTGATAGGTACGTTCTGCGAGGTCATGCAGGTCCCGGTAGGTAAGGGGTGTGCCGGATTGGATAAGATGGTCGATGATCAGCTCTTCCCACGGACGGATGCCGTCAGCTATCACGTGTGAGAGGAAGTTCAGGCTTCTCAGGTGTGTGTCGGTGAGTTCCTGAGTGAACGGTTGCTCCACCTTTGCCTTGAAGGAGTAGTAGTTCTTCGTTGTGTATGCAAGGAAGAGGAGGGGAGAGATCGCCCCATGAGCGATGAAGTCCATCATACGGGGTGTGTGACCGATCTTCGCCTGTACTCTCTTGAATTCTGCCTTGAGAATTTTGAGGGTCTCGAAATTGGTGTCATTGATCGATTGATAGATTCTCTCCTTCGCGATCCTGTCGAAGTTCACTGTCGATACTCCGTGAATGCCCAGAGAGCCGGTGCTGACGAGGCGTCTGATCTGATCTTTCTTGTAGGAGGTATCACCGAAGAGGGCGATGGGGATCATGTAGTTGTTCCGGTAGTTTCCGATGAAATCTATCACGGTGAGGAATTCCTTTCCCTTGTACTTTCTCAGGCCGCGTCCGAGCTGCTGGACGAAGATGATAGCCGAGCTCGTCGGGCGAAGCATGATGATCTGGTTGAGCGAGGGAATGTCGATTCCTTCGTTGAGGATGTCGACGGCAATAAGGTATTCGAGGTCCTTGTTCTCAAGACGGTCGAAGGCCTCATTGCGTACGCTGTCGCTGTCCTCTCCGCTGAGGGCAAGACTCTTGAGTCCTGCCCGGTTGAGCTTTTCTGAGAGTACACGTGCGTGTTCGATTCTTGAGACGAAGATCAGTCCCCGTCTGGGTGTGTCCGCTACGGTGTAGCGGTTCACTGCCGCTATGATCTGTTCTACCTGTTCGTCACTGGTGACTTTCGCGAATTCACTGAGGTCTTCCCAGTGCTCTTCATTGATGGCGAGGTCACTGATGCCGTAGTAATGAAAGGGGCAGAGGAGGTCGGCTTCGAGGGCCTGGTTCAGTCGTATCTCATAGGCGATGTTGTTATCGAACAGACGGTAGATATCGATACCGTCGGTTCTCTCGGGGGTGGCTGTCATTCCGAGGAGAAAGTCAGGGGTGAAGTAGGATAGGACTTTTTCATAGCTTGCGGCTCCTGCCCGGTGTACCTCGTCTACGATGATGTAATCGAAAGTGTCAGGAGCGAAGGAGTGCAGGGTCTCGTCTCTGCTGAGCGTCTGGATCATGGCGAAGGTATACACGGCATCCCGGTTATAGGGGTTGCCGCCTCCGAGAAGGGAGGCAGAGATGCTGCTGCCGATGATCTGACGGAACTTGTGCATCGACTCGCTGGCGATTCTTTCGCGGTGGACGATGAAGAGGAATTTCCTCGGCGCCATGCGCCGTACATCGAAGGCAGACAGGAAGGTCTTTCCTGAACCCGTGGCGGAGATCAGGATTGCTTTCTTCTCACCCCGGGAGCGGAGCGTATCGAGAGCGGAGAGCGTCTCTCTCTGCATGCTGTTCGCTAATATCTGCTTCTCGTCGAAGAGTTCTTCCTCTTCAGGGAGCACCGACGGTGTCGGCTGATTTCTTCGCGGCAGCTTCTTTCTGACTCTCTCGTACTGGATGATCAGGGCTTCACTGACTTCATGAGCTTTTTCCCAGGCCTGGGAGAACTCATCACGTGTGCTTCTCAGGATTTCTCCCTCTTCCAGGGATACGAGGCGGATATTCCTTTCCCTGTTTTTCGACAGGGCATCCTGTGTGATATTCGACGAGCCTATGATGAGGGAAGAGTATTCTCTTCCGTGGTGGAAGAGGTAGCCCTTGGCATGGAAGGGGTCCCCCCGGTACATGCGTACTTCGATGTTGTTGAAATGTTTTATCAGGTGCCTCAGGGCCGCAGGGTCTGTGAAACCGAGATAGTCCGAGGTAAGGATCTTTCCCCTGACTCCTCTCTCTTTTGCATCAATCAGGCTCTGCAGGAGGGCCATGATGCCTCCCTTCGTGATGAAGGCGACGGAGAATTCAAAGGAGGTGCAGGTGCTGAGTTCCCTGTTCAGGGTATGGATCACCTTGGACTCTGGAGGGTTGTTCAGCACCAGAGACGGACGATAGGCACTCAGGGATGGGTGTGTGTGATCGATGAATGCCGAAGTGAGAGAAGGGCGAAGCTTTCCTGCCATCGTCTCCATCTCTAGTTCTCCTGCATGTACCGGTTGAGCTCTTCGGCTATCGGGATATCGGCGGCGGCCCAGTCGAGGCCGTCGAGTTCGTCTGCTGTGATCCAGGCAGAATCAACATGCTCAGTGAGTGTGACACTTCCCTCTTCGAGGGTACAGAGGTAGGCCTCCATCGTGAGGAAGAAGGAGTTGTACTGATGCGTGACCTGCATGAAATGGCGCTGAACCGAGATCCCGACAGAGAGTTCCTCCCGGATCTCGCGAACGATCGCCTCTTCACCTGATTCGCCCTCTTCGAGTTTTCCTCCGGGGAACTCCCACTTCAGGGCAAGCTCTCCGGCATCCTTTCTTCTCGCGACGAAGATCTTTCTATCCTGTATGATGAGCGCTGCGGCTACGTGTATTCTTTTCATGGCTTTATACTTCAGTATGGTAGCAGCTCCCGGACAAACGGTCCAGGAGAATGGTGAAGAAATCTAAGAATTGACCTGCCGGAGCGAATGGGCTTCTCCGTTTACTTCTCCGCTATCCTGAAATAGGCGAGATATTCTCTGAATCTGTCTTGAAAAGTCAGACAGGTATCACACAGATACTCGTTCTCTTTGTCCCACTGAGCCAGTCCACGATAGTAGAACAGCTTCATTGAGTCCTGCACGATAAAAGGAATGATACCGTGTCTCAGACATTCCTTGAACATGATAAGGCGGCCGACACGTCCGTTTCCGTCTTGAAAGGGATGAATCCTCTCAAATCTCACATGAAAGTCAAGAATATCGTCAAAACTCTTCTGCTCTCTGGCATTGTAGGAGGAAAGAAGCTCACGGATTTCTCTCTCGACCCTTTCGGGGGCAGTGGTCTCTCTTCCTCCCACTTCATTGGGTAGTCTCTTATAATCGCCTACAGCAAACCATTCCTTCCTGCCTTCACGCGTCCCATCCTTGAGAAGAGTATGCACCTGTTTAATGAAAGCTTCCGTGAGAGTGAACTGTGCTCTGTCTATCATCAGGTCTATGCACCGGAAATGATTCACGGTCTCAATGATATCATCGACATTCAACGCCTGATCCTGAAGACCGATCGTATTCGTCTCATAGATGTACCGAGTCTGTTCATGAGTGAGAGCGCTTCCTTCCATGTGATTGGAATTGAAGGTCAGGTCAATCTGGATCCTGTGATAGATCCCTCCTTTTCGCCTGCTTTTCTTCTCTTCTTTGAGAACGGCAAGGAGGGGGGAGGTTCTCTTTCCTCTCTCTTTTCTTCCGGGGTTCTCAGCAAGGGAGGGAATTCTCCAGGTTTTTCCTTGAAGAAAAGCTCCGTCGATACTGCCTTGGCGGCAGTGATGGCGTACAGTTCTCTCGCTCAATCCCCATGTCTGTGCCGCTTCTTTCACTGTGATATATTCCATGCCTCATAGTCCTTCTCTGTGTAAGTATACGACAGTATCGGCAAAAAGTGAATATTTTATAAAAATATCATATATTGCCGATAGATGATGTGCATGAGTGGACTTTCATGAGGATGTGATGTGACGGAAATCTGATTTCTATCCGAGAAGATCCTTCGCAAGGGATTTCAGGTCTATGTGATTCTGCTGTTCTACAGTTTTCTGCCACCGAAGAGGGATGGCGGAGAGGCCTGAGAAGGCTCCGCAGAGAGCTCCGGTGATGGCCCCGTTCGTGTCAGCGTCGTCGCCGATATTGATGACGGTGAGAAGTCCTTCGGGGAAACGGAAGCCTGCCGCATAGCCGACTCCGAGCGAGAGGGGAATCGATTCATAGCTCTTCATTCCGGCTCCGATGTGGGCATAGAGGCTGTAGGCTGTCTCTTTCAGGTCGGTTTTTGTATTCTCCACGATCTGCTGTGCGAGCCTGAGTCGGGTACTGATCTTGGGGGATGGGATATCGGCCCCTTCCTTTTCTCCCCGCTCTGCGGCTGTAATTGCCGCCTCCATGATCACTCTGGGGGTGGAGTTTCCTTCAACGGCAAGAGCGACGGCAACGGCTACAGCTGCCGCCGAAGCAAGACCGCAGGTGCTCCCGTGTGATACTCTCGCCTGTGCGATGGCAGCATCGCAGGCAGCCTCCGCATTTCCGTGATAAAAGATTCCGGCGGGTGCGACTCTCATCGCAGCTCCGTTCGTGTCTCCCCTCTTTCCTATCTCCAGGTAATCCTTTCCGGCGATGATCGCTTCAAGGAACCGTCTGGTGCTCGGACCGATCACGGTGCTTTCGAGCATCTTTTTCTCCACTGCCCACTTCTTCATGTTCTCAATGAAGAGTTTCTCATCGAAGCGACCGGCTTCGATAAGGGTATGGGCGAGGATCAGGGTCTCCTCGGTGTCGTCGGTGATCTCTGCCTTGTGCAGAGATCCATGGGCGACCTGCTCATCTGTCGGGGTGAGGAAGTCGGTGATTCTTCCGTAGTTTCTCTCCACCTGTTCAGGAGACATGAATGATGCCGGCATTCCCATGGCATCTCCGATGGCGGAACCGAACAGACATCCTGCAGCTCTTTCTATCATAATCTCAACTCCTGTGTAGTTTCCCGTATCTTTCTGATATCAGCCGGGTCGAAGAGGGTGTGAGGTCCCTGTATGCCTGTCATGTAGGAGGCTGCGGCACTGGACATCCTGAGTGCTTCAATGAAAGAGGTTCCTTCAAGCAGCTTGGCGATAAGGGTCCCGATGAAACAGTCTCCTGCTCCTGTGGTGTCGACGGTAGGAACGTCATAGGGATAGCAGGTGAAACTTCCCTCTTTTGACTCTGCTGTGATACGCCCCTTTCCCCTTTTTATGATGATGAGTTCTATGTTCTCAAGGTTGTACTCTTCCAGCAGTTCATACTCTCTCTCATTCGGTGTGATGGCGTAGCAGAGATCCAGGATGCTCTGGAGAAGAGGTTTCTCGACCTGTGAGATCAGGACTCCCGGATCGAAAAAGATGGGAGCACTGCAGGTTCTCAGGTACGCGAGCACCTTCTCAGCTTGCATTCTGTCGAGGAGAAAATAGCCTGTCAGGTAGATTGCCGAGTAGTTCAGGGATGGAATCATCGATTCCTCAAAGGAGGTCTCTGCTCCTTTCTTCGTGAAGAAGGTTCTCTCTCCCGAAGGGTCCACCACCGTGAGGCAGTAACCTGTCTCCCCGCTCTCGGTGATGCGGATCGCATCGGGGGGGAGGTCTCTTTCTTTCAGGTAGGAGAGGATATCCTCACTCCCTTCCTTTCCTATCGTTCCCACGATATAGGGTTCCAAGTGGAACGATTTCATCGTGACGGCGGTATTGAGGGAACAGCCCGAAGGAATGATGTTCTCAGAGGTGATGATGGTGTCTTCCCCGCTCGCGGGGTAGGCCTCTACCGTGAGAATTTTATCGAATATCACTCCACCGAGGAGCAGGACACTATGCATCTCCTGTTTCTCCTATAACACCAGCGTATGTGCGCCAGGCCATGAGAGATACACCGTATCTCCAATTCCTGCGGGGGAGGCAGAGAAGAGATTGTTCTGCTGCTGTACCTTCACCTGTCCGAATTCGGTTGTGATGCGGTAGATCGACTGATTTCCCGCATAGGTGACGAACTCAACCGTTCCTGCGATCGCCGGCTCACTCTTTCTTTTCTTCAGCTGTATCTTCTCAGGTCTGACGGTGATGGTGTGTTCGCTCCCGCTTGCAATAGCCTGTTCCGAGGCGAAGCAGAAATGCTTCTCTCCCTGGGTGAGGCAGTACTCGTCTCCCTCCCTGTGGATGACCTTACCGGTGAAGAAGTTCGCCTGACCGAGGAAGTCGGCAACGAAGGTGTCAGAGGGGTTCTCGTACACCCTGTCGGGTGTGTCGAGCTGAATGATTCTGCCCTCTTTCATTACTGCGATCTTGTCAGAGAGGGTAAGAGCCTCCTCCTGGTCATGGGTGACGAAAATTGTCGTGATTCCCACTTCCTTCTGAATCTGGCGGAGTTCCACCTGCATATCGACCCTGAGTTTCTTATCGAGAGCCGAGAGGCTCTCGTCAAGGAGGAGAAGGTCAGGTTTGATCACCAGAGCGCGGGCGAGGGCGACACGCTGCTGCTGTCCTCCCGAGAGCTGTTTCGGTTTTCTCTTCTCGAAGCCGCCGAGCTGTACCATCTCGACAGCCTCTGCAACTTTCCTCCGGATCTCCGCTTTCTCCATATTCCTCTGCTGCAGGCCGTACGCGATATTCTCGTTGACGCTCATGTGAGGGAAGAGCGCATAGGACTGGAACACCATCCCGATATTCCTCTTGTGGACCGGAATCGGGTTCAGCAGCTGATGCTGCAGGCTGATCGTTCCGGCTTCCGGTTCGATGAACCCCGCGATAAGACGCAGGGTCGTCGTCTTTCCGCAGCCCGAAGGGCCGAGAAGCGAAAGAAACTCTCCCTGCTCAACCGAGAAAGCGATATGATCGAGGACTGTGGTTCCGTCGTATATCTTTGTCAGGTCGTTGATTTCTAAAAAAGCCATAGCCTACTGCTCCTTGTCTTGTGAGAAAAGTGCCTTGAGTGACGATCTCATCAGAAGTGCGATGAGTGTCACCGTCACGATCGATGCGATCAGAATGATCGTCGCGACCGCATTCATCTCGGGGGTGAATCCGAACTTGATCGAGGTGTAGATTTCGATCGGGAGCGTCGAACTCCCGGTTGGTATCAGGAAGTATGATATCACGAAGTTGTCGAACGATATCATGAAGGAGAGAAACCCTCCCGAGAGCATTGCCGGAAGCAGCATGGGGACCGTGATGCGCCGGAAGGTCGTCCATTCATTCGCTCCGAGTATTCTCGAAGCCTCCTCGATCTCGTCTCCCATGTCCTGAACCCTTGCAAGGATGACGAGTGCCGAGTAGGGAAGAGAGATGATGACATGCCCGATGATGAGGAAGAAGAAGTTCCTGTCGAGCCCTACCATGCGAAGCAGGAGGAGGAGCGACAGACCCATGATAAGCCAGGGCATGGTGAGGGGGAGCATGATCAGTGAGTTGTAGAAGGCCTTCTTCTGATGGCCCACCTGCTTGAGGCCGAGGGCGAAGGCGGTGGAGAGGGCGACACAGATCAGGGCTGCGATCAGACCTATGATGAGCGAATTGAGCGTTGCCGTGATGATCGATTCGTTGTGCATGAGTGCCTTGTACCACTTCGTCGTGAGGACGATCGGTAGTGCATTATACTGCGAGGTATTGAACGACATCACCATCAGGACCACGATGGGGGTGTAGAGAAACAGAAGCAGAAGGAAGCTGTAGGACCAGCCGAAAGCGTTTTTCAGTTTCATATCTTGGAGCTCCTGCTGTTTCTCAGTGCCGAGAGGATACCCATCGAGGCGAGTACCATCAGCAGCAGAAGGAAGGCTATGGCGGAACCGAAGTTCCAGCCGTAGATCTCGAAGAACTGATCCTCGATCACCGTCCCTATTACCGAGCCCTGCGTTCCCCCGAGGATCCTCGGTTCGACGAAGCTTCCCAGGCAGGGGATGAAGACCAGAATTGCGCCGGCTATCACACCGGTTTCGGTGAGGGGGAAGATCACCTTTCTGAAGGTTTCGAAACCGTTGGCCCCGAGAGAGCGTGATGCCTCGAGGACCGAGTCATCAATCTTATCCATACTCATATAGATCGTGACGATCATGTAGGGGCAGAAGATATGGGTCAGACCGATGATCACAGCTGTCTGTGTGAACAGGATCCCGAGCCCTCCGTCTCCTATGAGGTGGAGATTCTGCAGAAACATGTCGAGGATGCCTCCGTCTCTCAGGAGGTTCATCCACGAGTAAGCTCTGATCAGCTGTGAAGACCAGAAGGGGAGGATGATCAGCAGCAGAAGGAGGTTCTTTCCCTTCTGTATGATCTTCGCGAGGATGAATGCCATCGGGTAGGCGATGAGAAGACTCACGCCCGTCACGATCAGGCTGAGCCGTATGGTCTTCCAGGTGAGCTTCAGGTAAAAGCCCTTGGAGAAGAACCTGACGTAGTTTTCCAGCGTGACCAGTGCCGTCCCGTCGTCACTGCGGAAGCTGTACAGCAGCATGATCAGCAGAGGTACAACGGCGAAGCCGATGAGGATGAATACTGTAGGGGAGAGCAGCAGAATGCGCCTGTTTGCCATAATTACATCACCTGTGAGGAGGTCCGGTCTGCACAGCAGAGTGCGCAGACCGGTTCTGATCTATTCTGCTTTCACTTCCTGCCAGAGCTCGTTCCAGTTCTTCTTGGTCTCACCGTCGCGGTAAGCCATGAAATGGAGTTTTCCGATCGCCTCTTCACCGAGGTTGTTGTCCTTGACGAACTGCGGATCGAGATCATTCGCAACCGCCTGATTGACCGGTGCGGGTCCTCCGCTGGTGACCCAGGCCTTCTGGAATTCATACCCGATCATGTAGTCGATGAACTTGTAGGCCATCTCCTTGTTCGGAGCATCCTTGACCACTGCCCAGTTATCTACCCAGCCGATCGCCCCTTCCTGAGGAATTACGTACTCGATAGGTTCTCCGTTAAGTTTCATCGCGGCTGCCTGGCCGCTCCACATCATACCCACGGCAATCTGCTTGTTGGCGAAGAGCTTGGAGAACTCATCTCCTGTCTTCCAGTAGGTTCTGTTGAGAGCCTTCTGCTCGATCAGTTTCGCTTTGATCGCGTCCATGTCTCCGGGATTGTTCGGATCCTGACCGAGGGCGATGGCCGCTGCCATCACGGCATCATTATAGTCATCTCTGAAGGAAATCTTTCCCTTATAGGCCTCATCCCACAGGATATCGATAGAATCGATCGGTTCGGTGATCATCTCGGTGTTGTAGGCGATGGAGGTTGATCCCCAGACCCAGGGAACGGCGTAAAGCTTGCCGTCTTTCATGTTCTCCTCGATTGTCTTGAACCGATCGAAGAGGGAGTCATAGCTCTCCAGACTGTCAGTCTCGAGTGGCTGGAGCAGCCCCTCCTCGATGGCGAGAGGAAGGATGGAAGCATTCGGAAGAACGACATCGAATTCTCCGATTCCTCCAGTTCTCAGCTTCGTCAGAAGCTCTTCCTCAGATGCCATGTAGACATGGACGACCTTGCAGCCGTATGTTTCGGCGAAATGGTCGATAACCTCCTGAGTGTCAGAGCCGTAGTCTTTCCAGTTGACAACAGTAAGAACGTTTTCATCTTTTTCAGCGGAACCTGCAGCGAACAGACCGACTGCCGAAATGACTGCTATCATGAGCAGTGCAATACCTTTCCTTCTTAACATGTTTTTCTCCTTTTTTTCTCACCAGCCCTTACGGGTTGATTGTTGTCATCATCTTGAATTCAATGCTGGGGCTGTACACCACGGAAACCCGCTCCACCATGTCGTTCTTTTCCGAGAAAACCTCCCCCGAAACACACAGCAGGGGAGCATTCCCTTCTATCTGAAAGAGTTTTCTCTCCTCCTCTTTGGAGGGTACGGCATGAACCGTCATCTCTATGCGCCGGGGATGACGGTGGTAGATCCCTCTCATCGTCGAGTAGAGAGAGTGCTTTGAGAATTCATAGTTTTCGATACCGGGGAAGAGGGAGAGGGGAATGTAGGAGGTATCGAGTGTGAGGTACCTGACACTGCTCAGTTCCTGCACACCCCGTGCCCTGACAAGTTTCAGCATACCGTTTTCCACCTCGTGCTCTATGACGAGGGTGACCGGTTTCTTCCCGAGAGTCACGATATAGTCGGTGAAACCGTTGAAGTTCCAGATACTGTAGTTCACCTCGTTGACCGAGACGAAAGAGCCCTTGCCGTGCTCCGTACGTATCAGACCTTCTTTGACGAGTTCTGCAACAGCTCTTCTGGCTGTCTGGCGAGTGATCTGATAGGTGTGGGAGAGCTGAGTCTCTGAAGGAATCACAGCTCCCGAGGAGTATGTCCCGTCTTTTATTCTGCCTGCGATGATATCTTTCAGCTGAAGATAGAGAGGCATGCCGTTATTCTTGTGTAGTTGACCACTCATGTGTACAAGTATAGCACAGAATATCAGAGAGGCAAGAGGAAGATGTTAGAACTGAAAGCGGAAACTAAACCGAAAAAGAAAAATCCCGATCATCTCTCACATGATTATTTCCATGAAGAGAGAGCGGTGTGGGTACGACCTTGTAGGGTTTCTGCCCTGGGTGGAAGATATGGGTTATTACTCTTCTTCCAGCAGCCATTCACTCAACTCTTTTACGGGGAACCCTTCCTCAGTGTTTGAGAGGGTAGGTGTTCCTGAGATAATAAGTTTGGAGAACCCGTTCTTGAGTTTTCTGAATGGGGCAAGCTCTCTCTCTCTGGTCTCATCCGCCGCCATTGATTGAGTCACCTGTATATAGAGTACTTCTTCACCCCGGGTTGCTACAAAATCAACCTCAAGCGATCCGATCTTCCCTACTGCAACATCATAGCCACGCCTTCGCAGCTCAAGGAATACCACATTCTCAAGAACCCGGCCGGTATCCCGTCCGGTGAATCCGAGCAGATAATTCCTCAGACCGGGATCGACGATATAATATTTACCCTGAGTCTTCAGGTACTCCTTCCCCTTGATATCAAAGCGTTTCACTTCATAAAAGACGAAAGCTTCCTGAAGAGCTCCAACATACGACTTTACTGTGTTCAAGGCAGGCTTGATTTTTCTCTTTCCCTCATCTACATCTCCCTCGGCAGCTATCATATTTCCAATTGAGAGCAGTGAGGTGGAGTTTCCTATGTTATCTGCAAGGAAGAGGGCGATTTTATTCAGGAGAAAGGGATCCGTGATCTGACTTCGTCCCCGTCTTTTTTCTCTTTCCAGAATATCTTTCAGGACTACCGTTGAATATATTCCGTCAAGCAGAGTAAGGATATGTTCCTGTATGAGTTCAATATCTGAAATTGCAGGCATACCTCCATACCTGAGATAGGTATTCAGGATATCAAGGGTAGTGAAGAGTTCGCTGTCGGCCTCTCTTCTTATTCTCGTTTTCTTTTCTCCCGTGGGAGTTGTATACCTCTCACTTGTATATCCCTGAAAGCTGATAAACTCAGCAAAGGAGAGGGGAAGCATCTCTATCTCTACATATCTTCCTGAAAGGTAGGTTGCGAACTCGCTCGAGAGCAGATAGGCATTTGATCCGGTGATATATATATCACAGTCAAAATCCACCTGGAAAGAATTTATTGCCTCGGGCCAGTTCTCCACTCTCTGTAATTCATCCAGGAAGAGATACATCCGCTTATCTTTGGGTTCTCGAGATTGTACGTATTGATAGAGTCCAGCAGCGTTCATACCTGAGAAAGATTGGGACTCGAAGTTCATCTCAACGATCTGTTCGTCTCCGATTCCTTTCTCTCGTAGATCATTCATCATGAGGTGCAGAAGACTCGATTTCCCGCATCTGCGGATACCTGTAATGATCTTTATCAGATCAGTGTCCGAAAATGCTCTGAGTGTCCGAAGATAGGTATCTCTTCTGTGAAGCGAACGTTTCATATGGCTCCTCCACTCATCAGGATACCATATCTTTGAGGAAATGGAAAGTTTTTAACATTGAAGTACAAAAACTTTTAAAAATTGAAAGTTTTTAACTTTGAAGTGTGTTTTCAGGATTTTCTACTGTCTGATGCCGGGGTGGTAGTTTCTCGGCTCTTCTAGGAAGAGAACTCTTCTGTTATGCTTGCTTCTGTGAATAGAGAAACGATCATAGAGAAGACAGTAGAGTTTGTGAAGGATACCCTTCAGGGAGCCGAAGGCGGGCACGACTGGCACCATACCTTGCGGGTATGGCGCACCGCGCAGCATATCGCACAGACAGAGAAGGTTGATCCTTTCATCGTCTCTCTCGGTTCCCTCCTTCATGATATCGCAGATGCGAAATTTAATGATGGGGATGAGTCGGTGGGACCCCGGCTTGCTTCAGAGTTCCTTCAGTCTGTGAACGTAGATGAAGATATCGTAGAACATGTTGTGCAGATCATCACCCATATCTCCTTCAAGGGAGGCAATGAAGAGCAGACCTTCCGATCTCCCGAAATTGATGTGATCCAGGATGCAGACCGGCTCGACGCGATCGGCGCCATCGGTATCGCACGTACCTTCAACTACGGAGGTCACAAGGGAAGGGAGCTCTATAATCCCGATATCCCGCCGAAACTCGATATGACGCGACAGGAGTATAAGAACAGTAGGGCTCCCACTATCAACCATTTCTATGAGAAGCTGCTTCTTCTCGCCGAGAGGATGAACACCGTGACAGGCAGAGCCCTTGCAGAAAAGCGCCATCAGTTCATGGAGAGCTTCCTTGAAGAGTTCTATTGGGAGTGGAACGGGGAGAGTTGAATCTCCCCTAGGATAGGGCCTTCTCTAGAGCAGAGCGAAGCTCCTTAGGCTCCGTCTTCGGAGCATAGCGGGTGACCTCCCTGCCGTCCCCAGAGACAAGGAACTTGGTGAAGTTCCACTTGATAGAGCCTCCCAGCATGCCGGGAGCCTTCTTCTTCAGCCACGCATACAGCGGATGAGTCTCCTTTCCGTTCACGTGCGTTTTTGCCATGACAGGGAAGGTGACTCCGTAGGTGAGAGAGCAGAACTGACGGATCTTCTCGTCATCACCCGGTTCCTGATGGGCAAACTGATCGCACGGGAAGGCGATGACTTCCAGTCCCCTCGACCCATATTCCCTATACAGTTTTTCAAGACCCTCATACTGCGGCGTAAAGCCGCACTTGCTTGCCGTATTCACAATGAGAAAGACCTTCCCTCTTCCTGAATCAAAGGAGTAAGTCTCTCCGGTGCTTGTCTGTGCAGTGAAATCATAGATGGTGTCGTTCATTCTTCTCCCTCTTCTGATTCATTCGTTATCAGAGAATATACGTAAAGTGAGAGGTGTGGTCAAAAGAATGGTCTGAAGGTAGGAAAGGAGCTGTTAAAAAAAGGGATAAGCCTGAAATTCTTTCGTCATGTATTGTTTCTTAGGGCAGATGCTTGAATCTTTTCTCTGTATCCGGGACCAATAAACATGATAGCACCATCTGGTCTCCTTTGTTTCATAATTTTACATTTCACTATATACAATCCATTAATATTATTTTTATTACTGATATTTACGTAAAAAAATAGAAAAATGAAGTAAAAATATGAGAAGAAAAATATTTTACATAATTTTTGTTGACATGCTAGATATGTCATGCTAAATTTTGCGTAAATTAATAAGAGGCTGAGGAGATTTCTTTCATAATACCTATCTTGCCTAGAAAGAGACCCCTCATCAACCTGCTTAGGAAATCATCATCTAACACATGGAGGAACAAGATGAAAAAAGGAATCGTTTTCGCAATTGCCGTCATGGTCACCCTTATGGTAGCCGGTCCTGTATTTGCTAGTGGAGCACAGGAAGAGTCTGATACTCTTCGTTTCGCTTTTCTGCCCAACACACAGAACAATACTTTTCAGAGTACAATGAATGACACATTCAGCGCTCTCTGTGAAGAGAATGGAATCGACTACACAGTACTCGATCCTGACTATGACCTGAATACTCAGCTGAATCAGCTTTCTGATGCTGCAAACCAGAGATATGACATGGTTTTCGTTATCCCCGTTGATTCGAACGGTATCACAGCAGGACTTATGGAATTGAAGCAGGCCGGCGTTCCTGTTATCAATGTTGATACCTCAGTAGGTAAAGATGACCTCGACCTCGTCCTTTCAGTTGTTGCAACCGATGCATACATGGCTGGAACTCTTGTCGGGGCTCAGATGGTGAAAGACATCCCCGAAGGTGGAAAGATCGCAATTCTTGACTTCCCTTCAAATGAAAGCTGTGTAGACCGTGTTGCCGGATTTATGGATGGTGTCGGATCTGATATCAGCAAATATGAAATCGTAGCACAGCAGGACGGCGCAGCTGCTCTCGATGCTTCTCTCGTACTCTCAGAAGATATTCTCACAGCTCATCCTGATCTTGCAGCATTCTTCTGTATCAACGACCCGAGTGCTCTCGGTTCTGCAGCTGCCATCAAAGCAGCAAACAAGCAGGGTGAAGTGAAAGTCTACAGTATCGATGCTTCTCCTCAGGGTAAGCAGGCTCTTCTCGACGGAGAATTCACTGCTGTCGCAGCACAGGTGCCTATCGAGATTTCAAAGTTTGCGTTCCAGCAGGGACTCGACTATCTTGATGGTAAGGAACTTGAAAGCTCAGTTTATCTTCCTTCCCACCTCGTATCTATCGAAGAAGCCACAAAGACAGTGAACGACTGGCAGTAACTCATAGAGGTGCTGAAGGTTTACTGAAAGACAAGGGGGTAGAGCGGAAGCTCTCCTCCTTGTATCATGTGCCGGGAGAGGAGGTCTGAATGAACCAAACTATTTTGGAAATGAAAAATATTAAAAAGAGTTTCTCCGGAGTGCACGCATTGGGTGGTATCGATTTTTCCCTACGAAAGGGAGAAGTTCATGCACTCCTGGGGGAGAACGGGGCAGGGAAGTCCACTCTGATCAAGGTTCTCGGAGGAATCTATATTCCAGATGACGGTGATATCATCGTAAACGGTTCTCAGGTAGTGATTGATAAAGTTACAAAAGCTCAGCAGCTTGGAATCGGAATCATTCATCAGGAAATCGTATTAGTTCCACATCTTTCTGTTGCGAAGAATATCTTTCTTGGCCGTGAACCGGTCTCCCGGTTAGGGGTTGTAGATGAGAAGAAGATGAATGAAAAGGCATCTCTCATGGTCAAGAAGCTAGGTCTTGATATCAATGTCACTCACCCGGTCGGTGAACTGACGATTGCACAGCAGCAGATGGTGGAGATCGTAAAAGCCATTTCATTCAACACAGAGATTCTTGTCATGGATGAACCTACTTCGTCTCTCAGTGATGAAGAGGTGGACACACTCTTTGAGACCATCGAGACATTGCAGAAGCATGGGGTGAGTATTATCTATATCTCACACAGGATGGAAGAACTCTTCAGAATATCTGACAGAATAACCGTCATCCGGGATGGATTGTATGTAGGAACGAAGGATACAGATAAAACAAATGCGAGGGAGCTCGTTTCCATGATGGTAGGACGTACCCTCGATTCCTTCTATACCCGTACATATAACGATCTCGAACATGCCGAAGAGATTCTGAAGGTGGAAGGGCTTTCGAGTGAGGGAGTTTTTGAAGATATATCCTTCTCTGTGCGGAAAGGTGAAGTGCTTGGATTTTCCGGACTCGTGGGAGCAGGAAGAAGTGAGATCATGATGAGTCTTTTTGGTTGTGAGCCTAAGAGGACCTCAGGCAAAGTTTTTCTGAAAGGAAAAGAGGTGCATTTCACAAATTCCATGCAGGCAATCCGGGAGGGGATCGGCTTTGTTCCCGAAGACAGGAAGAAGCTGGGTCTCATGCTCACAAATACAGTTGGATATAATGTTACACTTTCCTCCCTTAGATTCATCATGAATGGAATTGCCATTAGCAGCAGAAAACGAACGGAAGTCATAGACCATTATGTCGAGAGTCTTCATGTGAAGACCGCCTCCACTGATGCGGAGGTCTCCAGCCTCTCCGGCGGAAATCAGCAGAAAGTCGTTCTGGCTAAATGGCTCTCTACAAAACCCGAACTTCTGATTCTGGATGAACCTACCCGTGGTGTGGATGTCGGAGCCAAGTTTGAGATCTACTCGATCATAAATCAGCTTGCTGCCGATGGTATTGCGATCATTTTTATATCCAGCGAACTGCCGGAGATAATCAATATGTGTGACTCAGCCTGCGTTGTGAGGGAAGGCTCACTTGTAAAGAAGGTTCCTCGGGATAAACTTTCTCAGGAATACATCATGCATTACGCGGCGGGGGGAGAAGAAGTATGAATAACTTGAATAAGATCATGAAACATAATTCGTTTGCGGTGATGATCCGCAATAACGCGGGGATTCTTGCCGTATTGATCATCTTCGGCGTGTTCCTTTCACTGCTGACAGATAATTTCATGACGCAGGGAAATATCATCTCAGTACTGAGACAGATCTCGATAAATCTCTATATCGCTCTCGGTATGACTCTGGTTATCATTCTGGGAGGTATCGATCTCTCGGTCGGGAGTATTGTCGCAATGGCCGGTACGATAATCGTCGGCTTTATCGTAACTCAGGGACTTCCGCTCTGGGTTGCCATATTTCTCGGACTGTTCATCGGTACTGCAGCAGGATTTGTTAACGGATTCATCATTGCAAAGTTCAAAGTCCCGGCATTCATCGTGACTATGGCCATGATGAACATCGCGAGTGGTGTCGCATACGTATACAGCGGAGGCCGGTCAACCAGAATAACCGAAGACTTCTTCGTGAAGATCGGAACCGGTTATGTGTTCGGCGTTATTCCACTCCCTGTCATCTATATGGCTGTTCTGATTGCCTTATTCGTGTTCCTTCTCAATAAGACGCGCTTCGGTGTCTATGTCTACGCAATCGGAGGGAACCGTGAATCAGCACGGGTGAGTGGTGTCCCGATCATGAAAGTAGAGATAGCCGTATTTACCATCACCGGATTCCTTTCGGCTTTTGCAGGTCTGGTTCTCGCAAGCCGTATGTATTCAGGCCAGCCGTCAGTCGGCAGCGGGTACGAACTTGATGCCATCGCTGCCTGTGTGCTTGGCGGGGTGTCGATGAGCGGGGGAAAAGGACGTATCAGCGGAACTGTGATAGGTGCAATGGTGATCGGTATTATCTCCAACGGACTCAATCTGATGGGTGTCAGTTCTTTCTGGCAGCTGATAGTAAAGGGAGTGATCATTCTGTTCGCCATTCTCATTGATACGCAGAAAGGTTCAGATAGCGCATTCTCCAAATTAATGAGTAAGAAAAACGCAAGATAGGAAAGTATTATACGGGGTTAAACATGAAACTATTTAGGAAGCCTTCATTCACCGAATCAACGGGTGATGCGGTGCCGTTCTATCATGATGGGACGTATCACATTTTCTCGCTGACTCCGCCGCAGGGGACAACAGTATATCCCGCCCGATTGAGAACAACCTGGAGCCATACGGTTTCAAAGGATCTTGTGAATTGGGAGGAGCTGCCGACAGCGCTCTATCCAAGTGACGATGAGACAGCTCCCGATGCATCAGGTATATGGACAGGAGCTGTAATCTATGGAGAAGGTAAGTATCACATATTCTATACAGGATACAGCCTGAAATGTACCTACCAGCAGACGATCTGTCACGCAGTGAGCGATGATTCGATTACTTGGGAAAAGGATCCTGATAACCCGGTGGTTATTCCCAAAGTCGATCTCTACGAACCTCTGGACTGGAGAGATCCTTACGTCTTCTATAATGAAGAAGAAAAAAAGTACTGGATGCTTCTATCCGGTAGGAAGAATACGGGACCTGTGACCCGCCGGGGGTGTGTCATACTCTATACGTCCGACGATCTGAACTCATGGGAATATTACGGTCCCATATATGAACCTGGGCACACAAACTGCCCTGAATGTCCTGAAATGTATAAGATCGGTGATGTCTGGTATCTTTCCTATTCCCGTTTCTCAGAATTCGGAAATACGATCTACCGGACAGCAACCTCACCGTATGGCCCATGGAAGACTCCTGTGAAGGACGGAATCGGGGGGCGTCGTTTCTATGCTGCAAAATCGATGGTTGATGACGATGGCCGGAGGTTCTATTTCGGATGGGCTCACGACAGAGCGGAGAATTCAGATACCGTGTGAATGGTACTGGGGCGGTATATTCTGTATCCCCGCATGAAGTGGTACAGTCCGAAGATGGTGAACTGGATGTTAAGATCCCTCCCGAGATCGTTTCCTCAGCGAAACGTCATGTTTTCCTGGACACACGTCCCGAAACTGGGGAATATGACTCTGAAGGCAGATAGCCTTTCGGTCTCATCGCTTCAGACTTTCTCCTACGGATTTTTTGATCATCCGGAAAAGACATTCCTTTTTTCCTGTCAGATCGTTCCAAGAGAAGTGTACGACCATTTTGGACTCTTGTTCAAATCCGACGAGGACACTGCTCACGCACTTGTCCTGCAGTTCGATGTGGGAATGAATCGGGTGAGTCTCCTGAATCTTCCCATGGGAGTAGATCCTTTCTGGCAGCAATCCTGCCAGTCGATTCAGAATCCCACAGACCCGGGACCTGACGGTATTCGGGTAGCAGAGAAGCCGTTTAGAATTGAAAAAGGGATACCGATCGATATTAAAGCTGTTGTGGACAACGACATGGTGGAGGTCTTTATCGGCGAGCAGGTCGCATTCACTTATCGTATCTATGAAAAACCCCAATTTGAGATCGGATACCTTGTTCAGGACGGGGTAGTTGATTTCAAACATATTGAGATAAGCCAGTAGTATATCAATACACAGAAGCCTTGACCGTCTGAGTTCAGTTCAGACGGTCAGGTCGTATCTGAGTGTCAATTGAGTATTTTCTGCCTGACAAGCTGCTCCAGATCTTCTGGGATCGGTTCGTGAAGAATATCCTTCCATGCTTTAAGAAGCTGTTTCGGTTTCACTATGTAAGGCTGAACTCCTATATACTTGGAAATATCATCACTGACGAGAGCTTTTGCAGTCGCCATGGCTGTTGCGACTCCCTGTTCATAAGGGCGTTGCGTTGATAACCCCATGACCATCTGTCTGCGAGCCATGTACGAGGCGATCGCGTAGTCAAGGTCGAAGGTGAAAATGGCAATATCAGTCCTCCCGAGCTCTTCGAGGGCTCTGATGGCATGCAGAGCCGGCTGATCCCAGGAGATATAGAGCCCTTCGATATCAGGATGGAGCGTGATCATCTGCTTGCAGGTGTCGTAGGCATGTTCGATCGTTCCGAATGATTGAGTAGCTTCGATATGTATGTGAGGATACATCTCACGTACAACTTTCTCTGCAGATGAGTCTCTGAGTCTTGTTCCGTAAAAAGGTGTTCCATGAATGATGAACCCTACCTTGGTTCCTGTTTTTGACTTGAAGTAGTCTCCTAGCAGTAATCCTGCATTACTTCCGTTTTCACTTTCATTCACGGAGATACACGAAACGTATGAATCTTTCGCCAGCCTTTCGGGTACATTACTGATAAATACAAGTTTTGTCGTTTTGGATAATTCTCTGAACTTCTCAGCGGTGAGATGGTCATCTGTCGGGATAGCGATCAAGGCATCAGGTTTTTGAATTCTGATAGCTTCAAGCTGTGCAAGCTGTAGCCTTGGATCAAAATGGGCATCGGTAACTGAAACGACTGATACGCCGAGACCCTCAAGGGTTCTTCGTATTCCCCGTTCATGAAGCCGTGTCCATGCCGTTCCCCCGTAGTGGAAGGAGATTGCTACACGGTAATTATTCTTGCGGAGGAGAATTTGTTCCTGTGATGAGAGCTGAATGGAATCAGGAGGTGCGGCTTTTTCACCGAACGGTCCCATTCCGAGCATCCTGATCGATTTTCTGTTTACAAGTTCAGAGGGTATGACCTGGTTCATCCTCAAAGGAGTTATCCCCTTGTTGAGGTCCCAGAGGAGGGTGAGGGCTGATTGCACAAGAGTCTCAGTGTCCTCTTTTATCACCGTGAGAGAGGGTGATGCTATCTCATAAAACGGGTTGTCACCGACTCCCATGATTGAAATATCTCGTGGATACTCTTTTCCGATCACCTGAAGTGTCTTGAGAAGGTTGTATGACAGAGTCTCGTTCGTGACGATACACGCTGAAGGCTGGTATTTCTCCAGTGCAGTTTTTATTTCATGTTCATAGACTTCATCACTCTGACATGCATCAAATTCAAACACGAGCGATGCCTGAAAGAAGAGATGATGCTCTTCCAGCGCTCTTCTATAACCTTTCACTTGATAATCAGAAGTGAAATCATTATCGCTCAGATGAAGAAGAGCTATACGTTCATGATTATTTTTGATCAGGTGTCTCGTTGCCGAGAAAATGGTGTTTTCACGGGAAAATGTAATGGAATAGGTTTTTGAGGAAGAGAAGGCCCTTGTAAGACAGATACAGGGAATTCCCGATCTGATCAGTTTGGAATATCTTTTACCATTTTCTGAGAGCGGTACGAGAAAGATAGCAGCACTTGTTTTCTCAGAGGTGATGGATTGAAGGATAAGCTTTTCGATGGCAGGGTCATTGTCGCTCGTATGTACGATAAGCCTGTATTCTGTCTCTTTCAATTGTCTGTTGAGCACTGCAGCGATGTGTGTATAGAGAGTTTCCGATAGATTCGGAACGACGAGAGAGATAATGGATCCCCGTACTGGAGGGAGACTCCCATCTCTATTGAGATTTTTATTTTTATATCCTGTAGCAAGTATCGCTTCCTGAACACGTTCTACAAGTTCCGGTTTCACAAATCGTGTATGGTTGATTACATGTGATACCGTCGCAATAGAGACTCCGGCTTTTGCGGCTACATCTTTGATCGTCGCTTTCTGCATACGTTATACTTCACTCTCATTTATTTACGTAAAAGATAGAAATCATCACTGGATTATAGCATCCCTGTACATAAAAACAAAGGAATTGTGATGAAGTAGTTTTCGGAAATTCCTTTATGTACCGAAAATGATGAGAACACATAATCTCATAGAGTGTTTACGTAACGATAGTGGCATATCTCATGTCTAAAAACCTCGGTTTTATCACGTGTCTGAAATAGTTTCTGCCGGAGGTGCTGAACAGGATAGGAATCGAAAACTTACGAAAATGTATAATTAAAATTATTCTAAAGAAGGAATAAACTTATCTATATAAGATGAAACTTTTATGTAAAACTTGTTGAAATAGGAGGAGAACAGGTGTATGGTAGGTGTAAGAGGTTTGCATGACATCACGTAAAAGACCTATCCACATAGCTGTCTCATCTGACGATATCGGCCGCTATGTGTTTCTCCCCGGAAGTGTCGAGAGAGTGGATAAGATAGCCGCCTCTCTTGACGATGCACGGCCTGTCGGGCGGCATAGAGAATTCTATACGTGTACGGGAGCACTTGATGGGATTCCCGTCTCTGTCATGTCGACGGGTATCGGAGGACCTTCCACTTCCATAGTGATGGAGGAACTGCATGCTCTCGGAGTTCATACGATGGTGAGAATCGGCTCCTGCGCCTCTGCGGCTCCCGGCACCGGAATAGGTGATGTCTGTATTCCCCGGGGAGCAGTGAAAATGGAAGGGACGAGCACACAGTATCTTCCCCTTGAGTTCCCAGCGGTTCCGACCTTCTCACTTCTCAGGGCGTTTAGCCATGCGGCTCAGGAGTGTGGCTATCCCTATGATACCGGGATCACCATTACAAAGGATTCCTTCTATACAGAAGTCTCTCCCGAGTCGAAACCCGTTGCCCCGCTTCTTGCGTATCAGTGGGAAGCCTATCAGAAGGGCGGCGTGACGAATACAAGTATGGAATGCGCCCCGATCTTTACCATAGGGGCGACTCTCGGGATCAGAACCGCTTCGGTCATGATCTGTGCGACTGATTTCGAGGTCTACTCGAATGATGACAAGGACTATCCTCGGGACTGGGAACAGCGCGCCATCGATGTGGGGATTGCGGGGATGCGTGCGGTGATCCGGGAGGATCGTGCTCAGGGAGGTGTATCATGAAGAAAATGATGCATGTGGGTCTGTGTGAAGGCGATATCGCACAGACGGTCCTTCTCCCCGGTTCTCCCGAACGCTCATTGGCCATCGCCTCCCGGCTCGAGCATGTGGAAGAAAAAGCGTATCACCGTGAATACAGAACATTCACCGGTTCTCTCGAGGGGATGCCGGTCTCTGTCTGCTCTACCGGAATGGGCGGTCCTTCCATGTCTATCGCGGTAGAGGAGCTCTATCAGCTGGGAGCCCGCACGATGATCCGCGTCGGTACGTGTCTCCCTGTTCAGAAACATATCACACGGGGATCTCTGATCATTCCGAACGGTGCTGTGAGGATGGAAGGAGTTGCCGACCAGTATCTCCCTCCCGAATTCCCGGCTGTGCCCGATGTGGATCTTGTTGACCTCCTTTCGCAGTCTGCGGAGGAACTTCATCACCCGTGGGAGATCGGAACCTGCATTACCAGAGCTTCTTTCTATACACCGTTTGACCTTACCGAGCGACCGCTCGGTGCCACCTTATCTGATATCTGGAAATCGTATGTAAAAGGCGGGGCGCTCTGTACAGACATGGAAAGTGCCGTACTTTTCATCGTGGCAGGATGTCTCGGAGTCCGCTCTGCATCGCTTCTCGTATCAGTGAGCGATGGCCCTGCATCAGTAGAGTCACTCGAAGATGCTCCCTCGGATTGTGAAGATATCGTTATTACAACAGCCCTGCATGCACTAAGGAGACAGTTTTTATGAGTCATGATGTAGCGATGCCGGTACAGAAGCAGTCAGTCGAGGTGACACGGTTTCCCCATCCTCTTCCCGGAGCCGGGACAGGGAAACCCCTTTACCTGTGTATCTATGATGCGATCTATTCCACGATCCGCAAGACAGATGATCCGGTTCCTGCAGGATCTTCTCTGCCGAGTGAAAGTGCGTTCACTCCATTACTGGAAGGTGTCGAAGGGAACGGTGAGGGAGGCAATGTACCACCTGCTCGAAGACGGGGTTGTGCAGAAATCTCAGGGAAAGAGAGCGGTTGTCGCCAATACAGCTCATTTGAGAATTTTACCTATCAGATGCTTTCCCATCCTGTAAAGACGTTCTGCTCTCATGAATTCGACAGGACTGAAGTGGAATACAAATGTGTGAGTAACAGTGACTGGCTCAGTGAACGGCTGGACCTCGCTGAAGGAACGGTTCTAGTAAAGGGAACGATTCAGTATTTCATTCTCGGGAAGCATCGGGCGACCACAGTCTTTTTTACTCCATTCTCCTTACTTGAAAAGGAATCGGTGAAAGTCTCAAGCAATCAGGCGTTGATCGACTTCATCGAAAGCAGCGTGTATCAGCGTGCGGAATACGGACTCTCTTCAGTCTGTCTTATTGATGAGATGGAGGATAACGAGCTCCCCAGACTGGCGCTCCCCCTTATGCTGGTGGAGGAGTTTCTCTACAAGGAAGACACATGTTTCATGTTTCTGAGACATTATCTCGATAAGGATCTGTTCAGAATTCAGACACTGCGCAGGCGTTCATAATCACTCACAACCGGGTGACGGTGTCACCTGATATTTTGATTTTGGAGGAATAGGTATGAGAAACATTAGTATGGTACTCATGATGGTGTTACTGGTCACAGGACTCGTATTCGCCGGTGGAGCTCAGGAGACCGCAGAGACTGCTGCAGATGATTCATTCAAAGCACTCTATCTCGTGAACGGATCACTCGGTGACAAAGGTTTCTATGATTCAGCCGCCAGTGGATTCTACACGCTTCGTGATGAAGACGGTGCATCTATCAAGATTGTCGAGATGGGTAGAAATGAAGCATCCTATGAAGGCTTCTATCTTGATGCATCTGAACAGGACTGGGATGTCATCGTCTCCGGTACCTGGTCTGTAAAGGAACTCGCCGAGGAGATCGCCGAACAGTTCCCTGAACAGGATTACATCTTCTTCGATGGAACGAGTGACGTTGACAACCTGATGGGCGTTGCCTACCGGTCGAATGAGACTGCCTTCATGGCAGGGGCTCTTGCAGCTCTGATGTTCGATTCAGGTGATGCGAAGATTGACGGATCAAGCAAGGTTCTCGGTTTCATCGGATCGATGGATGTTCCGAACATCAATGATTTCCTCATCGGATACATTGACGGAATCAACTACATCGACCCGTCCATCAAGGTGCTCACTTCCTATGTCGGTTCATTTGAGGATGTTCCGAAGTGTATGGAGATGACTACACAGCTCTATAATCAGGGTGCACAGATCGTCTATGCTCCTGCATCTCAGAGTATTCTCGGTGCAGTGACAGCTTCAAGCAACAAGGACAAGTATCTGATCGCCTGTGACACAGACATCTATTCTGCCATGAAGGACAATGATGAGAACCTCGTACGGAACGTTCTCAGTTCTTCTCTG
The DNA here is from genome assembly GCA_963676605.2 of Sphaerochaetaceae bacterium. Taxonomy (GTDB): domain Bacteria; phylum Spirochaetota; class Spirochaetia; order Sphaerochaetales; family Sphaerochaetaceae; genus SABI01. The sequence goes on along the minus strand of CAXXSP010000060.1, from coordinate 61,026 downwards.
AAGAAGGTCGGTGAAATCCCTCGTTGTCGCGATGCGCGGACTGCAGGACGGATCCATGGTGACCACAGAGAACTACGTTCTCGGCCTCAAGAGCGGTTCTGTCGGTCTTGCAGATAACGAGAATTACCGTGCTCTCGTCCCCTCAGAGATCCGTTCACAGCTCGACGATATTGCTGTGCTGGTCGGTGATGGCGAAGTTGAGGTCAGACAGGCCGTCGGTATGCCTACCGAAGAAGTCGCGGAGATCCGTGACTCGATGAAGCCGTAGCACGAACGATACGGACGATAGCTGGAGACCTGCTGAACCGCAGGTCTCCTTGTATGAATTCAGAGGAGCGTACCAGGTATGGGAAGCACAGCACTTCGAATGGAACATATCACGAAGGTCTATCCGAACGGGGTCGTAGCGAACCGGGATATTCTTTTTGATGTCGATCGCGGCGAGATTCATGCTCTCAGCGGAGAGAATGGGGCAGGCAAGACCACATTGATGAAAATCCTGTTCGGTGAGGAAACAGCCACCGAAGGGAGTATTTTCATCCATGGTGAAGAGAAGAAGATTCATACCCCGGAACATGCACTCAGTCTCGGGATCGGCATGGTGCACCAGCACTTCATGCTTGTCCCCTCTCTTACAGTGACTGAGAATATCATACTGGGGATGGAGATGCGTAAAGGGCTTGCTATAGACTATTCCCGTGCGGAGGAACTGGTCAGTGAGTTCGGCAGCAAATACCACATGTATCTTGATCCGAAGATGAAGGTGAAGGACCTCTCGGTTGGACAGAAGCAGAAACTCGAGATCCTCAAGGTTCTTATCCGCGGTGCGAATATCCTCATTCTTGATGAGCCGACGGCTGTTCTTACTCCCCAGGAGACTGAAGAGCTTTTCAGCGAATTGAAACACTTGAAAGATGAAGGATTCACTATCATCTTCATTTCCCACAAGCTTTCAGAAGTGAGAGAGCTGTGTGACCGAATCACGATCATCCGCAGGGGTGAATCGAAGGGAGTCTATGCCCTCAGTGAGATCACTGATGAGCAGATTTCACAGAAGATGGTCGGTCGTGATGTTGAACTCGATATCATTCACACCGAAGGGAAGAGGGGAAAGACGCTCCTTCAGGTTCAGAGCCTTACGGTGAGGGAGGAGGGGGGAACCCCTCTTGTTGATGCGATATCCTTCGCTCTTCACGAGGGGGAAATACTCGGTATCGCAGGTGTCGAGGGGAATGGACAATCCCCACTCGTCGATGCGATAACGGGTCTGGGAAGATACCAAGGAGGCTCCGTTCTCTTCAGGGGGAAACCTGTGCTCTACAACAAAGTCGATGACATCCGGTCAGCCGGTATCGGTCATATACCCGAAGACCGTATGACCATCGGTATCTCGTCAAATCTCTCGGTCACAGAGAATCTTCTTGCTGATAAAACAGGAAGAGGTGATCTCTTTTCGAAAGGGGGAGCTCTGAACAGGAAGGCTATCCGGTCATACAGTGAAAAGATGGTCGATGACTATGCGATTCTCTGCAGAGATCCGGAGGTTCCCGTATCAAGTCTGTCCGGAGGGAATATCCAGAAGGTCGTTCTCGCACGGGAACTTTCCTCGGAACCTCTTCTCGTGGTTGCAAATCAGCCTACCAGGGGTGTGGATGTCGGGGCCACCGAGTTTATCCGGAAGGAACTCATAGAGATGCGGGACCGGGGAGGTGCTGTTCTTCTGGTATCTTCGGACCTGAGGGAATTATTCGGTCTATCCGACCGGATTCTCGTGATGTATGAAGGAGCTTTCGCGGCATGTATCACCGACCCGTCGCAGATTGACGAAACCGGACTCGGCCGTTATATGCTCGGTCTCGAAAGTCAGGATAAAGCTGAGATAGAAAGGAGTGCACAGTGAATACCAGAAGTATCAACCAGCTGGTCGACGGTACCAAGCTCCTCATAGTCGTTCTGGTCGCATGTCTGCTCGTCTCACTGATCATCCTCATGGTGAGCGAAGACCCCGCCGTGGCTATCGGGAGTTTCTTTCTCGGCCCTTTCACTTCCCTGCGAAGAATAGGAAATATTTTCGAGGGGGCTATCCCGCTTACCTTCACGGCTCTCGCCGTGACGCTGATCTTCAGGGCCGGACAGTTCTCTATGATAAGCGAGGGTTCATTTTTCATCGGAATCATGGGAGCTATGATCGTGGGGATCTCTCTTGATCTTCCACCAGCTCTTCACCCGATCATCGCACTCCTGGCAGCGGGTTTGTGCGGGTCGGCGGCAGCCGCCGTGCCGGCTCTTCTCAAACTCAAGTGGAAGGTGAGTGAAGTGGTCACCTCGATCATGCTGAACTACATCATCCAGTTCTTCGTCATCTATATGGTCAATTACCACTTCAGAGAGCCCGAAGCCTCTTCGCTCGCTTCTCTGAAGATCGCTGAGAGCGCAGAACTCCCCGGAATTCTTCCGGGAACGAGGATCCATCTCGGACTCATCATCGCACTTGTATTCAGTGTGCTGACCTGGTACTTCGTCTTCCGTACGAAAGCGGGGTATAAGATCAGACTCGTCGGCGACAATGAATCCTTCTCCCGGTATGTCGGTATCAAAGCCCCGCAGGTGATGGTAATGGCACAGCTTGTCGCTGGAGGAATCGCGGGAATAGGGGGAGGAGTGGAATTTCTCGGAATGTACAGCAGATTCAAGTGGACCTCTTCCCCCGGATACGGCTGGGCAGGAATAGCCGTCGCCCTTCTGGCGAGGAGGAATCCCATCGTGGTTCCCCTCTCGGCTCTCTTTATTGCCTATCTGAATGTCGGGTCAAACATCATGGCACGGAGCAGTGATGTGGGAAGTGAGATTGTATATATCATACAGGGCGTAATCATGCTGATGATTGCTGCTGATGCCCTTCTTCAGGGATGGCGGCAGCGCCTCGTCGTACAGCATGCGACAGCAGAGACAGGAGGGGCAGCATGAGCATATTCGATACCATCTTCAGTTTTCAGTTCGCCGATATGTGGCTGAGGGTAGCCACTCCACTCATCTTCACCTCCATGGGCGCGGTCATCAGTGAGCGTTCGGGAGTTGTCAATCTGGGACTGGAGGGAATCATGCTCTCTTCAGCCTTGATGGGAGTGCTCGGCTCAGCGGTCTCGAACAGCCTGTTCATCGGACTTCTCAGTGGAATGGCTATGGGGTTACTCCTCTCGGCAGTGTTCGCGTATTTTCATCTGGTACTCAAAGCAAATGCAGTGCTCTGCGGTACAGCGATCAACACCTTCGCCGGAGGCTTCACCGTATTTATGCTGGAAGTCGTCACCGGTGAGAAGGGAACAAGCTCATCTCTGAAATCGATGGCCTTTCCCAAAGTCGATATTCCCCTCATTCAGGACATTCCCTTCATCGGAGAGTTCCTTTCGGGACATAATTTCCTTACCTACCTCGCCTTCCTTATGGTTGCCGTGATATGGTACATGCTCTACAAGACACCGATCGGCTTGAGAATCCGCGCCGTCGGGGAGAACGAACATGCGATTCACTCGGTAGGGATAAGTGTCGTGAAGATCCGTTTCCTCGCGGTCATGCTCTGCGGTGTGATGGCAAGCCTCGGAGGTATGTATCTTTCGATGGGCTATCTCAATATGTTCGTGCGTGACATGGTGGCCGGACGAGGCTTTATCTCGCTGGCGGCAAATGCGATGGGGCAGGCAACACCAGTAGGGACGATGCTCTCTGCACTGGTATTTGCATTCTTCGATGGACTGTCGAATATTCTGCAGTCTCTGAAGATTCCCTCGGAGTTTGTCCAGATGCTCCCCTACGCTGCAACGATCGCAGGTCTGGTGGCCTACTCGATCCAGAGAGTGAACAGAGTGAACCGGAAACAGAACAAGAAATTCGCATAGGAAAAAAGGAGTTTGCTATATGCTGAATAAAGATGAAAAGACGCTGGGGAAACGCCAGTACCATATACACCTTTCACCCTCAGATATCGGAGAGTATGTCCTCCTCCCGGGCGATCCTGCCCGCAGTGACCGTGTTGCCCAGTATCTGGAGAACCCGGTTCTCGTTGGACATAACAGAGAACACCGTACATTTACCGGCACCTATAAAGGAGTGAAGATCTCAGTCACCTCCACGGGGATGGGATGTCCTTCTGCAGCCATCGCGTGCGAAGAACTGATCAATATCGGGGCGACCTGCCTTATCCGAATCGGCAGCACCGCCGCTTTGCAGGAAGGAATCGGGATAGGGGCTCTTCTGGTATCGACAGGATCAATGAAGAATGAAGGGACAAGTCGTTTCTATGTCCCGGATGAATTCCCAGCGGTTCCCGACTTTGATCTCACCCGCACCCTGATCGACACTGCACGGGATATGCAGAACGAACTCGGGTATGATTTCTTCTACGGCATTAACGCTTCCGACGATGCCTTCTACGGGGAAACTCCCGAATGGATCGCGAAACTTCACGATCTCGGAGTCATGAATGTTGAGATGGAAAGTTCTGCCATCTATACGGTGTGTCACCGGAGGAAAGTCCGGGGTGCGATGATCTCCGCCGTGAGCGGAAACCTGGTGACAGGTGAAGTTGTGTATGAGACGGAAAATACAAAACTGGCCGCAGGCTGGGATCACGAGATTCAGGTGGTTCTCGAAGCGATCGCGGCCTTTGATGCACAGCAGAATAAAGAAAAAAAGAGTTGATACAGATGAAAAAGCAGATGATTCTCGATCTCGACACTGGTGTCGATGATTCCATAGCGCTTGCCTATACAGCATGTCATCCTGAAATAGAGCTCCTCGGAGTAACGGGTACATACGGCAATGTGAAGACCCCGGTGGGAGTGCAGAACGCCCTTGACGTCCTTTCACTTTTCAACCGGGAAGATGTTCCTGTGTATGAAGGGGAATCGTGTGCACTGAACAGTGATTCCTTTCAGCGTCATGCGGTCAGCGCCGATATCCACGGAGAAAACGGGGTGGGGCAGGTGTCGCTTCCCCGTTCACCGAGAAAACCGGAACAAGGCTCCGCAGTCGATTTTCTCATAGAGATGATGGAATCCCATGGTGAAGCCCTTTCCATCATCACAACCGGACCCCTGACAAATATCGCTGCAGTTCTCCAGAAAAGACCTGATCTGAAAGCCTGGAATGGAGAACTTATCAGTATGGGAGGAGCTCTCACTGTGAGGGGGAATGTCACCCATTTCGCCGAAGCCAATATCTCCCAGGATCCTGAAGCTGCGAAGCTCGTCCTTGAATCGAATCTCAATCACACTGTTGTTCCTCTTGATGTCACGATGCGCTCCAGACTCACTCGAGCGCATGCACAATCGATGAGGAACCATTCACGGGCGGGAGGGTATCTTGCAGAGATGCTTGAATACTATATTGATCATACGCTGGGTACCGATGAGACGTATATCCATGATCCCTCTGCCGTGATCCGGAGTATTCATCCCGAATACTTCACCTCCCTGTGTACCTACCTAACCGTAGAGACCGAAGGGATAGACAGAGGACGGCTTATCGTCGATCATACCAGACTCAGAGATGCCTCTCCTCGAACCTCTGTGTGCATAGATGTGATCTCCGAAAAGGTTGAGCAGGAATTGCTGAGAGTGATTGAGCTCAGCTAGTCCTTCGTGAATAACCCAGCAATGGCGTTGAATAATGAAGAGTTTAATCATTCAGACATTCACTTCCCGTATGCTGTTCCCGTTTTTTAGTACCCCATAACCTCTCAATAAGGACAGCACCACGCTAAGAGAGTTCCTCGTGAGTATGTTCCCGAGTATGTGACGATCTCTTCTGAAAGTGCACTCTCTCAAACATCTGAATTATTTCAAGCAGGAATGAGTCCCTATACGTCTCTTACAATGAAGCAGTAGGTGAAGCGAGCCTTTCAAGCATTTGGATGGGCTTCCTGCTGAAATATATAAGGGATGATTGTATATACAACGCGAGATGCTGTGGTGGAATACGCCGGTTTTCTGATTGAACGGAATTTTACACCGGTGTTTTCTAGCTGTATTTCTTGATATGTATATACAAATTGTGTATACTATATGAGATTTGAATGGGACGAACGGAAGAATAGAGAAAACTATCTAAAGCATGGGATATGCTTTGAAGAAGCGATGGAGATATTCACAGACACGCTTCTCCAGAGCTTTGATGATAGGTGCGAATATGGAGAGCTCAGAGAGATTTCAATAGGAAGGCTGAGAAAACACCTGGTTATTGTTGTCATTCATACCGATCGTACTGGAACGGTGCGCATAATTTCAGCAAGAAAAGCGAATAAAAGGGAACGGAGAAGGTTTTATGAGTATTTCAAAGAAGCGACTGAGAGACATCGGCAAGATTCGGGATGAAGATATCGACTTCTCTGATATACCCGAACTCGATGAGAATTTTTGGAGCCGGGCAGAGATTGTGCATCCCCGGAGGAAGAAAGCAGTGAGTATCCGTCTCGATGAGGAGGTGCTCGATTATTTCAAGAGTCAAGGACGAGGTTATCAGAGCAGGATCAACAGTGTGCTGAAGAGTTATATGAAGGCTCACACCTCCTGAGAGGATTCCTCTTTCTTTCTATACCGGGGCATCCGTAATGATAGTATCATATGATGCTATCATCAATGTAATCCTGCTGGACAGACACCCGTACACTCTCATCTGCTCTCTCTTCATTGAAATATTCATGTGAGAGATGATCGGGTTTTTTCATATGCAATTCAGAGTTTTTCGGATAACGGGTGAGAAAAAGCGTGCGGAGGGAGTCCTCTGGTGGTACTCTGTAAATCTCCACTGCAATGCGTGGTGGAAGATATGAGAGTTACAGGAGAGAACCTATGAGTGGATATGAACAGAACATCACGTATGAAGGACTTGTAGAGGAGGAGAGGGCTCTTTCTTTTTTATCTTTCGACAGGAAAGATGCACTGAATCTCGGTCTCCTCATCCATAAAAAAGCTGAGCAGAGATTTGATATCCCTCTTACGATAGAGATCACGATAAACTCCCTTGTCGTGTTCCGTTACTTTCCGAACGGGAGCGTACGGGACAGTGAGGCCTGGATGGCGCGTAAGAGAAACAGTGTGGAGCTGATGTCGATGTCTTCATTGAGGTTCCTTTACTGGCTCGAACAAGCCGGGAGTTCCCTTGAAAAGAGACATCTGCGTGCAGATGAGTATGCGGTTGCCGGGGGAGGGTACCCTATTCTGATCAAAGGTACGGGATGTGTCGGTTCCATCTGTGTTTCCGGCCTTCCTGACCACTATGCGGACCATGCCATCGTTGTTGACTCGATTCGAGAATACCTCAAAGAGACGAAACAGTATGAAACAGTCGGACGATGAAATTGAAATGAAAGATGAGTATGATTTCTCTCACGGAATCAGAGGACGTTTCTATGCTCCCCATAAGAAATCAACTACGATTCGCCTTGATGATGATATCCTTCTCTATTTCAAGAAGCGTGCCGGTGAGGAGAAGGTCGGATACCAGACACTGCTGAACGCTGCACTGAGAGAATATATCCGCACTCACGGATGATTGGGACGCCCGAGAAAAGAATGTGCGATTTTCTCCTCCTGTAAGAGCAGCCTTCCCTTGCGTGTGCACCGGTATTGAGGATATTATCTGTACATCGGGCCTTTAGTTAGGCTCACTACTTACTTTCGTATAAACTTGATAGAGAAGTGATTGACACACCTCTCCTGATTTGCTATGTTGTGTTCTGCTTGAGTTTACGGGGGTTCACCTCCATGACTCAGTAAACTGTAGTGCCCTTGTAGCTCAGCTGGCAGAGCACCACCATGGTAAGGTGGGGGTCACCGGTTCAAATCCGGTCGAGGGCTCTTCTCTTTTTTTGAGCATAATTGTACGATATATATGCAGGAGTTTTATCATGGCTAGCAAGAAAAAGGGTCCGGTCGAAAAGATCGCTCTCCAGTGCACAGAGTGTAAGCAGAAAAACTATACGACAGAAAAGAACCGCCGTAACACACCGGGAAAACTTGAACTGAACAAGTACTGTCCGTTCGAAAGAAAGCACACGCTTCACCGCGAGACGAAAGTAAAATAAGTCTCCCTCTATACAAGAGGTGGACAGGTCAGTAGCTCCAATGGCTAGAGCGTCGGTCTCCAAAACCGAATGTTGAAGGTTCGAGTCCTTCCTGACCTGTTGACCTCTTGTAGATAAGGAAATTGCAGATGAAAAAGATTATACAGTATTTCAAGGAAGTCAGACTCGAACTCAAGAAAGTAGTCTGGCCCGGTAAGGACGAAGTCCTTGCATCCACCAAGGTTGTGCTCATTTCAACTGCTGTGTTCGCACTCATCCTTGGACTCATTGACTTCCTTCTTGTCCAGGGTGTCGATCTGCTGTTCTAGGAGTCCTCATGGCAAAAGGTTGGTACGTCGTCCATACCTATTCAGGGTATGAGATGAAGATTGAAAAGACAATCCGTAAGATCATGGAAACAGACCTCACGTTCGCTGAGGTCGTTCTTGATGTAAAAGTCCCCACTGAAGAAGTGGTTGAGGTCAAGGACGGAGTGAAGAAGACGATCAAGAGAAAGATCCTTCCCTCCTACATCCTCGTACAGATGGATCTGCCCCAGCACATGTGGGAGGGCTTCTGCTCCCAGATCAGAAGAATCCAGGGAGTGACGGGATTTGTCGGAATCCAGCCGGGTAAGAAACCTGTTCCCCTTTCTCCCGATGAACTGAAGGGCATCCTTCAGAAGACCGGTGAGATTCAGAGCGAGAAAGTGCTCCGTCCGAAACAGACATTCAGTGTCGGCGAGCATGTCAAAGTTATCGAGGGACCGTTCGAAACCTTCACAGGTGTCGTCGAAGAGGTCAACCTCGAGAAGGCGAAACTTCGCGTACTGGTCGGAATCTTCGGAAGAAGTACTCCGGTCGAAGTTGATTTTTTACAAGTCGAGAAGGTCTGACCTTCTTGCACATATAATTCTTCCTACGCTCGTTGAGCGTTAGGTGGGAGCCTATCGTTGATAGGCGTTAATACCAACGTGACACGTTTTTTACGGAGTACACGTAAGGAGAAAAACCATGGCAAAGAAAAAGGTTACTGCACAGATCAAGCTGCAGTGTCCGGCCCAGAAGGCCACCCCTGCGCCCCCGATCGGTCCGGCTCTCGGTCCTCACGGAGTAAGCGCACCCCAGTTTGTCCAGCAGTTCAATGACAAGTCAAAGAACTTCGAGCCCGGACTTACTATCCCCGTTGTAATCACCGTCTATGCAGACCGGTCCTTTACATTCATCCTCAAGACTCCTCCCGCCGCCGTTCTTATCAAGAAGGCATGTGGTATCGCAAGCGGAAGCGGAGTTCCCCACACTCAGAAGGTTGCGAAGATCACTGACGCTCAGATCACTGAGATCGCTCAGACCAAGTTCGAAGACCTGAACGCCAACGACATCGACGCTGCAAAGAAGATCATTGCAGGTACCGCTCGTTCCATGGGTGTTGAAGTGGAGGCCAAGTAATGAAAAGAGGCAAGAAATACGCAGCAGCTGCAGCTCAGGTCGACAAGACCCAGCTTCTCACCTTCGTGGAAGCAGCTGATCTCGTGAAGAAAGTTGCATTTGCCAAGTTCGATGAGACAGTTGAGATGTCCATGAACCTCGCACTCAAGAAGAGCCAGTCAGTCCGTGACACCGTTGTCCTTCCCAACCAGTTCTCAGCAGAGAAGAAGGTGCTTGTTTTCGCCAAGGGTGAAAAGGCAGAGGAAGCAAAGGAAGCAGGCGCAGCCTACGTCGGTGACACCGACCTCGTCGAAAAGATTCGCGGCGGTTGGATGGATTTTGACGTTGCAGTCGCTACTCCCGATATGATGAAAGACGTTGGTCGTCTCGGTCCTATCCTTGGACGTCGCGGTCTCATGCCGAACCCGAAGACTCAGACTGTCACGTTCGATATCAAGGGAGCTCTCGCAGAGCTGAAGAAGGGAAGAGTCGAATTCAGAAGCGACAAGACCGGTGTTGTTCACCTCGCAGTCGGTAAGGTATCGATGGATGCCGACAAGATTGCAGAGAACGCTCACATCGTCCTTTCTGAAGTCCTTAAGAGAAAGCCTGCCGATGCCAAGGGTGAATTCCTGAAGAGCATCTCGCTCAGCTCTACCATGGGCCCTGGTGTCATGGTCTCTACCAAAGAGAACTAGGAGGTAAGATATGGCATACGAGACAAGAAAAGCACAGTATAAAGTTGATGCAGTCAAGGAGATGACCTCCGAGTTCTCCGGATACGATGGATTCATTTTCACCGACTACAGAGGCATGACTGTTGAACAGATCACAAACCTGAGAAGCGAACTCAGAAAGAGTGAGTCCGCCTACCGCGTCGTCAAGAACCGGTTTGCAAAGCTCGCACTGGGTGAACTCAAGCAGGAAGGCTATGAAGATAAGCTCGTCGGACCGACCGCCGTTGCTCTCACCAAGGGTGAGGATGCATCGAACGCCGTCTCCAAGGCTATCGTCGCTTTCGCCAAGGACGCTCCCATTGATATCAAGGGCGCTATCCTTGCAGGTGAACTCTACGACAAAGACGCACTTATCGCATACAGCAAGCTCCCGACCAGACTTGAACTTATCGCAAGCCTGATGGGAACCATGAGAGCACCGATGAACAAGCTCGCACGCACACTGCAGGCTATCGTCGACGCAAAAACAGAAGCAGAATAAAACGGTATTAGTCTTCGTATAGACGTAGACCTGCTATTACCGTGTAGTTAATAAGGAGAAGATAATATGGCTACAATTTCAAAAGAAGACATGCTCGAAGCAATCGCAGGCATGACAGTGATGGAAATCTCAGAACTCATTTCAGCAATGGAAGAGAAGTTCGGTGTAACCGCAGCAGCACCCGTTGCAGCAGCAGGCGCAGCAGGCGCAGCAGCAGCAGAGGAAGTTGAAGAGCAGACAGAGTTCGACGTTGTTCTTACCGGTCTCGCAGAAGGTGCTAAGCCCATTCCTGTCATCAAGGAAGTCCGTGCTATCACAGGTCTCGGCCTGAAGGAAGCTAAGGACCTCGTATCAGCTGGTGGAACCATCAAGGAAGCAGTCTCTAAGGAAGACGCTGCATCCATGAAGGAGAAGCTTGAAGCTGCAGGCGCTACTATTGAAGTTAAATAAGACGCGTTCTTTCACATATAGTAGTCGGGCCTAGGGCCCGTAGAGGAGCCGCCGGAAATAGTTCCGGTGGCTACTCGTGTCAATCTATCGGAAAAGTTCTTCCGGGTAACCGGAGGGATGTACAAGATCCGACCTTTGGAGGGTAACAATGGTTGCCAAAGGCAATTCAATCAATAGAACATATGTTGGAGCCCACTATGATACCGTCTGTGAGTTACCGAACCTCGTAGGAATTCAGCTTGAATCATACGAGCGGTTCCTTCAGCTTGGCCGTGTCTACAGTGGTCAGGAATTGGATACCACCAGCGGCCTTGAACAGGTCTTCCGCTCGACGTTCCCGATCGAGAGCCCGAATGGAGAGATGACTCTCAACTTCGGCTCCTACACCGTCGACCTCGACAACATCAAATTCTCGGAACTCGAATGCAAACGGAAGGGACGCACCTATTCTGCCCAGATCAAGGCGACTATCTCCCTCTATTTCTCTGCAACCGGAGAACTGAGAGAGAAAGAGATCTACTTCGGTGACATTCCCCTTATGACAGACAGAGGTACCTTCATCATCAATGGTGCCGAACGTGTTGTCGTATCACAGATTCACCGTTCTCCCGGTGTCATCTTCAGCAACGATAAAGGTGTCTACTCTTCCCGTATCATCCCGTACCGCGGCTCCTGGCTCGAGTTCGAGATCGATGACAAGAGAAGAAACCTGATCTATGCGAAGGTGGACAGGAAGAAGAAGATCCTGGGAACCCTTTTCCTCCGCGCCATCGGCGTTGATACCCGCGAAAAGATCGTCGAAGCATTCTATCTCTCCCGCACAGTTGAGCTGAGCGAGGATGCGAGTGCGAACAACGATCTTGTCGGATCGATCTCGTATAAGGATATCTATTCCACCAAGGGCGGAAAGAATGCACCCAAGCTCCTGAGAGCCGGTGATGAGCTTTCTCCCGCCTACATCGAAGCACTTGTCATGGACGGAATCAAGAGCATCGAGGTGATCGATGAAAATCACCCCGACTCACTCCACTCCCGCGCCATCATCAACTGTCTCGATGTCGAGGATGCGAAATATACTCAGGAAGGGAACGACGAGCCTACCAAGGAAGACGTCCTCTCTCCCATCTATGCCGTGCTCCAGCCCGGTGAGATGATCGCTATCGAGAGAGCCGAGAAGGATCTCCCCGATATGTTCTTCTCCTCCCGCCGCTACGACCTGGGCAATGTCGGACGCTATAAGTTCAACAAGAAGTTCGGTACCGACGAGGAACTTGACGACGAAGAGGCAAGCACAGACCTTACGGTCCTCACTCCTCAGGATATCGTCAACACCATGGGCTTCCTGCTCAAGGTCTATATCGGTGAAGAGAACGTCGATGATATCGACCACCTCGGTAACCGCCGTGTGAGAAGTGTCGGTGAGCTCCTGCAGAACCAGCTGAGCGCAGCTTTCGCCCGCATGGAGAGAATCGCCAGAGAGAGAATGAACCTCGAGACCAATCAGGTACGTCCCCATGACCTGATCAGCAACAAGCCGATCGTTTCCGCCATCAAGGAGTTCTTCGGTTCATCCCAGCTGTCCCAGTTCATGGACCAGGTCAACCCGCTCGCCGAGCTGACTCACAAGAGACGACTCAACGCTCTCGGACCAGGCGGTCTTTCACGTGACAGAGCAAGCTTCGAAGTTCGTGACGTTCACTACACGCACTACGGAAGAATGTGTCCCATCGAGACTCCTGAAGGACCGAACATCGGTCTTATCGTCTCGCTGGCAAACTATACGAGAGTCAACAAGCACGGCTTCCTCGAGTCTCCCTACCGGAAGGTCATCGACGGTGTGGTAAGCAAGAACTACCGCTACCTCGATGCCAACGACGAAGAGAAATACTTCATCGCTCAGGGTAATGCAGAGATCAGGGAAGACGGATCCTTCGTCGATCCGGAAGTACCGGTGAGAAGAAGCGGAGACTACACCACCCGTTCGGTCAAGGACGTCAAATACATGGACATCTCCCCGATGCAGGTTATCTCAGTCGCCGCATCTCTTATCCCGTTCCTCGAGCACGACGATGCGAACCGTGCTCTCATGGGATCGAACATGCAGCGTCAGGCTGTTCCTCTCCTCTTCCCCGAGACCCCTGTCGTGGGTACCGGTATGGAAGGAAAGACAGCATATGACTCCGGTGTTCTCATCAAGTCGAAGAGGGCGGGAGTTGTCTCCTACGTCTCCTCGACCCGTGTCGAGATCACTCCCGATAATCCTTCCATAGAAGGTGAAGTCGATGTCTACACTGTTCAGAAGTTCGAACGGACCAACCAGGACACCTGTTTCAACCAGAAGCCGATCGTAGAGGCCGGCCAGAAGGTTCCCGCAGGCGCAGTCCTTGCAGACGGTCCTGCAACCGAGAAGGGTGAACTCGCTCTCGGACGTAATATCCTCTGTGGATTCGTTCCCTGGGACGGATACAACTACGAGGATGCTGTTCTTATCAGTGAGAGAGTAGTCAAGGAAGATATCTACACCTCGATCCATATCAAGGAGTTCGTCACCGATATCCGCGAGACCAAGCTCGGACCCGAGAAGCTCACACGTGATATCCCGAACACGAGCGAGAAGAACCTCGAGCAGCTCGATGAGGATGGTATCATCCGCGTCGGTACAGTCGTCCGCCCCGGAAACATCCTTGTCGGTAAGGTGACTCCGAAGAGCGAGAGCGATACGACTCCCGAGTTCAAGCTCCTCAACTCGATCTTCGGTGAGAAGGCGAAGGAAGTCAGAGACACCTCACTCAAGGTTCCCCACGGTACCGAGGGAACGGTTATCGACATCCAGCGTCTCAAGCGAAGCGAGGGAGATGAGCTTTCCCCCGGTGTTGATGAAGTCGTCAAGGTGCTCATCGCTGTCAAGCGTAAGCTGAGACAGGGTGACAAGATGGCAGGACGTCACGGAAACAAGGGTGTTGTCGCCCGTGTTCTCCCTGAAGAGGATATGCCGTACATGGCTGACGGTACTCCGCTTGACGTCTGTCTGAACCCGCTCGGCGTTCCGTCTCGAATGAATATCGGGCAGCTGATGGAAACCCAGCTCGCCTGGGCAGGCAAGAAGCTCGGTGAGTGGTACTCCTCTCCCGTCTTCCAGAGTGCATCGATGGATCAGATTCAGGCGAAGATGGTCGAAGCCGGTCTCCCTGAGACAAGCAAGACCACCCTCTATGACGGAAGAACCGGTGTTCCCTTCGTGAACCCCGTCTTCTGCGGATACATCTACTACCTGAAGCTCCATCACCTTGTCGATGACAAGATGCATGCCCGTTCCACCGGTCCCTACTCGCTGGTCACCCAGCAGCCTCTCGGTGGTAAGGCTCAGTTCGGTGGTCAGAGACTCGGAGAAATGGAAGTCTGGGCCCTTGAAGCGTACGGCGCTGCCAATACCCTTCAGGAACTGCTCACCATCAAGAGTGATGACATGAACGGAAGAGTGAAGATCTATGAAAGTATCGTGAAGGGTGAACCCGCAACAAATGCCGGTATGCCTGAAGCCTTCAATGTTCTGATCCAGGAAGTTCGCGGCCTGGCGCTCAATATGTCTGTCTATGATTCAAAGGGTAGACAGGTCCCCCTTACTGAGCGTGATGAAGAGTTGATCAACAAGCGCGACTCGAATAACTAGGAGAATTCGGATGAAAGAAATTCAGGATTTCGACAACATCATGATAAAGCTGGCCAGCCCCGAAGAGATTCGGGCCTGGTCGTACGGTGAAGTCAAGAAGCCGGAGACAATCAATTACCGCACACTCCGTCCAGAACGCGATGGTCTTTTCTGTGAGAAGATCTTCGGTACGACCAAGGAGTGGGAATGCTACTGCGGAAAGTTCAAGTCGATCCGTTACAAGGGTGTCGTCTGTGACCGCTGTGGTGTTGAAGTCACCCACTTCAAGGTGCGTCGTGAGAGAATGGGTCACATCGACCTCGCCTCTCCCGTCTCACACATCTGGTACTACCGCTCAGTCCCCTCACGGATGTCTCTCCTCCTCGATATTCCCCGTTCAGCTCTCCAGTCTGTTCTCTACTATGAGAAGTACATCGTCATAAGCAACGGCGAGACAGATCTCAAAGAGAAGCAGCTGCTGAGTGAAGATGAATACTATGAAGCACGTGAGCAGTGGGGTGAATCCTTCAGCGCCATGATGGGTGCCGAAGCAATCAAGATCCTCCTCGAGGGACTCGACCTCGAAGCGATCAGTGCAGACCTCCGTGAGCTGATGATCAGCAAGGGAGATAAAGTCGATAAGAGACTGTTGAAGAGAATCGAAGTAGTCGAGAACTTCCGAGACAGTGAGAACAGACCCGAATGGATGATCCTTTCGGTCATTCCCGTCATTCCGCCCGAGCTCCGCCCGATGGTGCAGCTTGACGGAGGAAGATTCGCGACAAGCGATCTCAATGACCTCTACAGAAGAGTGATCAACAGAAACAATCGACTTACCCGTCTGATGAGCCTTCATGCTCCGGATATCATCATCCGTAACGAAAAGAGAATGCTCCAGGAAGCAGTGGATGCCCTCTTCGACAACTCCAAGAAGAAGAGAGTCGTCAAGGGCTCCTCGAACCGTCCCCTCAAATCCCTCTCAGACATGCTCAAGGGTAAGCAGGGACGATTCAGACAGAACCTCCTGGGTAAACGTGTTGACTACTCGGGCCGTAGCGTTATCGTCGTCGGACCGGAACTCCGCCTCCATCAGTGCGGACTCCCCTCCAAGATGGCACTCGAACTCTACAAGCCCTTCATCATGAAGAAACTCGTCCAGAAGGACATCGTCTATAACATCAAGAAGGCGAAAGCTCTCGTTGAGCAGGAAACCCCCGAGGTGTGGGCAATTCTCGATGACGTGGTCAAGGAACACCCCGTGCTCCTCAACCGTGCACCGACCCTCCACCGCCTCGGTATCCAGGCCTTCGAGCCGGTGCTCGTGGACGGAAAGGCCATCAAGCTCCACCCGCTCGTCTGTCATGCATACAACGCTGACTTCGACGGAGACCAGATGGCTGTCCACGTACCGCTCACCCAGGCAGCTCAGATCGAGTGCTGGACACTGATGCTCAGCCCGAACAACCTCCTCGACCCTGCGAACGGAAAGCCGATCGTCTTCCCCTCACAGGACATGGTCATGGGTATCAACTACCTGACACGTGAGATGAACGGAGCTGTAGGCGAAGGCAAATATTACGACAACCTCGATGAGATCCAGATGGCTATCGAAGCCGGTTCGGTCTCCTATAACGCAAAGATCCGCTACCGTCTTGCAGGCGGCGAGGTCATCGAGACAACTCCCGGCAGAGTGATCTTCAATTCGAAGATGCCAGAGGTGATCGACTTCCAGAACATCACCTTCGGTGACAAAGAACTGAAGAAACTCGTCGGTTCCGTGATCCAGGACCAGAAGTCCTCCATCGCCGTTCAGATGCTCGATTCGATCAAGGATCTCGGATTCAAGTACGCAACGCTCTTCGGTGCAACGATCGGTCTGTCCGATATGATCATCCCCGATACGAAGTACGAACTCGTTGCAGAGGCTGACAAGAGACAGAACGAGATCAGAGAACAGTACCAGCAGGGTCACATCACTCAGGATGAGCGATACAACCGTGTTGTCGAGATCTGGTCGAAGACCACGGAAGATATCTCAAACTCCCTGATGGACGAGCTGAAGAGAAGCCAGAACGGCTTCAACCCGCTGTTCCTGATGGCCGACTCCGGAGCCCGTGGATCGAAGACTCAGATCCGTCAGCTCGGCGGAATGCGCGGACTCATGGCGAAGCCTTCCGGTGACATCATCGAGTTCCCGATCCGTTCGAACTTCAAAGAGGGACTGTCGATCATCGAGTTCTATATCTCGACCAACGGTGCCCGTAAGGGACTCGCAGATACCGCTCTGAAGACTGCTGAAGCAGGATACCTCACCCGTCGTCTCGTCGATATTGCGCAGGACGTGGTTATCAACGAAGATGACTGCGGAACCATCAACGGTATAGAAAGAACCGCTATGAGAGACGGAGACGAAGTTGTTGAATCTCTCGCTGACAGAATCGTCGGACGTTACACCCTCGAGAAGGTCATCCACCCGGCTACCGGGGAACTGATCCTCGATGTGAACGAAGAGATCACTGCTGTAAAGGCCCTCGAGATCGAGAATTCCGGTATCGAGAAGGTCCTGATCAGAACTGTGCTTACCTGTGAAGCCCAGCACGGTGTCTGCCGCAAGTGTTACGGAAGAAACCTCGCAACCAACCGCCCGGTAGACATCGGTGAAGCTGTCGGTATCATCGCAGCACAGTCGATCGGTCAGCCGGGTACACAGCTCACGATGAGAACGTTCCACGTCGGTGGTACGGCAACCAGTTCCTCTGAAGAGAACAGGGTTGTCTTCAACTATCCGATCTATGCCTCTTCCCTTACCGGAAGTATCGTCGAGACCGAAGAGGGCGAGAGAGTGTTCACCAGAAAGGGACACCTCTACTACTCCAAGGTGCTCGAAAGCTTCGATAAGAAGTCGTTCAAGGAACTGATCGTAGCTGAAGGCGATACCGTCGCAGTCGGCACACCTTTGTATGTCAATGCAGCAGGTGAGACAGTCAAGAGCGACATTATCGGAAGTGTGAAAGTCGATGCTGACGGAACCCTCCTTATCCTCGCTCAGGAACAGAGAATCGAAGTGAGAAGCGGATCTCAGCTGAAGCTCACCGTACCTGCGTTCGTGGAAAGCAATACCGCTATCGCCCTGTTTGACCCGTTCAGTGAACCGATCATTGCAGAACAGGACGGTAAGGTTGAGTTTATCGATATCAAACTCGGAACCACCCTCAAGGAAGAGATCAACGTCGAAACCGGTTCGGTTGAGAAGAAGATCACTGAACACGTCAGTGAGACCCTTCAGCCCCGTATCGCGATCGTCGGAGACGATGGAGAGACCAAGGCTCTCTACTTCCTCCCCGCCTCTTCCTACCTCAGTGTCGATGACGGCAGAATGATCCGCAAGGGACACATTCTTGCCAAGATCCTGAAGGAATCTGTGAAGACGAAGGATATCACCGGTGGTCTGCCGAGAGTCGGAGAGCTCTTCGAGGCGCGTAAGCCCCGTAACCCCGCAGTCCTTGCCCAGGTGGACGGAACCGTACACTTCGGTGCAGTGGCCAAGGGTAAGAGATCAGTCATCGTCGAGGATGACTTCGGCAGCGAATACAAGCACCAGGTACCGATGAGCAAGCACATGCTCGTCCGTGACGGTGACCGTGTCGAAGCCGCAGAACGCCTGTGTGACGGACCGATCGCTCCGCATGATATCCTCGAGATTCTCGGTGAGAATGCGCTCCAGTCCTTCCTTCTTGATGAAGTTCAGGAAGTGTACAGACTGCAGGGTGTAGACATCAACGACAAACATCTCGGTGTTGTTGTACGTCAGATGCTGAGAAAGGTTGAAGTGATTGCAGTGGGAGACACCGTCTTCATTCAGGGACAGCAGGTCGATAAGTACCGCTTCCACGAAGAGAATGCACGTGTCCTCGCACAGGGCGGACAGCCTGCCGATGCGAAACCGATGCTCCTGGGTATCACCCGTGCATCACTGTCGATCGACTCGTTTATTTCCGCCGCTTCTTTCCAGGAGACCACGAAAGTCTTGACAAACGCAGCGATAGCTGGTAGTAGAGATGTTCTGAGAGGTCTTAAGGAAAACGTGATCATCGGACACCTGATCCCCGCCGGTACCGGTATGAAGAGATACCGCACCATCAAGGTGAAGGAAGAGAATCCCGTTGATCTTGAGAGCCAGGTCGAATCCCTCATGGAATCGAGAAAGCATGAAGCTGACGATGATTTTGATGAGATGGATGTCGAATTAACAGAAGAATACATTTCCGAAGGTGAAACCGATAGCGAAGATGATGACGAGTGAGATCGTCATCAACAACGCTCCATCGAATTTCCATGCTGACTTTGGAGTTGCTATAATTTTCGAAGGGTGAAGCTGAAAGGCTTCATCCAAACAAAACAAGGGAGAGTGTCGTAAGATGCCTACAATTAATCAGCTTATACGTAAGGGACGTAAGACGAACTTCAACAAGACGAAGTCGCCTGCTCTGCAGGGATGTCCTCAGAAACGTGGGGTGTGTACAAGAGTTATGACTGTCACCCCAAAGAAGCCAAACTCCGCATTGAGAAAAGTTGCCAGGGTCAGACTTTCAAACGGTATTGAAGTTACTGCTTATATCCCCGGTATCGGTCACAACCTCCAGGAGCACTCAGTTGTTCTCATGAGAGGTGGAAGAGTCAAGGACCTTCCTGGTGTTCGTTATCACATCGTTCGTGGTGCAAAGGATACTCTTGGTGTCTCTGACAGAAAGAGAAGCCGCTCCAAGTACGGTACGAAGAAGCCTAAGGCTTAAGGGGTGTAGGAAATGGCAAGAAGAAATGTGGCTCCGGTCAGGGAAATCCTGCCCGATGCAGTGTACAACAGTGTAATGGTCGAGAAATTCATTCGCAGAATGATGATCGACGGTAAGAAGTCAACAAGTTCCAAGATCGTCTACGATGCACTCAAGATCATTGAGAGCAAGGGCGGCGAGGAGAAAGCTCTGGACGTCTTCCTGAAGGCTCTCGAGTCTGTGAAGCCCGTCGTGGAAGTAAAGAGCCGCCGTGTCGGTGGTGCTACCTACCAGGTCCCTGTCGAGATCAAGGAAAACCGCAGAGAAGCGCTCGCAATGAGATGGCTCATCGGTGCCGCCCGTTCCAGAAACGGTAAGAGCATGTCAGAGAAGCTCGCTGCCGAGATCGCTGATGCAGTCGCCGGTACCGGTTCTGCATTCAAGAAGAAAGAAGATACCCACAGAATGGCAGAAGCCAACAAGGCCTTCTCTTCAAGCAACCGCTAAGCAAGCGTTTCGTAGAAACAAGACATCCAGTGATGGTCCAGTATGGATTGTGTGCATTGGATGTCTTTTTTGTTATTTGAGTGTTAATTACAAAAGGCTATATAAATAAATAAAACTATCTTTTATACTACGACCTGATATCTGGAGACGAAATCTTTCTGAATCTGGAGTGAGATGATGTCGGCAACCTATCGTATAAAAGATCTTCTCAGTGATATATTCACTCTCCTGAAACAGCCGCGATTTATCAGGCTGTGCCTGCTTATCCGAATGAAGTATCGACTTCTCTATAAGAAGAAGATCAGATTCCCTCTCAGACCCCTCTGGGTTCCCCCTGAGATGATTTCTACGGTGGTAACCGGAGATGTCTTCCCCACCTCGGCTCTCGTCCATCCTGACCGTCTTATAGCAGGCGACTGGGATATCAACAGGAGAGAGGTGAAAGAGGCTGCAGCGGGCGATCTTCGGGCTCTACAGAGTGGTTATATCGATATTGCAGAAACAGACATCCATCAGGCGATCACTGACCATTTTCTTCACTTGGTGCCCTGGAAGGATACTGCTTTCTTCGAACGTGTCATGACTCAGATCAATTCGGGGAAGAGGAAATGGCGATGCCAGAGTGAAGAGCACCTTCTCCAGAGACTAACAAAACTCGATACCCTTTATGCTCAGATGGAACAGGATGGATATAAGAGTCAGAGGGATATGCGGACATTCAGGTGCTGGGATGAGATCAGGGTTGCCATCGGTCGTGACGGCAGATTTCATCTCTTTGATGGAAGGCATCGTCTGTCCCTTGCAAAAATTCTTGGAGTGAAGAAGGTCCCCGTTCTTGTGAATTTCAGACATCCCTCCTGGGAGGGAGATCTTTCAAGTCTTCAGATCTTGTATGAGAAACCCTGATGGAGATGGAAATACTAAAAACACTAAAGACTGAACTGTAACCGAACAGGCTGGATTCAGAAAACTTTACTTGGGAGATTTCGAATAAAATCCCTTTATGTTCAGTATGTAACGGAATGCCTCTACATGGAAAAGCAGCGAGAGGCCGACGTAGATAATGATTCCTGTCGCAAGTTGGAGTGAGAATACTACATATTTATGTAGTTCTAGATAATTAAGCAGGAATACAGGAATTCCCATCACTAAGGAAAACACGATGGGGGCGATAATATCAGCCATCTGTTCTTGAAAGGAGTATCCGATCAGCTTTCCATTGACAACCATTTCCATTACTGCGGCAATAGCATAGGTCAATACAGCGCTCAAAGCAAGGTAGAAAACGCCAAAACGTAGAGCAATGATGATGGAGAGGATCCCTATCGTCTTCTCAATAACATTGAGCGTCAGGTATAGCCCGCTTCTACCGATAGCTTTTAGGCAGCTCTGGTTAATAACTTTGAGCGGCTTGAATATATAATACCCACAGAAAATGTAAATATACGGAACTATCGGTAGCCACTTGTCTGTGAGTACAATACTGACAAACAATTGAGCAACAGCAGCAAATCCGACGAGGAGCGGGAACATGATGTATGAGGAGACATTGATAGAACGCCGTAGAACCTGTTTTAGCCGTGAATAATCTTCCTGATACACGGAGAATACCGGAAACATGACATTGGTAATCGTCGATCCTACGTTGTTTGCCAGTAATTTAGGAAACTGCTGTCCTTTTGTATAGAACGAAAGGTCCGCGAGAGAGTATTTTCCTGCAATGATAAGACTTCGGCTTTCTTCATAGACAGATGTGAGGATTCCGCTGACAAGTACTTTCCATCCGAAAGAGAACAGAATTTGAAATCTTTTCCATGAGAACGTCAGACTCGGTCTCCATTTTATCGTGACCCACAGGAAGAGTGTCCCAATGCCAACATTGGAAAGGATTCTGGCAGACAAGAGCCCAGGGGCCGAAACCCGATAATGCCATCCATATTCCAATCGCACCAGAAAGGAGAATCCCCGAAAGGGTTGCAAGGAAGAATTTCTTGAAAAGAAGGTGCTTATTGATGTACGCATTCTGTACTGAAGTTATAGCTGCAATCGGGAGCCGTAACCCCATGACCCGCAGGATCGGTGTTAATTGAGGATTATCATACCACCCGGTAATCGAGGGAGCAGATATAAATAACAGAAGATACAGAAAAAGAGAAATACCTATGCTCGACCAGAATACCGTTGAAAAATCTACTTGGTCAGCATCTTTTCTCTGTACTAGAGAGGAGCCCAGACCGCTGTCTATCAGGACATTCCCAAAGGTGATGAACACCATGACAATAGCGACTAACCCATAATCTTCAGGGAGGAGAATACGTGCGAGTATGATGGTAACCACAGTACTCACGAGCTGTGCTAATATCCTCTCTGCAAACCGGAAGCCCAGACCTGAGTCATGGTTGCTTTTTTTATGCGTTTATTATCCATTCTCTGCTCTCAGTCATCTTTCGAGAAGTGTGTTGATCTCATCTGGGGTGCATTTTCTGATTCCGCCGTCATCTCGCAGTGTAACCCAATCGCTCACAGGGGTGCGCCATTCTCCATACCTGAATTCCAGATAATCCTCCGGAAAACTCAATACATTCAACCCGTATGCACCTTCTTCACGGCTCGTATCAATGACTCCGGGATAAACCATACATAGGTGTCTCCAATACCGCTATCCACATACGATTTCATTCTCATCGGCTGATAAAAATACTTGAATCCGTACCTGTAGACTGAAGCAATACTCCTTCTGAGAAGATTGCCGGAAATGATGTTGCCCTTTCGTATACTTCGCAGGAGATTTGCCAGACTCTTTCTCTTTATCCTCTTCAGGGAGACTTGTGGACAGAGATATTCGTCTCCGTCTTTTATGAAGAAGTGAAGGTCTACGGCGTATGGAAACTGTATTCTTGGTAGAGGCGCAAGGTCAGAACTTATTCTGCTTGTCATGGGATTTCGCTCCTATATTGTCCCTGTTGATACTATAATATTCTTCACGCGTTCAATACCTAGTTTTAGGTCTTTCTGTTCCATCTGCTCTTTCATCTGTATTCCGTATCTGAGGAGTTTGAATGATCCATCAAGAAGTGTTGTCTGAATTGTTTCAATATCAAGGTCGGATCCCAGCCCGAGATTTATGAAACCATTGTATAGATAGCCGAATCTCATGATGAGTCTCTCTCTCATTCTGGCTCATCAGAATTGTTGGGACTGATCATAGAAGCTAATTCGAGCATTGTTCTTCCCTGCGAGGAAACTGCGATTGATCTGCTTTACTCATGAATTGACTCATGTGTTTGACATCTCTCACTATGTCAATATTCAGATTCATGGAGCTTGATTCTAATCAGAGAACTCCTTGTACTTTGTCATATCCCATTCCTAAGTATGCATGTAATATGAATTCCTGTTGTGTCGATACCGTCCAGAGCATTCAACAACTTTCTGACTGAGATTGCAGGGATCCGGTTCCTCCGAAGATCACAAGAATTTCCTTAACAGTTTCAGAAAATAGCGAAGGATTTGATAATCAGGAACATCATCCCGTATACAAACAGAGAGTCACTTCCCCAGTAATGTGATTCTTATAGATCGTTCTTTGGGCTATATAAGTCGTTTATCACTGCATCAGATACATCGCACCATGTCCCAGGATCTTCAAAGTTAACTACTCTGATATCAGGTGAGATTGTCGACATGTCTCGGATGTATATTCGGCATCTGTGTCAAGTGATCGATCATTCAGTAGAATATCGCAACTATCATTTTTGCCTGATAATCTGGAAACATTGAAATCACCGTTATCTAGTGGATTATCCTGCAAAAGGGAAATTACTTTCTTTTATCTTCTGAATTCCTGCAAATCAGACGATTCAAGTGATAATACAAATGTTACCTGATGTTCGATCGAATGTACTATCCAAAGAAGACAGCGCCCTGTAGATATGCCCAAGACCTATCTGCAGAGTATCCGTCTACTCTGATGAGGATATTCTTCTTTTTTAACTCTATTTCTGATACCCACCAGTCTTGAAGGTGTATCGATATCTATTGCTTCCATCGCGTCCGGGAATCTCAAAGATCGAGACAAGAGATCCAAGCCGACTATTCAGTCCTTTACTACGTTTCTTCTAGAAGAATAAAGAAAGCTCCGGTCTCCAGACAAGATTATCAGGAAGCTGCTGACGGTTTAATCGTTCTTTATAATTAGGGACATCGTCTTTCTCGATTTCTTCACTAAGTCCATTTGAAGAGAACTGAGGTTTGATTCACTCCGCAATCGATTATTGAATCTATAGGTGTTATCTGAAAAAGATAAAATTGTATAGCAGAATCCAGAGTCTCTTTTTTCAATAGAGGAGAGGTCGGCTGCAGTTGTGATTACAAAATCGTAGGTGATAATCTAAGTTTACGTTCTACCTCTGTCACTGCATGGAAGATGACAGAGATCAAGAGTAACATCATCTCCAGAAAGTGATTCAGGTCTAAACCCCGGGCGCGATTTAGCTCCGTAACGATTCAGTTGAAATCTGTCTGATTATCATCATCTTCGGTTGAAACCACGACATCCAGATCGTGTATACTCCCGATCGCATTCCTTATGCTGATACGAAATGAGGGGAGATCCGGCAAGAAGACGTACATTCTTTCTTGGAGATTCCTTTTGATCCACCCCTATGCAGGTCATTACGAACAAGTCCTTTCATCCTAGATCTTACCCTTGGTACTGATACGTTCATAATCATTCTTCCAACACGTTCGAGGAACGATTCGATCTCTGATGTAACGGCTTTGAATTATATGCTACGTACTCATGTACGCATGTAAAAAGATTCTACAATAATTGTGCTGAAGACAGGCACAGAGGGTGGAAGAAGCGCTTAGAGAACTTTTTGATTTTTCTCAAGTAATCGAGACGATATGCAGCATCAGTGTGATGTGATCGCAAGGAAGGATATTTTGACCAGCTCTTTCCCTCGATGACTCATTTCCTCTTTCTGTTTTTCCGATAGGTTGCGAACTTCCTGTAATACGCTTTTGCGCGGTAGAGGAGTTTTTCGAATGTTTCTTCTCTCCACGATCCCATCCTCCAGATACTTCTGAAGTACTCTTCGAGCTTCTCTCCAGCTGTATGAGCCTCTTTCCACATTGATTCGGGGTAGAATATTCTCTGGTTCAGCGGACTCCAGATCTCACGGTCAACATCATAATACTCAGCGTAGTAAAGGTTATGGTTCTCTTCTGGGTCCCATGAGAGATCGAAAAGGCCAAAACGGTTCTTTTTCTTGTCATAGGTGAATTTATAGTTGTCTCTGATGATGGCGATCTTTCTGTTCGGCTGAACATAATAGGCCGTATCTGAGATAATATATTCTCTGTTGATGATTTTCTTCTCAGTGAGCATTCTAAATACGTCTACATTACTTGTGAGGGTATCGACTTGCTCTTTCCCTTCGATCCGGGGGGTTACCAGAGGAATACGTATTGCCGAGTCGTGGGTATCGAAACCGTAGTTATACTTTCCTCTCCATCCGTTCATGTGACCATGATCGGCAGAGAATGAAATCTCATCATCAGAGAAATACATTCGTGCAAGACCGATGATATCATCAAATTTTTCAATGTCAGACCCGTATCCGTTCTGACCATAGATCACGTGGGGGATGTGAAGCCAAAACACAACGGGTTTTACATCCTTGGACACTTCTTTAAACAGGTCTTCCAGAACCTGCATCGCTTCTTCCGTATGCTCTTCATTCTTGGAAAGATCATCGAAGATGCCCTTTTTGTGTGGATGGGGTGCTTCCCTTATCGTGAAGAGGGTGTGAATCGTTGTCTGGAGACCTTCTGCTTTGAAATGTTCTCTGACAAGGTCGGTATAGAAAGTATCCCAGGCAATATGACAGGAATAGCCCTGTTTTGAAAACTGATCGAATAGGGTAGAGCCGTTGAGAGACGGTTCGTGCCTGTAATACTTGCGATCGGTCTCGTAGGGTATCTTTCCGCTTGTCATGCTGGTGAAGGCCATGAAAGTACTTGGAGCAACGGTGTAATGACGGTGGAAGACGGTTCCTTTTTCTGCAAGTTCACTCATGTTCGGGGTCTTCCAGTAGGTATTCCCGTAAGTTGGGAGGTAGCTGCAGGGGAGAGCATCCTTGGTAATCAATACACAGTTTTTCACATTGTTTCCTTTTTGAGTTGACCTTTCACCTATTCAATCACATGCCTATCGGTCTGTCCATACTCGTCCTGTTTTTCCTGAAAAAGAATCCCTGTATCTGGAAAGGCTGTCGTGGACCATGGTATATTGAGAAAAATCATCAGGAGTGAAGCAGAATGATTTTGCAGGGCATACACACAGGGATGGGTAGATGATCATAGGCGTAAACGGATATGGATTCTCAGGTTCAGGAGCAGTTACCGACCTGCTGAAAGAATTTGAAGGAACTCAGGTGCTGGACTCCATCGAGTTCAAGATTTCCTATATGCAGGATGGTCTAGAAGACCTTTATTACCATCTCTGTGACCATCCTGTCCGCTTTTACTCCTCTGACACGGCCATCCGCCGGTTCAGGAATCTCACGAAATACCTAAACAGGACCTACGGCCCACTCACGGATGGGAAATTCCTCCCTCTCGTAGAAGAGTTTCTGGAAAGCATAACACAGGCAGAATGGAACGGGATGTCATCTTCTCATAGGATCGCAACTCCTCAGCCGCAGCGCTGGCTACGCTATACATTGAAAGAGAACTTCCGGAAATTCCTGTACAAGACGACGAAAATCTTTCTTCCCCTTTCTGATACCAAGATGCACCTCTCCATTAATCCGGAGAACTTTCTAGAGACTGCAAGAGCATTTATTCAGAAACTGCTTGTATCTATGGGCATTGACGGGGAGTGTATCATCCTGAATCAGGCTTTCCCTGCTGACAGACCGGAGTTCAGTTTTTCCTATTATTCTGATCCGAAATCTATTTCCGTCTCCCGTGATCCGCGTGACATGTACATTCTTGCGAAGACGGTGGCACGGCATAAAGCCAGATTCATACCGACCGATGATGTGGAGGTATTTATCACCTACTACAGGAAGATTATGGAAAACAGTTCTTCCGGTGAACAGATCCTCAGGATTCCTTTCGAGGATCTGGTGTATCAGTATGAAAAGACGGTTGATCAGCTGCAGAGCTTTATCGGTTGTGGTGAGCATGTAAAGAAGAAAACGTTCTTTAATCCTGAAGTTTCCCGGGTGAACACGAACCTTGCAGGAAGGAATCCCGCTCTTGCTTCGGATATCAGGAGAATAGAAGAATCTCTTCCCGAATGGCTTTATCCCTTTGAGGCTTACGGTGGGCATGATATACCGGTTCATGGTAAGGTGTTTTAACTCTTTTCTCAGTGAGGTTGTATGGATATTTGTATATTGAACTCCGGTTTCGGTTCCCGTCTGAAGCGTTATACCGAACATGCGCCGAAAGGTCTTGTCCCTCTAGATGAGGAAGAGACGCTTCTCAGCCGTCAGATTTCTCTGCTGAACAGTCTTGGGGCACACCGGTACGCGATTACAACAGGGTATCTTCACGAAACGATCCCTGCCTATGTAAACGAGAAGTTTCCTTCTCTTGATGTCTCCTATGTCTACAATGAGGCATATGCGAGTACGAACTATATCGAATCGCTCAACAGGCTTGCCGGATCTTTCGATGACGAGGTCATCCTGATGCACGGAGATCTTGTGTTTTCTCCTGATATTGCACAGAAAATCCTGTCTGCTCGGGACAATATCGTGATTATTGATACAACTCTTCCTCTGCCCGAGAAAGATTTCAAGGCGAGAGTTCGGGATGGAAAGGTTGTCGAGATCGGTATCGATGTGTTCGGAGCTGACTGTTACGCCTGTCAGCCGCTGTATCATCTGACGAAAGATTTCTGGAATGCCTGGCAGAAGGAAATCAGTCGGTTCTGCAGGGAAGGAAATGACAAGGTGTATGCAGAGAATGCATTGAATATAATGCTTGAAACAACTACACTGAAACCGCTCGACGCTGCAGGGGATCTCTGTATGGAAGTCGATAACGAGGAAGACCTTATCATAGCCCGGAAGAAGGTGGGAAATAAATCATGAATAAACGCGTCTATGTTGCTATGAGTGCCGATATCATACATAACGGCCACATCAATCTGATAAAGAAAGCTGCTGAGCTTGGAGACCTTACCGTCGGTGTGCTTACCGATGAGGCGATTGCCACCTACAAGCGCTATCCTCTCATGGGGATTGAAGAGAGGAAGGAGATTATCTCAAACCTTCGCGGAGTTCAGGATGTCATCGTGCAGGAGACTCTCGATTATGAGATAAATCTCCGTTCCCTGAAACCTGATTATGTTGTCCATGGTGATGACTGGCGCAACGGGATCCAGTCGACGATCAGAGAGAAAGTCATCTCTGTCCTTGCTGAATGGGGTGGACAGCTCATTGAGATTCCCTATACCGAAGGCGTGAGTATCGAGCACCTGAGAAATAAGATTGACGGAGAAGGAGTTCTTCCCGAACAGCGCCGTGAACGGCTTGCCAATCTTCTCAAGGTGAAACCGATTGTCAGAACAATGGAAGCCCATAACGGACTGTCGGGTCTTATTGTAGAAAATACCCGGGTAGTGAAGGATGATGCCATTCTCGGCTTTGATGCCATGTGGGTATCTTCCCTCTGTGACTCCACGGCCAAGGGAAAACCCGATATCGAACTTGTCGATATGACCAGCCGGCTCGATACGATCAATCAGATCATGGAAGTGACAACAAAACCTATCATTCTTGATGGCGATACCGGCGGTCAGATAGAACATTTCGTCTTCAATGTGAAGACCCTTGAGAGAATCGGTGTTTCCGCTATCATTATCGAAGATAAGGTGGGGCTGAAGAAGAATTCCCTCTTCGGAACCGAGGTTGAGCAGCAGCAGGATACCATTGAGAATTTCTGTAAGAAGATCAGTGCAGGAAAGCATGCGCTCAAGACCCGTAATTTCATGATCATCTCCCGTATTGAATCTCTCATTCTTGAACAGGGAATCGAAGATGCCGTAACACGGGCAAGAGCGTATGTAAAGGCCGGTGCTGACGCCGTCATGATTCACTCACGGAAGAAAGATCCTCAGGAAGTGTTTGCCTTCTGCGATGCATTCCGTGCAGAATTTCCTCAGGTACCTATCGTGGCTGTTCCTTCATCTTACTCCTCTGTGTATGAAGAAGAGCTGATTGCCCACGGGGTGAGAGTGGTTATTTACGCGAACCAGCTCATCCGCAGTGCCTTCCCTGCCATGCAGGAAACAGCAAAATCCATTCTCGAACACGGTCGCTGCCATGAAGCGAGCGAGAAGTGTCTTCCGATCAAGGATGTGATCCGTCTGATTCCCGGCGGCGAGTAGGAGTCGGAGTATGATTTCACCAAGAGCTTTACTCGAATATATCGAGACGAAGGGAGTCAATTTCTTTACCGGAGTCCCTGACTCACAGCTTCAGGCCTTCTGTCTTGGCCTGTACCAGAGCTATGGAGAAAACCCGAAGAAACATATTGTAGCTGTCAATGAAGGGAATGCTGTTGCTCTCGGTGCAGGGTATCACCTGGCAACAGGTAAGTATCCTCTCGTGTATCTGCAGAATTCAGGACTGGGAAACGCAGTGAACCCTGCGACGAGTCTCACAGACTCGGCGGTGTATGGGATACCTGTCCTGTATATGGTCGGCTGGAGAGGCGAACCCGGCAAACATGATGAACCCCAGCATGTAAAACAGGGTGAGATAACACTTGACCTCCTGAAGACGCTCGGTATTGAATCGTTTGTCATCGATCCCGACAGCACCTATGAAGCCTTCACCTCTCATTTTGAGTCAACACTCCTTCCGCTCCTCGAACAGGGAAAGAGTGTCGCTATCGTCGTGAAGAAAGGGGCTTTTGAGAAACCTGTCGGTTCATTCCCGGCACAGGAAACAGAACTTTCAAGAGAAGAAGTGATTCAGCAGCTCGCTACTGTTACGACAGAGAATGATGTGATTGTCTCTACGACCGGGAAGATATCCCGTGAGCTGTTCGAGTATCGCAAGACCAGCGGTTCCCCCTATAGCTCTCACGATTTTCTGACTGTAGGCTCTATGGGACACGCGAGTGCAATTGCTCTTTCCGTTGCCCTTCAGCACCCCGAAAAACGGGTATGGTGTCTTGACGGGGATGGAGCTTTTCTCATGCATATGGGATCGCTCGCGACGATAGGTACTCTCCAGCCGAAGAATCTGATCCATGTGGTGCTCAATAACGGCTCTCACGAATCTGTCGGTGGAATGCCCACGGTCGCAGACAAGATCGATATGGCGTCGATCGTGAAAGGCGCCGGCTATAACGGTACAGCTCATATCACCGGCAAGGAAGAACTGCAGGCACTGCTTGAGACCTTTTCAGCCCTTCCTGAAGGACCTCTGTTTGTAGAGATCAAGGTCGCTTCCGGTTCAAGAGCTGACCTTATCCGTCCGGATACCACGCCATCTCATAACAAAGAGATGTTCATGAAGACCTTGAGAGGGGAGTAGGTATGCAGGTCTCTTTTCATAACCCGGTAGCACTCACCTTCCTCGAACACGGAACCTGGAAAGAAGAAATTCTTCAGAAGGTGAGTGAGAGCTCGGGTGCCTTGATTCTCTATTCCCGCTCCGCAATCGCTGGTGTCGATACCGATCATGCATTCCGCACTGCGGTCGATGCAATGAATAATGTGCAGTCTATTACGGGAATTGAGAGTAATCCTTCCATTACGTTCCTTACCGGACTGAGAAAGGAGGTAGGGGAACTCCCGCCTCTGGTATTCGCCATCGGCGGGGGAAGCGTGATCGACGTGGCGAAGATTCTGATTGCCTTCGATTCTTTTGATCCGGACGGTTCTCCATCCGCCATTCTCGAGAGTATCGAGAAGAAAGCCTACCTGGATTATGAAAGGAGAGGGATTGAACTGATCGCTCTCCCGAGCACCTCGGGGACCGGTTCAGAGCTTACCCGGTGGGCAACTATCTGGGACACCGAGAACAAGAAGAAATACTCGGTGGAACGGGAAGATCTCTACCCCTCACAGGCTTGGATTGACCCCTTCCTGACGAGTAAAGCTCCCGCATCAATCACCGTAAGTACGGGACTTGATGCCCTTGCACATGCTGTGGAAGCCTATTGGTCGGTTCTTTCAAACCCGGTGGTCAGGCGGTTAAGTGCACAGGCCATCAGCCATGCGGTAACGCATCTCAGAACTGCACGTGATAACCCTGATAATCTTGTCGCCCGTGAAGGTATGGCTCTCGCATCGGTGTTTGCAGGGCTTGCCTTCTCTCAGACACGTACGACAGCCTGCCATGCACTGAGTTATCCCCTGACAGTCAGGTTCTCTATTCCCCACGGAATTGCCGTGTGTATGTCACTCATTCCCCTGATGAAAATCAACTGGGAGAAGATAGAGGAGAAGGAGCTCTTCCTCCAGGCGTTCTCGGCTTCTTCCATTGCTGAGATTGAGATATGGATGCAGGACATCGTGAAGGATTCCGTTCCTTTCTCCCTGAGAGAGTATGGTGTGAATGAGGATACCATCGGTTCACTTCTTGAGGATACCGACTTTCTGCAGGCACGGCTCGGCAATAACCCTGTATCTCTGAGTTCTGAGCAATTGAAAGAGATCTACCAGAACATGATGTGATCCTGCCGGATCAGGTTACTTCTCTGTTATCCAGCGATGGAATTCCTGAAGACCTTTAATAAGAGAGGTCTTCGGTTCATAGCCGAGAATTTCTTTCGAGTGCACTACATCTGCATAGGTGCGGTCTACATCTCCCGGAGGGAGAGGCATTCTGGAGATCTCAGCCTTCCGGCCGATACTTGTCTCGATTGCGGAGACGAGGTCGGAGAGAGATACTGGAGATGAGTTGCCGAGATTGAAGATGTCATATCGGGGAGTATCGGAGTCTGTCCAGGCAAGAGCCTTGAGAACTCCGTCTACTATATCATCGATAAAGGTGTAATCGCGTTCTGTAGTTCCGTCACCGAACAGGGTGATCGGCTGATTTTCCATAATTAATCGTGTGAACTTGTGAATAGCGAGGTCGGGTCTCTGTCTCGGTCCGTAGACTGTGAAGAATCTGAGACAGGCAGTACTGATCTGATAAAGATGATGATAGGTATAACAGAGAACTTCGCCTGCTTTCTTTGTCGCCGCATAGGGGGAGATTGCATGATCGACTGGATCACTCTCGCTGAACGGAACCTTTCTGTTATTCCCGTACACCGAGGAGGAGGACGCAAATACGTGACGTCTGATGCCGTGTTCTCTCATGATTTCGAGGAGGGTAGTGGTTCCCCTGAGATTCACATCAACGTAGAGTTCCGGGTCTTCTATGGAAGGTCGGACTCCGGCATAGGCCGCGAGGTGTATCACTGCATCTATCTGATAGCTTGAAAAGAGAGAATCAAGGAATTCACCATCCCTGATATCACCTTCCATCACCCAGAAACTGCCGGCACTTTCTTCAGCAGTTGTACGGATATCTTCCGTATTTCTTTTTTTTACTTCAGGATCGTAGAAATCATTGTAGCTGTCGAGAGAAATGACTGACTCTCCTTCTCGAAGAAGAGCTTCACACACGTGGGACCCGATAAATCCGGCTCCTCCGGTTACGAGAATGATGCTCATACGCCGACTCCCTGATAGGTGAAGCCGAGTTCCTGCATCTGATCCTTCTTATAGATATTTCGCAGGTCGAATAGAACCTTTTCTGCACCGAGATCTCCGTACCGTGAGAAGTCGATGGTTCTGAACTGGTTCCACTCAGTGAGGATGATGGTGGCATCACTTGATCTGATAGCCTCATATGCATCTGTTTTCCATGCCAGATTCTGAGCGATGGCTTCGAAGCGCCAGGCGCTTTCCTTCTCTCCTTCCGGGTCGCAGACCTGAAGGAGAGCACCCCGTTTCACCAGTTCGGGGAGGATCACAAGAGAGGGAGCCTCTCTCATGTCATCGGTATTGGGTTTGAAGGTAACGCCGAGAACGGCGATCTTCTTTCCAGAAAGATCTTCCCCGAGCACCTTGATGATCTTGTCGACCATCTTCAGTTTCTGTTTTTCATTTGCATCTATGGTGGCCTTCATCAGCATCATGGGCTGTCCCGCTGTGCGGGCTATTTCCGCAAGAGCTTTGGTATCTTTCGGGAAACAGGAACCGCCGTAGCCGGGACCTGCATGAAGGAACTTCGGTGAAATTCTTCCATCCTGTCCCATGGCCTTCGCAACCTTCTGTACATCCGCTCCAACCTGTTCACATACATTGGCCAGTTCGTTGATGAAGGTGATCTTGACTGCCAGGAAGGCATTTGCCGCATACTTGATCATCTCGGCTGTTTCGAGGTTCGTCTCAACGAAGGGTGTTTCATTGATGAACAGCACACGGTACACATCCTTCATGACCTCCCGTGCCCTTTCACTTTCGCTTCCTATGACAACCCGGTCAGGATGCATGAAGTCCTGAACGGCTGAACCTTCCCGTAGGAACTCAGGGTTCGAGACAACATCGAAGGGAATAGACACTTCGCGTTCTTTCAGGATCTCGGCAATTGCCTCTTTTACTTTCTGTCCTGTTCCGATCGGGACGGTGGACTTGTCTACGATAACCGTATAGCCCTGCATATTCCGGGCAATGCTCCGAGCGGCAGAGAGAACATACTGGAGGTCTGCACTCCCGTCGTCCGCAGGGGGAGTTCCCACAGCAATGAAGACGACCGAGTTGCCTTCAACAGCTGTCTTTACATCGGTGGTGAAGGAGAGTCGCCCCTGTACCGTATTTCTTATGACAATCTGTTCGAGTCCGGGTTCGAAGATGGGGATGATTCCTTCTTTCAGTGAGGAAATCTTCTTCTCGTCGATATCGACACAGGTAACCGAGTGACCGAAGTCACTGAGAAGTGCACCGGAGACGAGTCCGACGTATCCTGTTCCTATCACTGCAATGTTTGCCATTTTTGGTATCTCCTAAGAGGGAGCCGCTTCAGGAGTTCTGAGCGAGCTTCCCTTCCATGAATGCTATGATTGTATCAGCTCTCTGAGCGAGTGAAAGCTTTTCAGCCCGTTTCAGGGCTCCCTGTGCTTTATTCTCTCTCATCTCCCTGTTCTCGTGAAGCTTTATGATAGCATCTCTCAGGTCTTCTATCGAGAGCGGATCCACAAGAATCGCGCAGGAGTCATCAAGAATATCTTCATTGAAGTCTCTGTCTGATGAAATGATGGGAAGACCGCAGGCAAGAGCTTCGATGATGGCATTGCAGCTTCCTTCTGCGAGGGTGGGAAGGACGAACATATCGGCGGCACTCAGGTAGCGTACAATCTCTGTCTGAGGTTTTTCACCGAGATAATGAATGGTATCCGACTCCTTGGGCATCTGATTTCCCGGTTTTCCGATGAAGAATGCTTCAATGTTCTCAATTCCCTGTACGGCCTCCACGATCCTTCCGGGACCTTTTCGTTCGATCATAGAACCGACGAAGAGGATGATGGTCTCCTTCTCGGGTAGGCCTAACGCTTTTCTGGCTTCTGTTTTTTGTATCGGGGAAAAGAGGTCTGTGTTGAATCCGTTCGGTGCAACAAGCGTCTTCGAGTTTTCTATGGAATAATTCTCTGTGATATATCGTTTGATATGGGAAGAGACCGCGATGATTCCACTGCAGGTATGGAAGAACTCTCTGATATTCTTCTCCCGGTAGCGGGTGAACTGTTCAACAAACTTTGATTCCCCGTGAGCGCTGAACAGCGGAATGCCGGTCTTGTCATGTACCGCTTTCGCAGTTCTTCCTGAGGTGTAGAAATGGGAGTACACGATATCGAAGTTCTCTTCGAGTTGATCAAAGAGGTTCAAGACCGCCCGTTCCTTGTTACGGTAGCTCATTTCAGCAGTAATTCTGTATGCATCCCCGAAGGATATGAAACGGGGAGAGTACACGGTGATCCCTCCGAAGGAGGTCTCTATCGTAGCTTTCTCAGGAGGTAAGGCATTCCCTTTGATCAGTCGTTTCGTGAGACTGACCGGACGGATGACAGTACAGGAGATGCCGTGTCTGACGAACTGTTCGAGCAGATTATAGAGAAACATTCCCGAAGAGGAAAACGGGTAGGGGGGGAAGATGTTTGTGAAGATGCAGATCCGCTGTATCGTATTCATTTCTAGGTATGTATTGTCCATATTTCCCCTGTGATGTCAATAAAATCGACCCGTATTGTCTAAGGACTCAGTGACGCCAAGTTTTTTCTCCTCACTGGAATGAGTGTACTATGTATGCTACATTACGACAGTAAGAGAGGAACAGCAGGTGTCAGCAAAATCAGTGTTATGTTTGATGAAATATTATCTTGACCCGAAAGAGCAGCCCCCTTTCCCCAAGTTCGATTATCAGATGGAAGCTCTGACAGCTCTCGGATGGGATGTCTCTTTTCTTGGAATCAGATGGGGGAAAGTCTATCTCTGTCAGGGTGGGGAAGAAAAAGAACTCGCCCGTATCCCTTTCTATACAGTTCCCGGAATCGAAAGGATCTTCACCTTCAATGCACTGTACCGGGCTGTAAAATATCTTGGAAGCAACATGCCTCCTTTCACTCTTGCCTATATCAGATTCATGCCGGCGATTCCTCCGATGAGAAATGCACTAAAAGCTCTGAAGAAGAGGGGCACGAAACTGGTTATGGAGATTCCGACCTATCCTCTAGAGAATGAAGAGGGAACAGAAAAGAAATGGTACCGGAAGCTCTTCTTCTATTTGACCAAACGATATGAGTACCGGGTTACTTCCCAGCTTGATCTGTTTACCCTGATCGGAAAACTCACGGCTGATTCGTATCGCGGAATTCCCGCTCTCAATATTACCAACGGGATATCGCTGAAGGGTATCGCCATGAGAACCTACACGCCGAAAGATAAAGCTGTCCATCTCCTCGCAGTTGCTAATGTTCAGGTGATGAACGGCTTCGACCGGCTGATCGAAGGTATCGCAGAGTATGAGAAAATCCGCACGACAGATCAGAGGGTTGTACACCTGCACATCGTCGGACCTGACAGGGACGGAACCCGTCATACTCTTGAACAGCTTGTACAGAAACTAAATCTAGGAGAGTACGTCCACTTCGAGGGACCTGCCTACAGCGATAAGCTGGAAGAGTTCTTCTCCTTTGCTGATATCGCAATCGGATCTCTCGGCCTGCACCGGATCGGACACACAGGTATCGCGACGCTCAAAGCCCGCGAGTATCTTGCTCATGGAATCCCCTACATTCACGCGGGAAGCGATCCTGTCATTCCCGATAGGAATGGATGGAACCTTTCTTTCCCTCAGGATGATTCTCCGATCAATATAGGGGAAGTGATTTCCTTCGTAGATGCGTGTCGTGAGCACCCTGCAATCGGAGAAGAGATGAGAGCCTTTGCGAAGGAACACCTTTCCTGGGAATCACAGTTTCAGGAACTTTCCAATATGCTGTTCTTACACTGAGTACATACGCACGGGTAGCCGCACATGTTTAAACTCATTTTGGTTATTTCACTGACAGTGATGCAATGTCACCTAAGAGGAGGCGTGTAAACTCGCTTCCTCCATGTGAATTCAGATGATCCTGATTGATGAAAAGCTCAGGCGAGTCGATATAGACCGTGTCTTTCTGGATAACGGGAATTTCCGCTTTCTTGAGGATTTCCGCTGCTCCCATATCTCGTCCTTCAAGAGCTTCGTAGTATTCTCTGGTCAACGGGTACATCAATCCTATGAGCTCTATGTTATGTTCCTGACAGTAGGTGATAATGTCTGAAAGTGCATCAGTCAATAGGGGTGATATCTCGGATGAAGGGAAGTGATACGCAACTCTCCTGGTTGCTCTCTGATATCTTTCAGGGTCTTTTTCCCATGGTATGTTCTCTTCTTGTTCCTGTCCGGAGAGCCGGTCTATGTGATTTCCAAGTTTTGAAAGCAGGTATTCCTGAAAAATCGCCACATTGCGGGAATCAAAAAGAGGTAATACCTGAAGCAGTTTGTACCCAAGGGAATTATATGATTCTAACTGAGCTGAGAGGTAATTATTATTTGAACTTTCGCGGTGACGGGACAGTGTGTGCCTGTCTGCTGTGATGATTACCCGTTTAATTCTCTGTCGTTTGGAGACGTAAAGAAGTTTTTGGTACATATCTGAGTAGGAATCACTGCCATACGAAAGGTTCGCTATGTGTGTGCCCTTCAATATATCATCATCAAGCACGGTTCCATGGGAATCTGCAAGGATGATGGTATCAATATCAGATGAGATATGTACCACGTTTTCAAGATACGTTTCAGCCCCGGTGTTCCTTTTCACCCACGGGATAAAGAGCAGGTTGGCAAGGAGAACGGGAATGAGGAAGATCAGTATATGTTTTATAAATAATCTCATCATGTCTCCTAAAACTGAAAATAAATGAATTCGACTGCGGTACCTGTATTTCCAAACAGTATGATACCGAGAAGAATGGCATACGCTATAATCGCTGTGTGAAGCGGTTGATATTTTTCTGAGTTCTGCTGAATAGCATACTCTTTTTCTCTACCTTTCCACTCGATAAGGATAAAGATGATCAGGATCACAATTGTTCTCAGCGCTCTCAAGCGTCCATCGAACACCGGTATCGTAAATAGTGACGGAGAGGCTATTGTTGAAAGGTATGCAATTGCATGGGATATATTGTCAGCTCTGAAGAATACCCAGGCGAGGACAGTGAGAGAAAATGTTGAGATGATTTGTATGAGTTCTTTGAAGCTTGGAAGAATCTTTCCCTCTGCAACGTGAGAGAGGTTCTTCCGATTGTTGTTCGTGAGCATCAAGGGGAGGAAATAGAGTGCGTTCAATGCACCCCACACTATGAATGTCCAGTTTGCTCCGTGCCAGAATCCACTTACCATGAAAATGATAAATGTATTTCTGATGCTTTTCCATGTACCATTTCTGCTCCCTCCGAGAGGAATGTAGAGATAGTCTCTGAACCAAGTGGATAAAGATATATGCCATCGTCTCCAGAATTCGGCAACATCTCTTGAGAAATAAGGGAAAGCGAAGTTCTTCATGAGATCAAATCCGAAAAGTCTCGCAGTTCCGATAGCAATATCAGAATAACCTGAGAAATCTCCATAAATCTGGAATGTAAAGAATAGTGCTCCAACCAGAAGCGTGCTACCTGAATATTCTCCGGAGTTGTTGAAAATCTGATTTGCGTAGATTGCACAATTGTCAGCTATAACAATCTTCTTGAAAAGTCCCCAGAGAATCTGTCTGACCCCATCCATTGCTTGAGTATATTCGAATTTTCGTTTTCTGTAGAACTGTGGAAGAAGATGTGATGCCCTTTCGATGGGACCGGCTACGAGCTGAGGAAAGAAACTTACGAATGCCAGGAAATCAACAAGA
Source organism: Sphaerochaetaceae bacterium (assembly GCA_963676605.2). Lineage (GTDB taxonomy): Bacteria > Spirochaetota > Spirochaetia > Sphaerochaetales > Sphaerochaetaceae > SABI01. The sequence continues at coordinate 22,467 of CAXXSP010000060.1, read as the reverse complement.
TTTTCTGAAGGTTTCATTTTTCTTCTGTACACATCAATTGTATAACTGAGGCTTTGAAACGTGTAGAAGCTTATCCCAACAGGGAGAATGATATTGAGAGAGTTCCCCTGAATCGGGTGTCCGAAAAAAGTGAATGCTGCAATAAAATTTTCCTGAAAAAAATTAAAATACTTGAAGAACCCGAGTATTCCGAGGTCTGTAATTATGCTGATACTCAGAAGGGCCTTCCTTTTTCCCGGGTGCCCAATCTCGGAAAGTCCTCTGCTAATGATAAAATCAAGAGATGAAGTGAACAGGATAAGTATGAGGAATCTCCAGTCCCACCACCCGTAGAAAAGATAGCTTGCCGCCACGAGGAAGAGATTCTGATACCTGAGAGGCATTCCGTTCATCACCCAGTACAGGCTAAAGACAAGAGGAAGAAAAATTGCAAAGTCCAGGGAGTTGAATAACATATACTTCTCAAATAGGTATCAATTGTTCTGGAAAGATAAATTATAATCCAATCAAATGCAAGCGTGTTTCAGAAGTGAGTCAAGGTAGATTGATGTAGAAACTTTCTTCTACTTCTTTTAACGTAAAGAGTAGAGGATCTGGTATGGATTGTGTTATGTTCTATGGTAGTTAGATACAATACTCAGGAGTGAGACTGGATCGTGAGCAGTATATTATTCTCTATTATTATTAATCCTATCACGATCTTCATTGAACTGCTTTACGTATTTTTCATGAAAGCAATTTCAAACGAAGGGCTAGCCATCGCTGGAGTGAGTGTTGCCGTGCAACTCCTCACGATGCCACTCTACCAGGCTGCAGACCGGCTTCAGAGAGAGGAACGGAATACCCGTATCGCACTCGCTCCCGGTATCGAGCGTATCAAGTCGGTGTTCAAGGGTGACGAGCGCTTCATGATTATGTCCACGTTCTATCGGCAGAATCACTATCACCCGGTCTATGCTCTGAGAAGTTCGTTGAGTCTTCTTATTCAGGTCCCTTTCTTTATTGCCGCCTACCACTTAATTTCTCATCTTGAGGCGCTTCACGGTGTCAGATTCCTTCTGATCCCGGATCTCGGCGTCCCGGATGGGATGCTTCTTCTAGGAGGAGTCACAGTCAACCTGCTTCCATTTCTGATGACGGCAATCAATTTGGTGTCGGGCATGTTGTATACGAAGGGTTTTCCTTTGAGAGACAAGGTACAGGTATACGGGGTCGCTCTTGTTTTTCTCATCCTTCTCTATAATGCACCTGCGGGACTGGTCTACTACTGGACACTGAACAATCTCTTTTCATTGGGAAGAAATCTCTTCCAGAGACTGAAAAGACCTCTGTGGACATTCTACGGAGTATCTGCTCTCGTCAGCGTTGCAGGGACTATCTATATCATTCTAACCAATCCCTCAATCACGTTGCCAAAAGCGCTATTCGTGATTGTTCTCGCTCTCGGTATCTGCCTTATACCGCTGATTATCGTATTAGCGAAATCAGTCTACTCGCGATTTCTTGTAGGATTAGAAGATGCACCAACACTCGCCTTCAGTCTCTTCGTTCTTTCAGCGGCTATTCTCTGGCTGCTGAACGGACTTCTTATTCCTTCCAATCTGATCTCATCGTCAGTCCAGGAGTTCTCGGGAATGGGGGAAGGGCAGAATCCTCTCTCTTTCATATGGAAAATGGCACTCGTGTTCTCAGGGATCTTCCTCTTCTGGCCGATCATGCTCTTCCGTATTTCAGGAAAAAGGATCAGGGTGGGAGGAACACTCACGTTTTTCGTTCTGAGTATAAGCTCACTGCTCAATATCTTTGTATTCAAGAGTGAGTATGGTGTGGTGAATCCTTTGTTGATCTTTGAGAATCCCGGTCTGCTCAAAGCCTCTTCACTGAACTCCATTATTTCTCTCAGCGCCCTTGCTCTCTTAGTCGGATTTTCTGTTTGGAGAATCTCAAGAAAGAAAGCGAAAGAACTTATTCATGTAGCGGTTATTGTCATAGTGGCAGCGCTCCTTGCTTCTGCGTGGAACGTCTTCAAGATATCTTCTGAGTACCGGGAGTATCAGACGATCGAACAGCAATCCACAACAGCCGGTCAATCAGCGAACGAACACTCTCCTGTCATTCACCTTTCTCAGGAAGGAGAGAATGTGATCGTGCTCATGCTGGACCGCTCAATCAATTCCTACTTTCCGATGATCATGGAACAGTTTCCGGACCTGAAGGAGCAGTTCTCTGGCTTCACGTATTTCCCGAATACCGTTTCGTCTGGGAGTGGCACACTCACCGGATCCCCTGCTCTCATGGGAGGGTACGAATACACTCCGAGAAAGATAAACGAGCGGAGTGATGAAGCCCTGGTAGATAAGCATAATGAAGCGACTATGGTTTTACCGAAGATCTTCAGCAGTGCCGGCTATTCTGTGCTGGTTACAGATCCTCCTTTAGCAAATTACGCGTGGACAGGGGACTTTCGTCCCTTTGACATCTTTCCCGATATAGAAGTAATACATCAGCATGGCCAATACTCCCTGCGGTATAAGATGGAGCACAGTGATGATTTCGGGGAGGAGGAAAGCCCTGAGACCATACTGAAGAAGCGGCTGCCGATGTTCTCGTTCATGACAAGTGCATTCCCGTTCCTGAGAGAACAGATGTATGATACGGGCAGTTATCTTTCTGCTGAGACTGTCAAAGGTAATTTTGATGACTTCCTATCTTCCTTTGCGCAGATCTATTATCTTGGCGATGCGACAGCCTATGACGGGACAGGGAATACGTATACCTTTATAGATAATGAATCCACTCATGAGCCGGTGTATCTCAGGTATCCCGACTTCCTTCCCACGAGCTTTCTCGATGAGGTATACAACCCCTTCGAAGGCATCCCCGGGATTGATGAGAGAGATATCGGGTCCTACCATGTGAATGCGGCCTCTCTAAAACGAATCGGTGTATGGCTTGATACATTGAAACAGCATGGTATATACGATACCACTCGGATTATCATTGCGGCTGATCATGGAAGGGATGTGTATATCCCTCCCTTCAGTGAATTCAGCAGCAACAGCCGTATCTACGGAGATTACAATCCGCTGTTTCTCTTCAAGGATTTCAACAGCACAGGGGATCTTGTCACCGACCCCAGTTTTATGACCAATGCAGATACCCCGATTCTCGCTCTGCAGGGTCTCGGTCTTGACTCAACCAATCCTTTCACCGGCAATGATATTCTTGCGCAGGTTCAGAAGGATTCGGTCGAAGTGTTTAAAGGGCCATGGGCTCCGCGTCCTCATATGGGAAATCAGTTCGAATTCGATTACGCACGAAGTTTTCGTGTCCATGATGATATATTCATTGAATCCAACTGGGAGCTGCTGGATCCTGAGGATGATAGATGATGCGATACTACGATGTGTATAGGAAAGAAAGGAGCTGTCAATGCTGATGTATATAGATCCCGGTACAGGCAGTATGCTTTTCTCAATCGCCGTCGGATTTATCACGATGATGTATTTTCTCGGAAAGGCAGCCCTGTTGAAACTGAAGTTTCTCTTTTCCGGAGGAAACCGTGCGGTGAAGACAGAAAAGACCCTTCCTGTCGTCATCTATTCTGAAGGCTCGCGCTACTGGAATGTCTTTTCTCCGGTAATTCAGGAGTTCGAGAAGCAGAGGTCTCCGCTCCTTTACCTTACCTCATCAGAAGATGATCCCTTCTTCTCCGGGCAGTACACCCATGTGACGGGTGAATTCATAGGCAAGGGGAACAAGGCCTTTGCCCGTCTGAACAGACTTGAGGCAGATGTCTGCCTTATGACTACCCCAGGGCTCGATGTGTATCAGCTGAAACGTTCGAAGGGAGTGAAACACTATGCTCACGTGCTTCATGCACCGAGTGATGCAACAACCTATCGACTGTTCGGCCTGGATTACTTCGATTCTGTCCTCCTTTCGGGAGAGTATCAGAAGAAAGACCTTCGAACTTTGGAAGAACTGAGGGGTATACAGAGGAAGGAACTCGTAGTTGTCGGCTGTCCGTACCTTGATGTGCTCTCCCGTAAGGTGAACGACTATAAACAGGAGAAGAATCAGCTCTTCACGGTACTTGTTGCTCCCTCCTGGGGTGAAAGCGGTATCCTTTCCAGATACGGAACAATCCTGCTCGATCCTCTCGTGGAGAGTGGGTTTCAGATTATCGTCAGACCACATCCTCAGACCCTTACCAGTGAGAGATTGGTTCTGGACACTCTGATCGAACGATACAAGGAGGCGCAATCTCTCTCGTGGGATTTCGAAAGAGAGAACCTGGAAAGCCTTTCCCGTGCAGATATCCTGATATCTGATTTTTCGGGAGTCGTATTTGACTACTCTTTTCTGTTCAACAGGCCGCTCCTCTATGTCAATGCGGAGTTTGATGAACGCCCCTACGACTCGTACGATCTTGAGTCCCGTCCATGGAAATTCAGGATTCTCCCGGATCTGGGAAGGGAGCTACTGCCATCTTCATTCAATGATCTGAAAACGATTATTCTCGAGGCAGTTGAGAGTGAGGAACTGCAGGCTTCCCGTATCTCAGCACGGAATACAGCCTGGCAGCATGAGGGTGAGAGTGGAAGAAGAATGTATCAGTTCCTGAGAGAGAAACAGCAGGAACTGAAGGAAATATGATGGAAGGATGCTCAGAGTATGTTCAACGTATACCGGACTCCGAGAGAGAGTTGAACATCATGTGAATATCCTTCATCCTCCCAGGTATGCATAATGTATGTGTTTCCGTAGAGGGTGACGGGAATATCAGGAATGCTGAGAGAGCCTCCGGCTCCTGCAATGAGCGTATAGGCGGCATCCCCTGATGGCGAGTAGGTATTCATGGCATCCTCACCGAAGGCCATGGACTGATCCCCATCTTCTGCAATGATTCCCTTCTCTCCATGTGCGATGAATCGGAGATCACCGAAGACCTCGAATGCGCCCTGTCTCGTATAAGCTACTCTTGCCGCCGCAACAACGGCGTCTGGCCCATACAGATAGCCGAGATAATTCACGCTTCCATCTCCGTACCTCATATTCACAGCGTGCACGAAATCAAGGTTATACATCGTGAGTGGGTCGACTCCATAGTTGTTGGTCGCATCTCCTGCACGCAGATAGACGAACGGGGATGTATATACGCCCTCCAGATAGCCGGATAGGAACCCTTGTTCCGTTGGTTTCGAATAGCGGATACCGAGCAGAGCGGCATAGGCGGCCGGGGGCGCGTCTTCGTAGGCTTCAAGTTCCCCGGCGGTTTGAAACTGATCTAGGAAGAACTGGAAATCGAGGAAGAGTCCCCGAGCGAGGGCAGATTCGATTTCGAGGTTCATCGCATGGTTTACTTCCCCGAAGTCCTGATAATTATGAAGAAACATCACCGGGCTGAACATCCTCAGGTCGAACCGGTCAGTATAATGGAGAGCCCATTCTGTAAGCGATACCCTGAAGCGGGGAGAGAACACGGCTTCCAGCCGGTGAGCTATGGCCATCCGTACATTCGTTCCGTGAAAGAGCGTATGCCAGTATTCCCCGTCGTCCGGGATGACGGCCATGCCGTCCGCATCAAGTTCATTCATGGGGACTGCGAGAAAAGAATATCTGAGGATCTCATTGGAAGCGCTCATCAGGACGAAGTCATGATACGGTGCCTGATTTCCTATCAGCAGGTTGCCGGTATTTCCGTTACCCCAGTTCAAGGTGTCTCGGCCGAACACCGTGGTCAGGTGGTCTGAGGCATATGCCATGTACGCAGTATGAGGAACCGAATTCTGGAGATTGGTTTCTGAGAAATCTTCCAGGAACGGGAAACTGATACTTGCTCCTCTGAAATCTTCTTCATCGAGTCTCTTCTCGATTCCGTAGGTTATGATACCGAAGATGTGATCAGCAAAGATCGTTTCGGCCTCAAGGGAGAGGATCGGTTTTCTGTCGTTATACCCGTGTACCCAATCCCACTGTTCAGCCTGATCATCTGTATTCGCATATACTTCCGGCTGAAGGCTGACCGATCCTCTGATATAGATATCTTCTTCAGGAAACAGTCTCTTTTCCATCTCTCTGAGTGCTTCTCTCAGGGAGGGGGAAAGGGAGGAACTGTCCTTAAGGATGTCAATCTGGTGCCTGAGGTCATAGCCTGTCAGGGGCGGAGCTCCCGAAAGGGGAAGGATTCCTGCCGCAGTGCTGATTCTGTTGAGTTCTGCCAGAGAGGGACTGTCTTCCTCATAGATGATCGCGAGGGGGTTGGCCGGGAGGTTCCCGATGAGGAGAACACAGAGAATGAGAAACACCGTATAACCTCTTTTCATGTCAGCCTTCCTCCTGCTTCAGCATACTGAATTTGCTCCCTCAGCGGTAGAGTGTGATTCCCACCTGTACCACGTGATCGAATGCAAGGTCGCTCCAGTCACCTACAGGGTAATGATTCCATTCAGTGTCCGTGTTCAAGGCTTTCACGGTCTCAGCACCCAGACGGTATGAGCCGTAAAGAGTCAGCGGGAACTGCTGGAAGGTCTTTGTCACACCTAGTTCAGCAGAGAATGTCTGTTCGAACAGATTCCCTGTGAAATCCTTCAGTTCGATGTCATCCATATCCTTGTACTTCTCATTCACGGACATATCGATAGCATACCCGTACTGCGCGCTCCTTCTCTGGTATTTCAGTGTCAGAAAGGCATTCATGGAGGCGGAGATTCCTACGCGTGAAGAGACAAGGAACTCATCAGAGTTCGGATGCAGCGGATACCCGAGACTGAAGCCCTTGTTCACATAGGAGGTCTGGATGACATTCGTTGTGTATACCGGCCTGAGGTAGACACCCTCTTCGGTCAGGACGTCATCATCAGTAAGGTCTTCATTGTATTCCGTCTCGGTGATTTCATCGTATTCCAGGACGCGCTCGGTCAGTGGATAGTGCGTATAGAAGAAGGGGGAAAGTTTTGTGTACTGGAAGGTGAATTTTGAGAAGTTGCCGACAGGAAGGTCAATATCGACTCCTCCCTGATACCCCAGTATATTTCTGTACCATGTGAAGAATGTGCCCGGAGAGAGGGAATTCATTTCAGTGGTCGCCATGGAGCCGTAGAAACGGAAGCCCGGGATGCGCCACTGGAGGTCTAAGCCTGCAAGCACGTTGTCAGTGTCTCCCATCGTGCTCTGCTGGAGCATGATGATGGTGAGAGGGTTCAGGTACCCCAGTTCAAAGCGCTTGATCCAGATGACCGATTCGTAGATGCCGAAGGTGAGGTTCCAAGGGAGATCCACCTCCACACGGTTCGCCGTGAAGTTATTATTGAATTCGTTCGAGTGGAGGGACTGCGCAAAGAAGGCATCATTCCCTTCAATGCCGTCTGCAAGTGCAAAGCCGCCGAGGGAACCGGTGATGAAGCTGAGTCTTAGCCAGTCGGTGATGTTCAGGTTTCCCTCAATTCCCTCAAAAACAGGAGCCTGTGAGGAAAGCATGAGGTTGCCTGTCCCGACACCCCAGTCTCGGTTCACTGAACCCCAGCGGATATCGAGGAGGCCGTCCCAGAGGGAGGGTCGCGATTTCAGGATGAAAGTCATAGCCCTCATAGAACTGCTCCATAGGAATCTCGTCGCTTTTGTTTCCTCCGTCAAGATAGTCCATGTAGAACCCTTCTGCCGGAATGGAGAAATCGTTATCAAGGAAAGGTGTGTTATCCAGTCGGTCGAAACGGAGACCGACGTTCATCGAGAAAGAGAGGATATCCTTGATATCACTTCTGATATAGGGACGGACAACATTTCTGAAATCCTTATGTGAGAGATCGTTGAGAAGAACAGTCGTCTCCATCTGTGCTTCTGCTCCCACTTCCACCGAAACATCATGGGATTCGCTGTAGGCAGCATACGAACCTGCCTGAAAGAGATCTCCGACCTTTTCGGTCGTCTGTAAATCGCCAGAGAACTCTTCGATCAGATACAGGAGTTCTTCTCTTTCCCCGTCTGAAAGAGCCGAAGTTTCGATCATTTGAAGTCTGTTCAGGATAAAGGTCTCAGAATAGGGACGAACCGACGGCAGTCGGGGTATCAGCCCTCTGAGTTCGGCAGACTGGAGTACGGTATAGACCCGGTGATCGACAGGTACTGACAACTGAGAGACCGCGTGCAGAGGGAAGGTGCTCAGTAGAAGAAGGGTGAGCAGGATAATGGTTACTGCTTTTCGGGAGAATGAGTGTGTTGTATTCACGACGTGCTCCTTTTCAGGGGGAATTCATTGCTTGTGGAACGGTATTGTACGTAAAACATCTTGATTTGGATAGGGCTTACCTCTTTTCCTGATAGAGTGCTTCATACCTTTTTACTGCACCGAGGAGGCTGTGGTGTTCTCTCACGTATGTTGCTGCGGCCTTTCCAAGCTTTTCTCTCTGCTTAGGAAAAGCGATCAGCTCTCTGATTTGAAGAATGTATTCTTTTGTGGAGTGGGCATCACACAGTCGTCCCGTGAGGCCGTCTTTAATAAGATCCCGGTTTCCGACGATATCGGAGGCAACGACAGCTCTGCCTGCAGCCATTGCTTCAAGTATTGAGACAGGCATCCCTTCCCAGAGAGACGTCTGGATATACAGCATCGCGGTTTTTACCGTATCTATCGCCTTTAAGCGTGGCAGTAGCCCCGTCACGGTGATGTTCGGTGAGGTGAGATGGTCTCTCAGAGGACCATCGCCGACCCAGAGGAATTTCTTATCGGGGAAGTTCAATGCAATCTCATTGAACAGGCCGGGGTTTTTCTGAGGAGAGATCCTTCCGCAAGTGACTATGCAGCCGCCATCCTGAGGCCCCTCTGACTCGAACAGGCTGGTATCGATGAAGTTGCTGATGGTTGTCACCTTACCGGTGATTTTTCGAGCATGCTCAGCCTCTCCGTCTGATACGGCAATGATGCGGGCAGAATGCCGGAGGTGAATCATTTTCTCGAGGGCGAGAAAGATGCGGCGTCTGAAAGGATCCACATCCTCTCGCAGAAATGAAAATCCGTGGGGAGAGTAGTAAAGGGGGATCTTTGAGCTGCGCTTCAGTGCGAGTCTACCAAGTATACCGGCCTTCGATGAGTGAAGGTGGATCACATCTGGATCGTACTCGATTATCTGAGCTCTTATAGCTTTCAGAGCTTTCAGATAGTGCTGTGCCGCTCCCATGGGGATATAGACAAGCGAGATATTTCTTTGAGCGAAGTCCTGTTCACTGGTTTTCGGGGAGTCATCCCGAAGCGAGTGCAGGATCCTGATCTCAAAGATGTCAGGATCCAGTGCGCATGCAATATCACGTATAATCGCGTACACGCCTGTTGAGAAACTTTCCACGATATAGAGGAGTTTCACCTTGTTCTTCTCTGCCATGGCGTAAGTATATCTTAAGGTCTGTGCTCTGTACAGAAGAGGCTGGAATCCGAATTGTCTGAAACACACAAACACCTCCTTTCTTCACACATGTACAAGGTGTATACTTATATGTGAAGAGGAGTCGTGCCTATGAGAACCAGAGCAGGTGTTTTGCCGGTGCTGTTTCTCCTCCTTACTTCCCTAGCGTTTGCATCAAGTCCTTTCGGTATTGAGATCGGAATGACGGTAGAGGAGATGGAACAGGAATATATGTATCCTGAAGAGGTGCCCGGGTCTCCCGGATACTACTGGGTGTACCCGCCGTATCCGGCGGAGATCTTTATCGACTATATCGTGAAAGTGAGTGATACCTACGGCGTCTATATCGTTCAGGCATACACGGATGATATCTACACGGATGAAGACGGTTGGGATATTTTGGATGTCTTCTTTGCTCTCGAAGAGGAAATGGACTACTCGTTCGGTGAAGGGGAGCGATTCGGGACGACAGAGTGGGGATCCGATATCTTCATGTATGAGATGATGGATGAAGATGCCTATTTCTATACCGAATGGTATCCCGAGTACGGGAACTACATAGCCGAGGATATCATAGACGCAGCTCTCATCCTTCTGGTAACGGATTTGAAAAACTGGGGATTCATCGAACTCGAGTACCTTGCCGATACCTACTGGGATGCGGATTTCTGATTGGAAGAGCATGGGGATGGAAGGATCTATCTCCCTTTGAGAAAACTTTTTTAAAGTTTCTTCTTCTATGTGTTGACACGAATTCATAAACTCTCTATATTGGCAAGCGTGTCGTTAGGGATTTTATGCCCTAGCTGCGCCTATCAGAGCCAAACCGATCATTCGTAAGATGTTACGGGATGATAAGGTGGTTCCAGGTACGCAGATTTTTTTATTGAATATCTGTACTACGTCACTGCCTGCAACACGGTATGTGACCTCTGGATCCCTCTTTTCATCTTGTTTTATCCCCGACATATCAGTTTGCCTCATTGGAATTGGAAAGGTAAAGGCGTCTTGCCTTTATGGAGCACGATAATTTTTTTCTGTGACTATAAGAGTCACAAGGAGGAACTGATGGCTAAAGAGAAATTCGAGAGAACAAAGCCACACGTAAACGTAGGTACCATCGGTCACGTTGACCATGGCAAGACCACTCTTACTGCTGCTATTACCATGTACGCTGGTAAGAAGATGGGCGGACAAGGTCATGAACTATGATGAGATTGACAACGCCCCAGAAGAAAAGGCAAGAGGAATCACGATCAACACAAGACACGTTGAGTACCAGACTGAAGCACGTCACTATGCTCACGTTGACTGTCCGGGACACGCCGACTACATCAAGAACATGATTACCGGTGCTGCTCAGATGGACGGTGCTATCATTGTTGTTGCTGCAACTGACGGTGCTATGGCTCAGACTAAGGAGCACATCCTTCTCGCTCGCCAGGTTGGTGTACCTTCAATCATCGTCTTTATCAACAAGACTGACCAGGTTGACGATCCCGATCTTATCGAGCTCGTTGAAGAAGAGATGAGAGATCTCCTCAACGACCAGGGCTTCGATGGCGACAACGCTCCCATCATCAAGGGTTCTGCTTTCCTCGCAATGGAGAACAGAGACGATGCAGAAGCAACTGCATGTATCCAGGAACTCCTCGATGCAATGGATTCTTACATTCCGCTCCCGGAAAGAGCTGTTGACCAGCCCTTCCTCATGCCGATTGAAGATATCTTCTCAATCTCAGGCCGTGGTACTGTTGTAACCGGTAGAATTGAGCGCGGTATCCTCCACGTCAACGACCCCATTTCAATCGTTGGTGTCAAGGAAACAAAAGACACAGTCTGTACTGGTGTTGAGATGTTCAACAAGCTCCTCGACGAAGGTCAGGCAGGTGATAACGTTGGTGCACTCCTCAGAGGTGTTGATAAGAAAGAAGTTGTCCGCGGACAGGTTCTGGCAAAGCCCAAATCAATCACTCCTCACTCAAAGTTCACCGGTACTGTATACGTACTCAGCAAGGAAGAGGGTGGTAGACACTCACCGTTCTTCGCTGGTTACAGACCGCAGTTCTACTTCAGAACAACCGACATCACCGGTACAGTCAACCTTCCTGAAGGAAAGCAGATGGTTCTCCCCGGAGACAACACAGACATCCACGTTGAACTGATCCACCCGGTTGCTATGGACAAGGGACTTCGTTTCGCTATCCGCGAAGGCGGAAGAACTGTCGCATCCGGCCAGGTTGTCGACATCGTCGAATAATTGATTTTCACACGCAGACCTGCACCGAAGTCGGTGCAGGTACTGTTCGTTTTTTGGAGGAACAATGGCTACAGATAGAATTCGGGTGAGGCTGAGAGGTTTTGACATAGAGCTCGTAGAACAGAGCGCAAAGGCGATCGTGCAAACGGTAGTGAAGGCTGGTGCCAAAGTCTCTGGCCCCGTACCTCTCCCGACTCGTATCAACAAATATACTGTCCTGAAGTCGCCGCACGTTAATAAAAAGTCACGTGAGCAGTTCGAGATGCGAACCCATAAGAGGCTGATCGACATTCTTGACCCTACATCGAAAGTAATGGATGCACTCATGAAGCTTGAGCTTCCTGCAGGTGTGGATGTAGAGATTAAACAGTAACAGTTGAGGTAAGAGATGTTAGGGCTTATCGGAAAAAAAATAGGAATGACACAGGTGTTTGATGCCGACGGTATCTTGACTCCCGTGACTGTAATTAAAATAGAGGACAATGTGGTTGTAGCGAACAGAACCGTTGAGAAGAACGGTTACAGTTCCTGCGTACTCGGCTCAATCGACAAGAAGAAGAGCCAGACCACCAAACCATATGCTGGTCAGTTCGCCGATGTCTGTGATCCCAAGAGGACACTGGTGGAAATGAAAGATTTCGACCAGGAGGCAGCTGTAGGTGATGTCCTGAAGGTTGATGTATTCAAAGACGTCACATTCGTTGACGTAGAGGGTACTTCAAAAGGTAAAGGATTTCAGGGTGGTATGAAACGTCATGGTTTCCACGGCGGACGTGCAACGCACGGTTCAAAGTTCCACCGCGATCTCGGAGGTACGGCAATGGCTGCAACCCCTTCTAGAACTTTCAAGGGAAAGAAGATGGCAGGCCGCATGGGTCACGATAAAGTGACTGTACAGAATCTCCGGGTTGTCCGCGTTGACGAAGACATGCAGGTTCTTCTGGTCAAGGGTGCGATCCCCGGACCCACTCAGTCTGTCGTCATCGTTAAGAAAGCGAAGAAGAAGTAGAGGCGAGAAATGGAAACAAAGGTTTTTTCAACAAAAGGTAAAGAATTGCGTACGCTCGAACTGAACGACGCTGTATTCAGCCGGGAAATCTCTGATGGCTCGATCTACAACGCAATCAATAACGAACTGGCTAACAGAAGAGTAGGTACTGCAAGCACGAAGACTCGTGGTGAAGTGAACTACTCGAACTCGAAGCCGTACAAGCAGAAGGGAACCGGTAATGCACGTGCCGGAGACAAGAAGTCTCCAGTATGGGTCGGCGGTGGCACGATCTTCGGACCGAAGCCCAGAGACTACAGCTACACGATCCCCAAGAAGATGAAGAGACTCGCCATGAAGTCCCTCCTCTCACTCAGCGTGAAGGAAGAGAAGCTCGTGGTTGTGGAAGACTTCACAGTTGAAAGCGGAAAGACGAAGGAACTGGCTTCGATTGTCACAAACTTCGTTTCTGACAGAAAGCGTACCGTTCTCGTTCTCAAAGACGACGATGCGATGCTCAGACGTGCCGCACGGAACATTCCCTACCTGAAGGTCCTTTCTTATAACAGACTTTCAGCAAAGGAACTCCTGTACGGAAGAACAGTCCTGATGCTCGAAGGTGCAGCCAAGAATCTCAACGATTTCTTCGGTGATAAATAAGGGGTGTATCGATGAGAGCAGATCAAGTAATAATTCAGCCTGTCCTGACTGAGAAATCAAACATAGCCAGGGAAGCAGAAGAAAAGAAGTATACATTCAAGGTGGCGAAGGATGCGAACAAGTATCAGATCGCTGCAGCTGTAGCAGAGCTTTTCAAGGTCACTGCAGTGAAAGTGAATGTGGTAAGCGTCAAAGGTAAGCCCAAGTTCACCCGCGGAAAGAGCGGTTACATCAAGGGTACCACCGGCGACTGGAAGAAAGCTATCGTCACGCTCGCCAAAGGTGATGTGATTCAGGATATCGAAGGACTATAGGAGATTTAGAACATGGCATTAAAGAAATATAAACCATACACTCCTGGACTGCGCCAGAAAACCACATTGGTCTTTGACGAACTCACTACGAACAGACCGGAGAAGTCTCTTACACAGAAACTTCAGAAGAACGCAGGACGCGACTCCTTCGGCCGGATCAGTGTTCGCAGAAAGGGCGGCGGTCACAAGAGAGCATACCGAGTCATCGACTTCAAGAGAGAAAAGCACGGTATTCCCGCAACTGTGAAGACGATCGAATACGATCCGAACAGAAGCGCCAATATCGCACTGGTGTTCTATGCAGACGGTGAAAAGAGATACATTCTCGCTCCAAAGGGAATCAAGGTCGGTACTCAGGTGATGAGCGGCCCGACAGCTCCCCTTGAGATCGGAAACACTCTTCCCCTCAAGAACATTCCCCTCGGTCTTACTGTTCACAATGTCGAGCTTCAGCTCGGTAAGGGTGGTCAGATGGTCCGTTCAGCGGGACTGGGCGCAACAATCGTTGCAAAAGAAGGCGACTACGTCACCCTCAAGCTCCCTTCAGGTGAAATGAGAATGGTATTCGGAGAGTGCAGCGCAACTCTCGGAAGACTTGGAAATGAAGATCACATGAACATTACCCTCGGTAAAGCCGGTAGAGCCAGATGGCTCGGCAGACGTCCGAAGGTGAGAGGTGTCGCGATGAACCCGGTCGATCACCCGCACGGTGGTGGTGAAGGATCAACCAACGGTGGTCGCCATCCTGTTTCTCCATGGGGCGTTCAGACCAAGGGGCACAAGACACGTAATGCTAAGAAGCCTTCGGGTAAATTCATCGTGAAGAAGCGTAAGTAGGAGTAGAGAAAGTGGCTAGGTCAATCAAAAAAGGTCCTTTTATCGAAAAGAAACTCTATAAGAGGATTACAGAGTCCAATAAAGCAGGGAAGAAACCTATGATCAAGACGTACTCACGCTCTTCCACGATCATTCCTGACATGGTTGGATACACGATTTCTGTCTACAACGGCAAAACCTGGGTCCCGGTATTCGTTACCGAGAACCTCGTCGGACACAAGCTTGGGGAGTTCTCTCCCACGAGACTGTTCCGCGGTCACGCCGGAAGCGACAAGAAAGGTAGAAGGTAGTAGGTGGAGAAGATGGAAAACAAGAAAGGTTTTAAGGCTGTTGCCAAATATTTACCCTCTTCACCCTCCAAGGTCCGCCCCGTTGCCGACCTCGTGAGAAGCAAGAGTTATGTCGATGCCATTGCTATTCTTGATGCAATGCCCCAGAAGGGTGCACTGCTGCTCAAGAAGGTCGTGCAGTCTGCTGCAGCCAACGCAATGAGCCAGAACAAGAAACTTGATGAAGAACAGCTCGTGGTTGCTCAGCTGTTCGTTGATGACGGTCCCCGCATGAAGCGCGTATGGCCGAGATCACACGGACGTCGTGACATTCTCCTGAAGAGACAGTGCCACATCACTGTTGTTCTTGATGAAAAGGTGGGTAGATAATGGGTCAGAAAGTTAATCCGATTGGACTTCGTCTCGGAGTCAATAAAACCTGGAAATCGAAATGGTATGTCGATCCCAGAGAATACTCGGCAACCCTTCATGAGGATCTGAAGATCAAGAAAGCTCTTTTCGACTCTCCTGAAGTGCAGGGTGCAGAGATTTCTGATGTCGAGATCGTGAGAAAGCCCCAGAGGATCTCTCTCACAATCGCAACCAGTCGTCCGGGAATCATTATCGGTGCCAAGGGTTCGAATGTTGAGAAGCTCGGTACCAGACTCCAGGCAATCACCGACAAGAAAGTTCAGATCAAGATCAAGCAGATCGACAAGCCGGACATGGATGCACAGATCGTTGCCCAGAACGTCGCCCGCCAGCTCACCAACAGAGGTTCTCATAGAAGAGCTCTGAAGATGGCTATCAGCAAGGCGATGCAGGCAGGTGCCCAGGGCATCAAGATCAAGGTTTCCGGTCGTCTCGGCGGTAAGGAAATTGCCGGTTCGGAATGGCTCAAGGATGGAAGAATTCCTCTTCACACTCTGAGAAGTGATATCGACTACGGATTTGCTCAGGCAAATACCACTTTCGGTGTCATCGGCGTAAAAGTCTGGGTGTACAACGGTGAGATTCTTGCTAAATCAAAGAAAGACGATGCAGGTCTCCTCGTCCGCAAGAGCGCACGTGAGAAGGCAGCATCTGCCGGAAATAGGAGTTAGTAGACATGCTGAGTCCAAAGAGAATCAAATTCAGAAAGAAACATAGAGGTGAAAGAGACGGTGTCGCTCACCGCGGCAACAAGCTCTCTTTCGGTGAATACGGGCTCATGGCTCTCGAGCCGAAGTGGATCACAAACCGCCAGATCGAAGCCGCCCGTATCGCAATGACACGTCATATCAAGCGTGGAGGAAAAGTCTGGATCAGAATTTTCCCCGACATGCCCTACACCAAGAAACCTGCTGAAACCCGTCAGGGTAACGGTAAGGGTAACCCCGAAGGCTGGGTTGCAGTGGTGAAGACCGGTGCGATGATGTTTGAGATGGCTGGTGTTGATGAAGCCCTTGCACGGGAAGCTCTTAAGCTTGCAGCAAGCAAGCTCCCGATCAAGACAAAGTTCGTCAACAGAAGGGATGTGGAGTAGGATATGAAGAATTCATTCAACGATCTGTCATATGCAGAGCTCGTCGCCAAGCGTGATAAGCTCCGCAAGGAAGCGCTGGACCTCAGAATGTCGAAGGTTCTCGGCCATGTCGAGAATCCGTTAGCGATCAGGACTACAAAGCGGAAGATTGCCCGCCTGAACACCCTGATCCACGAGTATGCTCTTGGCATACGCCAGAATGCTAAATAAGTGAGGGGCGCATCCGATGCAAGTCAATAAGAAACGTTATACAGGAATCGTCACAAGCGACAAGATGGACAAGACCATCGTCGTGACGGTCACCACCAGAAAGCTGCACCCGCTGTACAAGAAGTACGTGATGAGCACCAAGAAGGTGAAGGCTCATGATGAGACCAACAGTGCCGGCATGGGCGACACAGTCCGCGTTGTCGAATGCCGTCCTATCAGCAAGGATAAGTCCTGGCGTCTCGAGCAGATTATCGAACGGGCCAAGTAAGGAAGGAGCAGTTTTATGGTACAGATGCAGACATACCTTAATGTAGCAGACAATAGCGGTGCCAAACGCGTCCAGTGTATCAAGGTTCTCGGCGGAAGCCACAGAATGATCGCTGGTGTTGGTGATATCATTGTTGTTGCAGTGAAGGACGCACTTCCCAACGGCGCCATCAAGAAAGGTGACGTGCTCAAGGCAGTGATCGTTCGTACGAAGAAAGAATACCGGAGACCTGACGGTACCTATATCAGGTTCGATGACAATGCATGTGTTGTCATTGATGCCAACAATAACCCGCGTGGTAAGCGTATCTTCGGGCCTGTCGCCCGTGAACTCCGTGAAGACGGATTCGTGAAGATCGTTTCGCTCGCGCCGGAAGTGTTGTAGGAGAAAGTAATGAGACTGAAGAAGAATGACAACGTCAAGGTTCTCGCCGGAAAAGACAAAGGCAAGACCGGACGGATTGTGAAAGTCGACCCGGTCACTCAGCGCGTCGTCGTCCAGGGCGTGAACATGGTCAAGAAGACCATGAGAAAGAAGAACCAGCAGGACCAGGGTGGAATCAAGGAAATTGAGGCACCGATTCACATTTCCAACGTCGCTCTCGTGACTAAGAACGGAGAGACTTCAAGAATCGGGTATCGAGTCGAAGCTGACGGATCTAAGGTCCGGATTGCAAAGAAAACCGGGGAAGTGATCTGATGGCAAATAGCGTACCTAATTTCAAGAAAACCTACCTTGAGAAAGTTGCTCCGGAGCTCTTCAAGGAGTTCGGCTACAAATCGAAGATGCAGGTTCCTGCACTTGAGAAGATTTCCGTGAGTGTCGGTGTCGGTGATGCTATTACAAACAAGAAGCTCCTCGACGCAGCAGTCAAGGAACTCGAGCAGATCACCGGTCAGCACGTCGTGAAGACAAAGGCAAGAAAGTCCATCGCTAACTTCAAGCTCCGTCAGGGCATGGAGATCGGCGCAATGGTCACTCTCCGCGGTGACAACATGTGGTACTTCCTTGAGCGCCTCATCACTGTCGCTCTTCCCCGAGTCAAGGACTTCAGGGGTGTCAAACCCAATGCGTTTGACGGTAACGGGAACTATGCTATGGGTATCACCGAGCAGATTATCTTCCCTGAGATCGACTTCGATAAGATTGAACGGGTCAGCGGTCTGAATATCGCGATCGTAACCACTGCCAAGAATGACGAAGAAGGGTTCGCCCTCCTTAAGAAGCTCGGCATGCCGTTCGCTAAATAAGGTGGAGAATTAAGATGGCAAAAAAATCTATGATCGTGAAAGCGAACAGAACCCCTAAATTCAGTACCAGAAAGGTGAACCGCTGTAAGGTGTGTGGAAGACCCAGAGGGTACATGCGGAAATTCGAGATGTGCAGAATTTGCTTCCGGAAGCTTGCGAGCGAAGGTCAGATTCCCGGCGTCACCAAATCCAGTTGGTAGGAGATTAACATGGCTATAAGTGATCCAGTTGCCGATATGCTGACAAAAATCAGAAACGCCAGCATGGCAAAGCATGAAAAAGTAGAAATTCCGTCATCCAAGATGAAGCTGCAGATCATTAAGATCCTGAAGAACGAAGGATACATCAAGAATTTCAAAAAAGTAGTGAATAAAGATGGAATGAGCACCATTAAGGTGTTCCTCAAATATGACGAACAGCAGAACCCCGTCCTTCACGGTATTGATAGACTCTCTACCCCCGGACGTCGTGTCTATTCCGGCTACCGTGACATGCCCAGAGTCTATAACGGCTACGGCGTCGTGGTTGTCTCAACCTCTACCGGAATTATCACAGGGAAGAAAGCTAGTGAGCAGAAGGTCGGTGGCGAACTGATCTGTACAATTTGGTAAGGTGGTGAACTATGTCTCGAATAGGTAAATTACCGGTTGAAGTTCCTGGCGGCGTGAAAGTCTCTGTCACTGACACGACTATCACCGCAGAGGGACCGAAAGGGAAGCTGGTTCAGGATTATCGTCCGGAAGTGCAGATCGCCGTTGAAGGCAATCAGGTTGTCGTGACCAGAAAGAATGACAGCAAGCCTTCAAGATCTTTCCACGGTCTGTACAGACAGCTTATCCAGAATATGGTTATCGGTGTATCCGCAGGATATACAAAGAAGCTGCTCGTGAACGGTGTCGGTTACAGAGCTGAAGTGAAGGGAAACATTCTCGCACTCAACCTCGGGTACTCGACCCAGATCGAATACTTGATTCCTGAAGGGATCGAAATCGCCTGTGAGAACCCCACCACTATCGCGGTGAGCGGTATCTCCAAGGAGAGAGTCGGTCAGGTGAGCGCGGAAATCCGCTCTCTCAGAAAGCCTGAGCCTTACAAGGGCAAGGGTATCCGTTACGCAGACGAACAGATCCGCCGTAAGGTCGGTAAGTCCGGTGCTAAGTAAGGTAGGATGACAGCATGAACAGAGTTATTGATAAAAATAAGAAGCGTGCCAGACGTAAGGTCTCTATCAGAAAGAACCTCGTCGGGACTTCCGAGCGCCCGAGAATGAGCGTGTTCAGAAGCAATGCACACATGTATGTCCAGGTTATCGACGACAGCAAGGGACACACAATCGTTTCTGCTTCAAGCGTTGAGAAGGAACTCAAAGAGCTCAAGAACACAGTCGAAGACGGTGCAAAGCTCGGAGAAATCGTTGGAAAGAGACTCCTCGAGAAGAAGATCGATACAGTGGTATTCGACCGTAACGGGTACCTTTTCCATGGTGTGGTCAAGAGTATCGCTGACGGGGCTCGCAAAGCCGGCGTCAAATTCTAGGGGGATATGGTGGACAGATCTAAAAGAAAACCAGAAAGAAGACAGGAAAGCGAGTTCAGCGAAAAGCTCGTGACACTCAACAGAGTGTCCAAGGTTGTGAAAGGTGGTAGAAGGTTCTCCTTCTCAGCTCTCGTTGTCGTAGGCGACAGAAACGGTAAGGTCGGATACGGTTCCGGTAAGGCCAATGACGTTGCTGAAGCGATCCGCAAGGCTGCAGAGAAGGCGAAAGAGAACATGGTCACCATTCCTCTTTCAAAGAGCACAATCCCTCACGAGACAATCGGCGACTACAAGAGCGCAAGCGTTCTTCTCCGCCCTGCTGTTCCCGGTACCGGTGTTATTGCAGGTGGTGCTGTACGTCACGTCATGGATGCCTGCGGTATCAAGGACGTTCTCAGCAAGTCACTCGGTTCAAAGAACAGCGTAAACACCGTCAAGGCTACGTTCGCTGCCCTTGAATCCCTCTTCGATGCCAAGGAGCTTGCAAAGGCCCGCGGTAAGTCACTCAGTGAGATGTGGGGGTAAGTGATGGCAAAGAAAGCAGAAAAGAAAATCAAGATCACTCTTGTGAGAAGTGTCATCGGTTCACTTCCCAAGCAGAGGAAGACTGTAAAGGCTCTTGGTCTCGGTAAGATCAACAGCTCCGTCGAACAGGCCGATAACTCAGTTATCAGAGGCATGGTTCGCGTAGTCTCCCACCTTGTGAAAGTCGAGGAGATGTAATATGAGTCAGATTAACGCACCTGTTGGAAGCAACAGAAAGAAATCTATCGTCGGCCGCGGCGCTTCCTCAAAAGGAAGAACCTGCGGACGCGGTAATAATGGACAGAACTCAAGAAGCGGTGGTGGTGTACGGCCCGGTTTCGAGGGTGGGCAGATGCCCCTCTACAGACGTGTCGCCCGTCGTGGTTTCTCGAACTATCCGTTCAAGGCAGAGTACGAAGTCGTGTCTCTCGATGCTATTTCAGCAAGTTTCGAGGACAAGGATATTGTCAGCACGGACACTCTGAAAGGAAAGGGTCTTCTCAAGGGGCACAATGCGACCGCGAAGATTCTTGCGAACGGCGAACTCACCAAGAAGGTGGTGTTTGAGGGACTCAAGATGTCTGCCGCGGCCGCCGAAAAGATCAAGGCTGCCGGTGGAGAGATCAAAGAATAAAGAGGATTGCAATGTCTAACCCCTTAGTGACTATGTTCAAGATCGATGAGCTCAGAACGAAGATTGGCTGGACCCTTCTCTTTCTGGCTATCTTCAGAATCGGCGCATTCATTCCGATTCCGGGTATCGATCCTGGAGTACTGAAACTCTATTTCCTCTCACAGAGCAGCTCCAGCTCGATCGGCTTTACCGAATACCTGAACTTCTTTGCCGGTGGTGCTTTCAGGAACTTCTCTGTGTTTATGCTCGGTATCATGCCGTACATCTCTACACAGATCATCTTCCAGCTCCTCATGCTCGTCGTACCGAGCCTGAAGGCGCTCTCACAGGATGCCTCCGGTAGAAAGAAAGTACAGCAGTATACCCGGTATGCCACAATCCTGATTACTCTTATTCAGTCATACGTGGTTACCGTCTATGCAAAATCCATTCCCGATGTGATGACCATGGGAATCGTTCCGTTTACCTTTGTCGCTATGCTGTCGGTCACGACAGGTACGATGTTCCTCATCTGGATCGGTGACCAGATCACCGCCAGAGGAGTCGGTAACGGAATCAGCCTCCTTATCTTCGCAGGTATCGTGGCCCGTGTTCCTAACGGACTCATCACTCTTTTCAGAAGTGTACAGACCGGCACTCTCAACCCTGTCGTCGTCATTGTCGTGCTGGCAATGTTCGTCGCAGTTGTTGCGCTGGTCGTCATTGAACAGCGAGGACAGAGAAAAATTCCGGTACAGTACGCAAAGCGTGTTGTTGGAAGAAAGATGTACGGCTCACAGAGCTCCTACATCCCTTTCAAGATTAACCCCTCCGGAGTTATCCCTGTTATCTTCGCTTCAGCCCTTCTCTCGTTCCCTCTGCAGATTGCATCTTCACTGGGACCTGAGGTAAGATGGCTGCAGGCAGTTGCGAATTTTCTTGATCCTCAGGGAGCACCCTATCTGATTATCTACACCCTGCTGATCATTGCTTTCGCATTCTTTTACACCCAGGTGTCACTCAACCCCATCGAGATGGCCCGGCAGATCAGAGAAAACGGCGGATCCGTCCCCGGAGTACGTACAGAGAGACTTGAGGAATACCTCACCAAAGTTCTCAACCGTATCGTCCTTCCAGGTTCTATGTTCCTTGCCTTTATCGCACTGATCCCGACCCTGGTGCAGAAGTTCTTTGCATTCCCTTCATCGGTCGCGATGCTCCTCGGCGGAACATCACTGATCATCCTGGTTGGTGTCGATCTCGATACCATGAGCCAGATCGAGGGAGTCATGAAGATGCACCATCACGATGGACTGACCAGCAAAGGGCGTATCAGAAGCAGGAACCTATAGGAGAATAAAGAGATGAAAGTGAGAGCAAGCGTCAAACCTATGTGTGACAAATGCAAAGTCATCAGACGTGCCGGGGTTGTCCGTATTGTGTGCGAGAACCCGAAGCACAAGCAGAGACAGAGATAATTGAGGAGGCCAGTTAATGGCGAGAATTGCAGGTGTTGATTTACCGAACAAGTCGGTCAAAATTGCATTAACCTATATTTACGGAATCGGCAGAACCTCTGCTCTTGAGATCTGCGAAAAAGGCAACATCAATCCCGATGAGAAGATGAACAATCTCTCAAGTGAAGATGTGAATGACCTGAGAAAGCTTATCGAGAACGAGTACAAGGTTGAAGGTCGTCTGAGAACCGAAGTTGCACTGAACATCAAGAGACTGATGGACATCGGCTGTAACAGAGGACTACGTCACAGAAGAGGTCTTCCCGTTCGCGGACAGAGAACCAAGACGAACGC
>CAXXSP010000059.1:0-2478 GCA_963676605.2 Sphaerochaetaceae bacterium | reverse complement strand
CGGCATTCGGGATATTTATCTTCCAGACAGCGGTAGGTATCGTTGATGCCATCAAGGAGGCCCGCTCATGACTCTGCTCTTATTCGGTTCCGTATTTGCCCTTCTCGGTCTGGGGGTTCCCATTGTAACCAGTATGGGCCTCAGCTCGCTGTTCACCATTATCGCAGCAGGAATTAACCCGATCGTTACAGTCCAGCGTTTTTTCACCAGCGTCGATTCAGTTGCTCTGCTGGCGATCCCGTTCTTCATTCTCGCAGGAGATCTGATGAACAAGGGAGGGCTCGCTAAGCGGCTGATCTCCTTTGCAGGTTTATTTGTCAGTAAGCTGACCGGTGGAATGGGTATGGTGGCGATTGTAGCCTGTATGCTCTTTGCTGCTATCAGCGGGTCTGCGATCGCAACTGCCGCAGCAATCGGCGGTGTCATGGCTACAGGTTTTGTGGAACACAAGTACAGCAAGCCCTACGCCGCCGCGATTATCACAGCCTCCAGTCCTATCGGTAACATCATCCCCCCCTCAATCGCATTCATCATCTACGGAACGATCACGAAGGTTTCTGTGGGGGATCTGTACAATAGGTCGGTTTCCCTGCCGGTGTCGTTTTTGCTTTTGCGCTGTTTATCGTGACCTACGTGACCAGCCGTAAGCAGAAGATACCCAGAAATACGATCGGACTGGGCGGTAAGGATGTGAAGACCGTTGTCATTGATACCATCGTGGCACTCGGTACCCCTGTCATCATCGACGGTGGTGGTTTCCTTGGGAATCTTCACACCTACCGAATCGGCCGTTGTGGCGGTTGTCTACTCGATCATCGTCGGTGTGTTCGTCTTCAAGGAGATCAGGCTCTCTGAGCTTCCCAAGATTATCATCCAGTCTGCGATCAGCTCGGCGGGAATCATGATCATCATCGCCAGCGCCTCTCTGTTTGCCTACGTCATGGTCTACCTGCAGATTCCGCAGAAGGCATTTGAAGTTGTCCTTGGTATCACCCGGCAACAAGGTCCTTCTGCTACTGATTATCAACGCAGCTCTGCTCATCGGAGGGATGTTCATGGAGGCAGGATCGATTCAGATCATTGCTGTACCTCTCCTCCTTCCGATTCTAAAGGCTCTAGATGTGGATCTTGTTCATTTCGGTATCGTACTGACAGTCAACCTCGCCATAGGAATGCTCACACCGCCGTTCGGTCTGTGTCTGTTCACGAGCGCGAAGGTGATCAACGCAAATCTTAAGGATACGATCGCTCATCTGTGGCCATTTCTCTTCTCGATGATTGCAGTTCTGCTCCTTATCACCTTCATAGCCGTCTCTTGTGATGTGGATCCTCTGAGGATACCGGTAATTTCAGGGGCAACAGCTGTCACAGAGTGATCTGTTGACAGCTGTTTTTTGTATGACGGGCATGTCATCATTCTTGGGTGAAAGTCCCAAGGGGCGTAGTTGCCGACGAACCCGATAGCGACTTGCAAGTTTCACATCGCGAGGTGTGGGAGAGAAGAAGCAATAGCGAAATCGTGGCCCGATGGACAGAAACCTGATAGTAGGCGCAGAGGACGGACAAGCTGGCAAAAAGCAGTGAAATCCAAAAAGGCAATGTAGTCCTAGGCGTAAATCAGGCGGGTAAACGAGGAAAGAATGATGGCTTATCCCGTGAGGTCTCCACAGCGTACGAGGCTGCAATATCGCTTATGACGACGTAATAACAACGAATGTGGAGAAGTCAGCAGAGGCCATAGTAGTGACTGAGGGAACAGGCATGAAGGGCTGAACAAATCAAATACCTTTCGAAAAAGAAAGGTCTGTCTGTGAATCCGAACGGCAATAGGCCTGGACAGGGGATGATACAGATGGAAAGGAAATTATGAGAAAGGAAGACAGGTCAACACCGAACACAGTACTGTGTGAACAGCTGATTTCCTTCACGAACATCCATGAAGCGATGAAGAAGGTGATGCAGAACAAGGGTTCTGCAGGCATTGACGGCATGGGAGTTGAAGAACTACCAGCCTACTTTGAAGCTCATTGGATAGAGATTCGTGAACAGATTGTCACACGGACGTACAAACCTCAACCGGTACTCCGAAGAGAGATACCGAAAGATAATGGAGGGGTACGTCTGCTTGGAATACCCACGGCAGTGGATAGAGTAATCCAGCAGGCACTTGTGCAGGTACTGACCCCTGTATTCGAACCGACATTCAGTGACTACAGCTTCGGCTTCAGGCCGAATAGAAGTGCTGACGATGCGGTTCGACTCGCCCAGACCTACATGTCTGAGGGCTACAAACACGTAGTCGATCTCGATCTGTCCAAGTTCTTCGATACAGTGAACCATGACATACTCATGGGACTGATAGACAAGTACATGGACGACAAGGACGTGAGGAGACTCATTTACGTATTTCTAAAAAGCGGAGTGATGACAAACGGAAGTATGATGGCGACAGCCCTCGGGACTCCACAGGGAGGCCCA
>CAXXSP010000058.1:0-74341 GCA_963676605.2 Sphaerochaetaceae bacterium | reverse complement strand
CGTGGAAGACCTCGACACCGAGGTCGTCGAAGCCTCGATGGCCGGCGGGCAGCTGTTCAAGGCGAACATGCTCCTCTCCCTCACCGAGGGCACCTCGGTGGATGAACTCAGGGAAGTACTTGAAGAACTCGCCAATGAACTCATCGTCGATATAGAACTGGAATAGCTCTATTTGAAATCCTCCGTTCGGATCGCCTCTGCAGGGACTCCCTTCTGGAGGAGCTCTCTGGTGATGGAATCCACGAAGGAATGAGAACCGGAGAGATAGATGAAGAGGTTCTCGCTTGGGGTGCTGAATTCAGCGGCACATGCCTCAATCATCTGAGGGACCCCTTCCCGTGAGATGAAATGAGCCTCTGGATTGTATGAAGAGAGCTCCTCAGCATAGAGATACCCTCTTCCCACATAATAGAGATCCCAGGAGAACGGAAGCTTCTCCTGGTAGATATGACGTACGAGAGAGCGTACCGGAGTGATACCCGTCCCTCCTGCGATAAAGATGATCCTGCTGCCTTCTTTAAGAGAATCGAGAGTGAACTCCCCCTTGATCTTGAAAAGCTTGAGGACCGCTCCCGCCTGTGCATCAAGAAGCATCTGCTTGAACTCCGAGCGGTCACCCGATCCCATATCCATCGAGAAGAGGAACTCTCCGTCAGCCGGAGTCGATGCGATGGAGAGATGACGCCTGAGAGGTTTCGTCACTTCCGTGAGCCCCGGCGCCGCAACATGGGCATAATGACCCGGCGTGAATTCAGGGGTGTCTTCCCCGTCGGCTATCCTGAGACGGTAGGTCCACACGTTTTCGTATTCATGGATCGCTTCGACAAGCACAGCATCGTAGTATCGGTAGGTCACAGTATCTCTCCTGTTTCAGTAGTGATGAGAGTAATATACTATAAAAGAGAGAGAGCGTGAACTCATTCCAGAATGTGATGCGGAATACCTCCTCGTCTTCCGGGAAAATCCTCTCATCATTCTCTCACTGGAGATGCCGTCTCACCGTCATTGAATTTCACAGAAAGAGCGTACTTTTTGTGAAAAAATAACGATCATGAAAAGGAGTTTAACCTATTGTAATGTAATTAGATGATTGAATTTGGAATATCTAGAGGGGTGATGAGTTTTCCAGGATTTTTATCTGAAGACCAGTAGGGATGAGAAGCTGTAGCCTCGTGCTGCAGGGATATAGGCGATGGACTCACTGTCATAGATGAGAAAGGCAGGATAACTCTCTCCCTTCTTCAGAGGGGGAATCGGTCTCGGACCGACCCATCCGCGTCCCGGTTTGAAGGAAGTATATTCGATCGTGATCGTATCACCTTCACTCAGGCCGGTGGCCGAGGAGATAACCGAATCAACCCTGACATTGGCAGAGACGTCTTTCGTAGCTGAAAAGAGACTCTGAGGTCTGGAGGTTACCCTCAGCACGGTGATGATCAGCTGCTCCGGTGCAGCTTTCTGCATCTTCTCGTATTCCACCGGATTGATCTCAGCGGTGAGAAAAGAACCTGAAAGAAGCAGAAGTAGTATGAGAAGCGGGAATCTCTTTTTCATGACCACCCTCCTTGATTTTCAGTATATCCTTTCCGTTCACCTTTACTCAAGATTATCTTTTTCTGAAGAAGGGGTTTACGGCTAAGTAAACACAGGGATCTATTCAAGAAACCGATGAGAATCAACAGAGCCTTTGAACCGTCTTTCCCGACGGTTTCCCGACCCTTTCCCGACACGTTATGACCTGTGGTGGTTCAGAACAATCCCTCGAAGGGAAGAGAAAAATCAGAAACGCCCCTTTTTCTCTTCTTTCAGTTCTGAGATCCGTACAGTGTCAATGAAATGGGTCGCGTAGAGCTCCTCAACCCGCCTTTCTCCCGACCTGCTGAACCGTAAAGGCCGCTTGGCTCCCTTTCCCCACGAATGGTAGGCAGTTGCTGATTGCTTCAATTTCAACTGAAGTGCATAGGTTCTCATCAGGCTGATGATATCCCTGAGCTGACTGAGATTTCCTGAACAGACCCTTTCCAGGAAATCGACCCTGCCGGCTCTCCAGTTCTCATAATCCTTCTTCTTCAGAATCCCGAGTGCAAGCAGAAGATCAACTGCGCAGACATACCCGTTCATTCTGAGACAGCTCTGTACTGCCTCCTTCACCTTCTTCTCACGTTCTTCACGGTTCATAATCATCTCTCACCAATACCGGCAGTATCTTCTGCCATCAGGCGCTCGATCTGTTCTCTTACCAGCAGCTCATGCCTGTACTGTATGTAGGAAAACCACTCGTCTCTGAACGCTCCCGAGGAGGACTCGAGGCACTTCTTGAAATTCCTGAACGGTTTTTTTCTGTTCAGAGCTTCCTGAAGCTCCTGTTTCAGCTTTTCATCCTCTACGTGCTCAGCAAAATCAGCCATGAGATCGTATGATTCATTCGTATCAAATCCATGAAACTCCACAAGGTTATCAGAGGATGAATCGATCTCCTCCTCCATGAAATCATCTTCCAAGATTTCCCAGTGCTCACTATCCATGCGGTAGGAGACAGCACCGGTATCCCGGTTGAAAAAAAACTATCATACCGCAATCAAGGTATTCTGCGATTTCTCGTATCTGTTTTTCGTCCGGTCTCATGCTGCTACGATGAATCGCTTCGGGAGTAATGTCAAGGAATTGAGAGCTTAAATAACAGCATATGGCGGCGGGGTATGATGTAGTCGATTGATACTCACATCTAAGATTCGTAGGTTTAGGATTATCCTTGAGCTACGGTAAGAATAGTCAGCAGCAGCTTTCCCCGGATGATGATCCACAGGAACAACCGCAGGAACATTCTTCCAGTTGATGTGTGTTCTGTGAGTAATCTTTCATTCGTTCCTTTCTCAGGGCAACGAGGTCTTCTCTGTGTACAATCACATTCATGCCATCTGCGGGCTTGGTGCAGCATGCGTATTCCTGTTTTCCGTTTATCTCGACAACACATACTTTGCAGCAGCCATTTTTCCTGCCAGTCCTATAGCAGGGAGCTGGTATCCCTATACCGGCCCTATCTGCAACATCTACAATATTTTTATCTTCGGTAGTAACAGGTATCGAATACCCATCTATATGTATGTTCATGAAATTTCCTCTCTATTATTGAATTACTCACCAGTGGGATCTTCGGTAATTATATGAAAAACGACAGCTTTTTCAAGATTCTGGATAGCACTTCATCAGGGCTGCGGCTGCAGCAGTGGGGTATGATGTTATGGAAAAGATTCCCTACGTTTTTAGTCAGCCGATAATCCCACAGGTATGAACCTGTGGATGGAGGCTACCCGCTGTAAATTGTGATATAGTAAGGCATGGAGTTCAAGAAGCAAGCTCATGCAGTATATTACTCACGGTATCATCTGGTTGTATCGACCAAATACCGACGAAAAATATTGAGAGGAGGTGTTGGCGAATATCTGAAGAAAGTGGCCTTTCAGATAACGAGATACCATCCTGAAATAGAAATAATCGAGATCAACACGGATGTCGATCACATGCATGTATTGATATCGATACCGCCTAAGATGCCGGTGAGTGATGTAGTGAGAATATTGAAAGCCAACACCGGAAAGAAACTGAGAGAGAGGTTTCCCCATTTAGTATCTAATCTATATGAAAATAAATCTAATCTATATGAAAATAAATCTAATTGTTAAAGATGTTATGATATGATACTCTAAATTATAAGACATGAGGTACAAGATTTTTCGGATTTCTCTCCTAATATTAACAATCCTCCTTTTTGTAGGATGTCTACAGACTCAGGGCTTTTCTTCAATTTCCTCCGATTACCCACATGAACCCGTTGCAGAAATGCGTAGCGATCCTATAGATTATCAAATTCCTTTTGATGGAGATGAAAAATCTGAAGAAGAGCTTCAAGCAGGATCTGTTATCGAACCAGTGACTCAGACTAATAAAGAAACCCTGGATGATTCTTTATTGGGGACTTCCTCAGTAAATACTGAAAATCTGTCATCAAAAGAAGAGGGATTTACATTTATACCTGAATCGATCAATTCGGAAGAAAATAGGTCAGAGTCGATCATAGAACGACAGGTTATTCCCAATAATATATCCTTATCGATAGAAAACGATGATATCCAAACAAACCAAACCTCCATAAATGAGTTGCAGAATTCCATTTCAACAATTCCAAATATAGAATCTCATGAAGGGAGTCCCTCAATGGAAATATTAGTATTACTTTCAATCCTTCTCGTAGTTGCCCTGATTGGTCTTATAGCTTCACGAGTAATGTTAGGGAAAAACAACCGGACAATAAGCGATAAAAACAGATCGATAAGCATACTAAATCAACGGATTGAAGAATATGAGCTTGAGATTAATGAGAGGCTCAACGCGATAAAATATTTACAGGAACGAATTGAAACATTGAAAATAGACAGTATTGAGGATGCCAATAATCGATTAACTACTTTGCACAATCAAATTGAAGAAATTGAAATGGACTTGGTTATACTTGGAGCTCAGAAAGTAGACCTAACAGGAGAAAAGAATAATCTTGAAGAACAATGTGAAAAACTTGATGCAAGAGTCCATAGGCAGAAACTCCGGATTTCAAGAAGTAAGGAGCTTTATACAGCTATAGAACACGCTGTGAAACGATTCCATGTTACTGATATTCCAGCGCAATATTATCTTCCTCTCGAAAAGGAAATAATTGCTGAATTAGATAATTTTGCACCAACAGTTATGCTGAATCTCAACAACCTGAATTACAAGGACCTTAGAAAAGAGTTCAGAGAAAATCAGAAACAAATTGATTCTCTGCTTGAGGTATATGCGCAACGGTATACAACAAAGGCTAATCAGGCAATTTATAAACTGATGGTTCTTTCCCTAAGATCGGAATTGCAGAATATCCTTTATAATTTAAAGTTTGAAAAATTAGAAAATGCAAAAACTCAAGTTCGATCTCTTGTATCTAAGTATCTGTTAGTCTCTGCAGAGGGAAATCAGGCAATTGCAGGCACTATGAGAAAGTTCATTGGTGAGTTGGAGCATCTTTTTGAAAATGCTGTTAGAATCGAATATGATTACTATATTAAGCGAGAACAGGCTCGTCAGGAACAACTTGCTTTACGTCAGCAGATGAGAGAGGAAGCTGAAGAGAGAAAACGTTTAGAAGAGCAGAAAAAGCAGATAGCTTTTGAAGAAGAAAAATATCATTCCGAGATTGCAAAGGTCGAGGCGATGCTTGAAGAAGATGGATTGGATGAAGCTCGTAGAGATGAGATCCAATCGAAACTTGAAGAATTACACCATCATCTTAATTCTGTGGAGGAGCAAAAAGAGGAGATTACGAAACTGCAAAATGGAAAGGCAGGAAATGTCTATATCATTAGTAATCTTGGTTCTTTCGGTGATGCTGTGTTTAAGATCGGCATGACTCGAAGACTAGATCCACAGGATCGAGTTAACGAGCTCGGAAGTGCAAGTGTTCCCTTCAAATTTGATGTGCATAGTTTTATTTTTTCTGAAGATGCGGTTGGACTAGAGAATGAACTGCATAGGAGATTGCACTCAAGACGAGTAAACAAAGTTAATCTTAGAAAAGAATTTTTTAATGTTAGTCTTGATGAGCTTGAAGAGATGGTTATGGATGTTAACCCAACCGCTGAATTCAATAGAACAATGCTTGCTGAAGATTATAATCAATCAATTTCTTTGGCCGAAGAGGGGATTAACTTACCAGAGCTAGAAATATCCTCAATAGAAGATGATGATGAATTAGAAGAGAATGAATCCTCTTCAGAATAATGGAAAAGTATTGGATGCTGGGAATCAATTTATCAGGGACATGTTTGAGGGGTGAGGTTAGAAGAGATTTCAATGATCAATTATTTTCATGGTTTAGCATGTAAATTGTATAGTGCACACTAATGCCTGCCAATACAAAGAAGCAACACTATGTCCCAAGATTCTATTTGAAGTCCTTTTCAAAAGATGGGACTGGAATATACATGTTTGATAAAGAGAAAGGGCTTCCCATAAAATGTGTTAGTATTCGCGATGTTGCACAGGAGAAGTATTTCTATGATCTTGGGACTCCAGGAAAAAGAGATTTTTATCTTGAGCAGTTATTTTCTGAGATTGAATCACAAATCGCACCAGAAATATTATCAGTCTTGGATTTATTAAGTCAGGGGAAACCTCCAGTGGAATATATTTATTCCTTGGCTTTCTTCATGGTAATCTCAGAATTAAGAACAAAGTCTACTCGCAATTGGTTGATTAGTAATCAATTAAATACAGTTCGTCAATTTATGAAATCTCCGGTCATGAGAGATTATCAGATTGATCTCGCGCAAAGATATTTTCCTGAAAAAACGCTGAAAGATATTTTAGAGTTTATCGATAATATTCATGTGGAGAGTATAAAAAGCGCAGAACCTTCATTACATGCAAATGCAATATTAGCGAATAAAGAACTGATCAATGAAGCAATTTGTTACTTATTAAATAGACGATGGGCAATCTATAGATATGATGAAGAAATAAATTATGGTTTCTGGACATCTGATACGCCCGTCATTAGGTTTTCTGACAATAATTCTCAATCCCTATACGGATTAGGATATGCAGCCAGTATAACTAATTTCGCATTTCCTTTATCACCTGAATATTGCGTAGTTCTTTTTGGGGAAGGACTTTTAGAAGAATCTATGTTTGAAAAAAAATCAATTGTTTTGGAACGCTGTGATAAAGGATTTGTGGACTACATCAATTCAATTCAGTGTGCATCAGCATACCGGTTAATTTTCCCTTGTTCTACAAATTCATACTTGATTAGGCACATGTTAAAAAATAACCCAGAACTGCTGAATAGGAGTCTTTGAATTTAGGGTCTGAATTTAATATATAGTGCTTGGGGATGGGGATCGATACCATTATATCAGGAGTCTTATATTAATTTAGCACATCCTCGTACGGAAAAATTTCTCCGTTTCCTTATCCACGAAGTATACGTAACATCCCTTCAAAGCTCTGCTGAGTAAGACTCGATATGTGTTCTTCACCAAACTCAGAAAAGATTCTCCACTTCTTTTCACCACTGTGTCAGCAGAGTTTTCGGGATGTCCTTCCCAATGGTATTCGTCGAAGGAATATATCATGTCTTTCCCGATGATGACTCCGACATACTCAAACTCAAACCCTTGAATAGTGTAGATGGATCCAATCTGGCTCACAGCGGCTGGTTCATATGGCCAAAGAGCTGCAGGTGGAATCCCGGGAGCCAATCTTCCTCCAGAATCCTTCCCTTCCCAAGTCATTGCAAAATCATCAATAACAACATCTTTTACGAGAGTTCCGTCAGGATTAGGATTGCTCCATTTCCAACAATATCCAGCAACCATTCGTGCTGAATTAGGAATCTCATCATTCTTCTGTTTTATTGCAGCATAAAGTTCTTGTGGAGACCTCATGATTTTAAATTCAAACTCATTAATCTCTGAGTCCCATATTTTCTCCGCGGTTTTCCTTAGTTCTAAAGTATTATCGATCCACTGAACAAAACGATCGGAGCCAAGGCATCGAAATTGAATGTCAAGTTGATATTCAAATAACTCGCATCCAAGACGTTGAGCAGTCTCTTTGATGTAATCACTAGATCCTATCTCTCCAGGCCGTACCGCTTGGAGGTCATCAATGAAGAAAACAGGGAGCTTGGAAACCTGAATCAGCTCTTCTAGTTGAGGTGTGGAGGAGCGATTTATTTTCGGGGTATATCGGCTATTACTGGTTGATCTAATGCGATGTGATTCATCGGCTACGAGAACATCAATGATATTTTCATCAGCATTGATATAGCTATTGAAGTATTTAAATTGAGCCTTTCCCCTTCCTCCTATGGTTTTTCTTAGTGATTCTGTGAAAGCTTTTGAACCAGTTGCATACTGTACATTTAGGCCCTGTGAGGATAATTCCGCCATGAGATTTATAGCGATCACAGACTTGCCAGTACCCGGACCACCTTTTATCAGAATAACTCTTTTCTTTTTACGGTTCAGCCCTTCTTTTACGCTGGTCATAACTTTATCAAAAGCGATAAGTTGATCATCGAGTAGATCATAACGTTCATTTTCTTTAATTACTTTTGAAACTTGAAAAAGAAGCTTTTTACTTGGGGCATATTTCCTCTGTTGTATCTTCTCGAGAATAGGGATCCCCGATCCGTTACTGAGGGTGTGTTGGAGAAATTCACTTATCGAGTAGAAGTTATCAGAACCAAATAGAGGATATTTCTGAATATACTCTGAAAATTGTTCAGCCATAATAGGGTCTTCATTACTTATAGGGTAATTATGCAGATAGGCGCATGCTGAAAGCATAACAGGATCTTCCCCATGAAATGCGAGATGATTATCTTCTAAATACGCAGCATAGTTTCCGACCTGGACCGAAGGATGAAGTACTTCACGATTGCTTCCACCCGTCCATGTTACAACTTTATCACTTAATCCAGCTTCACATTTTTCCCACTGTTTCAGTTCAATGATGACAGCATGCTCATTCCTCACTTGATCTGTCCCACAAATCATACAGTCAAGGCGTTGAGAGGCTAGGGGGAGTTCGTATTCCAGAAAAACTCCATGATCATGAAAGCCTGATGATTCAAATACATCTTTGATAGTTCGAAGCGAATTTTTCCAAGACCTCACTTCTGCATCCCCAGGATGGCGTCCGTAATAATTGAAGAAGGAATTTTGTAATAAATTTGCTATCTGATTCTGAGTGGTTTGTTCGATAAACTGATCAATATGTCCTGAGTAGAGTTCCATTAGGAATACTCCGTATATTTTTTGTGAGAGCCCTTTGCTTTCTCAACAGGATATTTTTCAGCATTCTTCTTCATTTTTTGCTCTAGTGTTTTAGCTATATCAATATTGAGGTCATGGCTAAGCAACAAGACCCAGTAAAAAACATCCGCAAGTTCTTCGCCAATGGCTTCTTTCTTTGTTTTTACATATTCTTCTATTTCTTCTGGAGATTTCCATTGGAAATGTTCCATCACTTCTGAAGCCTCAAGAACGAGAGATAAAGCAACATCCTTTGGATTGTGGAATTGTGCCCAGTCACGTTCATTTCTAAACTTAAGAATCTGATTAGTTAGATTATTAATTTCATTCAAGGATGTTCTCCTTCTGATAGATTATAGTGTTTATTATACGAGCGTGGTCTCAGAATTTCCAGAATGAATATGCATTTTTAGGTATAAACCGTGTGATAGGGATTGTGCAACAGTCTGTTACAATACTTGGTGCAAATTTTGAAGTTCCTTCTGTAACTTCATCTGTAATTGATGATATATGATATGGATGAACATTCTACAATTGTTGAATCATTGTATTTGTTTTATCCCCACTTGTGGGATGGATCAAATGAAATAACCTTCATTCGAAAATAGTTTGATTGATTCCTGCTTTGATTGTCTATAGGATAAAAGTATGGTTATCCCTGAAGAATTTAAAAAAGATATAGATCTCGCGGTTGAGTATTTGAAAACGCTGACGGTAACTGAAATATATCTTTTTGGTTCAGTTATAAAAGGGAATCATTCTGTGATGTCTGATCTGGATATTGCTGTACGCGGCATTGTTCCCCTTAATTTTTTCCTGGCAATAACGGAGCTTCAGGGTCTCCTTGAACATGATTTTGATTTGATTAATCTGGATTTTAAAGATGAATTCACAGAAAACCTTGAGAAGTCGGGGGAGATCTTACGTGTCTCCTGATATCCATTCCCGTAGCATGGGCTGAACTACATCTGGATGAATCATTAGCTGATTGGGATCTCGCACGGAATGGCGAAACTCCCTATGCTATAGAACCTTTAAAATAGGAGGCGAGTTATGTATTTGAGTGTAACAGATGCAAAACCTCTCGAAGACTATAAACTGCTTCTTACGTTCGAGAATAATGAGAAACGGGTTTTTGACGTGATGCCATATCTAAGGACTGGTATTTTTTCAGAATTGAAAGATCTAAAGGTTTTTTCATCAGTAAGAGTCGAATTTGATTCAATTTCCTGGTCAAACGGTGCTGATTTTGACCCGGAAGTTCTTTATGAAGATAGTCTTCCACTGGATTCCTGATAGATTCTCACCATGAACAGTTTCACTGCCTTCTAACATCCTATACACAGAAAAGCCACCAGATCTCTCTGATGGCTTTCTTTTCTAGCAGGGACAGGACTCGAACCTGCGACCTCCGGGTTATGAGAACGCCTCGATAACTCCTGCTGGTGTAACCATTTGTTGATAAGTGTAGTCGAAAAAACGAGTTATGTAAATACCAAAAACACCCGATTTTTAACTGCTTACAATTAAACAACCTGAAAGCCCGGAAAATGCTACAGTTGATATTGTACAGTTTTTCTACAATAACACCCCTGGAGACCGTAATTACTGAAATATTCCTTTTATCCAGGTTCGAAATCGAGCCGAGGAGCTCCCTTATACGTAAGCGACCAGTAGCATTCTCTTCATAAATTTTAGGAGAACGAATATTTAAAAAAATGATATTGACTGAATTCATTCAGTCATGTATATTCATGGTAGAAGTTCCATAATGGAGTGTATATATGGCACGAGTAACAAAGGCACCGGAAGAGCGAAGAAAAGAGATAGTGGAGACAGCAGCAGAAGTCTTCATTGAAAAGGGATTCGAGCAGACCCAGATATCTGATATCGCAAAGAGAATGAATGTTTCTCAGGGGCTTGTGTATCATTACTTCAGAAGCAAGGTCGATATGCTCTATGCGGTGATCGACGGGATAGCTGAAGAAAAACAGTTTGAGATAGATAAGGTCCTTCATCTTATGAAGAATCCGGCACACGAAAAACTGCTGCTTCTTCTTGAAAAGAAAATGGAAGCCGATAATCTGGAGGATCTTATTCCAAGTATTACAACCGATGCAGCCATCATCGAGTACTGCTCGAAAAAGATCACGTCTTCAGCTGCACCGATGGTTCTTACACTCATCGAGCAAGGAAATGATGATGGCTCCTGGAACTGCGAGTTTCCTGAAGAGACAGCACTTTTCATTTCAAACGGGTTCCGAGGATTTTACGATACCCTCGGGTCTGCAGAAGATACTTCGAGGCTGAAGAAAGCTCTCATCACTATCATATTCAACGTACTCAGGCCAGGATCAGCTCAAGATACAGTGAGTAATTCTGGACTGGAGTAAACGGCATAGGGGAAGAAACTATGAAAACTACCATATTCTGTTTTTCAGGAACAGGAAACAGTCTAGCCGCGGCAAAGAGTATCGGAAAACAACTCGGTAATTCGAAGATCATCCTCATCACTGGTTCCCTAGATGTAGACAGTCTTGAGATATCACAGGAGCGTGTCGGTATCGTCTGCCCTGTCTATTTCGGTGGAAATATTCCCCCGGTTGTAACGAGATTTATTCAGAAACTTGAGCTGACACGGGTGAAGTATATCTTTGCCGTCACGACCGCAGGAGCGATGCACGGGAAATCACTTGATCTGCTCTCACAGTTGGTTGACAGCCGTGGCGGATATATGAATGCAGGATTCAAGCTCAGCATGCCGGGCAACTATATCGCCATGTACGGAGCCTGGCCTGCTGCTCTACAGAAATTCATGCTGAAAAGGAGCGAGAAGAGGGTGAACAGCATTGCACATGATATAAAGAACAAGAAGACCAACCGTCCGATTGTGACAAAGAAACAAGAAATAAAACTGCTTTCCGAAAGGATCCCTGATTTTCATCATCTGGCGAGAGACTATCGGGTATCTGATGCCTGTACCGGCTGCCAGGTCTGCGCCAAGGTATGTCCAGCCGGTAATATCAGAATGAATAACGGCAAGCCGGAGTTCGGCGATTTCTGTGAACGCTGTATGGCCTGCATTCAATGGTGTCCGGCTATGGCGATCGAATATAAAGATAAGACGCAGAAACGAAAACGATACACGAACCCTCAGGTCAAAGCATCTGACCTGTTTAGAGAAGGAGTACATACATCATGAAAACAAAACATTGGAATACTATGAAATTCAGTAAGGATATCCTCACGGACGCAATCACAAAACATGTCCTGGGGCTCACTCAGTACGGGATGTCGGACTTCGCAGAAGTCATGGAAGTAATCGGTCAGATCAAATCAGGAGACGAAGAATCCTGGTTCTCCACCTGGACTGCCCTGGCGGACAGACTGAAAAAGAGGGCTGAAAAAGCTGAATACGAGAATAAATCAGTCACAGCTTCCTCTTCCTACCTCAGAGCATCAACCTATTATCGTATGTCGACCATGTACTTCGGCAAACACCATGATGCGAGACTGAAGGCGAATACGCTTTCGAGTCATGATTGTTACGAGAAGTACCTGGGACTGTCCGGTTATCCCGGTCAGTATGTGGAAATCCCCTATGGGGAGACATTCCTTCCCGGACACTTCTACCGATCCCCGGTGGCTGGGGACAATGCTCCTCTCCTTATCGTGACACCCGGACGGGATACCTGGGCTGAAGATACCCGCTGGGTATATGATGCAGCGATCAAACGGGGTATTCACTGCCTCATCTATGATGGTCCCGGACAAGGCTTCGCATTGCGACTCAATGATCTCCCTTTCAGACCGGACTGGGAGAAGGTTATCACACCGGTTATTGACTTCGCCCTCACCCTTCCCGGTATCGACAGCGAACGCATCGGACTTATGGGGCTCAGCTTCGGAGGCTTTCTGATCCCTCGTGCTGTGGCATTTGAGAAGCGTATCAAGCTCTGTATCGTTGATCCGGGCAATGCCAACTGGGGTGGAGCCTTTGCGAAACGGCTGCAGATGATCCAGAGAACTCCCAAGTTCATCCGCCCTCCCTTTATGAATTTCATCCTCGATGATTACGTGTGGAAACAGGGGGTGGAGAAAGGAAACATCATTGATGAGATGAAAAAGTATGACAACACGGATATCCTCGATAAGATCACCTGCAGAATGCTCGTAATGGACGGGACTGCCGAGCCGATGTACGGGGAAGCGAAGAAATTCTACGATGCCCTTTCCTGTGAAAAAGATTATATGCTTTTTGATGAAGAGACCACAGCACAGACGCATTGTCAGATGGGTTCCTAT
Organism: Sphaerochaetaceae bacterium; assembly: GCA_963676605.2. Taxonomy (GTDB): domain Bacteria; phylum Spirochaetota; class Spirochaetia; order Sphaerochaetales; family Sphaerochaetaceae; genus SABI01. Next base: position 61,184 of record CAXXSP010000058.1, on the reverse strand, counting down.
GCAACCGGAGCGGAATATCTGTTCGACTGGATCAGCGATAACCTCTAGGGGTAGAACGTGACTAGATCCCTGGGAGGAAGAAAGTGAAAGGACGAATGAAAGGACGAAAAGGTGCATCGCTGGTTGTCGGATCAATACTTCTCAGCGCGCTGATCTGGTACATCGAGGTCCCTCAGATATCAATTCCGGCTACATCGCGCTGGAGTTTTGTTCTTGGAGGTGTTTCTCTGACAGGTTTCTGTCTCGTATTCCTGCTTTCAGCAAGATTGAAGAGGGTGGAATCCTGGTTTAACGGACTTGAACATGTATATATCTGGCACAAATATCTCGCGATCTTCTCAACCGCGGCAGTATTTGCTCACGCAGTACTTCTGGTTGGAGGAAGCGGAGAGGAACATGGTCCAAATCTTATAGCGGCGACAGGGCTCTTCGCTCTGCTGCTGTTTGCTCTTCTCATCCTGATAGCCCTGGTGGCAAAACGGATGAAATATGAGAGATGGAGATTTTTCCACCGGATCATGGTGATCCCCTACGGTCTCGGCGTGTACCATACCTATCTGGCTGAAGAATACAATCTATTTCAACTGTCAGGAGGAAGTCTTCTGATGGGGGTTACTACACTGGTTGGAACCATCTCGGCGATCTACGTAATATTCTTCTATCAACGGGTTCAGTTTCAACACACAGGAAGTATCTCTTCGGTAAAAAAACTGTCACCGACAGTCGTTGAGTTGGGAATTACGCTGAATCGTACACTTGAATTCGAGCCAGGACAGTATCTGTTCTTGAAAATCAATCAGAAGGGATTCGATAAGGCGCCTCATCCATTTTCCATTTCAGGCGGAGACGGAGTGGCCATTACTGTAGCGATCAAGACTCTTGGTGATCACACTGATAAGCTCTATACCTCACTGAAGGTCGGAACAAAGATCAGTGTAGATGGATCCTATGGTCATATGATTTTCAATAATGGAGAACTCCATCAGACGTGGATAGCGGGAGGTATCGGAATCGCTCCCTTCATCTCGTATCTGAGAACCAATGGCGTGAAAAAGCATATAACTCTCTACTATTCTTATAGAGGAGAACAGGAAGGAATCTATAAAGAGTACCTTCAGGACTTAGCCGGGAAGCATGAAAATTTCAATCTGATTTTACATGATACAGCTCAACAGCCGCGTCTCGATTTCGCTCATACTGAGCTGCCACAGTATTCAAGCGTTTTCATGTGCGGCCCAGGTCCTATGATCCAGGGATTTGCCCGTCAGCTGAAAAAACAGAATCGTGATCTGGATATCGTCTACGAGGCCTTTGATTTTCGTTGAACCCTTTGCAGGATATGTGAAGAGCAGGCGCGTCAAACTTGGAGAACAGGTATGAACTGGAAATTTATATATAACATGATACCGATCAGGAAAATGGGGTGGTACTATGCATCCCTTGATCCCGATCTCGAGAAAGCATTGCACGAACATCAGATTAAGGAAGGCAGTTTCCTTGATGTCGGAACCGGTCCGGGAACACAGGCGGTAAGACTTGCAGAAAGAGGATTCAAGGTAACCGGTACTGATATCTCCGGGACCGCTGTCCAGAAAGCTTCTGAACTTTCAAAAGATGTCTGTTTCCTTCAGGACGATATCCTGCACACCTCTTTAGAAGATCAATTCGACTATGTCTTCGATAGAGGCTGTTTCCATGTCCTTCGTGAGAAAGATTGGCCTTCTTATATTGAGAACCTGACAAAAATCGTAAAACCCGATGGAAAGGGATGGGTGTTCCTGAAATGTATGAGTGCTGAACAAGATCCGATCGGTATCGGACCGATCCGCATTCCCGAATCAAAGGGACCGCGCAGATTCTCACGTGAAAAGATTCAGGAGATCTTTTCAGCTCATTTTGACATTCTGGATATCCAGGAAACAGAGTATCAAGGGACTCGCGAAGTACACCCAAAAACCCTTTTCATTACGATGATCAGCACATCGAAGTAGCGTATCTTTATTTTCTCCCCTCAGTAGGTGAGTGAGCGTTACTCGTCCTGATCCCAAATAATCCACAAGTTAAAGGAGATTCCTAATCATTATGAAATCATCAACACCATCAGCGAAGATGGGTACTGAACCCATCCTCTCTCTCTTGATCAAACTTGCAATCCCCTCAGTAATTGGAATGGCGACACAGGCTATCTATAATGTGGTTGACAGTATATATGTAGGCCATATCAGCAAGGATGCACTTTCTGCTGTTACTCTTGCATTCCCCATCCAGATGATCCTGATCGCAATTGCGATGGGCACAAGTGTCGGGGTGACCTCTCTCATTTCCCGTTCGCTGGGAGGAGGCGATAGAAAACAGGCAGGTCTGGCTGCAGAACATGCATTATTCGTTAGTGTTCTTTTGAGTATCGTCGTAGGACTTGCCGGGGCACTCTTCTCGGTTCCCATCACAAAAATATTCACAAGCGATCCCCTCATGATAGAGCTGACCAGCCGTTATATCAGAATCATCATGATTGGGTCTTTCGGTTTGTTCATTCCTCAGATTCTCCAGGGTATCCAGAGAGGAGAAGGGAATACGATGACTCCTATGGTCATCATGGCAATAAGTGCTGTATTGAACATCATCCTTGACCCGATCCTTATTTTCGGTATCGGCAGGATACCTGCTCTGGGAGTTGAAGGGGCGGCGTATGCGACTGTGCTTGCGAGAATCCTGGGAGGGGCCGTGCTCGCCCTCATCATGATGAAAGGAAAGAGGGAGGTGGAATTCAGTCTGAAGGGGTTCAGCTTCCAGCCTTCCATTCTCGGGAATATCTACTCTGTAGGGTTCCCTGCAATGGCTATGCAGCTTCTCGGAAGCATTATGCTCGCGGTAGCCAACCTCATCATCGCTCGTCATGATGCAACGGCTATAGCCGCATATGGGATTTATTACAGGCTCCAGTCGTTCATCTTCATGCCGGTCTTCGGTATCGGACAGGCAGTTCTCCCCCTCATAGGATATAACTATGGGAATAAGGACTATGAAAGAATCAGGAAAACCGTCTGGTACGGGATGCTCTCAGCTGTCCTGTTCACCTGTATTGGTTTCGCCCTGTTTCAGCTTTTCCCGAGAGAACTTATCGTCATGTTCAATGACAGTCCTGATCTTGTCCTCATCGGAATTACTGCATTGAAGCGGATCAGCCTCGGAATCCTTCTGGTGGGACCGACAATCATCAGTGCGAATATCTTCCAGGCACTCGGAAAAGGGGCCCCAAGTCTTGTAATCTCCGTTCTCAGGAATCTCGTCATACTGCTTCCCGTCATGTTCCTTCTCGGTGAACTGGGCGGAATAAGTTCTCTCTGGTTCGCCTTCCCGATTTCTGAACTCGTAAGTTTTTTCCTCTCGGTTTTCTGGCTTAGCAGGATTCTGAAAGGAGTGAGAGGAGAAATAGGCGAGATGAGAAAAGTTACTTTGGATCCTGCCAGAGCGTAGCGTAGGCTGGGTATCCTAGTTTTTAAGTAGGCAGGACTTTACTATTCCATATAACAAGGTGTTATGTTTTTTAAAGTCCTATCTATGTTCAGGTAATCTACCCCTCTGTAATCTGTACTTATCAGTTTTATGGAGGGTATGAGAATGACGAAAAATCCTGAGCGAAATATCTATCAGGTAACGACAAGAACAAGAGAGTCCTTTAGGAATAGTATGAATGCATCTCTACCATATCAAAAGGTGCATTCTCCAAGCTTTCATATCCCTCAAGGCAGGGGTATCGTCGTTCTCTGTTTTCTTCTGATAACCTGCACTTCGTCTCTCTTCAGTGCTGCTCAGTTGATTGATCCTGATATTCCGGATGGAGAGACCGCAGTGTATCGAATAGAAGAGGATGATCGTACATATCTTTTTACCGAAAGAGTAAGTGTATTGCATGAAGAAGGTGATGATATATATCGAATTCTTCATGAAGAAGAATCTCAAACGATAGAAGTGAAGATTCTAAAAGATTCCCTGATTCCATTTTCGGTGTATACGTCAATTACCGGCGAAACCCTGACTGAAGAATATTCTACAAAAGTCACACTTCATCAGCCCCCTGCAACCACAGACATTGCGGTTCTCTCTTTTGCGGATCTCAGGTATGTCCTGAGGGGATATCCATTCTCGGAGGATACTCAAGACTTGGGTATTGTGGTGCTCGGAGGAGAAGATGATATTCCCGAAGGGATTGAGATAAGGCTCTCTTATAAAGGCATCGAAGAGCTTGAACTTGAAAATAATAAAACGATTGAGTGTCATGAGCTTGAACTGAAAATGAAAGCCTCCGGGATTATGAGCGTGATCACCAGTTTTATGGGAGTCGGAAAGACTCATTTCTGGTATAGCGTGGAATATCCTCACTATCTGGTAGCATATGAAGGGCTTAGTGGAAATGGTTCTCCCGGTTCATCAGAAAGTAACATCGAGCTGGTCCAGTATTCCGGTTGGAAACAGTAGATAATTTCCCATGTCGATAAGGGGTAAGCCCATGAAACAAACTCTTTGTTATGTATTGCTCATGAGTCTAGCTATGGGAATGCTGTTTGCACAGGATGAAAAGGCCGTAACGTTCTTTGTTGAAGATTCACTTCTAGAGACTGCTGAATTGACAGTGTTAGCTCCCTACCTGCAAGGAGGAGCAGAATTCAGGACTATCCCGTTATTGAATGGTATGCAGACGAGTATTGTGGCAACTGTTGGTGGAGGCTTTATTATATCTCCTGTATGGGATTATTCTGATGGTGTACAGAACCTGCGAGAAGAGGCCACTGCGGATGGATTTGATGATCAGAATACCTTCTGCAGTTGGGATACCGATATAGCATTCATGTTGAAACAGGAACTATGGAATGGCGGTGAAGGCTCAGGAATGCCGATATCTGTATATGGGAAGAGTAATTTCCATTTCTCATCACCTTTTAGAAATGAAAATGACCTCTGGATGTTTTCTGGTTTGCCTCATGCCTATCCTGATCAGATAAATTCAGTATCTTATGTGATGGAAGCTGGAATCCAGATTGACTATTTTTCCGAGAAAGAATTTCCCGAAGGATTTGGTGCAAATCTTTCGGTGGCAGCTGCACCGGATTGGTTTCTAAACACTGCAGCAGGAGAGACGGAATTTTATGATTTCAGTTTCTCAGCCGTAGGGTTTATGCCATGGATTGATATCAATCAGAAAAAAAAGGATAGGGAATGGGTTTATGTGTATCTTGCAGATCGAATAACGGCGGATTATGTGATAGGCTCTGCGGTTCCTCAGTTCTTTCAGGAAAAGTATTCCCTTGGAAGAAAGTTAAGAGGATTCGAGGATTATGCATATGGCACTACCTTCAGTCTGGCAAATAATCTTGAACTTCGAGTGTACGGACCTGAACTTTTTGATGGCTCGGGGCCTACCTTTACATTGTTCCTCGACACTGGGGTCTATGCGGGAGATTACTTTAATACTTCCATACCTGTATCAGGATTTCTCTGCTCTGCAGGGATCGAAGTCGGTTCAAGTATGATGGGAAGGAATCGCGGGACCAGACTCTCTGTCACTCTCCTAGGAGATAATATCGAAAACATATCTCCCATGACATCAATCTATATGCAGTATCAATTCTAATTCATCCTATACTTTCCTGGCTGGGATTGCGATACCAATCCTGAAATATAACAAGTCATTATGTTTATTAAAATCCTGTCTATGTTCCCACCGCTGGACCTCGTGTACATTTACCACGAACAGATATGAATGGAGGAATTAGACATGGCAATTGTATCTATAAAAGATGTTCATAAAGTATATCCACTTGGGAAAACAGAAGTTCACGCCGTAAAAGGAGTAACGTTTGATATATCTGCAGGGGATTTCATTTCGATTGCGGGACCATCTGGGTCAGGGAAATCGACCATCCTCAACATGATAGGCTGCATAGATACTCCAACAAAGGGGACCGTCGTGATTGATGGAACGGAAACCGGGGGATTGAAGGATAATGATATCACCCGGCTCAGACACCGTGTTGTTGGATTCATCTTCCAGAATTTCAATCTAATCCCTGTACTCAACGTCTATGAGAATATCGAGTTTCCCCTTCTCCTTGATACTTCGACCAGTGGGACGAAGCAGGAGCGGAAAGAGTGGGCTGACTATCTAATCAGTGAAGTCGGCCTCGAGAACTGGAGAGAGCACAAACCGTTCGAGCTTTCAGGCGGGCAGAGGCAGAGAGTGGCTATAGCCCGCGCCCTGGTAACAAAACCCCAGATAGTATTAGCAGACGAACCTACAGCCAACCTGGATTCAGCGACAGGGGAAAACATCATAGAATTGATGAAGAAAGTCAATAAGGATCTTGGCACCACCTTTATCTTCTCCACACACGACCAGACTATTGTGGATATCGCAGACCAGGTAATCCGTCTGAAAGACGGGATCATTGTTAAAAATGAAAAACGAGGATAGCTTCAATGCAGACCATATTACTGAAGATAGCCTACAGGAACCTGAGAGAACACAAGACGAAGACCCTGATCATCGGTATCCTTATTATGCTCGGGATCTCCATTCTCGTGATCGGAAACTCCTTTCTTGAGACTGCGAACCGCGGAATTGAGAATACGTATATCAATAATTATACCGGTAACATCATCATTACCTCCTCAGAGATGGAGGCGCCCTTGCTCACTATGCCCATGCGGAGTGGTAACTTGGATGCAGCCACGCCCATCATTCCCGAATTTCAGAAACTGAAGGATTATGTACAAGCCATTCCAGGGGTAGCCGGTACGGCAGAGCAGATAGATGGTATTGCTACCCTTCAATGGGGTGAATTCGGGGAGGGGGTTTCTACCCTCTTCGGAGTGGATCCGGTCAACTATCCTTCACTCTTCCCAAGCGGCATCAATATTGTTTCGGGTACTTTCCTCTCAGAAGACGAAGAAGGGATTGTCCTATCCAGTGAAACTGCAGACTCCCTCAGCAAATCAGCTAATGCTGAAATCAAGGTGGGGGACACGGTTCTGGTCACAGGAAGGAACGGCACCTCCGGTACAAAGATCAGGGAACTCACTGTACGGGGGATCCATGAGCCATTGCAAAGTTCTCCGGAAATGGCAATGGTTAGTTACGTTGACCCGGTGAATATGAGAATCCTTAACGGCATCATGCTTCTTTCCGCTGCAGACTCTGAGCAGATCACAGAAGAGCTCATACTGAGTTCTGAAAATGAAGAAGATCTGTTCTCAGGAGAAGGAACAGATCTGTTCACTGAAGTGATGCCGCAGCAGAACATCCTTCCTGTAGACACATGGGATTCGATTCTTGGGGATACCTTAGAACGAAACACTTTCTTAGAGACCGACCCTGACGGTTGGCATTTCATGATGGTCAAACTGGAAGATGGAGTAAATGGTGATAAGGTTCTAGAAGATCTAAATCAGTATTTTGAAGCATCGGGTATCGATGCAAAAGCCTGGGGATGGCTTGACGGGGCTGGAATGACTGCCCAGATGGCCGTCGGTCTTCAGATCATGTTCAATATTCTTATTCTTATTGTAGCCGTGGTGGCTGTCATCGTTATCGTGAATGCTCTAGTGATCTCTGTCAGCGAACGTATCGGTGAGATCGGAACGATGCGGGCTATAGGAGCAAGAAAAGGCTTCGTCAGGATGATGATAACGTGGGAGACCATAATCATTTCATTATTTTTCGGTCTCCTTGGTATCCTCCTTGGAGCAGTCACTATATGGATTCTGGGTATCTTCGGGATCTCCGCAGGGAGTAATCCGTTCCTTCTGGTCCTATTGGGAGGAGAGAGTTTCTATCCTGCTCTGTCCACTGCAGCTATGGGACAGTCACTTCTCGTTATCACTGTCATGGGTGTACTGGCGAGTCTCTATCCTGTATCCCTGGCACTTAAAATCAGCCCTGTGCGGGCAATGACAGAAAATTAGAAGGAGACAGCTTATGTCAATCATAAAAATAGCATGGCGGAATGTGGACCGGCAAAAAAGAAGAAGCAATCTCCTGGTAGGAGCCATTGCCTTCGGGGTTGTCATCATCCTGCTGGTGAACAGCCTTGCTGCCGGACTCATCAGCAATGCTCAGAGGAATTTTACTTCGTTTCTTGGCGGCCATATATATATTTCAGGAGAAGAAGTCTTGGACAGTGGTCGAATTGTGAGCCGGACTGCCGATACCTTCGTACTCGACGAGGTTCTTCCCTCAATTGAAGATCAGGTGACCGGGATATTCAAAAGATCCTCGGCTATGGGAGAGGCTATCTTCGGGAAAAAGACCGCCATGCTCTCGTACTCAGCGGTTGATTGGGGGAGCGAGTCTGCTCTTCTTGATACGATTGTGGTTGAAAGCGGATCATTGGAATCCTTGCAGGACCCCTCTGCCATTCTGATTCCTGCAGAGACGGCTGAAAAGCTGGGTGTTGAATCGGGGGAATCAATACTGTTCCGCTTTGATACAGTAACCGGACAGAAAAATGTAGCCGAATTTATTATCGGAGCAATCATCAAGGATACGGGAAACTTCGGAATCAGTTCAGCGTATGGGAATATAACCTATTTCAATCCGCTTCTCGGACTTGAACCTGATGAATACCAGAGTATCAATCTTGAGCTTGTTGATATCAATGATATGGAAGAAATCGCAGCATCGCTCAAAAGTGCAATCGGAGAGATTTCCTCACTCTATGTTGCAGAAGAGGGTGATGATCAGGATTTCAGGCAGAATATGGTATCACTTGGTTCCACTTCCACTGATGAACGATGGGAAGGAACCCGGTTCACGGTTTCTACACTCAATGATTTTATGGGGATGATTATCCAACTGGTTGATATCTTGAATTATATCTCAATTGGTCTTTTCGTCCTGTTATTGGGTATCACTATGGTAGGTCTTCTCAACACCTTCCGTATGATACTCATTGAGAGAACACGCGAAATCGGCACTATGAGAGCAGTGGGGATGCTGAAGAAGGACATAAGAAACATCTTTCTTCTGGAAGCCCTGTTTCTCGCTCTCAAAGGCGCTGCCATCGGTGTCCTCACCGCACTGGCAGGTGGCTGGATAGTGAGCCTGTTTAAACTGGGGGAGAATAACCGACTCATGATGTTCCTAGAAAACGGCCATTTTACCATGCCGATATTGCCGCTCCAGACCCTTGTCGTCCTGGTGTTGCTGTCGCTTATTACCCTGTTGGCAGCTTGGCTGCCTGCAAGAAGAGCTGCTGAACTGCAGCCTGCTGATGCACTGCGATCAGTGAATTAGTGTAAGATTATAGGGAGAAGACAATGAGAAAAATATATGTATTAACTGCGGTCCTGTTCATAGTATCTATGACCTTGAGTGCCATAACCCTTCAGGAGGCTCAGGACTCACTTGAAATTATCGATGAACAGAGAAATTTTGAAAATCTTGATTTTTCATCTGTGATGACCATGATTACCGAAGATCCTGAAAACGGAGTTGAAAAGAGAGTCATCCAGAATTTTCGGCGAGATTCTGAGGATAAGTATCTGATGCTCTTTCAGGAGCCTGCAGTACAGAAGGGACAGGGGTATCTCATGATTGAAGACAACCTCTGGTTTTACGATCCTGAAAGCCGTAAGTTCTCACATAGTTCCGTCAAGGATTCCTTCGGAGGGAGTGATGCTCGTAATTCCGATTTTGGCGAAGCTACACTGGCAGAAGACTATCGTGTCACCTCTGTGACCGAGGAACAATTAGGAAAGTATCAGGTGTATGTGTACGACCTTGAAGCCGTAAGCAATGAAACGACCTATCCGATACAGAAGATCTGGGTAACGAGGAATAGTTTCCTGATTTTGAAATCTCTGGACTATAGTGCATCAGGGCGATTGATGAGAACCAGTCTCTTTCCTTCATATGCCAAGGTGGGTGACAAGTACCTCCCGACAAAGATGATCTTCAGGGATGAACTGGTTGAGGGAAACGAGACGCAGATCAGCATGACTGACCTTTCAACAAGTACTCTTCCTGACTCGCTCTTTACGAAAGCGTATATTGAACGGGTGAACCGTTAGGAGAGAAACATGAAACGATTATACATGATTTTGATACCGATGCTCGCACTCGGATTCAGCCTGTCCGCTCAGACCGGAGATGATATCTTTTCTGAAAACAATGATGAAGATCTCTTCTGGACCGAAGAAACCCTGATTGAAGAGCGGGAAAGCTCAACTTCTGCCATGGATGAACTGCTTCTGGTTGACGACGAGGTAGTGAAAATCGGGGGTGGATATAATCTTGGTTTTACAACAGGCGGAACTCTGGATCCCGGCTCTGCAGAATCATTTGAAGACATCATATGGGGGTTTGCCCCAGATCTTTCCGGTTCTCTCTATCTCGATGCCCGTCCTGATGCTGATACTCGAGTCTTTGCGAAAGCCGAGCTGAGTTATCCCTTCACTATAAAAGAAGACGATCCTGCGACGCCAATGATCGATGAAAGCAGGGGCTTCGATGATATTGTGAACATCAAAGAACTTTTCAGTGATTTTAATATAGATGACACTGTTTTTTTCAGAGCAGGAAAACAGACTATCAATTGGGGTGTCGGGTATTATTTTTCTCCTGCTGATCTGCTCAACCTGACTCAGATTGATCCTGAGAATCCTGACGTAGAACTGGAAGGACCTCTCTCGGTAAAAATGCATCTACCCCTGGATAGTAATAATTATTACCTCTACGTAGTTGTTCCTGAGGATATTAAAGATCCGAGCGATCTTGCGTTCGCTCCTAAAGCAGAGTTGGTCTTTGGAGACAATGAACTGGGTATCGGAGCCTACTACCGTTATGAACAGGCTCCCGCCGCAATGATGACCTTAACGACTTCTATAAATGATATAAGTCTCTTCAGTGAAGTCCTCCTGAAGTATGGATCGGACAAGACGTTTGTTACCTGCGAAGACGGACTATATGCACTGAAGAATTATAATGATCGAATATTTTTCTCAGCTACTCTCGGTGCTTCGTATATGTGGAGCTCGGAAGAAAGTGATGTAGCGGTAAGAGCCTCAGGGCAGTATCTGTTCAATGGAGAGGGGTATGCTGATACATCCTTCTTATCAAGCACAACAGGTTCAGCTTTTATTGGATCGTCAGTCCTTGCTGGGGATCTTTCCCTACATGATCTTACAACCCGTTCGATGCATTACGGAGCGGCAAGCATTTCAGTTTTCCCTGTCGAAGATATTTCTTTCAGTGTATTATGGTTGGGGAACTTTACCGATTTTTCAGGAATGGTGAGGCCAGGAATCACGTGGCAGGCTTCCGAAAGTATAAGTCTGGGAATTGATTTTCCCTGGACGTACGGTGATAAAGGTGATGAATATACTCCACAGGGGAGTATCTTCTCATTCAACATAGGTGTATCTTTAGGGAGTGCTTTATTTTAAAGAGGGGTGATGATTTTGACAGGAAATGTGTTGATCATTGAGGACGAAAAGGAACTGGCGGAACTGGTTCAGGCGTACCTCACAAAGGAGGGTATCTCTGCAACATGGGCTGAAAGTGCTGAAATGGGGCTCTCTCTCTTCCTTGAGAAGAAGTTTGATCTGATCATACTGGATATAAACCTGCCCGGAATGGATGGGTTTGAATTCCTCCAGTACTTTCGAAAGAAACAGAATATTCCAGTTATTATCGTTTCAGCCCGCGAGGCCGATGAAGATATTATCCTCGGTCTCGGTGTAGGTGCAGATGAATTCGTGACTAAACCATTCGCTCCCCGCGTTCTTACAGCGCGGGTTCGAGCTCATCTCAGGAGAAATAACCTCATACAGGAGGAGACTCGCGAGATCTTCGCTTTCGGTGAATTTACACTGGATTATGATAGCTACATACTGAAAAAGAATGATTCTCCGGTGGCTATGTCAGCCAAGGAATTTGAGGTTCTACGGTTCCTTGTTAAAAACGCAGGAACGGCATACTCACCAGATGATATCTACGATTCCATCTGGAAACAGGAGTTTGGTGATATTATGACGGTTGCCGTATATATTCAGAGAATAAGGAAGAAAATAGATACCGAAAGGGGAACTCCATCGTTTATAAAAACAATTCACGGTAAGGGGTATCGTTTTGATGAGGAAAGACTGAAATGAATCTGAGGACCCGTTTTATCATTTTGATCTTCGGATCGATTCTGGTTCCTATGCTGATCATGGCATCAATTTTTCAATTCGTGAATAATTCTTTGTCTCTTTCCGATCCTCTGCGGGCTGTTCAGTACAACAGTTCACAGCTTGAATCTATTCAGAGTATGGAAGAATTGAATGAACTCTCTGAGAATATGGAGAAGCCTTACTTCATGATTGTGAGCGAAGGGAAAGTAATTATTTCATCGTCTGATCCTCAGCTTGAAAATCCTGAGGATATATTCCGATACGAAAATGCTTCTCAGATGGCAATAAATACACAGAGAATAGAATTAGCTGATGGAAGAACGGTATCTGTCATCTATGGCATGGATCTTACTCGTGTCAGTAATCGGTTGCTTCCTGTTCTGTTTCTCTTATCGATAGCTTTCGTCCTTATTTCCCTTTCTCTTCTGACTATTCGTTCAATAAACAAGTCTATCTCCGAGCTTGAACATGCCACAGGGAAAATCGCTGAAGGGGATTTGAATGTCTTAATCAATACCTCCAGCAAAGACAAATTCGGATCATTAGCCCGTTCACTTGATTCGATGCGACACCAGATAAAGGAAGAGTACGAAAGACGAGACAGATTTTTTATGGGGGTATCGCATGATCTCAAAACCCCATTGGCTTCAATTACCGGGTATGCAGACGCTTTGATCGAAGGAATTGCTGATGATAAAGAGACAACAGAAAAGTACTTGAAAGTTATACAGGACAAATCCCATCAGCTGGAAGATCGAATCACCCATCTCATTCATTACTTAAAACTCTCTCATTATGATATGCAGATGAGCATGACAGAATCTTCTCTCACAGATTTTCTCACAGAATTTGCACAAGAACAAAGTGATGAATCGGGTATGTACGACAGGGCTTTTTCATGGGACATCAAACTTAAAGATGATCAGATGCTACTCTTTGATGAGGACCTTCTCAGACGAACACTTGAGAATCTTGTACAAAATGCCTACCGTTACGGCAATCCATCCTCACCGGTGCATCTGTCCTGCCAATCACATGGGAATACAATCGAACTGTGTATTTCAAATAATGGATCCCCTATTCCGTCTGATCAACTTGAATTGATTTTTGAACCCTTCTACAGAGCTGATAAATCAAGGAGCGGAGACGGGTTTGGTCTTGGTTTAGCTTTGGTCAAATCCATCATAGAGGGACACGGATGGACAATTTCGGTGAGATCTGATCAACTAGAAACTACTTTTATAATAAGAATACCGGAAAGTAATCAATAATCATACAATAGATGATTATTAACATACTGTCTTCAGGGTTTTCCTATTAATAAGTATTCCAAACATCGCTGATCTTCAATACGGATGGCAATGAAACCAGGCCACAACCTTCCCTTTGATCTCCACGTTCTCATCATCGATTGAAACTGTCTTCACATCTGGGTATCTCGGGTTCTCTGAAGATACCTTGATGGTCCTATCGAAGGAATCGAATTCCAACCGTTTGACCAGGACATCGCCGTTTACTGAAAGGACGTAGATCCCTTCCTTGGCGATATGGCCGAGAGCAAAGACCACGATATCCCCATCGAACATCCTGACTCCAGTCATGGAGTCACCTCGGACCTCAACTGCTTTTAAATCAGAAATATTATAACTTGAGACCAGTCTTCTCAGGACTGGAATATGATTCCCGGAGAACTGTTCATCTATCATCATGGACCCGTATCCGGCAGAAGCCTTCTGATCCAGGACAGGGAGCATGAGGAAATCATCGTCCGTGCTGAGAGGGATCTCCTGATTCCTCGGGGTCATATAAATAGCATGTTTGCTGATCGCCTGAGAAACAGCTTCCTGATCCTGAAGGAGATCTTCTCCATCGCCGGTGACCAGGTACTCAACTGATACTCCGAGAGACTTAGCAATTTTAACTGCCAGGTCGGCTTTCGGCAGCCGGTCATGGGTGATCCAGCTGGACATGGTACCGCTTGAAACAGCGATCTCATTACATAACCAGTTCTGGTTTTTCTCGGGGTCTAAATTTTTTTTCACTCTTTTCCAGAAATCTAACATACGTAAGAGTATATCGAAATATTCATATGTTGACTAGCGTATATGAGTGTCTTTATTGATAAATCTGAGCAAAAAAAACATACATAAAAACCTCTTGAACATGTAGGTATACGGATGTATAGTGACACACATGAAGACAATGAATGGAAGAAACAAACGCAAGATTGACTGGGTATTCCCGGATCTCCATTGGAAAAAAGTTGTTTATACAGACCGATTTCGAATCCTACATATGGTAAGAAATTTCTGATCCCCTACAAACATTCACACGTTCTCATTGATTGAAACCAACCTGGGGTACAACCCCTGACAATACAGCTCTACCCGGAGAGTCTTACGGGATTCCTGATTCTTTTGTGGTACAAGGATCAAGGAAAATGAAGATTACCAATACTTAAGGAGAAGAAGTGGCAATACGATTACAGACGACCAGAGACATTGCTGTCCAAGGTGTGAAGCTGCTGGTTTACGGTGCTGCCGGTGCCGGAAAGACCTCACTGGTGAGAACCCTGCCAAAACCGATCGTTCTTTCAGCGGAAGGGGGACTTCTGTCCCTTGCAGATGAAGATATCCCGTTCATCGAGATCTCTTCTGTTGCTGACCTGCAGGATGCCTACAGCTGGCTGACGAGTGAAGAGGGGAGTGAATACCAGAGTATCTGTCTGGATTCCATCTCGGAGATCGCAGAGGTGGTACTCAACTATGAGAAGAAACATGCCAAAGATCCCAGACAAGCCTACGGGGCAATGCAGGAGCAGATCACCGATCTTATCCGTGCCTTTCGTGATATCCAGGGAAAGCATGTCTATTTCTCTGCGAAGCTTGAGAAGACCCAGGATGAGATGGGAAGGATACTCTATTCTCCCTCGATGCCGGGAAACAAGACGGGGCAACAGCTCCCTTACTTTTTCGATGAGGTGCTCGCTCTGAGAGTAGAGAAAGATAGTGACGGAGTAACCCAGCGGGCTCTTATGTGTGATGCAGATGGGATCTGGACGGCAAAGGATCGCTCGGGGAAGTTAGCACCCTGGGAGAGTCCAGATCTCGGAATGATCATCTCCAAGATCGGAGGTGCTGCATGACCGATATCGAAAGAGCCTGTCAGGCCTGGGATGAGGCGAAGCTGGCAGAGAAGGCTGCAGTCGATCAGCGTCGGGAGATTGAAGACTGGCTCAGTGGTCAGATCAAAGTCCCAGAAAGCTTTGAAGGAACGAAATCAATTCCCGCTGGTCCTTTCAAGATCAAGGTGACCGGACGGATGACCCGGAAAGTTGACGAGGTGGAGCTGCAGCGGATCGCTGCTATTCACGGAACAACCGATCAGCTGCCGAAGCTGTTCCGATGGAAGGCCGAGGTCAGTAAGAGTGTTTGGGATAAAACCAATTCCGAAGTAACAACACCGCTGCTTGCAGCGATCACCACGAAACCCGGGAGACTGAGTTTTACCATCTCCAGGGAAGAAGCATAAGGAGGAGAAGAGAGTATATGGCGTATTTAGGACAAGTATATAACGAGGCAGATCTTCCCCAGGAAGACTCCTACGAACCGATTCCAGCCGGCTGGTACGATGCCGAAATCAAAGAAGCTGATATCAAGGAAGCAAAGAGCGGAGGGAAATATATCAACCTTCAATTCAGTATCACCGGTCCCACTCATGAGGGGATGATCGTCTTTGATCTGATCAACTTCATCAACCGGAACACTCAGACGATGGAGATTGCTCATAAGCAGCTTGGCTCTCTGATCAGAGCAATTGGGCTGGTACGAGTAGAGGATACCAACGAACTGGTTGGAGGTACCTGCAGCATCAAGGTGGGTTTCTCTAAAACGAGTGAGGAGTATCCCGATCCGAGGAATGAGGTGAAAGGCTACAAGAAGAAAGAGGGATTAGTCCCTTCGTTTCAGGCCCCGAAGCCTGCAGCAGTTGCTGCAGATGAAAAGAGCACTCCTCCCTGGGCAAGGACGATAAGAGACGACCAAATCTGCCACATCCTCAGGAAGTGATTCCTGGGGAGTGTCTATCGAACCGCGAATCAAGGAGAAGTGCATGGCTATTATACCAGAGCCTGAAATCAATACAATATCCCTCATCAATCGATACCATGAAGAATTATCGGAGAAACCTCGATATCATCTGGGATTCTCTCTTCTCGGGCATCCCTGCGACCGGTGGCTCTGGCTCTCTTTCCGCTGGGCGGTGAGAGAACAATTCCCCGGCAGGATCAAGCGGTTATTCAGAAGAGGGCAGGATGAAGAGCTCACTGCAGCTTCCGACCTGAGGGCGATCGGGGTGGACCTAAGAGAAACCGGACGGTATCAGCGGACGATCTATGCCGGGTCCCATGTTCAGGGTTCCCCTGACGGGATCATCTTTCGCGGACTTCCTGAAGCACCAAAGACCACACATATCTGGGAATGTAAAACTCATTCGAAAAAGAGCTTTGATGAGCTTGAGAAGAAGGGAGTAGAAAAAGCGAAGTGGCAGCATTTTGTCCAGATGCAGTGCTCCATGACTAAGGCGAATATCACCCGGGCTCTCTATTATGCCGTCTGCAAGGATGATGACCGTCTCTATACCGAGCGGGTCTATATCGACCGGGAGATTGGTGAGAAATACATTAAGCGGGGTAAGAGGATCGCCTTGAGTGAACGACTCCCTGAGCCAATGTCCGCTGATCCTTCCTGGTATCAGTGTAAGCTCTGTGCTGCCCATTCTTTCTGCTTTGAATCTGTCCCTACGAAAGAAATCAACTGCAGGGACCTGTGCTCGCTGGAAGGCAGAGATACCTAAGGAGGCCCAAATTACAGGCTGCAGAGCTCACGTGTTCCACCCTGATCTGGTGCCATGGAATTTACGGGAAGAAAAATGCAGCGAATGGAATGCCTGCTGGATTATCGGAAATCAGGAGATTATCAATGGGGAACTTGGGTATTCAAGCAGGGAGATACTCGCAGGCGGTCCTTTCGGGGATGAAGTCATCGACGAGATTCGGGATCTCTTTCATGGGGAGATCGTACCAGCATGCTAAGAGATTATCAGGAGAAAGCACTAAAAGAGCTCTACAGCTGGTTTGAGACCCATGAAGGACATCCTTGTCTGGTACTGCCTACTGGAGCCGGAAAGAGCCATATTATTGCTGAGCTCTGCAAGGACGCAATCCAGAAATGGCCGGAGACCAGGATACTGATGCTCACTCACGTGAAAGAGCTCATCGAGCAGGAATGCCCAGAAGCTGAGGCTCCATTGGCCGAATGCACCGCTCGGGATCTACTCTGCCCGGGATCGGCAGGAGAGAACTCGGGGAACCGATAACCTTCGCCGGTATCCAGTCGATCAGGAATCATGAAGTGGGTCATATCGATCTCTGTATTATCGATGAATGTCATCTTGTGAGTCACAAGGCAGAAGGGACCTACCGGTCATTCCTGCAGCGGCTCCAGGAGATAAACCTTGATATGAGAGTAATCGGACTCACGGCAACTCCCTATCGCCTTGGGCATGGCATGATTACCGATGCTCCCGCCTTATTCGATGATCTGATCGAACCGGTCACCATTGAGGAGCTCCAGAGACAGGGTTACCTTGCGGATCTCAGAAGCAAGGTCACCAGGTCGAAGCTATCAGCAGATGGAGTACACCGGCGGGGTGGGGAGTATATCGAGAAGGAGCTTCAGCAAGCAGTCGATGTCACAGCGAAAACAGAAGCGGTTATTGAAGAAGTGATCAGCCTGGCGGGTGTGAGAAAATCGTGGCTCTTCTTCTGTACCGGGGTGGAACATGCCCAGCACGTGAAGGAAATCCTGAATTCCCGGGGAATTGCAGCTGACTGTATCACCGGGGCAACCGGTAAGAAAGAACGGCAGAGAATCATCGAGTCGTTCAAAGCAGGAGAGATCAGGGCTCTAACCAATGCCAATGTACTGACCACCGGTTTTGATTATCCCGATATCGACCTGATTGTCATGATGAGGCCGACACTTTCACCGGGACTCTATATCCAGATGGCAGGAAGAGGATTGAGGCTGAAGAGCCATACCGATCACTGTCTGGTACTTGATTTCGCTGGGGTAGTGGAGACCCATGGACCTATCACAAATGTGAGAATCCCGGGGAGAAAAGCAGAAGACAGTGATGCTCTTCCTCCCTCGAAGATCTGCCCGAAGTGTGATGAGATCCTGGCAGCGCAGGCTATGGTCTGCAAGTACTGCGGTTATAAGTTCCCTGCAGCCGAGCACCATGACTGGCAGCTGCATGATGATGACATCATGGGAAAAGAAGAGAGCAGTATGCTGGTCACCAGCTGGCTCTGGTCTCCCCATATCAGCCGGAAAAGCGGGAAAGAGATGGTGAAGATCACCTATTTCGGAGCGCTCTCTGATATGCCGGTCATTGAGTATCTGCTGATCTTCCATGACGGTTACGCAGGCAGGAAAGCTCTCGGGTCCCTGAAGTTCATAGCAGCAAGTTGCCAGGTGGAGATCGATGAGAACTGGAATATTGATGAGCTCTGTATGGTGTTCAGTTTGAAGAACCCTCCCGAGGCGATCTCTTACCGGAAGGACGGAACATTTTACCGGGTAACAGAGCGAGTCTGGGAGAGACGAGAAGAAGAGGGAATAGAGCAAACTGACAGCTCATTTTTATGCGAGGAGAATTATATGAGACATCCAGAACCTGATTTTGTTACCGCCTGGCTGAGAGGAGAAGTTCCCAAATGCTGCCAGTACCTGCCTTCAGTATTCTGAGGATGGGGGTCTGCAAGATTTTTAGTACACAACCACCGGAGCAATTTGCCCGGACCATCAAGGCCTGTGATGAGTGGGAATCATTTGACGGGGTGCCGTTTTGATAGCAACAGCAGCCCAAAGACCGGGTAATATCGTTGAACTTCTGGGGCACCCCTGGGAGTACAAGGAAGAGTCAGTAATACCTCCAGAGATGCAATTATCTCAAGCTATCCAGGGACGCAGGACTCCATGCACCCGGCGGGATCACCTTTAATGGGGAGATTCACCGGTTCTCAGCGGACGGGTCCAGATCAGACCTCTCCGGCTGGTATGTTGCCTTCTCTGATGGAATCCCTGCAGGAGCTTTCGGTACTTGGAAGGAAGAGAAGAAAAACCAGTGGCGTGCTGATATCGGACGGGAACTCACTGCCGTGGAATCGATGAAGGTTGCTGAGCGGTTAAGGATAGCAGCTGAGCTCCGGGATAAGCAGCGGGAACGGAAACATCAGGAAACAGCAGAAAGCTGTCAGCAGCTCTGGGAAGCTGCCGAGCCAGCGCCAGAGGATCATCCCTACCTGCAGCGGAAACAGGTGAAACCCCATGGAATCAAACTCTCTAAAGACGGGCGGCTCATGCTGCCGTTGTTCACCGCCGATGGGGAGCTCTCAACCTTGCAATACATCGCTGACTCGGGAAAGAAGCTGTTCCATTCGGGAGGGAAGGCTGGAGGCTGTTTCTGGTGGCTGGGGGATCTCGATACGGGGAAACGGGTCTATATTGCAGAAGGGTATGCAACAGCTGCCAGTATCCATGAGGTTACCAGAGAGCCGGTTGTTATCGCCTACAATGCGAAAAAACCTGATCCCAGTGACCTCCTCGATCAGGAACAGGTTCCCGACAAAAGATCTCATCATTGTTGCCGATAACGATGAATCAGGAACTGGAAAAAAGTGTGCTGATGAGGCAGCAGAGAAGTCAGGAGCAGAGGTGATCATGCCGCCGGAAGTAGGGGATGCGAACGATTTCCTCCTCTCTGGTGGGGATCTCAAAGATCTGCTGCAGCCAAAGACGCTCTCCTGGCTGGTGTATGCTGATGAATTCTCTCAGCACCCGTCCCCGCTCAAGTGGCTGGTACGAAGGTGGCTGCAGGAAGAGGCCATGATCATGATCCATGGGCCCTTCGGGGTCAGGCAAGACCTTCGTGGTCCTCGACTGGTGTCTCCATATCGCCTCAGAGAAAACCCATTGGCTTGGTCAGAAGGTGCAGAGCGGCCATGTGGTCTATCTGGCTGGAGAAGGTCACTACGGACTTCGCAGCCGTATCGCTGCCTGGAAGCAGTATCACCGGATCAATCACCTTGATATGACCCTCTCAGTGGGAGCCGTGGATCTCAATACTGCAGAAGGCTTGAGCAAGACGGTGAGCAATATTCACTCCCTTGAGATCCAGCCGAAGCTGATAGTGGTGGATACCCTCCATCGATTCTTTGCAGGTGATGAGAACAGTGCCCAGGATGCGAAATCGATGCTGGATGCCTGTGCTCATCTGATGAGGGAATTCTCCTGCTCAGTGGCACTGGTTCACCATACCGGAGTGAACTCGGAAGCGCAGCACCGAGCCCGGGGATCTTCAGCCTGGAGAGCTGCCATGGATGTCGATATCTCCATAGAGCCGGGAGGAGCGAATACTCCGATCACCATCTCCCAGAAGAAGGTGAAGGATGCCGAAATGACTGAGGATTTCCATGTGGAACTGGAGGAAGTGCAGCTCCCCTGGCTTGATGAGGATGGCTTGCAGGTATCCAGTGCAGTCGTAACCGAAGGAGTTTCCCCGAGCTCAGCAGCAGCGGGACAGCAAGCAGCAGGAGCGAGTCAACGATATGATCCAGGCTTGGTTGAACTCAGGGTCAGAGGATATTGACGGATTGCCCTATATAACGAAGTCGGCATGGAAGGATTATATCAAGAGCATAAACCCAGAGATCAAGGAAGGAAACTTGAGCCAGAAATTCAAGGCTTCTGATCCAAGGTCGATGACCAGTCGATTGATAGCAGAAGGATTGATCCAGGAATACCAGGCCGGCTACCTGATTATCGAGGGGGAAACCTCCTCGATCATGATGCTCACGAGGCTCGGTAGTAAAGGTAGTTCTACGGTAGCACTACCAAAGACTACCCGGTAGTAGTCGGTAGTATACCGGTAGTAACGGAAACTACTACCAGGGGGGCAAAGGTGGTCAGTATCGGTAGTAACGGTAGTAGTACCCTTTAGGGTACTACCGTACTACCACTACCAGCGGGACCGGATTTACTCAGGATTTGGAGGAAGAAAGAGAATGAAGAGAAATACAGAGGCGAAGATCCAAGCTGAGATCGTGGAGTACTTATCGGGGCAAGGAATCTTCTGTCACTCGGTGCCGAACGAAGGAGCCGGACCGATTAAGCTGCGGACAATGCGGATGATCACGATGGGGTTGAGACCGGGGACCGCCGGACCTGGTGGTGTGGTTCCCTCACAGAGTTATCGGCTATTTGGAGGTAAAGACTGAGACTGGGCAGCTGTCCGATAACCAGAGACGGTTCAAGAATCGGTGTGAGGAGAACGGGGTGTTCTATGCCGTGGTGAGGAGTGTGGAGGATGTGCAGCAGATACTCATTGATCAGAGACGTAATGAAGATGGAGGAGAAGAGGCTTAATGGCGAATCATAGAAAGATCATAGCGATCACGACCTACTCGATTAAGATATTCGATTCGGTGGCTGAGGTATGTAGCACCTACGGGCTGACCTATGCAAAGCTGAAAGAAGCTCATAGAGACCGGTCAGACGCTCGAGGATGGGATGACAACCTTCCGATGACCTGTTGGAGGATGGAGATTATGGCCGTGAGAGAGCATAAGAGTAGTATCGCTGTTGCTGATGGTAGGTGGCAGTGGGTAGGTTCTTCTGGGGATTTAGGGAGATATCGGATGGTCGTTGCGCCCGGGCGTTTGTATCTGCGGTCCTTCAAAATTTGTAAATCGATTTGGTGGCAGATGGTGTTGATAGGGGTAGGTAGAGATGAGTAAGAAGAATAGAGATCATCCCCAAGGCTGAGTTTGCCCGTCGGCTCGATATTTCTCGGAGTGCCGTTTCCAATGCCATTGCTCGAGGGAAACATTTTCGGGGAGGCGATTACTGAGGATGGGAAGCTGGTCTTCGAGATCGCCAAACGAGCAGTTCGAGTTCAATCGTACCGAGCGGGGAAGGGAAGAAGAAATCAGAAACCGTCCCGCAGAAGTTCAAAGGATCTCCTTCCTCGACTGATGAGGAGTTCACCGACTGGGCACGAAAGAAGGCGATTGCCCAGGCGAAGAGAAGCTGAGTATGTTGCCCCTCCAGGCAGAGCTGGAATACCGAAAAGATTCCGGGGAATTGATCGAACGGAAGCTGGCAGTGGGAATTTCTTACCAGATATGCCAAGCACCTGACCGATTCCCTAAGAAACCTCCCGGATCGGCTGGCGCAGAAGACTCATGCAGCCTACCAGGCCGGCGGCAATGAAGAAGATACGAGAGAGACGATGAGACTGGAGATCGATACGATCCTCCATACTCTTTCAGAAGAGGTGAAGCAATTTGAAATCTGAAACAGCAATGGTCCTGAAAATCCTGGGCAAGAGAGTCTGAAACCTCCCGCAGATCTCACTGTCAGTCAATGGGCAGACCGGTACCGGATACTTCCCAAGGGATCTAGCGGAGCCGGGGCCTTATCGTACCGACCGGACTCCCTTCTGGAAAGAGATCATGGATGTACTCTCTGCAAACTCGAGAGTGAAGGTAGTGTACATCATGAAAGCTTCCCAAATGGGAGCAACAGAGGCCGGGGTGTGTAATCCGATCGGCTATTATATTCACTATGATCCCTCCGAGATCTTGGTTGTCTGGGCAGGTGAGAAAATGGTGGATAAGAACTCCAAGACCCGTATCGATCCGATGATTACTAGCACACCGGTGATCAGGGATGCGATCGTGAAAAAACGGACCCTGGAGGGAGGCAATACTACCAGGTTGAAGCTGTTTCCTGGCGGCAGCTTGAATATCGGGAATGCCGGGTCGATTACTGATCTCATTTCTTCCCCAAAGCGAATCGCGATCGGGGATGAGATCGATGAATGGCCGGAGGATCTCAATGGTCGAGGAGACCCTTGGACCCTGCTGCTGAAGAGACTCAGGACCTACCCGAACTCAAAGGCTGTTGCGATCTCCAAGCCATCGGTCAAGGGAAGGTCCAAAGTGGAGGCCGGCTATCTTGCCGGTGATATGAGGAAGTTCTTCGTTCCCTGTCCTCATTGTGGTGAGTATCAGATACTGATGTGGACCCAAATGAAATGGAAGAAGAACCCTGAAGGAGGCCGGGAAGTCTGGTATGAGTGTCCTCACTGCAAGGGGGAGATCAAGAACTATCACAAGGAGCTCATGCTGAAGAAAGGGGAATGGAGACCGACCAATCCTCATTCTACAGGGAAGAGTATCAGGAGTTATCAGATCAGCTCCCTCTATGCCCCGGTAGGCTGGACAACCTGGGAATCCTTGGTGGAGCAGTGGCTCGATGCCCAGGGGAATGTGAACAAGCTGATCTCTTTTATCAATGATGAACTTGCTGAGACTTGGGAGGAGAAATCAGAACAGCAGGACTGGGAGGTCCTGCGTGGCCGCAAAGAATCCTGGCGATCCGGTGATATCCATGAGGATATCGTGATGCTTACCGCCGGTGCCGACGTTCAGGAAAATCGAATTGAGGTGGAAGTGATCGGCTGGGGGAAACGGTTCGAGCATTGGAGCGTGGAGTATCATGTCTTCACTGCCGATCATACAACCAACTCATTGAATGATCGATGCTGGGAAGAGCTGGCAATGCTCATGACCAAACAGTGGGTGCACCCGACCGGTGAAGTTCTCTATCTTTCGGGTATCTGCATCGATGCTGGGTACAATACCGAGACGGTGTATCATTTCTGTAGGGGATATCCTCAGGACCGGGTTCTCGCTATCCAGGGATCAGACCGGTTGAAAGCCCCGATCTCTGGAGCAAAGGCCGTGGATCATATCGGGGGAAAACATATGCGAAATGCTTTGTTTCATTATGAAGTGGGATCGTCCTTCTTGAAGAGCGAACTCTTTCACTGGCTCAAGCAGAAACCACCGGAAGGAGATGATCCGTATCCCTTCGGCTGGTGCCATTTCCCTGAAGATAGAGAAGATGAGTATTTCAAGCAACTCTGTGCAGAGGTCCTGCAGAAGACAACACCAAAAGATAAGCGATCAAAGATTAAGTGGGAGTGGGTGAAGATCCGTGAAAGAAATGAGGCTCTTGATACCCATATCTATGCAAGAGCCGCGGCGGCTGCAGTAGGGTATGATGTGTTGACTTGATTATGCCTTTAATATTTGTGTCGCATTTTACTTAACTATGATTAAGAAAAATATATATAATAACTGTTATTAACCCGCTTTATTATGTGTGCTTATCTTTCCTTTGGAGGTAAATTTATGGACAAAGATACCAATGAATCATTAATGGCAGATTTAATGATGTTTGATGCTATCGGGTGTCGAGATGGGCTGCTAAAAAATTTATGGAATACTCCTCCTATTCAAAAAGGGATTGAAGGGAATGATGCTATTAGTAGTGCCACATATTATTCTGGGTTGATGTACTCTCCCTTTTTTCATTCAAATATAGATAGATTGGAAATTCTTATTCACTTGGTGTTAGGAGGAGGTGCAAAAAAAACTCCATCTAAATTTAAAAGTCTTAGAAGGTTGTACAGGTTGATAAATGAAACATCGTATAGTGCAACAGAAGATCCTGCTGAAGATGTTATGGTTAATCGTGTGCACTTTAAAGGGCATACGTATCCCATTTTGGAGGGGCAATGGGAAAGTAATGCCTTCTATCTTCAACTGTTTCTAGATGTAGTTTCAACAATGCCGGATAATCTACCATTCATTAATTTAAAAACAAAGATTGAAGGTTTATTATCGATATCAGGTTTTCTTATTGACCGATCCAATCTGGAAGATTTTACAATTGGATCTGAGTTGCCTCAAACAGACATCCCCATCGAGGAAAAGTATTCGATATTATCTGTTGGTAGACAAAGCATGTTCAATAAGGATGATCTTATTGATTTAGGTTTGGGGGATCAATTTCTTGAAGAGTTTTATTTTCCCCTCGAGACAAGAGAAGTCCTGATCAATAGTGAAATAGGTAATAGTCCGCTAGAGAGGAACCCATTTCTTAAGATTGGTGAAGAGTTTTCTCTTATTTTGCCAAACACAATATCTATTTGTATAAAACATCTTATTGTCTCATTCTGTATGGAAAAGAATGCTATAGATATTTTTAATTCGCGGCTAGAGAATCAGTATTTATTATTACTGAGTACAATTTTAAGAATTCACTTTCTTAAAGAACCTATATATTTCTCTTCAATTATAGTCGATGATATCACGATACCCTCTGTTTCGGTTGCATTATCAGAGTTTGATCCTGGTCGGTATTTTTGTTTTGTACCGATACATAATCCTATAGAGTTAGACGCATATTTGTCTTCTGGGATAAATGCAACAAGTGATTTAAATATAAATGAGCTTCTTCCAAAAATTCTAACCACTATCAGTAACGTGGAAAATGCCGATGGTTTTAAAGAAGGAAGATTCTAATAATTCTTTGTGGTTGGGGATCTAATCTGACCTCTGGTCTTGTTGAGAAATTTGAGAATCCGAATTGGGGAATAGAGCTGATCAGTGCTCATGACTTTATACTACTTTTAAAAACACCTGACCTCAATGCTATTAAATTCTGGCAATTTCTTCAAAGCACAAAGCAGATGTCAGATTTAGGAGTAAAGCTTTTCAATCCTAATCGATTACCCGGTTTATATGCATGGCTAGAAGATAGAAATTTTGAGGCTATACCGCATTCAACCATGGCAGATAACAACGGATATGGAAGGCAGCCAATTTTTTATATTGAACCAAGCTGGATCCTAGATCTCAGACAAAGAATTTACAAAACTTATGATGAGAAATTTGTGTATCAACCATGTACATATTCACATTTTGTACAACGTTTAAGGACCGATTCCCTCTTCAATGAAGATCTTTTTTTGCCAATGTATAGATCGTTGTCAGCCTTTCAAAATAGGGAGATGATTAGCTATATAGAAGGGGATAGGATCTTCTGGGTCAAAGTTGAACCGGATGAAACCAGTAGTAAATCATTTGCATATTCCCTTTGGGAGGGCCTTTCTTTATGGCTAGCAAACTTCCGAATGCAACATGAGTATAAGATCGAGAATAAAATTATTAGTTGGAATGTGAAATTAAACACTTTCGAGGTCCCATCTAGTATTGAGCCTACTAGAGATTCTTATATTGCTTTATCAAAAAAAATTAACACGAGAGTTGTAAAGCTTACTGATGACGCAATATTCGTAGAAATATAATGGACCCATGATTTAAGACACCAAGATAATTTGGTGGTAAGATAAGAATCATGGAGAAGGAAATGTCGAAGAAGAGACGATCATTCAGCAATGCAACAAAGTTTCGAATCGTACTGGAAGCTATCAAAGGACAGCGTCAGATATCAGAAATAGCAGCAGAGTATCAGGTTCATCCGAACCAGATCACCACATGGAAGAAGCAGTTCCTGGAAAATGGTTCTGAAGTGTTTTCCAAGGGTCCTGACAAGCGTGCTGAGCAGCTTGAAGAAACACAGGAAGAGCTCTTCAAAAAGATAGGCCAGCAGCAGTATGAGATCGATTGGCTAAAAAAAAAACTGGCAGCGACTGGAAGCAGGGAAAAAAGAGAAATGATAGCTCCTCACAAACACATCAGTATTTCTCGGCAGTGTGAACTCTTAGGAGTAAGTCGCAGTTCTTACTATTACGAACCTCGTCCTGAGTCTCCAGAAAATATTGCTCTGATGAAATTGATTGATGAGATTCACATGGGATCTCCAGACCTTGGCAGTCGACAGATACGAAACACTCTCAGGAGAAAAGGAATCCGAGTGAATCGCAAGCGAGTCCAGCGTCTTATGCTTCTGATGGGCATCAGAGCGTTATTTCCAGGAAAGAATCTCTCTAAACCCGGCAAAGGAACTGGCCATGTAGTATATCCGTATCTTCTGAGAAACCTCGATATCAATCGCCCTAATATGGTTTGGAGTACTGATATCACCTATATTCGCCTGGAACATGGATTCGTGTACCTGAGCGCTATAATCGACTGGTACAGCAAGAAAATTCTCAGCTGGGAACTCTCAACCACGATGGACATGGATTTTTGTATCTCAACGTATCAGCGTGCTGTAAATCTCTACGGAGCTCCTGAAATATTGAATTCAGACCAAGGGGCGCAGTACACATCCGGAGAATACCGAGAACTTGTCGCCGCTAGCGGGGCAAAACACAGTATGGACGGTAAAGGAAGAGCATTAGATAATATCGCTATTGAGAGGTTCTGGCGGACACTGAAGTACGGAGAAGTCTACCTCAAGGACTACCAGTCTGTACCTGAAGCACTAGACGGAATCTCTGCGTTCATCAAGAAGTATAACTCAGAAAGACCGCATACTGCTCACGGGATCAAAACCCCTGATGAAGCATATACAGAAGCAGCATGAATCAAATTACTTTTTTTGATTTGCTGTCTTGACAGATGGGTCCACTATAAAACTCAGGTTTCTAACAATCTTCTGCCGGGATTTTATTCAGAAACCAATGATGCGGAGAAAGCTATAATAGGGAGTTTGTTTTCCATATTGTTAGATAAGGAAATCAGTGAAGATACAGTTTCAGATATTCTCGGCAGTATTTTTAATAATGAATTTGCTAAACAATGCCACTTGTTCAATCCCTCAAAATACTATGACGGGATGAGAGATCAAATAAGAGAACTAATAAGACTAGATAAAATAACTTTCTACATGGCGAAAAATGGTTTGGCATGGAACGTTTATTCCAAGGAGGGAGGGCCAGAACTTCATGGTAAAGTGGATTGCACAAATTTTCTGAACAAAGTAGTTGATACTCTTATTAACAAAATTTCGAAAATGCTAAAGCTTATCAATAAAGAGGCGATGATTACTCTTTTCTTGGAAAATATCATTTCCCTCGATGCTATGATTGATGACTTTGAAAGAACTTATAAATCCAATATTGGCTGTCATGAGAATAAAGACACAGCACACAAGACTATAATGAGCGAGTTGGCAGATCTAGTTTTTATGAAAATTACTTGCAGAATTGGGATTGAAATTGCTAACTGTGAATGCCTTGATACAGGCGGTCAGATACCAGGTGAGATTGAGGTTAATAGAATATCCTCTCTGATAAACTTATTAATCCAGTACGGAAGTCTGTCAGATGAGATAAAGTATGATTGTGCCCCTTCATCCTTAATGATCTCTCCTTTGGGGGATATTTTATCTGTAAAAGAATATTTTGAGAATGTTTTCACTCCCTATGCAAGTCAAATGATTGAGAACCATACAGTTTATAAGGTAAATGATTTTGCAAAGGAATTTGCGATAGATTCATCTTCTCAGACAATTCTGAATGTTGATGAGCATTTTCCCATAGAATTTATTGAAGCTTGGCAAGAGGAATTCTCTTTCTCTGTTGAGGATGGTTTCAAAATAGTTGATTCAATAGTGAATGAAGGGATAGAAAGTAACAAACTAATTATAGTTGATACCTATGATTCATTAGTAAATAAAATGGAGAAATATTACGAAAGGCAATTAGTAGAATCTTTTCTTAATAATTTTTCATTGGAGAACAGAGAAAAATGGTCAAGTATACCAAATGGATATGACCTCCCCGATATTTATCCCTGGAAATATCAACGTAGATTGTCGTTGGTCTCAAAAAGTATTGTTAAAAATGGAAAGATGCTCATAATTACTCCATCTCTATTGATAGAGAGTTATAAGTATAAACTTATTTCCTTCTATGAAGCGAGATTTAGCCCAGAACAAACAACTTCTTTAAAAATGAAAAAATGGATGGGTTTTAAGAGCAATCAAGTTGGTATGGATTTTAATCAAGATGTTGCCAAAAAATTTTTAAAATACGATTCGATGACGGTTTTTACTGAAGTGGAATTAACACATTTATTTAATCAGAACTTTGCCAAAGATTACGGTGATATCGATGTATTAGTATATCACGAGGCTACTGGATTACTTCTCGTAATAGAATGCAAAAAGTTACAAACGGCAAGGAATCCCAGCGAGGTAGCCAGACAACTCTATGACTTTCGTGGGGAGAAGAGAGATAACGGTAAACCTGATCGCTTGTTAAAACATATTAACCGGATGAATATTATTAACGATTATATAAAAGAAGGTGATTCATTAAAATATGAAAAGAAAATATTAACTATCAATAAGATAATACCATGTTTGCTTTTCAGTAGTACTGTTCCAATGCATTATTCAAATATTGTTCAGGAAAAGAAAATTGAATTGATTAAAATCGATGCAATTGAAGAGTTCCTTTCACAATATATCGACTGGAGCCTGAGAGTACTTAATGTATGAGTTCCCAGATATATCCAATATTTCAATATTCAAAATCCTGACATTGTGACCTTGTGATGCCCTTTATACAATCGCCGTATGTTAGGGTTAGAAAAAGATCAGATGATCGGGTTTAGAGATCAGGCAATCTCCGCATTACAGGCAGTCATGCTCAGTGGATCGTCGTATGAGATCACTCATGCCGATGGATCAAAGCAGCGGGTGACCAGGGCAAATATTGCTGAGATCCAGGAAGTCATTCACTTCTGGCAGCAGGAACTCGATATTCTCGACGGGAAAGGAGGTCCACTGTATGTCAGACCGGGCTTCTAAGATCTCAACACTCGATCGCTTCATTTCTTATATCTCCCCAGCAACCGGAATCAAGAGGATTCAGGCAAAGGCTGCAATCGAGGCCTATGCCTTTGGGTCTTCAGCCGGCTATACCGGAAAGAAAACCCGGTATGGCTTGTCTAACGCCATGCCGGTCGGAGATGATACCGATTACTCTTTGGCGCAGCTCAGGAACTATTCTCGTTCCCATCGTGACCTATACCTCCATTGGAGCCGGGGCAGTCTATATCAATGCATCCAATACCATCGGGACCGGGCTCAAAATGCAGCCTTCAATCCTTGAGAATGTGGTTCCGTTATCTAAGAAACAGATCGAAGCTCTCCAAGTCCAGATCAAGCAGCGCTGGAAGCTGTGGGCAGAAAGCACTGACTGCGACTTCCACGGGCAATTCACCTTCAATCAGCTGCAGTTTCTCATGTACCTCTCGAAGCTCACCAGCGGGGACGTTTTCGTGACGTTGCCCCTGGCTCAGGAAGATCGGACCGTGAACGGCCTGAAAGTGAACATTATTGAAGCTGACCGGGTTCGCAATGATCACCTGAAAAGCAATAGCAAGTCGTTGGTGAACGGGGTGAAGCTTGATGCCCAGGGAAGGCCGGTCGGTGTGTATGTCCATCCTTCGGAGAACTCAATTGAAGATCAGTCATCAGTCTATGTCCCGTTTGTCGGAACCAAGAGCAAGAGACGGAATGCCTTTCTCTGCTATACCCCGAAAAGACCGAAAGAGTACCGGGGGAAACCATTTCTCTCACCGGTTACCGAGACGATCAAAAAGCTGGATCGGTACTTCGAGAGTGAGATCACTGCAAGTGAGGTGAACTCCCTTTTCGGGTTGTTCATCAAGACACCTTCGGGTGATGCCAGTTCGATCCTCGGGAAAACACCCATTACCCGCAACCCTGAGACTACCTATCCTGATGCTCCCGATTATTCCCTGGAGCCTGGAGTGGTGCTGCAGGGAAGGCCGGGAGATGAGGTGCAAAGTTTTGACCCTGCAAGGCCGAACTCGGCCTTCGGGGAGTTTATCAAATCCTCCCTGGTGCTGGTGGGAATGGGGCTGCAGATTCCCTATGAGATCCTGATCCAGTTCTTCTCCTCCTCGTACTCTGCCAGCAAGGCAGCTCAGAACGAATACTGGAAGACGGTGAGAAGAGACCGTAATGATTTTGCTCTCTTCTGCCAGCATATCTATGAGGAGTGGTTGACTGAAGAAGTCCTTCAGGGACGGATCAGCTGCCCCGGTTTCTTTGATGATATCGCAATCAAGAGAGCCTATTGCCACGCCTCCTGGGTAGGGATTGCTCCGGGGCAGATCAACCCGTCCGTTGAAGTGAAGGCTGCTATTGACCGGATCAACGGCAAGCTCTCTTCCCGGAAGAAGGAGTCTGCAGCTCTCGGCTTTGATCTCGATGAAGTTCTTGATGACCTCCATGACGAGCTGGAGGAGATGAAGAGCAGGGGGCTCTATCAGGAGGCTCCAATTGAAACAAAAGAGGAAGAAGCATGAGAGGATTATGGGCAATTGATACAACCTACAGCAGTGACCTGTCTGCAATCCAGGCTATGAGCTATTCCGTTCAGGACCGTAAGGACCTGGAGACAGCTTTCGAGGAAGTAGCTGCTCCCTACTGGATTGAAGGCGATACCGCCTTTATCAAGATTCAGGGAGTGCTTTCCCGGCAGTGGTCCTTTGAGACCTGGCTGCTTGGAGGCCTGCCTACCGGGTATCTGCAGCATGTCTTTGGACAAGCCGTGGCTGATCCGGCAGTAGAGAAGATTCAGCTCTACTTCGATTCTCCCGGCGGGGAGGTATCGGGCTTAAGTGAGTTCGCTCAAGTCATCAGGACCTCACCGAAACCGGTCCATGCCCATATATCAGGGCACTGTACTTCCGGTGCTTACTGGCTGGCTTCCCAGGCGGGAAAGATCTCTGCCTCGAAGACCTCGATGATCGGGTCTATCGGAGCCTTCATCAGTTTCAGGAAAGCAAAGGGACTCCGGCTATGAGGAGGTGATCTACCGATCCTCAGAGCATAAGGCTCCAGATCCTGAGAGCGATGAGGGAAAAAACGAGTATCAGAAGCTGGTATCAGGAATAGCGCAGCTGTTTGAGGCTGATGTGGCTGAAGGTCGGGGTGTCGTAGTAAAGACGGTACAGGATACCTACGGCCAGGGGAAGGTCTTTCTGGCAGAGGAAGCACAATCACTCGGACTGATCGATGAACTCATCAACAGTGTCGATATCGCATACAAACCGGGCGAAAGCCTGGAATCTATAGGAGGCAGTATGAAAACAGAGAAGCAGAAAGCAGAAGAAGTCGAACAGACTCCTGCTGCAGCTGTTACGGATGAAATGAGCGCTCACGTGACTGCCGAAGCAGAACGTGAACGAATCACCGCGATTCTGGGACTTGGAGGTCCTGAGGATATCACAAGCGAAGCCATCAAGGCTGGCTGGAGTGTTGAGGATACGGCAGTAAAGGTCAATGCCCATCTCAAAGGCCAGCTTGAGCAGATGAAGGCAGGACGGAAAGAAGATGCGAAGGTTTTGGAAGATATCCCGCAGGAACCGGCAGGTGATGTTATTCCCTCAAAGAACCAGGTGAACATCTTTGGAA
This sequence comes from Sphaerochaetaceae bacterium, assembly GCA_963676605.2. Lineage (GTDB taxonomy): Bacteria > Spirochaetota > Spirochaetia > Sphaerochaetales > Sphaerochaetaceae > SABI01. The sequence continues at coordinate 28,674 of CAXXSP010000058.1, read as the reverse complement.
TCGAGAGATCGAGCATCGATGCTGAGCTCGATCGACTCAGTGGAAAAGGAGCGTAAGTAGATGGCTACAAATGTGAGTGAAGTACGGAACGTACTGCTTGGAGGCTGGGTCACCGCGAAAGCGAATGTTATCGCTGCAGGGCAGAACCTGCTCAAAGGTACTGTCCTCTCCGAGATCAAGAGTGCTGCAGCCGCTGCAGCTGATGCCGGTAATACCGGAGACGGGACGGTGGGAAGTATCTCAGTCGGTCCCCTGGTGAAGAAGGGAGTCTACCAGCTGATCTGCAACGGCTCCGGCTTCAATGTACTCTCCCCGGAGGGAGATGCCTGTGGAGTAGCGGTGCTTGATGAAGCTTTCACTTCACGGGAGCTGAATCTGACTGTTGCTGCCGGAGCAGCAGCCTTTGTGGCCGGGGACTTCTTCACGATTACCGTGAGCGGTACTGGAAAGCACAAAATGGTAGCAGCTGATGCAGTTGATGGTACTGGGACTGCAGAGCAGGTTCTGATGCTTGATGTTGATGCATCAGAGGCTGATGTACCGAGCAAAGGCTGGGAGAGTGGAGAGTTTGATGCAGCACTCCTGATTGTTCCCGAGGGTGAGAGTATTGCTGCCTACCGGGATCAGATGAGAGTGAAGAGCATGATTCAGATTGAGACTACAGGAGGGAACTACTAATGACCGTAGATATCTTTACCCGGGAACAGATGGCCCGGGCCTATGAGCAGACCTTGGGTAATCCCATGTTTCTCTACTCAACCCTCTGGGGGAACTCCCAGAGCCAGAAGGTCGTGACTGCCGATGTAAAGGTCATGGTCGATAAGATCAACAAATCCAGGTACATGGCAGGCTACACCGAGCACCAAGAACCGGCAAGGCTTATCTCGAAGTCAGGCTACTCGACCGACGAGTTCCAGCCTCCCTTCATCAATGAATCGGTGGCCTTCAACTATACCCATGCCTCGAAGCGGCCTGCAGGGGTAACTCCCTTCGGGACTCACGGGGTGAAGACCGGGGTGGATGAGCTGGTACGCAATACCAGGGAACTGAGAAGCCGCTGGCTGAGAACCGTTGAATACCAGTGCTCTTCGGCGCTCTTTACCGGGAAGATCACCGCAGGGGATAAGACTTTCGACTTCGGTCTGAAATCTACTCACAAGGTGGAGCTGACTACCAAGTGGACCTCTGATTCTTCAGATCCCTTCAAGGATCTCGATGATATCATCGCTCTCAATGAGGAGGAGTCCGGTACCCCAACGAATATGGTGATCATGAGTATCACAGCATGGCAGGCTTTCAGGAACAACAAGAAAGTTATGGCCATGATGGGCTCTCCCGCTTCTTCCCGCTGGATCAGCTTCGGGAACCTCAATGCTCCTTCCTACAATCCTGCCATGCAGGCTTCGCTGAAGGGAGCTCTGGAACTCACCGAGGCAACCGTCGAGATCTGGGTCTATGGCGGCAGGTACTTCGATGGGACCGAAACCAAGCGCTATGCCCCGGACGGCTGGATCTGGGTAGGAAGTAAAGAAACCCGCTATGACCAGTACTTCACCGGGTTCTTCGACTCCGAGTACATGGATATGGTGCAGGCCGAGTATATGCTCGACCAGCTGAAGGAGACCAATCCCGACCAGGTGATCACCCGTCTCCGAAGCTGTCCACTTATGGTGCCGATCGATATCGACTCCTACAGCGTGGTGAAGGTGGCGTAAGCGATGGGAACGGAATTCTGGGGTCAGGTAGCCTCTGATACTGCCTCCCTCATCGGGGGAAGCGAGGTTTCCATACCCTTCCTCATTCTTGATGGGGAAGATGAGCATGAGGTCTCAGGTATCTTCGAGCACTCCTACCGGGAGCTCGCAGGTGACGGCCCGATCCCGATTCCTTCCCGGTATGCTGCGATCAGGGTATATGAGGTAGCCATGCCGGTTCGGATCAGAACCGGAATGACGCTGAAGATTCTGGGTAAAACCTACCAGGTCATGAATATTCGTGAACCTGGACGAGACGGGATCACCACCCTGGAGCTGCAGTTATGAGGTTCTCAGCACATGCCTTTGTAGACCTTGAAGCCCTGGAGCGGGTAGTCGAGCGGTTCCCTGAAATGCGGAGCCGCTACCTCGGTTTCACGGCAACGAGAATCAAGGCACTGATGAAAAGCCAGTTCCTCTCGGGACAGGAGATCCTGCTTACCAAGAGTCAGGATTCTCTTGGAAGAAGCATGGTGAACTACCGGATCTCCGGGAGAGGGGAGAAGGCTCGACTGACTTCTATTCCTATGAATCTTTTCGAGCGGGGACGATTACTCCGGTCGGGGAAGAAGGAACAGGGGAAGTGGGTCGTGACGAGGAAGGTTCCCCAGGAGGCTCAAGCTCAGGTTCACCTCTGGGCGCGTGAGTTTGAGCAGGAAGTGTTGAAGGAGTTTACCAGGTGAGGACGAAGGAAAAGCTGCAGCAGGTCATTGATCACCTGAAGGTGGATCTGAATGAACGATTGGCTGAAGCAGGTTTAGCGCCAGTGCAGAACTGGGGACTCTACCGGGTAGATGATAACCGGGGCGAGTATGACTGTGTGGGGACGGTGTCCATGTGGGGCTCGGCGATTGATGAGGATCAGCGGCTCGGAGAGGTGACTGTAGAGATCAGGCTCCCTTCGGGCAGTGATGCCCGGATGGACCAGTACCAGGATCTGGTGATTGAAAGCCTCGATGCCGGTGGGACCTTTGGGGAAGCCTTCACGGAAACCTCGATAACGGGGGAAGAGAAGTGGCCGAGCGGGCCGCAGGTACATGCTGCTGTGATGGTGCAGCTGCAGGTACGAATGAACAGACTCTATTGATAAGGAGAGATTATGTCGAAAGAACGACCTGCCGGTAAAGACGGCAAGCATTACTATTTCAAACCCGGGGCACAGATCTCCGGTGACGGGCTTCTTAAGCTCACAGCAGGCTGGTACCTGGTGGCGGCAAAGCATGCGAGTGCCAGTACACTCCCAGCGGGGTAAGAAGGTTGGAACGATCTTCCATACTTCTGATGATCTGATCACCCCGGCTGAGGGTGACAACGTGATTCCCCTCGAAGCTTCGGTGATCGAGTGGGCTGCCGACGGAGAATTGTCTGCAAGCAGAGGAGTGGTGGAAGATACTGTCCAGGGAGATTCTTCTGCTCACTTCCAGGATGAGGGCTACCCGAACAGCACCTACTCTTTGAGCGGGTACAACCGGATCGGCGATGAGCTGCAGAACGAACTGAAGAACCGGACCGGCACCCTGAGTATCGATGATGGTGCAGGCTCGATCACGGTAACTGAGCCGAAGGGAGATGAGATCATCTTCGGGGTCTGTGCCTATGAGTCGGCAGTGAGCGGGGAGAGTGAAGAGTGGACGATCCTTTCAGGACTGATCACCTCAGTGACCCTGAACAAACCATTGAAAGGTAACCAGGACTTCTCCCTGCAGCTACAGCTGAACTACCGGGATACCTATCTCAAGACCGTAGCATAGGGGTGAGTAGATGGAACTGAGAATTAAGAGAATCAGGCCTGGAGACTTCTCCATCCATACAGAGAATGGGGAAGAGATCTCCAATGCGGAGCATAAGGAGACCCGGTATCTGGGGGAAGAGGTGATCACGACGATCACCATTCGTACCCTGGCAAAGCATACCGGGAAGTTCGTCAGAACAAAAAAGGTGCAGGAGGAAAAGAGTGGAGATTAGTGCAGCACTGCATGAGCGGTTTGTTCCGAGATTGTGGGGAAATGAGCAGCTGCCTGCAACAGAGCAGATCGTTATCGAGCTCGATCACCTCACTGCCCGTGAGATGGCTGAATACGAGTATACCCTCAACGATAACGGGGTTTATCGGAAGATGTACGATTACAACCGGATCGCAAGGAAGATATTCTCTATCTCCAACTTCACAGTGGGGAAAGAGACTATTGATACCGCTGAAAAACTTCTTGCAGCAAAGAGCCGGAAGGCCTCCGAGCTCCTGAAAGAGATCATCTACCACCTCTTCTATGAGGAACCGGATGAGACAGACGCAAAAAACTGATTGCTGCGTTCCAGCTCTCTTTTCTGGGCTGGTTCGCAGTTGAATGGATGGAAGGACGAGACCCTCCGAGGATTCCGGTCCCGGAGCCGGAGGGCTATATCGAGGGGAAGATGATCGCAGGCTTACGGACTCCTCTGTTCGTGAATCTGTATGGGATTTGGCATGACTACCATGTCCTCCAGGTCCTTCCTCACGGGAAAGGGACCCTCGATGAGAGACCGGTGGTGATTCGGTGGATCAAACGATTTGAAGCAGAACTTGCCTCGATGCAGAGGTGGGAGGAGAACTAGGGAAAAGGGAGAAGCTGCCGGTATGCCGAGCGGAGCCAAGATACAGTTAGTCATCGATGCTGACAGCAAACGTGCTGAAGCCAGCCTGAAAGCATTTCAGGCAGAGGCGAAATCAGCAGGTGCTTCTGTATCCAAACTTGACCAGGCTGCCAGTGCAAGACATCTCGACAAATTTGAAGAAAAGCTCTCACGCAATGCGAAAGCGGCAAAGTACTTCGGCGGGGAGACTGCTGCCCTTGAAAAGAGCAAGCAACTCCTTCGTCGTGAAATCGAGCGTCTCATCAGGCAGGGGATGGACCCGCTGGACTCAACGGTCACCCGCCTTAAAGGCCGGTATGACAGTAACACGGCAGCCCTACAGAAACTTACCTCAGCAAACAGAGCCTACTCAGCAACCATGAAGACGGCTTCAGCAGTGACGGGAACCTTCATGCGGTCGGTACTTCCGTTCGTGGGAATGACTGCTGCGATCAGTTCAGCGGTCTCCATGATCAGGGACTCAGGGGAAGCCTTTGAGGAATCGGAGGCAAGAGCCCAGAAGTTCGCGATCACCTATGAAGGAATCACCGACCTGGCAACCGAGCGGGTGAAGAAGCTTGCTGATACGTTCAATTACGCTGACAGTACCATGATGGGTATCCTGGCTGAGACCGGGGACCTGTTGACCGGGTTCGGGTTGGCAGGAGTTGAAGCACTGAATCTTACCGAGAAGGCTGCCTACCTTGGAGCAGCCCTGGCGAAGCTGAATCCGAATATCGGGGACGCTGCTGCGGCAACTTCAGACCTCACCAAGCTCATGAGCGGGGAAGGTGAGTCGATGAAGAAGTGGGGTGTTATTGTCAGGGACTCCGCTGTCCAGGCGAAGCTCCTTGAGCAGGGTATGACCGGTCTTTCCGGGGAAGCACTTCTTCAGGCTCAGGCGCAGGCACGTCTTGAGATCGCCTACAGCCAGAGTAAAAATGCCCTGGCGAATGTCTCCTCAGAGACCGTCCTCGCTCTCGATGTGGCCAGGCGCTATGACGAAGCCTGGAAGGAACGCAAGGAGATCATCGGAGAAGTGACAAGCAATTTCTTCACCCCGATCAAGCTGAAGATCGCCGAGCAGATCGAAGCCTGGAATGAAGCGACCCAGGCGAAGAAGAACTATGATGCTGCCCTCGCCGGAGATCCCACTGCCGATCTTTCAGCTGCCATTGCCCGGCAGCAGGAAAAAGTTGATGAACTCTATCAGGATCTTGAAAGCTATGCGAATCCCGACAACCTTGCCAAGAAATGGTTCTATGGCGGGGCTGACTGGATTCGGGAAGCCGTCGGCGGGGATACCATCGTCGAAAGTGTCCTGGAGAAGATCAAGGCAGAAGAGGGCAAACTCCAGCAGCTTAAGGATCAGCTTGCCGAGCAGACAGCGGGAGCGGAGTGCCACCTTCACTATTGAGAGCAATATAGCCAAGTACCAGGCAAGTCATGAAGCGCTTGAGAAGACAAATGCAGCAATTGAATCCCAGTTCTCGGCAATCGACCGCCTCTCTGAAGCGAATGAGAAGGCAGGAGTCACCTTTGATTCCTTCACAGAAAAACAGCTTGCAGCCAGAAAGGCTCTGACTGAGCTGGTTTCCGGTTGGCGTGATCAACACTGAACACCTCGATGAATTCATTGGTACCTACCGGGAATTCCTCGCTGAGGTGGGAAAAGAGTCCTGCCGAGACTCCCGCTATCGATTTCTCTTCCCTCACTTCAGAGCTCGATGCCCAGCTCAATGCAGTTGATCAGCTTCAAGCTGCCTACCTCAGAGCAGGTAGTGAGTTCGACGGGTTCAGCAAGAAGCAGCAGCTCAGGTCCAGCGGGGCTTCGAAGCTCTGGCGACCAGCGGAGCTGATACTGATACCCTTGATGCTTTTATCACCAAGTACCGCGAGTTTCTGGCACTGAGTGAAGATGAAACCGGGAACCTGACACTCACGAGCGGAGAAGCCTTCACTGCCTACCGGAGGCGAACTTGATGCTGAGATCCTCTCAATCGATAAGCTCTCTGCTGCCTATAGCAAGGCGGGGATTGAGTTTGATTCCTTCGAGCGGAAGCAGCAGGCGGCACGAAAACTCCTCAATGAAGCCGTCTCTTCCGGATCTCTCGATACTTCAGATCTCGACCGGTTCATCGCTGCCTACAAGGAATTCCTCGCTGATCTTCCTGAGGATGGAGCCTCCCTCCCTGCGGGTTCTTTCTCTGATATGAGCGCTGAACTCTCTGACCAGATAACTTCCATCGAACAGATGGCTGCAGCCTATGAACTGGCCGGTGGTGAGTTTGATTCGTTCAATGAGAAACAGGTGGCAGTGAAGAAGACCTTCGAGGAACTTATCCAGGCAGGAGCTGATACCGATTTCCTGAAAGACTTTATTGCACAGTATAGGGAATTCCTGGAAGTGGGGGAGAAAACATCAAGTATTGCTGAGGTCCTCTCTTCCGTGGATGAAGCTGCCTTCAACCTTCGAAACCAGTATGCCCGTATGGGACTCGAGCTTTCTGAGACCGAAAGCAAGACCCAGGTTCTTGAAGAGAAACTGGCAGCTCTTGCAGCAACCGGGGAATATACTGAGTGGGAGCTTTATCAGATTGAACAGGCTCTGAAAAATCTGAAAGCAGCCTCTGATGAGACGGCATCAGCCTGGGACAGCCTGGCTGATTCTATGACCTCGGCCTTGAGTGGATTCCTTGAGGATGCGATCGGTTCCCTCGGTTCCGGTGAGTTTGATCTCTCGGGTGCAGCAGAGTCTGCGATCGATACGGTGATCGGCGGGGCAGCGGATGCAGCGATGGTTGCCTTCCCTCAGTTTGCTCCCCTGATCGCTCTTGGAGAAGGTGCCATCAAGGGACTGAACAAGGCTATCTTCGATACTATCTCGGCAACCAGTGAAGCCAATGACCTCATTGATGAACAGCATGCAGCGATCACTGAGCTGTTTGCCGATGTGCTCGACCTGGAGACTGAGCTTGCAGATCAGAGAACTGAAGCTATCAACGAACAGATGGAGCTGCTGGCAACGCAGCATGATCTTGAGATGGAGATTCTCCGGGACCGCTGGGAGCATGGGGAACTCACCGGGGAAGACTATTTCTCCCAGGCAATGGCTTCCAACACCTCCTACCAGGAGACAGAGGATTCCTATGATAACCAGTCCCAGCTGATCGAAGGTGTGCAGGGAACAATCACCGAGCTGCAGGATGAACTGAACGGACTTTCTGGCTGGACTAAGTTCTGGACCCGGGCAGATGAGAAGCTAGAGGCTGAGATTGATAAGTACGAGAAACTCCTCGCAGCGATCGCTTCGATGGATGGCCTTTCTGATGCTGAAGTTGCTGACCTTGCAGAGACCTACGGGATCACCGTACCCGGTGCTGCCCGGGGAGCTGACTTCATTACCTCCGGTCCCATGCTCATGGCAGTAGGGGATAACCCCGGAGGAAAGGAGAGAGTACAGATCTCTCCGATCACCAGCAGCAATATTCACGGGCCCCAAGGTACGGACGGACAGGCGATACATATCACGATCACCGGAGATGTGTACGGGGTGGATGATCTCTATGCCAGGCTCGATGCTGCCGGAAAGCGGCTGAAGAAACTGGGAAGGATAACCGGATGATTCAGTTATTCCTCTACTTCCATGACCTCACTGATCCGATGGATATCTCTCATCTCGTGAGAGCCAACAGTTACTCTATGACTCGGAATCTCTACAATGAGAACTGTGAGAGCGTGATCGATACCTGTTCGGTGGAACTGAAGTATGACCAGCTTCTCGTTGCCCGGATCATGTCTTCACCAGCGAATGAGAAGATCCTCTGCAAGGTCTACTACCCCGATGAGACTCCACTCTTTACAGGGTATATCGCTCCCTCATTGGACCTCAGGAAAACGAAACAGGTTGAGACCATCTCACTGGAGATTCGGGATGATTCCTGGAAACTTGATTTACCTCTCCAATCAGACTTCCAGCAACCGGCTTCAATAGCTGATCCAGCGGTCACGGTACGATCAGTCTACGAAGCAATCCTTCTGGAAGCCGGGTATGACTCGCTCTCTATTGCTGCGGACGGGATAGCTGCAGCAGAGACGATCCAGATGGTCAGTGTGGAAGCCGAAAAGTATACCTATCGGCAGCTGCTTGATTCTATCCTCAGAGATCATGGCTATGTGTTCAGCTTGAACAGTGAAGGACAGTTCTTTCTCTACCAGTGGAACCGTGATACCTATATCCCCTTCACGGTGATTGATCAGCAGCTCTCCACGGTGGATGCTTTTGAGCTCTCAAAGGAGGATAGCTCATCAGAAGGGATCAGATTGAGCTGGGCAGGGTTGGAAACTCTTGAGGAGGTCCGGCTCTATACAGCCAACCTCCCGGTCGGCACTGATACTGGTTCCTCGGGAGTGAATATCCTTCCTGACCGCTACTACCCGGAAGATGGGGATGTGATAGACACCTTCCAGACATTCCAGACCGAGTGGCTTGATGTTGCCTATCAGTCAAGAAAGACGAGAGTGAAGAATGAGGATATCACTCTCATAACGACGGAGAACCAGAGGCTTTCTACGCTTTCGGAGGCGGGAGTCTCTGTATTCAAGCAGAACTTTGAGAAACACCAGGCACAGGTCCTCTTTTATAACCCTACCGAAACGGCTCAGAAGCTCTATGTCTTTGAGATCTACGGAAGAGCGCTCTTCCGCTCCTCAATCAGGGAGACGGTGATTCCTGCAGGAGCAGTTGACCCTGCGGAGGAGAGCAGTGAATTCATCTTCTCCCAAGCAGCTGCAGAGAAGCTTGCAGCAGGACTCTACCGTAACCAGCAGTACGGAAATATCCAGTACCGCTTCACTCTCAGGGAGCAGCTGGTTGCCGTCGGAGATGTGGTATCACTCAGGCAGAGCGATCAGGCTCTTGATACCCTGGCCGTGATCACCAGTGAAAGCTGGACGGATGGGGTGAGTAGCTACCGCTATACGGCAAGGGGAGTCTCCTCCTTCGGGGAGCTTGAAGCGATTACCACCGCCTACCAGGCGGCGAAGGCAGGTAAAGGAGAGAAAGGGGAGGCGGGAGCTGCAGCAGTGAATCTGATCGTGGTCTCTGACCAGGGGAATATCTTCCGGCCAGCGCTGACCGATACAACTCTCGAGGCGAGAGTCTATCAGGAGGGGGAAGAGATCACAGCTTCGTACGAGGCTTCCCGCTTCCGTTGGACCCGCTCCTCCCTTGATACGACGGCAGATGCAATCTGGAATTCGGCTCACTACTCGGTGGGTACGAAGACCCTGCATATAACTGATGAAGATGTTGAGAGTAGAGCGACATTCTTCTGCGAACTGATATAGATAAGGAGAACATACACATGGCAGTTTCAGTTGGACAGATTACGATCATGGATTATAACGATGCGCTGACCCTCACCGGGTTTATCTCATCGAACTTACCGAAGACTCAGCGGTACTCCGCTGATACCGGAACCTTCACCCCGGACTGGGGCAGCACCTCCCTGGTACTCACCCCGAGCCTTTTTGTCTTGGGAAGTGGGACAGACAAGATTACTGACTCGGCAGTGCAGTCGGTCTCCTGGCAGCGGAAGCCCTCGGACTCGAGTGTATTCTCGGCACTTACCTCAGGTGAAGCCCTTTCGGGTGCCAAGAGCCATATCCTCACCGTTTCAACGAACAAGCTGACCGGCAGCATCAATGCTATTGAGTACCTCTGTACGATCACCTACCTCGATAGTGCTACAGGACTGAACCTCACGTATAAGATCAGTATCAACCTCTCGAAGGTGATCGACGGGAATAATATCGCGGTTGCTGCGGTTCATGCGCCGAGCGGGAACGTGTTCAAGAACTCAGAGCCCACCTCCCTTTCAGCCAAGGCAGAGCTCTACCGGGGAGCTACCCTCGATACCACTCTTCTTTCCTATCAGTGGTTCAAGTATGTTCCCGGCAATGCTGATGAGGGGGCAGGCCTCGACTGGGATCTCATGGCCGGGCAGACCAGCAATACCCTTGCGGTAACCCCTGCAATGGTTGATGGCCTGCAGCAGTTCAAGGTGAAGATCACTGACAATGATGCCTCCTCTCCCACCAACGGAGATTCCTTTTATGATGTGATCGCCTTCACCGATATGACCGATCCGGTCCAGGTGGTGATCGAGTCCACTGCAGGAACAGTCTTTAAGAACGGGGTAGGGACTACCGACCTTTCAGCCAAGCTCTTCCAGAATGGAGTGGAGATCGATGCAGGAGGGACGGGCTACACCTACACCTGGACGATTACCAACAAGGACGGGAACGCCAGGACCTTTGCAGATGCCTCCTCCTCGAAGACGGGAAAGACGATCTCAGTGGGAACCAGTGATGTGGATGTAAAATCGACGATCACCTGCTCAGTGAGCTAAAGAGGAAGCATGAGCCTGATTACCAAGAACCAGATTACGATCGTCAATGTCGATGACGGAGCTCCGGGAAGCCCGGGGGCACCAGGACCCGCCGGTCCCCGGGGAGCCTCCTCGGTCGGCCTTGGCCTGAAGATGAATTACTCAACCTTTACTGCCGTGAATCCGGGAGAGGTTTATCTGCATGGTTTTACCGACGCCGGAGATCCCGCTGATGTGGATGGCTTCATCTACTATCTGGATACCAAGCTCACGGTAGCAAAGAGGATGGTTAATCCCAATGCAGTGATCGACGGCTTCCTGGTACTTGAGATTGCTACCGGGTATGCCTATGTGGCAGCCTATGATTACCTTCAGAACCAGTTCAAGCTCAGGGATGCCTCCTACGGAAGGGAAGGGTATGTGATCGATGCTGCAGGCTGGCTCTGTATCGGCAGGATGAAGAATGATACGGCTGAGAATACCTCTTCTGCAATCCTCTATGAAAGAGCAGTGGATCTTGGTGCAGCACTGCGAACGGTACTGAGTGAAGTGATCTTCCAGAAGGCAGATGTTACCCAGGCAGAATTCGATTCCCTGCTGCAGTTTACTCAGACTCAGTTCTTCAGCCGTCTGGCAGTGAGCAGTTTGTTCGTGAATGACCTGGTGGGCAACACTGCTTTCATCGATTCCCTGATTTCGGAAGAGGCTTTCATCAACGATGCGACGGTACGGAAGCTGGTGATCGAGGAGACGGTCGACGGGGTAGTGTACACGATCAGGATCGACAAAGATCACGGTATTGAACTGACCGTTGGCGGAGTGACGAAGTTTCATGCCAGCCCTACCGGTGCCCTCATCGCCAGGGATGCCTCGCTGATCAACTCTTCGGTATCGGGGATCTTCACCTCTCCTGAGTTCTCCACCCAGAAGGCGGGATCAGCCGGGTCCACCAGCTATTCGAAAACTTCCGGGGATATCTACAAGACCATAGGCTACTTCTACACCCTGAGCGAGTACATGCTGAACAACCCTTCTGCTTCAGGACTTTCCGGGCAGTTCGGTTCCTACAGCTTCTCCGAGGTGGTCTACTACAATGGCGGGTCCCGGTCGATGAATGCACTGGCAGGAGATTTCGTATCGAACGGTACTCTCTATATCATCCGGCAGTGTGAGGCAGATCCGTTCCCGCCTCTCATGATGACCGCAGAAGACTTGGGGGCAGTCTATGAAACCGTCCCTGCCTCCTTTGTTGCCAATGTTGCAGATGACGGAGTGACGCTCTGGAACAACAGTACTGATGCCTTTGTCCATTTTCTCTGTAATGATCTGATCGCTCAGTTTGCAGCACTGCCGGTGGGGACCTCAATGCCGTTCACGGGAAGTTTTGCTATCACCTATGATCCGAGTGCCTTCTTCAACTACATAAGCGGTCCGACGATGGAGAGTGTCTCGATCACCTCCACAACCTCTTCGAAGTATTCACTCCTGCTGAGCAGCACAGCCATTGAGATCTATGACCCGAGTGGTGTATTTGTCGTCTCCATCAATGCTGCAACAAGAGCCACCTCCTGCGTGGTGAATATCTCTGTAGAGAGTGTGAAGGAAGGGATCAAGGTGAAGAACATCATGCCCACCTCTGATAATGGCTACAAGATAGGGGAGACGAACTCCAGGTTCACTGAGGTGTACAGTGTGGAGTTTCATGGAACAGAGGTGTTCGCAACTACGGTACACGGGGCGGTATTCAACTGATGGCTACTGCAGGAAGCACGATAGGAAAAGCAGGCTTCTCAACCGGAGTGGTATTCTCGAAGTCCTGGGGGAGCGGGTCCCTTGTTGCCTCTGGTTCAGGGACCTCATACCGGCACGTCTACTTTGTAGCCTCGGTATTCACCTTTCGAGCTTATATCAAGGACGTATGGATTGGGTACGGGCTCAATGCCTATGAGCTGCAGTTTTGGGGAGGTTCCTCCTGGGTGACTGAGCACCGGCAGACAAATATCGGGGACAAGGACTCTTACATGTTCGAGATCAATATCACGACAAGTGAGTCTGCCTCGAACGGAAAGTACCGGGCGAACAGTGACAGGATCTGGTGGAGGATGAGGATCAATAACACCAATGACTACTATCCCTCGTACAACACGGGGGAATTGAAGATTTACGGGCTGGGAGCTCATCTCGATTATGACAACCGGATCAAGGGAAAGTATATCAAAGGGTACCTGAAATCCTCCCAGGGAGTACCGTATGTGCACAGCAGCTCATCTGTGTATGACGTATCTGTGACGAATTCTTATGTCAGCGATCTGTACAACAATACCAGCCTGAAGGGCACGGTGATATCTGCGGGGATTCCTGAATATGCTGTGCTGCCTGATAACTATTAAAGGAGAAAAAGTGTGGGAATATTAATGGATGTGGATAAGAGTCAGAATACACTCTTTCATCAGTTTACTGGAGCCTACTGGGCGATCGAGAATGTAGCATTCGGCTCTGATGGAGCGGACGGATCAGTGATGGTCTCTTTCAACTTCTCTGCCTATCCGAGCAGGGAATCGAAGAAGGCAATGGAACAGAAGGTTACACCGGTATCGAATGGAACGTTCGGGGGCCCGGTAATGAATATCGTGGAATCAACTCTCTATCGGTGGAGCGGAATGTTCCGGGCTTCAGATATCTTCGCGGTGGGTATCCCGGTGCTGAAGGAAGAGCAGCTGGAGATCCTCTACCCCTTTGTGAAAAGCTATCTGAATCTCACCGAAGCGGTGGATGTCCTGGAGGAGGTAGAGTGACTGATCCTATTGTGAATGAACAGAATGTGCTGCAGGTTGTACAGGCGATGTATGAGAACGTGAAGTCAAACCAGCACCGCCTTGATACCACGGAACCCATTCTCAGGAAGATGAGTGAGCAGGTAAACAGGCTCAATACCCTTCTTGTCGATAACGGGTATGCAAAGGCCGTAGAGGATTCTGCCCAGGAGATTAAGCAGCTGAGGAGTGAATTCACTGCCTACAGCCTCTCCCGGGAGGACTCCTGCCCGACGATGAAGAGGATTCAGGAGCAGCGGTTGCTGGACAGAGAGAAGAAGCATTGGAGTGTAGCTGTTATCAAGGTGATAGCTGCCGGGATCGGGGCGGTTTCTACTCTGATCATCATTTTTGAGAAGGTTGCAGTGTAGGGGGGAGTTATGAGCTGGTTAGGAAAAATATTTGGAGCGAAAGAGACTGCCGAAGCTGCAGGTACTGTTGTCGAGTCGGTGAGTAACGGGATCACCAACCTTGCGACTGGAATCAGATCGGCGATCACTGGAGAGATGAGTCCTGAGAAGAAAGCGGAGCTGGAGAAAATTGCCTTGGAAGCAGAGAATCTGCAGAAGCATACACAGCTTGAGATCAACCTCGCTGAGGCCAGGCACCAGTCAGCCTTCGTAGCCGGCTGGAGACCGTTCATCGGATGGGTCTGTGGTCTCTCCCTAGCGAACAACTACATCCTCAGACCCTGGGCGATCGCGGTGCTATCGGCTTCCGGGAAAGTGTTTGAGTTCCCGGTGATTGATCTCTCACTGATGATCCCGATCATGACGGGTATGCTGGGACTGGCAGGAATGAGAACCTATGAGAAGAAGCAGGGTGTGACAGGGAATCATTGAGAAGAGTTTACCAATCCTTCTACACAGTCCCTGCCATTCTCTTTGGCCTTGTAAAGTGCAATGTCCGCTTCCTTTATAGTCTGCTCAATCGCTTTTCCTTTCTTATGGACAGCCACGCCAAAACTGCAGCTCAGCGTATCTATTGATTGAAATTTGAACGTCTTTATTTCGTTCCTGATTTTCTCAGCAAGGGACTTAATGCCTTCATCATTCTCAACCTCCGCTACAATAATAAATTCGTCACCTCCCCATCGTATGATCTTATCATCCTTTCTCGTACTCTCCATGAACACCTTCACAACTTGCCTGAGTACAAGGTCTCCGACATCGTGGCCGTAGGTATCATTGATCTTTTTAAAGAAGTCTATATCGATCATGACGAGACCCGTTTTATGGCCCCTTTCTTCATTTTGATTTAAAATCTGGGATATGTTGTTCTGAAAGAATTCTCTATTGTTGGTACCAGTAAGAGAGTCTATGAGAGACTTCTCTTTAAATCGAATTTTATCAGAGAAATTTTCACTGATATTAGTAAACGTGATCAGATACATATCCTGTTCATACCTGTTTATATTGACGGCAAATGTTCTTGGGGTCTGAGATTTATCATTCATCGAGACTATACGGTCACTTTCTCCGATATTCATGAGTGATTCAACCCAGTTTTCCTCATTTTCTTTTATTTTACTCAGATGGAATACATGATCGTTTTCAAGGAAGAGATCGCAGATACATCGATGCTGACTTAGGAAAGCCTTTTGATTCTCAAATCCTGTAAAATCAAAGAATTTCTTGTTTGCGAAATAGAGATGAGTCCCATCGGAGAGCACAACAATATTATCCTGATAATCAAGGAACTTCCTCATCCTGCCTAAGGGGTCTTTATGAAGAGACATATCAGCAATTGAGCCTTCAAGGATTTCTTTTCCTTCTTCATCTATAGTTTGTTGTCCAATTTCTTGAACAAAAATAGTTTCTCCATCTGCTGTTAGAATGCGGTAATCAAGTTTATAAACTTGGTTCTGTTCGATGGCTTTTTTAATCTCCTCATCTATTCTGATTTTATCATCAGGATGAATGATGCTTCGTAGAGATTTATCTCCATGCAGGAAAGCTTTCGCCCGATAACCGGTAATCTGTTGAACAGCATCATTAATATATGAAACAGTGTATTCCTTGTCTTTTATGCAGGTGAAAATTATGTCAGGCACTTTGTTTACAACAGATTCTAATTTATTTTTCATCTGTTGCAGTTGATTTTCTTTTTCCACCAGATCTGTGATATCGAGAAAAGTACCGAGAGATTTTATTGGTTTTCCATCCTTATAGAATACTCTTTCGATGGCCTGGATATGTGATATGGACCCATCCTTTCTAAGAATCCGATGACGGTATTTTATTAAAGGGTCTGCAGACTTGCTGTTGATTATCTTAATGACTTTCTCTCTATCATTCGGATGAACCTGCTTGAGAAAGGTTTCTATTGAAGGTACTGCCTGCTTTGGGTCCAATCCGAATATTTTGAATAATTCATCACTCCATTCTGTTTCATTGCTGATAAAATTATGACTCCAGTATCCTAGTCTTGCTACATTCTGAGCCTGGATTAATATGTCATTCTTATTCAGAATATTTTGTTCATACTCTACAAGTCTGGTAACATCCTGCACAGTACCGACAGATCTGATTGGATTGCCTTCTTTGTCGTATTCATGGTTGGCGATTTCATCAACATAGAGAATGGTTCCATCTTCCCTCAGGACCCTGTGTCGCACATTGTAACCTGTCTTGTTCTTTAACGAGCTCTGGTAAACTTCATCCAGCATTTCTCTGTCCTCAGGATGGACGAAACTAAAAAATGATTCATACGTTGCCTTGAAACTTTTTGGGTCAATTCCGAATATTCGATAGATCTCATCACTCCAGATGAGTCTATCCTGTTTTACCTCATATCTCCAGGAACCCATTTTACCTATTGCTTGAACAAGGTCCAAAGTATCTTTTTCCTTTTTAAGTCTTTGTGCCCATTTCTCGGTCGCTATAAATATGAGAATGAGAAGAATGAAACTAATTAGCACACTTACGATATAGAATATACGAGACTTCTGTATATCAAGAAGGCTTGGTTGTTTTGACAGATTTAATAAATAGCCGACAAGATTCCCCTGAAAGTTTTGTACCGCATAACCTGATACGATAGTTCCGTTTTTAAATGGAATTGCAAAGTTTGTTTCAGGAATATCCTTTTCTTTGTTGGTCTCAAGAAATTGAATTAATCGAGCCGAGTCCTGTTCTGAAAGGAAGGGCTGATTATTTGTATTCTTTATTGCCTCGACCTCTATGTAATATTTGTCACTTAAAGGCCAAGGAATATAGTTATCCAATTCTTCATTAAAAACCTTACTTTCAACTACCTCTCTATCTATGATGAATTGATGAGTAATGACTGAATCTGAACTCATCAAATCCAATATAGAATGTATTGCGATACTTATTTCTACACTACCAAGATATATTCCATCCATTCTCAAGGGGTATACGAACCGATATCCATTGAAAATTCGTCCTTCTTCAAATGCAATAACAGGTGTATGTGTCTCGTTCACATATGTAACTGTATCTCTGACTCCAACAAGACTATCTCCAAATTTATCTGGCCTGTGGAATCTGAGGTAGCTGTTGGATTCAACATCATGAAAATGCAGCTGCCTGAAATTATTCGTCTGTAACATCTCATATATCGGCAGAAGGAGTTTATAGAGTTCTTCTCTGTAATAATCCTGTTGTGCTACATCTTTTGCCTGTAACCCTTTGGCAAATAGGTCTAGAACCTCCGGTTGGTCTATATAGAGATCATAGACCATATTGGCAAAATTGCTGTACGTGTCTATGAGAGTGTTGAAATTAACTTCAAGTTCAAAGGTTTGTTCGTCAACAATATTTTCTCTCATTGTTATTTGATTACTATTGAACATAAAGTATGACATAATAAACAGTAATGAGAAAAATGCTACTGAGAATATCCGAATCAGTCGTCCTCTTGTCATATAAAACACCTAAAGCCAATCATTTTTTAATCTAGGTTATACTACCATGAATGCTTGCTTCATTCAAAGATTATGACATTTTTTAGCCTGGAATATATGAAAAGACCAGCAGATTTCTCCGCTGGTCTTGTTGTGATCACTCCGGTTTTTCCTTCACGATCTTCGTCTTCTCTATCAGGGCAAGGTGTTTGTCCCGAACCTTCAGGGTGATATGGATCTCTCCATGATCGAGAGTTCCAAGTTCCTTGTGAATCCAAAGGGCCAGTTTCTGCAGCTGTTCTTTTCCCATACCGGCTACCTTGAAGAATCCCTGATGAAATCTTCAATCTGGTCAGTAGTGAACCTGACCGACGCTCCGATTTTCACATAGGGAATCCGCTTGGCTGAAACCCACTGCCTGAGCGTCTGGGGTTTCACAGCAAGTATGTCTGCAGCTTCCTGATAAGTGAGCAGGGGCTGCAGGTGGGACATAGAATCCACTCCTTTGGATTTTGGCTTTGTTAACATCTATAGAGTACTCCTTCTCTTGGAACCAACCTGGGGGAGCACGGGGCTAAGACCTAACAATGTTAGAAGCACTATATCACTATAGGGATAAACTAGTCAACAAATGTATAGTAAAATAATAAATCATGCACTGATACCTTCTGGACTCATCATTTCATTGAAAACATCGTTCACCGCCTTCGATACCTGATCCAGGTGAGAGCCCTGAGCATGATCAGCATAGTGTGCTGCCATTGCAGGAGTCTTATGCCCGGTAGCAAGCTGAACGGTCCTAAGCTCGATCTTGTCGGCAAGGTGAGTGGCGTAGAAGTGCCTCCAGGAGTGGAAGCAGATTCCACGGTCGATCATTGCCTCTCTGATCTTCTCCTGTTCTTCAATATTTCCTTTCTTATCCTCCGGCAGCTTCATAGCGACATAGACGGCAGAGAGTCCCTTATTGAGGACGTCGATATTCATCGGTTTATCCTGTGCTGTTCCGTAGAATATGAACCCTTCATCCCCATTACTGCTGCTCTTGAGAAGATTCATCAGCTCAGTCTTGATCTGGGGGAGGAGGGGAACGACGCGTTCCTCACCGTTCTTCGGGGCCTTGAGGCCATCAGAGAAGCTCCAGCTATGCCTGACCATGAGCTTATCTCCTTGGATATCTTCCTTCCTGAGGGCGACGACTTCACCGGCTCTGAGCCCGGTGGTCATGGCAAGAAGATTGCCTACTCTCGAGCGCTCATCATCCCAGGAGGCAGAGAAGACCTGCTGGACCTCTTCAGGGTTGAGGATATCACGCTTCTTGGAGGCTCCTGAGAATTTCCTGAGGCCGTTCGCCGGGTTGGTGGTGAGTTCTTCCCGATCCGTTGCCCATTTGAAGGCGACCGTCCCTACAGTGAGAATCGAGTTGATTGATTTCGGTGCCAGGTTCTTATCCTTGAGGGTGAGCTGGAAATCCCTGAGATCGTCTTTTGTGACATCGACAAGACGGGTCTCGGGATCGAAGTAATCTCTCCAGTGGTTGAGTTTCTTTGACTGCTCATAGCAGTGACGCTTCCCGATACTCTGACCATAAGCATGTTTCTCCCGAACGTAGGGGGAATTGTCGTAATCCCAGAATTCCTTGAGGAAGGGGAGAAGGAGAGCCTCTGATTTCTGTTCTTTCTTGAGAGCGACGTTCCCGATGACTCCCTTGTCCTGGAGGACAGAGGTGATCCGTATTGCATCCTGGGAAGATAACTCCAGGGAGTGCAGCACCTCGATAATGGTATCGAGTGTGTAGATCTCCTTCAGTGGTTTCTTCTTTGCTTTTGATTTCTTCTGGGGAATTCCGTTCTGCAGCCAATCGGAAACGATCATGTAGGCTTCAGACTGATCGGTGGTCCCAGTGGATCTGGCTGCCAGGTATTTCCCTGTTTCGGGGTTCTTGATCTGGGCATAGTAGGTATCCTGCCCTTGGCGCTTATACACACAAAACCGGCGCATTTTCAATCTCCTGTCAGATGGGCTATCTGTAACTCCATCTGTAAGTTGGATTGAAAGAACGCCGGTTCTTCCGGTGAATCATTCATAACTTGTTGTTTTGTAACAACTTGTTTGTTAGCAGGGACAGGACTCGAACCTGCGACCTCCGGGTTATGAGCCCGACGAGCTGCCAACTGCTCTACCCTGCGTCGACAAGAACACACTATAGTGAAGTGATGAAAAAGAGTCAATGGGATGGTGTAAAATATTATATTTTGTTCTAAGTGTGTAAAAATGATACATGTTTGGCGAGTGTGGGAAATATCGATCGAGATGCAGTGAGTATATTGGTACCAATCTTATAGTCTTAATGCATTGAGTGTGTCATAATTACACATACGTTGAATGATGCAGGTTAAGTTGATCACTTGCGTGTCAAGCTTACAGTTTGTGTAACATTATGAAATATAATAAGTTAAAAGATGTTTATAAGATTTATTTATTAGTTGGCACGTTCTCTGCTTATATGCTTATGTCCGGTAGGGACGATGAAAAAGAATATTAAAAGATATACGGAGGTGTATTATGAGATACGTAGTAAGAAGAACGCCAGCAACAGGAAACGTCGTAAGGAACTTTGATTCACTGTTTGACAGTTTCTGGAACAACTGGGGAGTACCCCAGGCAAAGAGTCCTTCAGTAGATATCTGGGAAGATGAGAAGGCCTATGTACTTGATGCTGAACTCCCCGGATTCAGTGAGAAGGATGTCGATGTTCATGTTGATAAGCATGTTCTGAAGATCGCTTCACTCTCTGAAGGAGAGAAAGAAGTGAAGGAAGAGAAGGTTTCACCGAATTACCTGATCCGTGAGCGCTACTGTAATTCCTTCGAGAGATCTTTCACCCTTCCTGAGGGAGTGGATGAAGAGAACATTGCAGGTGAGTTCAAGAATGGTGTGCTGACGCTCACCATCCCGAAGGTACCTGCAACCCAGCCGAAGAAGATTGATGTGAAATTATCATAAGGAGAATATCCTGCGACCAATGTGATACACATCAGCTTATGATGAGGACGCCAGAGGAACGTTGTTCCCAGGCGTCCTTTTCTGTTTTTCTGATCTTCTTCGTGATATAATCACAGATACATCCGGGTGAAAAACTCTTTTTCACTTTGCTTTTCCTTTCAGTTTCCGTATATTCGTTCTATAGAAAATGAGAATCATTCTTGATAAGGAGGCATTATGGCATACACTGAACCGTATGAAGTTCTTGATGAGAACACGAGAGATATCTCGAGGGCGATCACCAGCCTGAGGGAAGAGCTCGAGGCTATCGACTGGTATAACCAGCGGGTGGCGACAAGTAGTGACCAGTCCTTGAAAGAGGTTATGGCTCATAACAGGGACGAGGAGATAGAGCATGCCTGTATGACCGTGGAATGGTTGAGACGGAACATGGCCGGATGGGATGAGGAGCTCAGAACCTATCTTTTTACTGAAGGATCTCTTCTCGATGCAGAAGAGGCTGGTACTGAGGATGCTTCGGAAGGCTCTTCTTTATCGATTGGATCCATGAAGGAGTAAGCGGAGGACGCTATGGATATATTGAAGAAAGAACTGGCCCCACTGTCAGCTGACGTGTGGCAGGAGATAGAGAACAGAACGGCGGAGGTGCTGAAGTCCCGTCTTTCCGCCCGGAAGGCGGTTCATGTGGACGGGCCGAGAGGCTGGGAGTTCACGAGTATTTCGGAAGGCAGGCTTGACCTTGCCGGAGAGAACGGAGATGTGAGAACCGGCGTGTACCGGGTATCACCACTGACCGAGGCAAGGGTATCCTTCACTCTCAATAGGTGGGAACTCGATAATCTGGGTCGCGGTGCGCGCGATATAGATCTCGGCCCGCTTGAGGCAGCTGCTGCGAAGATCGCCGATTTCGAGGAGCAGGCAATCTACTCGGGTTACTCTGCCGGCGGCATCGTAGGACTGCAGAAGGCGGCATCAAATAAGGCCGTTCCCTTCGGGAAAGATGGCGGCGCCATCATGGAAGCAATAGCGAAGGCGATGCTGGTTCTCCAGAAACAGAGTGTGGATGGACCGTTTTCTCTCATCGTCGGAGAGGAGGCTTATCTGAGACTCTCGAAGGAAGTCGGAGGACTCCCGCTCATGGAGAGAATCGAACGGCTCACGGGAGCGAAGGTGATACCCTCCCTCTCACTGACCGGAGCGCTTCTGATTCCGTATGACAACGAGAATCTCGAACTCACGGTGGGGCAGGATTTCGCCGTAGGCTATGAGAATTCCTCCAGCAAGGATGTGACGCTCTTCATCACCGAATCCTTCATATTCCGGGTGATAGATCCGACACTGATCGTACCGTTCACTCTTTAATCATGTGATTGGGAACTCCCTCTGAATTCCAGCGGGAGTCTCCCTTTCTTCTGCTTGCCTTAACCTCGGGTTTTAGATAGAGTAGCGCTATATGGATAAAGCAGCAGAGAATAAAATGGGAAGGGCTCCGATAGTCCCTCTCCTGTTTTCTATGGGCGTGCCCATCATGATCTCGATGATGGTGCAGGCCTTGTATAATGTCGTTGACTCGATTTTCATCTCCCGAACGGGAGAGGCGGCCCTTACGGCCGTTTCTCTCATCTTCCCGGTACAGATCATCATAATCGCATTCGCAGTCGGTACGGCTGTGGGTATGAACGCGCTTCTTTCAAGAAGACTGGGGGAGGGGAGAAGCGACCTCGCGAGCGATGTCGCGATGCACGGTATCACCCTCGCATTCTCTCTCGGAGGGATCATAGCTCTGTTCGGTATCACCCTGCCGTTCTGGTTTATCCCGATGTTCACCAGCGATCCTGAGATCGTTTCGATGGGGAATACCTATGTGCTTATCATCACCCTGTTTTCATTCAGTGTCTTCGGGCAGCTGATGACCGAGAGGATCATGCAGGGCAGCGGTGATACCATCACCCCGATGATCACGCAGATCCTCGGAGCCCTGATCAATATCGCACTGGACCCGATCCTGATCTTCGGGTATTTCGGTATCCCCGCGATGGGGGTGAAGGGAGCCGCTATCGCAACGGTAACGGCTCAGGTGATCGCCTTCACCATCGGGTTCTCCCTCCTGAGAAAAAGATCGAAGGTGCTCACGATTGCCTTCCGCCATTTCAGGTTTACCTGGAAAACAGTCAGAGAGATCTATCATGTAGGATTTTCCTCGATTATCATGCAGTCGATCGGGTCGGTGATGAGTGTCGGGATGAACGCGATTCTGATCACCTTCTCCTCGACGGCAGTCGCCTTCTTCGGGGTCTATTTCCGTCTTCAGAGTTTTATCTTCATGCCGATCTTCGGTCTGGTCACGGCGATGATAAGTATCGTCGCATTCAACTACGGAGCGCGTCAGAAGGAGAGGATTCTCCAGACGATACGGACGACCGCCCTCATAGCGGTCGGTATCATGAGCGGGGGGACTGTTCTGTTCTTTTTCGGAGCGGAGATGCTCCTCGGGCTGTTCGATGCATCGCCCGAACTGCTCTCTATCGGCATTCCGGCGATGAAGATCATCAGCTTCCACTTTCCTCTGGCTGCAACAGCGATCACGCTGAGCGTTTCCTTCCAGGGACTGGGGAAGGGAACCTACTCCCTGATTATGTCTGTTATCAGGCAGCTGGTGGTACTTCTGCCTGCGGCCTACATCCTCTCCACGTTCTGGGGAATCCATGCCACCTGGTATGCGTTCATCCTTTCGGAAATCAGCTCGCTTACCATGGGAGTCCTGTTCTTCCGTCGAATCTACCGTACAAGGATCAATCCGCTGGCTGTCCAGAGTTCAGTCGCCTGAACCCTGGAGTGTTCTGTTTCAGTCGAACAGGATGACAGCGACGAATACGAGAGGTTCATCCGCCTCATTGCGGATCGAGTGACCTGCACCGCCTCCGGTGATCACGAGATCTCCCGCAGCGACCTCCTTGTCGCCGTCCTCTTCGGTCACGATCCCTTTTCCTGAGGTGATCAGGTAATACTCGGTCTCTCCCGTGTGGTCGTGATACCCGATCGAGGCTCCCCTGGGGACGGTGAATGTGGTGAAGAGTCTTCCGTGGGGAACTTCTTCCTTTGCAAGGTGATGAACCGCCGCGATCGTACCGTCGCCGCCTCTCATTCCAGTTGCTTCGGCATGCTGCATTTCATTGTTTCTACGTATCATGTCTGTACCTTCTTTCTCCGTGTTAATGTGAAAATCAGTATACACAATCTAATTAAAAAGGACAAACACATAAATATTGTATAAATAAATGAAAGTTGGTACTCTATGATGTACCACTTTAGGACATGGTATGTCACAGCTGAATGTATTGTTACAGATTCTGTGATCACTTCACACCATGAATTGGAGGCTGTGATGTTCACAATTCTTGATAAAAAGAGACTGTCGAAAGAAGTTTTCCGAATGGAAATCGAAGCACCGAAGATCGCGAAGAACCGGAAAGCGGGTCAGTTCGTGATTCTTCAGCAGGGCCCCGATCACGCGGAGAGAATCCCTCTTACCATAGCGGACGCCGATCCCGAGAAAGGATCGATCACGATCGTCTTCCAGGCTGTAGGTGAGGCTACTCACCACTTCGCCACACTCAACCCTGGCGATACTATCAAGAATGTCCTAGGACCCCTCGGACAGCCTACTCATATCGAAAAGTTCGGCCGTGTCATCTGTGTAGGCGGAGGTGTCGGGGTCGCTCCCATGCACCCGATCGCCCAGGCGATGAAGGCTGCAGGCAATGATGTGACGATCATCATCGGTGCGAGAACCAAAGAGCTCATCATCCTCGAAGAGGAGATGAGGAAGATCACCGACGATGTGATCGTCGTGACCGACGATGGTTCCTATGGCCGCAAGGCTCTTGTCACAGAACCTCTCAAGGAGATCATGCAGTCTGAGAAGGTCGATATGGTCGTTGCCATCGGGCCTCCGATCATGATGAAGTTCTGTACCCTTACCACGAAAGAGTTCGATGTACCCACTGTAGCCTCTCTCAATACGATCATGATCGACGGTACCGGCATGTGCGGCGGCTGCCGCGTGAACGTCGGGGGAGAGACAAAGTTCGTCTGTGTTGACGGACCTGAATTCGATGCGCACCAGGTGGACTGGGAAAATCTCCTTCTCCGTCTCGGTACCTTTAAACCGCAGGAGGCGGATGCCCATCACCGCTGCCATGTCGGACTTGAAATCAAGGAGGGTGAAGCCTGATGAGTCATCCCACACTGCAACAACTCGACACCATTGCAAAGGACGTGCGGAGCACCCTTAATCCTGAGACGATCAAAGTCAAGGAACGGCTTCTTATTCCGCCGATGGATATGCCCTCCCAGCTCCCCTCGGAGCGGGTATGCAACATGAACGAAGTGGCGATCGGCTACACGGAGGATCAGGTGATCGTTGAATCGCTCAGATGCCTCCAGTGCAAGAACGCTCCCTGCGTTGCCGGCTGTCCGGTAAGCATCGACATCCCCAAGTTCATCCGTGAGGCTGCCGAGGGCGATTTCGCCGCCTCTGTTGCGACGATCAAGGAAGCGAGCATGCTCCCCGCTATCTGCGGACGTGTATGTCCTCAGGAGAATCAGTGCCAGCTGACCTGTACGGTCGGCAAGTCCCTCAAGAGCATCGACAAGGCGGTCAATATCGGAAGAATCGAACGCTTTGTCGCTGACTGGGAAGCTGCGAACAACAAGAGAAAGAATCCTGCTGTGGCACCTGCCACAGGAAAGAAAGTGGGGGTTGTCGGTAGCGGCCCCGCAAGCATGACCGCTGCCGCGGACCTGCGGCGCGAGGGACATGAAGTTATCATGTTCGAGGCGCTGCACAAGGCCGGAGGCGTTCTCGTCTACGGTATCCCCGAGTTCCGTCTTCCCAAATCAATTGTTGAGAGAGAATTCGAATCTCTTGAGGAGATGGGAGTCAAGGTGGAGCACAACTTCCTCGTCGGACGTACAGCCCGTGTGGATGATCTTCTTGAGGAGGAGGGCTTCGATGCCCTGTTCATCGGTACAGGAGCAGGACTTCCGAAGTTCATGCACCTGGAAGGGGAGAACCTTGTAGGAGTATTCAGTGCCAATGAGTACCTCACACGGTCGAACCTGATGAAGGCGTATGAACGGAATGTCGCGGGAACTCCCCTGTACGGCTCGAAAAAGGTCGCAGTCTTCGGAGGCGGAAACGTCGCCATGGACGCAGCCCGTACTGCACGGCGCCTCGGTGCAGACGAAGTGACCATCGTCTACCGCAGAACAGAGGTGGAGATGCCGGCACGGCGTGAAGAGGTTGCTCATGCACGCGAAGAAGGGATCCGGTTCCTGATGCTTCATACACCGAAAAAGATCGTCGGTGATGAGAACGGACGGGTCAACGGTGTTGAGCTCGTTACCTGTGAGCTTGGAGAACCTGATGCTTCCGGACGAAGACGTCCTGTCGAGATCGAGGGAAGCGAAGCGGTTCATGAATTCGATACTGTTATCGTTGCCATCGGCAATGATTCCAATCCCCTCATCGAGAGAACCACCAAGGGACTCGAGGTGAACAGGAGAGGAAACATCATCGTCGATGAGGAGACCTGTAAGACCAGTATGAAAGGGGTCTATGCCGGAGGCGATATCGTTCTCGGAGCTGCGACCGTCATTCTGGCCATGGGGCAGGGACGCAAGGCGGCCAAGGCGATGAATGAGTACCTGGCAACTCTGGAGGCATAATGTTTATTAAGTGAGAAGGCAAAAGACGCTTATCTGTCACGTCGATTCTCTTGAGAAAGAGGATGCGATCCTCGAAGTTATCGACAAATGCACCGTCTTCTCTTCCCTTGATGATATCCCCGCCTTCAAACACGCCGTCATAGAACGTGAGCGTATCGAAACTACCGGTATCGGACACGGTATCGGTATCGCTCACGGGAAGATCGAGAACCTCGAATCAGTCTATGTAGGGCTCGGCCTGAGCGAATGCGGCATCGAGTATGCCGCGAAGGACGACAAACCGGTCCATTTCCTCTTCGTCATTGCAAGTTCACCCACAAAGCAGTTCGAGTACCTGAAGACCCTCAGCACCCTGCTGAGGACGGTGAGAACCCCCGAGGTACGCGAAGAGCTCCTCAGCCTTGGACGAGCTCTACCGCTGTGATCCCTTCCATATGGGAAATTCCCAGGGAGGGATCGCAATGAAACACTTCGTGAAAACACATTTCTCCTGGCTCTGGGAGAGCGAAGCTAACGGATCAGCCCTCTTCTCAGTGACGATGATATCGACCGGACGGTCTCTCTCATCGGTTGGAACCTCATCCACTATCTGAATATCAAACGCCGCGGCCATCTTTATCGCCCTTCCCGACAGAGAGGCGAAGAAGGTATCGTAGTAGCCGGCTCCTCTTCCCATGCGATCCCCCTTCACACTGAAAGCCCTTCCCGGGGTCAGGACCAGGATCTCCCCCCCTACGGAAGCGGGAACGAACTCAGGGTAGACCTCCGTCGGTTCGGATAGGTCGAGCTTCCCTGTCTCAAGATGTCTGATCCAGGAGGTGTCGATCTGCCGGAAGATCATACCGCGGGGCAGGACGACCGGCAGGGCGACTCTCTTTCCATCACGAAGAGCTCTTTCTATCACCTCCGTGATCTCCACCTCATCACTCAGCGGGACGTACAGGAGTATAGCCTCGGCAGTTCTGTACTCTTCAGTCGAGAGGATTGCCGGAGCAGATGTCTCTTGAGGCCTGAGCTTTATAGGAGGAATCCATGAGGCGTGATGTTCTTCTGATCTCCTTGCGGAGCGTCTGCTTGTTCATGTCTTCAAGTATAGGAGAAGAGAGAGAGAAGATACAGAGAGAATGATGAGAAGTTCGGAGTATCTGAAAGGCGAGAGAGGAGAGGTTCTCTCCGGGGTATACTGCCGTGCCATCAGGGCATGTTCCAGCCGGGAGATGTCCCTCAGCACCTGATACAGCACCGATTCGGTGAAGGAGGCTGTAGAACGCAGGGGATGAGGCCAGAATCGTTCTCCCCGGGCTTTTCTTGCCGCCATGACCGTCTGCGCTGTATCAAGGAAGAGTGGGATCATCACCAGTGTGAGTTCAATGATCGCACCTGTCGTTCGTACACTCTTCTTTCCGAAGGGAGTGAACAGAAGCGAGACCGCCTTACCCGGTATCGTCTACCGGGGTGCTGTCCATGAGAAGTATGCTGAACAGGATCATTGAGGTGAACATGAACAGCGTCCTCAGGGCGCTTTCAAGGGAATGCTTGTCAGGTATCGCGAGATCGCAACCATCGCGATGATGAGGGAGAAGTAGGTGAACTCCTTCGCGTAACGAAGAAGCGGAAGTCTTCCGGTGAGGTGCGAGCAGGAGTGCGAAGGTTAAGGTAAGGCGCAGAAGAGGGTGGACCGCTCACGTTCAGTGTACTGAGCAGGATCAGCAGCAGGATCTTGGTGAGGGATGGAGGGCATTCAGATAGGACCCTTCAGGGCGGTAGTGAAATATATTCATCTCAGCCAGCTGAGCTCGCTTACGGCCACAGGCTGTCCCCCTGAACGGGGAACACGTATCCCGTACTCTCCGCAGAGGGGAGTACCTCTTCCGTGCTGCCGCTGAGGACAGAACAGCCGTGGTCGAGGATAAGGGTCTGCTCACAGTGGGCGGCGACCTTTTCCACCTCATGGGTCGCTATGATCAGGGTAGCTCCCTTCTCCTGAGGGCGATGATGGAGGAGAGAACCTGGACGATCCCGGGTAATCAAGATTGGCGAAGGTTCATCAAGGAAAATGAGGGAGGGCTGCATCACCATCACCCCTGCAAGGGCGACACGCCGTTTTTCCCCTCCGGATAGAAGCGATGGACGCTTGTCGAGGAGATGAGTGATCTCGAGCAGTTCTGCTACTTCCGAAATTCTCTGCTCACACTCTGCAGCCGGGACAGCGAGATTGGTGAGACCGAAGAGGAGGTCCTTCCGAACACTCTGTCCCCACAATCTGAAGGTCTGTATCCTGAAAGACGAGTCCGGTAAGAAGCAGCCTTTTCTGCTTCTTTTTCGTCACGTTCTCCCCATCGATGATGATCTCTCCCGAACTCGGAGTGAACAGCCCCTTCAGCGTGCGTAAGAGGAGGGACTTGCCTGACCCGTTCTTTCCGCCGAGAAGAAGCGTGGAGCCCCTCTCGATCGAGAAGCTCACATCAGAGAAGATTGGCACCCCTTTCGAAAGGGTGAGTGAG